>NZ_CP051677.1:5022564-5761753 GCF_012849055.1 Spirosoma rhododendri | reverse complement strand
CGAACGCGATCAGGCCGTTCTGCTTCATCAGGTCGTTGAAGGCGTAAGCCCCTTTGACCCGCACCGGCCCCAGCCGATCAGCGGCCCAGTACATATCCGATGTCGCGTGGGTTGGCTGAACAGACGGAATAATCGAATACTGCCCAAATTTGGCCACATCTTCCGGCGACACTACCTGCGCGTGCTCAATGCGCCAGCGCCGGTCGTTTTTGCCTTTCAGCAGCTTGCCGTACAGAGCGAGCATCAGGTGGTTGGCTGAATCACCAATGCAGTGGGTGTTGGCCTGAAAGCCAGATTTGTGAAGCAGGCTCGTTACACGCGCCAGTTCGTCGGGGGCCAGCAGCAGAAAACCGCCCGTCTCAGGCCGGTCGGTGTACGGTTTGCGCAGGCAGGCCCCGCGTGACCCCAGTGCCCCGTCAGCGTAAAGCTTAAACGATTTCACTGTGAGCCGGTCGGTTTGGAACGGGCCTTTTTTCAGGTACAGGTTCAGGTTGGGCTCACCCAGACTAATCATGGCATAATCCCGGATCTTCAACTGCCCTGATTTGTGCAGGCTGTCGATCAGGTCGATTTCGGCGGGGCTGATACCAGCGTCGGAGATGGTGGTCAGACCCAGCGACACGCAGACGCGCTCGGCATTTTTGAGCATACGGGCTTTATCGGCGGTGGTAGGCTGGGGGAGTACGCGCCGAATCAGCTGCATGGCGTTGTCGACGAGTACGCCGGTTGGTTGCCCGTTTTTGAGCACGACTTCACCACCCGCCAGCCGCGACCCGGCCGTGACCTGCGCCAGCCGTAACGCCTTTGAATTGACCAGCAGCGCATGTCCGTCGACCCGCATCAGGGCAATCGGTACGTTTGGGAAGGCCGCATCCAGCTTTTCTTTGGTCGGAAACTGCTTCTCGGTCCAGTCGTTTTGGTCCCAGCCCCGGCCCGTCAGCCACAGCACCTGCGGGTGTTGCTGGTAGAATGTTTTCAGCCGGCCGATTACGTCGTCGTACGAGTCGGCTCCGACCAGATCGGCCTGATCGAGCACCTGCCCCAATCCCAGAAAATGGCTGTGCGGATCGTAGAAACCGGGATACACGGCTGCACCGCCCAGATCCACCGTGCTGTCGGCTTTGTAGTCACGCTGAAGGTCGGCTGCCTTGCCCACGGCGACAAACTTACCATCGCTTACAACGAAGGCATCGGCAGTCGAAAAGCTGGAGTCGGCGGTGTATACGTGGGCGTTGGTAACGAGTACATCGGCGGATTTCTGACCGGAGTAGGCCAGCAGCCAGCAGGCGAAAAGGGGTAGAAAGCGGGCGAAAACGTGTTTCATGAAGTGTTGACCGGAAAAAACGCAAGATACGCGAAAGCGATAAACCGCCCGGCAATCTGATAATCTCGTATTTTTGAGGTTAACGCTAGTATTAACTCTCCGTCAATGAAATTCGGTAGTTGCTTTCTATTCCTGCTCCTTCCTACTGCACTGCTTGCGCAACAAACTGATAACGCCGTTCAGCGCGCCCGACAACGGGCTTTTACGGTGGCGACTATTCCGCAAACGGGCGACCCGCTGACGCTGGCACAGGCCGCCAGTCAGGCGATCGACGTCAACTACCAGATTCGTATCAACAAGTCGCAGGAGCAGATTGCCCGCAACAATTTTACGCGGGGCAATGCTGGTTATCTGCCTTCGTTGACGGGTAATCTCAACTCCAACGGGGGGTTACAGAGCTTTTACCAGACCTACCTCGACGGGTTGCGACCCCCGCAGGAAGCCAACGGTATCTTCAACCGGACCAGCAACCTCGGCCTTAACCTCAACTACACTGTCTTCAATGGCTATGCCCGGTCGGCCACGTACAACCAGCTGCAACAACTGCTCAAACTCGCCAGCGTAACGACCCGCGCCAACGCCGAAGCAACCCTCGCCAGCGTCGCCACGACCTATTATGACGTGATCCGGCAGTTGCAGCGGCTGATCGCGTTCAGCCAGGCACTCGACGTGTCGCGCGAACGGCTTGACCTGGCCCGCGCCACCTATGAAGTCGGTACGCGCTCGAAAGTTGATTTTTTGAGCGCGCAGGTCGATTACAACGCCGACAGTGCCGCCGTGATCCAGCAGGAGCAGTTTCTGCGCGACGCCAAAGTCACGCTCAACTCGCTGCTCGTACGCGACCCCCAAACCGAGTTTGCCATTCGCGACACGATTCTGGTTAATAGCAATTTGCAGTTTCCGGCACTGGAAGAATCATTGGCGAGTAACAATCCCCTGCTGGCCACGGCGGTGCTCAATCGAACCATCACCGACATTAATATTCGGCTGGCCAATGCCCAGCAACTGCCGCTGGTAACGGCGCAGACGGGGTACAACTACCAGTTTGTGGACAACCAGGGCGGCTTTGGTATCCGCACCGGTCGGACTAGTGCCCTGACGTATTTGCTGACGGCGACCATCCCGATTTTCAACGGATTTAACCTGAAACGGCAGATTCAGAATGCCCGGGTGAATACGCTCATTGCCCGCGATCAGGAAAATAACCAGCGGCTGCAACTGCAAACGGCACTGACGCAGACGTACCAACTCTACCGGAACAGCCTCAAGCTGCTGAATCTGGAAGTACTCAACAACCAGCTGGCGAGTCAGAACGTCGATATTGCGTACGATCGCTATCGGATTGG
Organism: Spirosoma rhododendri; assembly: GCF_012849055.1. Taxonomy (NCBI): domain Bacteria; kingdom Pseudomonadati; phylum Bacteroidota; class Cytophagia; order Cytophagales; family Cytophagaceae; genus Spirosoma; species Spirosoma rhododendri. The sequence goes on along the minus strand of NZ_CP051677.1, from coordinate 5,759,083 downwards.
TAACTCGACGTTCGTGGAATTTCGCGATGTGCAGCGCACCCAGATCGACGCGCAAACCCGCCTGATCGATGCCGAATACAACGCTAAAGCGGCAGAAATCGAATTATTGCGGCTGAGCAGCACTATCTCGCAGACCCTGGTGCAGTAGCTGGCGCAGTGGGGTACGCAAACACCGTATGGCGTGTTCGGTTATAGAAGTAACCAACTCAACACGATCATGCCGTATACCCGCAAGGACTACCCCGATTCGTTGAAAAATTTCATGGCTCCGGTGCGCAACAAAGCCATCGACATTGCCAACGCGCTGCTCGCCGAGGGTAACGACGACGGTAAAGCGATTGCCATCGCAACGGCCCGCGCTGAAGACTGGGCGCTGAAGCGAAACATCAAAGTGCGGAAAGATAACGCACCGGAAAACCGCGACTGAGGCTATGCAACAGCCACCCTTCGAGGTTTTCGACTGGCACCGTATTCTGATCAAAGAACTTCCCTGGACGTTTCTGGGCGAGGTCGCTTTCCGAACGGTATTTATGTTTGCTATTCTGCTCATTGCCCTGACCGTGTCGGGCAAGCGGGAGGTGCGGCAGCTATCTATTTACGAACTGGTACTGGTTATCGGGCTTGGCTCGGCTGCCGGCGACCCGATGTTCTACGACGATGTGCCCCTGAGCAGTTCCGTTGTCGTGTTTGTGGTGATGATGGCCTGCTACAAGCTGGTTACATACATCAGCGATCGCGTCAAAAAAGTGCGCAACGTGCTGGAAGGCAAACCCGTTTATATCGTGGAAGATGGACGTATACTGGTCAACAATCTCGATCACGAAGACATCACCCGCGAAGAACTGTTTGCCGATCTGCGCGTACAGGGAATCAGGCAGTTAGGGCAGGTACAGACAACGATTCTGGAGCCAAACGGGCAAATCAGTATTTTTCAGTTCGAGGGTGGCGAGGTGCGCGAAGGCTTATCGATCATGCCGAAAAAGCTGGACGAGCGCACGGCTAGCCTGACCCAGCCGGGTACATATGCCTGTTATACGTGCGGCCACGTTGAAACGTATTACCAGCCCGTGACGGCTCCCATCTGCCGGCAATGCGGTCAGTCAGACTGGTGCCCGACCGTTAAGTAATCAGGCGGTAGCCGTGGTCTTTGCCGCTTTCTTTACGGTATGCTTCACCTGATCGCTCAGGAACTTCAGCAGCAGTTTTTCGACCCCGTCCAGCCCGTTCGGACTCGTCTGCCGGAAACGGCCTTTGTTTTTGATGTACGGATTCAGATCGCGGCATTCGTACGCTTCCAGAATCTGCGGGTGCACGTAATGCTTACGGCAAACCGTACGTGTATTCCCCAGCGTGTGCGATACCTCGTCGAGAATCGTATTGACGTTCTTCTTTAATTCCTTCTCGCTGTCGCAGGGTTCCAGCTCGACCAGCAGCCGCAGCGCGTTGACCGTACCGGCCCAGGTGCGGAAGTCCTTCGCCGAAAACTCGTCGCCCATCGTTTCCTGCAAATACTCGTTGACCATGCCGGAGTCGATTGGGTGGCGGTTCCCTTCCTCATCGAAATACTGGAACAGCTCCTTGCCGGGAATGTCGCGGCAGGCTTTCACCAGTTTCGACAGTTTGGGGTCGTGCAGCGTGATGTCGTGGTAGATGCCTTTTTTGCCCTTAAAGCTAAACTGAACCTCGCTGCCGTCGGCTTTCACGTGCCGGTCTTTCAGCGTTGTCAGGCCATACGACCCGTACTCCTTTTCGTAAGCCGCGTTTCCCACCCGAATCAGGGTTTGCTCCATCACGCTGAGCGCAATGGCAACGACTTTATCGCGGGTCAACTCGCGCTGTTTCAGGTCCCTTGCCAGCCGTGTGCGGAGTTTGGGCAACGCTTCACCGAAGGCTGTCATGCGGAAAAACTTGGTTTCGCTGCGAATGGCGTTCCAGGCGGCATGGTATCGGTACTGCTTCCGGTTTTTCGTGTCGATACCCGTAGCCTGCAAATGACTGTTCGGTTTTGGACTGATCCAGACCCGCTCCCAGGCGGGCGGCAGCGCCATGCTGCGAATACGGCTCAACGTATCGTCGTCTTTGATGACTTCGCCCTTCGCGTTGGTATACGTAAAGTGGTCACCCGCCTTTTTTCGGCTGATACCGGGAATGGTGTCGCTGACGTACTGGAGTTTTGCCGCCCTGGCTGCCTGTGCCGGGTCGTGCATGAGTTGAGCCGTGTTCATAACGTTGTCTAGGAGAGTAGGTCGTCAGAAAACGCGCTGTACGCCGATATGTTTTGTGGGATACCCTCACCCCAACCCCTCCCGCGACGGCGGACCGCCCAAAACGGGAGAGGGGCTTTCGCGATCTTTTTGTGTTACTTTTTTTACAATGTGTCTTTTAGAAGATTACAGGTGACAGATCGCTATCGGATGCACACGGCAAAAGTCCCTCTCCCGTTTTGGGCGGTCCGCCGTCGCGGGAGGGGTTGGGGTGAGGGAAAATCAGGGTAGCTGCTACCTCGGCTGGGCCGATTTGCCGAAAAACCAGAGGGCGAGGGCGTTGGCGTAATGGTCGAAATCGACGGGGCTCATAACTGAGTCAAAGGCCGGGGCTTTCGTTGCCAGCCCCATCATCATAGCGGCTAGCACGATCCACAGACCCCGCTTATTGCGTTGCAGCAGCGCATACACGGCCATCAGCATCAGCACCAGAATCCCCAGCGACGGCACGATGGGGGTAAACAGCCGCACTTCTGGCAAAAGCAGGAGCACAAACAGAACAACGCCCGATACGACCGTTGAGAGGAAGCCGGGTTGCCCGTAACTAATTCGATTGAGCAGGCCCCAGGTAGCGATAACGGCGCATATAACGCCCAGACTATCGGCCAGTATGCGCATCGAACGGTGCAACGGCTCGAGCGATTCAGTACCTGTGTAGTGAATGACCCCGATAATGGCGGTCAGTGAGATGGTCAGAAAGAAGAATCCCCACAATAACCGATTGAAAAGCGGTACCTGCTGAAAAAAGCGCCAGAACACGCCGATACCAGTACCAGCCAGTATAGAGCCGGAGAGGATGTGCGAAAAAATCATCACGAAATTTAGCAAGATTCGGCTACTTTTGCCCAACTTTTTCGGAGACGACCGTTCTGCCTTTTGCCCTGACCAGCCCCCGTTTCGTTTGGTTGGAGGGTACTCTGGCACAACGGATCGCCGGCCCTAACTGCATCGCCAACGATTTAATAACCAGTCATGAGTGTTTTAGTTAACAAAGACTCCAAAGTAATCGTCCAGGGTTTCACTGGTTCGGAAGGCAGCTTTCACGCCCAGCAAATGATCGAATACGGTACCAACGTGGTTGGTGGCGTAACCCCCGGTAAAGGGGGCCAGACTCACCTCGACCGCCCCGTTTTCAACACGGTTCGTCAGGCCGTGGAAGAGGCTGGTGCCGATACGTCGATCATTTTCGTGCCACCCGCGTTTGCCGCCGACGCTATCATGGAAGCCGCTGATGCGGGCATCAAGGTCATCATCTGTATTACGGAAGGCATTCCAACGGCAGACATGGTAGCCGTCAAGCACTACCTGTCTGACATCAACAAGGATGTCCGGCTGATCGGGCCAAACTGCCCCGGCGTGATGACCGCCGAAGAGTGTAAAGTTGGTATCATGCCGGGCTTTATTTTCAAGAAAGGCACCATCGGTATCGTGTCGAAGTCGGGTACGCTGACGTACGAAGCCGTCGATCAGCTCACCAAAGCCGGTCTGGGTCAGAGCACAGCCATCGGTATTGGCGGTGACCCGATCATCGGCACTACGACCAAGCAGGCCGTTGAGCTGCTTATGAACGACCCCGACACCGAAGCCATCGTAATGATCGGTGAAATCGGTGGTGGTATGGAAGCCGAAGCCGCTCACTGGATCAAAGCCGACGGCAACCGCAAGCCCGTCGTTGGTTTCATCGCCGGTCAAACCGCTCCCAAAGGACGTCGGATGGGCCACGCTGGTGCAATCGTTGGTGGTGCTGATGATACGGCCGCTGCTAAAATGGCGATCATGCGCGAGTGCGGTATCCACGTTGTTGAATCACCAGCCCTCATCGGCGACACGATGCTGAAGGCACTGGGGAAAAATTAATGAGTGAATGATTGAATGAGTGAATGCACGAATGACCGAATGAAAAAAAGAGTGAAAGACTGCCCTGCCAATTGGCGACCCGGTTTTTTGCTCTTTGCTCTATTCTTTCATTCGCTCATTCACTCATTCACTCATTCAGCTTTTGCTCAGCCTCGAAGCGAAGGGATTGGCCCAAACGGGCAGTATTATCCGGTCCACTCGTTTCAGGATGATTTTCAGGTATTCGATGCCGCCACGCAGGCATACGTACCGTACATTCCGGAACTCCACGCGACGCAGACAGCCCTAAGCGCGTACGTCGACCTGGAAAGCAACCGTCATTACAAACTGCTGCTGACCACGCAGGAAGACGGCTATCTCTTTATCAATGCCGCGCTGCGCAGGAACCTGCGGGCCGGTACGTGGCAGGTGCTCGACATCGACAGCCTGTTCCGGGTCTACCGGCGTCCCGAAATCTTCCTGACGCTCTACGGTTCGCCCGGTGTGGCCGGTAAGCAGCTCTACATTGCTTACCCCCGTTCGGCCGCCCAGAAAACAATCGTACTGCGCGACGATAACCTGAGCGTTCGGCCCCGGCCCATTCCCATTTACAGCAATTTTCTTAGCCTCGGGCTACTGATCGTGCTGGCTTTCTTCGCGTTTCTGTTCTCGTTTCACAACAGGGCGTTCAGCCGGTTCTTCAGCCTGCGTGATCTGCTGTCAGTACGGGCGCAGGAGGAATCGTTTTTAATCAGTCGCCCACTAAGCAGTGTCAACCTGTTGTTCACGCTGGGACTGAGTCTGTTGGTCGCTTACCTGATGATGCTCGTGCAGAGCCACAACGTCGACGTGTTTTCGGGGCGGGTTCTGCTGCCCATGCTGACACAGTGGGGGGGCATCGGCACCGAATACGTCTTGCTGACGGGGCTTTCGTTTGCTGTGCTGATCGGCAAATACCTGCTGGTCGAAATCGTCAGCGGCCTCTACAAACTTCAGGATATCAGCAACGTCCATTTCTTCAAAATTCTCCAGTCGTCGCTCTTATTTTTCACGGGGCTGGCGTTGGCAATGCTGATTGTTTCTTACAATATCGACCTGAATAGCTGGTCTGAAAATGCGGTGTTGTTCCCTCTCATCGGTTTCTACACAGTGCGAATTGCGCTGCTTTACGCGGTGGTACGGGCGGGCGAGCCTATCAAGAATCTGTATTTATTTTCGTACCTTTGCATCGTCGAACTGATACCACTTATCATCGGATTACGCTTGATTCTCTGATGAACTGGTGTCGGTAAGCGCGCTGATCCAACACATGTGCAGGCTCCGTTCCGACGGCGTGAAAGACAGCCCATTGACGAACCGAGCGTACCAGATTCAATGAACGAGACCCATACCGAACCAACCCAGAACCGGGCGACGAAGGTCAGCCGGCTGTTAGTATCTCAATCGCGACCTGTCGACGAAAAATCCCCTTACTTCGATCTGGCTTCAAAGTATGATATTCAGGTCGAGTTCCGGCCGTTTATTCAGATTCAGGGCATTTCTTTCAAGGATTTCCGCAAGCAGAAGGTCAACATTCTGGATCATACGGCCATCATCTTTACCAGCCGTAACGCCATCGATCATTTCTTTCGGCTGTGTCAGGAAGGGCGGGTTGAGGTGCCGGCGGACATGAAGTACTTCTGTATCTCTGAGCAAACGGCCAACTACCTTCAGAAATACATCGTCATCAGGAAACGGAAGATTTTCACCGGTACCAAGACGGCCGCTGAACTGTTCGACCTGATCAAGAAACACAAGAGCGAGAAGTTTCTATTTCCCTGTTCCAACATTCGGCGCAACGATATTCCCGAATTCATGGACACCAGCGGCCTACATTTCACCGAAGCAGTGATCTACGAAACCGTTGCCACGGACCTGACGGATCTGGATATTCACTCGTTTGATATCATCGCTTTCTTCAGCCCATCGGGTATTGCGTCGCTGCTGTCGAACTTCCCGGATTTTGAGCAAAACGGCACCCGGATGGCGGCTTTCGGCCCTACCACGGCCAAGGCGATCACCGAAGCCGGGCTGCATCTGGATATCGAAGCGCCGTTGCCTAACGCCCCCTCGATGACCGGTGCGCTGGAGCTATACATTAAAAAAGTAAACGGTTAAGTTAACCGCCTGCTATACATTCGTTCGGCCGACGGGCAGAAAATGAACACAGTTGCTCATTTTCTGCCCGTCGGCCGTTGTTTTTGGCTCAATAAAGTGGTGCCGAGGGCGTTTATTTGTATACTGCAATGGCCTTCGATGGGCAACAGTCGGAGCCGAAACAGAGTATTCTGATTATAAAGGAGTTTGGTAGTTCGCCAGCCCCGCCTGACCTGATTCGCCTGAATTGTATATGAGTCGCACTGTTTACCGTCTGGTTGTTTTGCTTCTAGGTGTCGCTGCTGGTCCGGTGCTGGCGCAGCAGGAACCGCAGTTGAGTATGTACATGTACAATCCGTTGTACTACAACCCGGCAGCCGCTGGGTCAGAAGGGGTATCCCGGATTCAGTTGACCCAGCGTACGCAATATCTCGGGTATCAGGCAATCGGAAGTAACGACGAAGCTGTACAGAACTCACAGGTGCTGTCGTTCAACATGCCACTGGCCGGAATCAAAAGTGGGATTGGTATCTACGTGCTGAATGATAAAGCCGGACCAAACATCAACCAATCCGTGCAGGCGTCCTACGCGTACCGATTACCGTTGAAAAGCGGTACGCTGGCACTGGGCGTACAGGCTGGGTTATACAATATTGGTTTCGACTACGGCCTGTTCCGCCCTGAAGTCCCCGATCCATTGATTCCCAGTGGTCGTATCACACAGGCGAAACCAGACATTGGCGCAGGTGTGTATTACAACACTGTCGACTATTGGGTAGGGTTGAGCCTGACGCACATCAACCGGGCGCAGTACGTTATCGGGACCGACCGGTCGGCGTTGCCTCTCAACCCGAATGCTTACCTGACAGCAGGCTATCGGTTGGGAGTTGGGTATGATATTGATATTCAGCCGTCTATCCTGGTTCGATATAACACCCTGAGCAGCGCACGGTACTTGCAGGCTACGCTGAACGTTGTCGGAACCTATGCGAATCGGTTCTGGGCGGGCGTAGGCTATCGGCTTCAGGAGTCAGCTATCTTCACGGGAGGTATCAACTTCGGGCGGGCAAATGCCCTGCGTGTGGGCTATTCACTGGATTTGGTACTGGTCAGCACACAAGCCCGCAGCCTGACCTCACACGAGATCATTTTAGGCTATGCATTGCCTGCACCCGACGCCCGCAAAAAGCCTATCGTGCGGACGCCCCGGTTCCGGTACTAATCCACTAGAAAACAGGATTGTAGCGGTAAGGAGGCTAAAATGCCCCACAGTTTGGCAATATTGTTGTTTGTCAGATTGCCGATGTCGACGTATTTTTAAAGAATACCGGACTATGTTTGCGGGAAATACCTAGCATACGACTCAGCAAACAGGTTTTTTGAGAATTATTCAGCATTCGCGGACCGGCATACAATAACCAAACGGATTTTCGTTTTTAGTCTGGTTTCGCACAGAAAGAGAAGATAAAGGATAACCGATAAATGAACAAGTACAACAGCTTTACAGTCAACGCGACCCGTGGGGTAATGGTAATGGCCGTGATTCTGGCCATGCAGAGTTGCGGCTTCGTCAAATCGAAATTTGGCGGAAAGGGTGGCAAAGGGGCGAAGTTGGCATGACCAACGGGGAAATCACCGCGACGGCTCGTAAAGGCTATCGGCAGAAGACGCCGTATGGTATGGTGCTCGTACCATCGGGTTCGTTTATCATGGGGCAGGCCGACGAAGACGTAGCTGCTACGCAGATCAACATGAACCGGCAGGTGACGATCAGCTCCTTCTACATGGATGATGCTGAAATCTCGAACCACGAATACCGGCAATACGTCAACGCCCTGCTGGCTGACTCTGTGTCGACGCTGGGCGAGGAAGAAATCATGGCGAAGTTCTACCCTGACACAGCTGTCTGGAAAAATGACTTCACCTACCACAACGGCGACCCGATGCTGGAGTACTACTTCTCGCACCCCGCCTTTGATACGTATCCGGTGGTGGGCGTAAGCTGGAAAGCAGCGCAGCATTTTAGTCAGTGGCGCACCAACTCGCTGAACGACTTTGAAACGAAGGAAGGTCAGTTTGGCTCACCCCGTTTCCGGCTTCCCTCGGAGGCTGAGTGGGAATGGGCCGCTCGTGGCGGTAAAAACGGGGCTAAGTACCCCTGGGGTAACCCGTACGTAGCCAACGGAAAGGGCTGCTACCTGGCCAACTTCAAACCACAGCGCGGTAACTTCGACGCTGACGGCTATCCGTATACGGCTCCGGCAAACGCCTACAACCCCAACGACTACGGCCTGTATAACATGGCTGGTAACGTAGCCGAATGGTGCCGCGATGCCTACGCAGACAACTCGAATGCGGTGGTTTGGGACATGAACCCCGACAACCAAAACGCCGACGAGCCACGTAAGGTGGTACGGGGCGGTTCGTGGAAAGACATCGCTTACTATCTGGAAACGGGTACGCGTTACTACGAATACGAAGATCAGAAGCGGTCGTATATCGGTTTCCGTTGCGTAATGGATAACCTCGAAGGCCGTACGGCTTCGGCACGTGGTGGCCGGGTAGGGGGCAGTAGCCGCAGTAAGAGCAGCAAAAAATCGTCGACCAAGCAGACGAAAGCGTAAGCATAAAAAACACATAGCGCTGAACGGCAGACAGCATACGAACCGTCTGTCGTTCAGCGTTTGAGTATCAGACAAAAGACAAACAATCCAATAAACCGTTACCATGGCATCTGCAAAGTCCACCAATTTCTTCTGGGATCGTCTAGTACCAACTATTTATAGCGCCGGAGCTGCCGTTGTAGTACTCGGTGCAATGGCCAAGATTCAGCACATCTCATCGCTGGGCTGGCTGCTGACAGCCGGTCTGATTACCGAAGCCGTTATTTTCGGTCTGTACGCTATGCAAAGCTTCCTGTTCCCGGTAGCATCCGAGGGATCGGGTTATGCGTGGGAGCGTGTGTATCCCGAACTGGCTGACGATTACAAGGGCGAAGCCCGCAAACCGGCTCCGCAAACCAATGGTCTGACCGGCAATATGGATCAGATGCTGGCACAGGCTAAAGTTACACCCGACGTATTCGAGCGGCTGGGAACGGGCTTCCGCAGCCTGAATGATACGGTATCGAAATTGTCGGACCTGACCGACGCTACCGTGGCTACCAACGATTACGCCCGCAACGTGAAATCGGCATCGTCGTCGATTGGCGAAATGAACAAGTCATACGGTACGGCTATCACGGCAATGAACTCGATGGCTGACGCTACGACCGACGCCAAAGATTACCGCGATCAGTTCCAGCGCGTTACCAAGAACATGGGTGCGCTGAACGCCGTGTACGAACTGGAGCTTCAGGACACCAACAAGCACCTGAAAGCAATGAACGCCTTCTACGGCAGCATGACCTCGGCAATGGAAAACATGGCCGATGCAAGCCGCGATGCGCAGCAGTTCAAAGGCGAAATGGCGAAACTGACGGGCAACCTGGCTTCGCTGAACAACGTGTACGGCAGCATGCTTACCGCCATGCGGGGTAGCCAGACGATGTAGTACTGAGTTGCAAGGTTGTAGAGTTGGCTAGTTGTAAAGTTGCTGGCGCGTCCTGATTCCGGCGGTAACAATTTTACAACCGTACAACCTTATGACTATACAACTGTAGAATTCCACAACTCAAAATAGTATAACCTACCTCAATTCATGGCAGGCACAAAAGAGACACCCCGTCAGAAAATGATCGGGATGATGTATCTGGTACTGACCGCGCTGCTGGCCCTTCAGGTCACCTCGGCCATTCTGGATAAATTCGTACTGTTAAACAACAGCCTGGAACAATCGACGTCGGCCGCTAGTAAAGTCAATCAGTCTACGATCGATAACATTCGGGCAACGGTTGAAAAGTCGGGTAACCGCGCTACCGATCTTGCTATCGTGAAGCAAGCGGAAGACGTACGTAAGCAAACGGCCGACGTGATCGGGCAGATCGATGCGCTAAAGCAGCGAATCATCACGGAAGCGGGTGGCGGTACCGACGAAGCTGGTAACATCCGTAACCTGAGCGAAGAAGAAAAAGTAGCGCAGATGATGGTTGGTCCCAACCACAACGGCGAAGCTTACAAACTGAAGAAGCAGCTTGACGATTACACGGCCGGGCTGGCGAAATATTCTAACGCGAAATACCCGTCGCTGGCACTAGATGGCAAGGACGATCCGATTTCGAGCCGGTCGCCGGAGCAGCGGACGAAAGACTTTGGTGAGTTGAACTTTGCCCAGACACCCGTACCGGCAGCATTGGCCGTACTGAGTCAGCGGCAAACCGACGTGCGCCGGATCGAAGGCGAAGTACTCGATGTGCTGGCCAGCAAAGTTGGTGCGCAGGACGTGAAATTCGACAAAATTCTGGCCATGCTGAGCATGGAATCGAAGGTGGTGGTTGCCGGTACGAAGTTCAAAGGACAGATGTTCCTGGCTGCGTCGTCGTCGGGTATTCAGCCCCGCATGAGCCTGAACGGTGGCCCCGTTCGGATGCAGGATGGTCAGGGTATCATCGAATTCACCGCACAGGGTGGCTCGTATGACAAGAATGGGCTTGCTCGCCGTACGCTGACCGGTGCGATTTCGTATCAGACCGCCAACGGCCTGAAGACGGTTCCTCTGTCGGCAGAGTACTTCGTAGCAAAACCATCGTATCAGGTAGAAACGGGTACTATGCCCCCGCTGTATCTGGGTTGTGCCAACAAACTGAGCATTCAAAGCCCACAATTGGGTGCCCTCTGGAATCCGAATTTCTCGGCAGATGGAGCGCAGGTTATTCAGTCGGGTGAGAAAGGTAAGATCACGGTGGTACCAAGTTCAGCGCAGGTTGCCCTGAACATCAGCAACAGCGGTAGCCTGCTGGGTACCGAGCGGTTCCGGGTAAACCGGGTGCCGAAGCCAACGCTGGAGTTTTACGTTGGTGGTACGAAAGTCGGTGACCCACGTGGTGTACCGGCTGGTCAGGCGCGCAGCGTACGGGTGAATGCCGTATCTGACGAGAGTTTCCGCAACTACTCGCCGGATGACGCTAACTTCCGGGTGACGGGTATCACAGTCATTCTGGCTCGTGGCACGCGTAAGGTTGGTCAGGTAAATCTTGGCCCCGGTGGCGGTTCGCTGGGTGCAATGGCTGCCGATATTCAGCCGGGCGACCGGTTATCTATTCAGGTCGATGGAGTACAGCGCCGGAACTTCAAGGGCGACATCAGCGAGGTATCGATTGGCAATCCACAACAAAGTGTACCGCTGTATTAATTGACACTAAAGACAGGGGTTCGGCGTTATAATCGCGAGCAACAGACGCAACACAAAAGGTCGACAATGAAAAAAATGAAAACGATGGCCATGACCGCTGCCATGCTGGCGGTCGCTGGGAGCGTAGCGATGGCGCAGGAGAAGGCGAGCACCGGGACAAACCCGATGTCGGTCCGGCCCGTCAACGATAATGACATCATGATGAAGAAAACTCTCTGGCGTCGGATCGACCTCAAAGAGAAGCAGAATCAGTCGATGTTTTCCAAGAATAACGAGATTTCGAAGTATCTGATCGAAGCGGTGAAAGCTGGTCTGATCGATGCGTATGAGAATGATTCGGCGGCTACCAAACTGACGATGGACAAGTTCCAGAAGCGGATGGTGATGCCAAACTCGCAGCCTCAACTGTCGGCCGAGGAGATCGCGGCTGGTTTTGGTAACGAAACCACCAATGGTAACTCGGATGGCTGGGGCGATACGAAAAAGAAAGATAATAAGACAACGGCAAAACCAGCTGACGATGGCTGGGGAACGCCTAAATCGTCGGCGGCTGCCAAAGCGCAACCGGCTGATGATGGCTGGGGTGCACCGGTAAAGAAAAAGTCGACGGTTGCTAAAGGCAAGAAGGGAAAGACCACGAAAGCGGCCCCAGTTGTCGAAGCACCGAAAGATACGGTAGCGGCTGCTCCAGTTTTCATGGGTGATGAGTACTTCGCTAAGGAGTTCAACATCATGGAAATCAAAGAAGACTGGATCTTTGACCGGAAGCGTTCACGTTTGTACTACGACATTCAGACGGTAACGATCTTCCTGCCTTCAGACAAGAACGCAGCTGGTGTAGAAACACCACTGGCAACGTTCAAGTACAAAGATCTGGACAAGCTGTTCCGTTCGGACCCGAAGAAATTTATCTGGTACAACCCGCAGAACCAGGCTCAGCACAAGAATCTGGCTGATGCCTTCGACCTGCGCCTGTTCTACGGTCGGATCACGAAAGTAGCCAACCCCGGCGACACGGATCTGGTGGGTATGTACGGCGACAAAGAGGGTCTGATGAAATCGTACCAGACGGAATACGAACTGATGGAAACCGAGCACGGTCTCTGGGAATACTAAGCCATCGGCACCAATAAAAAAAGGCGAATCACTCGATTCGCCTTTTTTTATTGGTGTAACCCAGACGTCCACATCTGGAGGCCGTTAGGCCAACTCATGCAGGCGGAAGCACTGTTGTTTGATTTGGAAGATGCAGATGGTAGAGAGTAGCCTGGATCGCTCCGGCGTACCGGTCCAGGCTACGTTGTCGACCGCACTATTGCTTCAGTACCGTTATCTGCGTGTGCTGAGTACCGTGTTTGACAGTTAGGAAATACGACCCGGCGGGGAGGGTTTGCAGGCTGATTGGCTGTTGCAGGCGGTCGGTGGTTTTGGTGGGCTGTAAATGCCGTACCGTACGGCCGGTAGCATCTGTCAGGGTCAGGTTGATAGGGCCACGATAAGGACCGTTGATGTCGACGATGGCCTGATCGTGAACGGGGTTTGGCGACAGTAAGACGGTGCTGACTGATGGCTCGTCGGTGGCGGTAACGAGCGCGGGTACTACGGCAAAGGGAAGCAGACCCGACTGGGGCGTCGTTTGCTTCGTTGTGGTGTACAGATAAAATGCCCCCGGCTCCAGCGTTACCGACTGGTTAACGTCGCTGATTTGCACCGTCTGTCCGCTGAAATGATGATACCACGTTCCTGAGGAGGATATACCGAGCGAAACGCTTTGCGGGCGGGTATCAAAGTTACCGATCAGGAAAACAGAGCCGGTAGCACTGCGTAGCGTGAGTCGCTTGACCGGGTTAGAAAAATCGGTTGTAAAATCAGTTGTTGTGAAAGCCGGGACGTTCGTTTTGAGTCGCAACAGCTCGGCATACACGGTAAAGAGTTTCAGTCGGTCAGTGTTCTGATAGTAGTCCCACCGCACGGGTTTGGCGGCTGTCCGGCAATCGTCGCGGATCGTCGTGCCGTCGGAGCAGGTGTTGATCGACAGGTCGTAACCGAGTTCACCGAACTGCCAGATCAGCTTGGGGCCGGGCGTCAACAGCAGAAACGCAGCGGCCAGTTTTGCCCGGTCGAGCGCAGTGGTCTGATTCCGAACGGAATAGCTGCCCGATATCTGCCCGGTTTGCTTCATGTCGTATACCAGCCGTTCTTCGTCGTGGCTTTCGGCATAGCCAATCAGGTTGGGCTGGTTGAATTCGCGGTTTTTATACGACAGCCCCGAAAAATCGCCCCCCACCGGGCGCAGCGCGTTGCGGAAATCGTAGTTGGCGTTTCCCCACAGCAGCATCCCGTAATCGGCTAGTTCTTTCTCCTCGAAAATATCCGCGAAGTGCTCCAGAATGACGTAGGCTGACTTGTCGACGGTGCGGATTTGGTCGTAGATGCGCTTCAAAATGGCCACCCGGCTGGCGTCGTAAGTGCTCCACGCGCCGACATTGCTGCCCGTGTTGGTCTGCGTGAACCCCTTCGACAGGTCAAACCGAAACCCGTCGATTTTGTACTCCTGCAACCAGTATTTACACACCCGATCGACAAACGCTTTGGTATCGGGGCTTTCGTGGTTGAAGTCAAAGAAAACGCTGAACGGGTGCGTAGCCTGCTGGTTGAAATACGGACTGTCGGCAGACGGCTGACTACCGTCCCAGTACAGTTTGACGTACGGAAATTCGTAGTCGGCCTGGTTGAACACGACGTCGAGCACCACGGCGATACCCTGCTGATGGGCTGCGTCGATAAAGGTCTTCAGCGCCGTTTTGGTACCGTAGGCTTTGTCGGGAGCCAGGTAAAAAATGGGGTTGTATCCCCACGAATCGTTGCCCGTAAATTCAGTAACGGGCATCAGCTCGATTGTGTTGATGCCGAGCCGTTTCAGGTACGCCAGGCTGTCGGTCAGTGTCTGGTACGAACGCGACTGCACGAAATCGCGGACGAGCAGTTCGTAGATCGCCAGTTTGTTGACGGCCGGACGCTGGAAATTGGTGGCTTTGAATACGTACGGTGTCTGACTGGTTTGCAACACCGAGACAATGTTGGTTGGGGCCTTGTCGGGAAAGGCTTTCAGCGCCGGGTAGGTGTTGGCCGGAATGAACCTGTCGTTGTTGCGGTCGAGAATTTTATCGGCGTAGGGGTCGGCGGTGGCAATCGCACCGTCGGCCAGATAGGCAAACGCTACCTCCTGACCAGCGGGCAGGCCCGTCAGTTCGAGCCAGTAGCGGTTGCCATCGGGCGTGCGTTTCATCAGGTAGGCCGGGCGCATGGCCCAGTCGTTGAACTCGCCCAGCAGATGCACAAACGTTTTCTTTGGGGCGTACAGCACCAGCGTAGCCGTAGTCGCGCTGGTGTAGTTGATGCCGTCCTGCAGGCCGCTGGGTAGGGCCGAAATGGTGGGCTGTGGGCGTACCGTAAAGCGAAAGGTATCCGCAACGGTTTCGGTCGTTGGCGTATTCAGATCGATTGCCTGCGCAACCACTGTCCGCTGCTGACCGGGGTTCGTACCCGCCGACAGTACGGTTCGCAGTGAATCGGTGTTGGTCAGCGTCAGTGTTTTTTGCCCGTCGACGGTCAGGCTGAGCGTTGCTTTGCGGGATGCTTTGTAACGTACCGTGACGACCTGATTGGCATCCACGAAAAACGACGAAGCCGTTGGTTCCAGCCGTAGCAGGCTGAGTTTGTTGTCGTAGATCTGAATCGTGAAATCTTCGGTTTGCGCCTGTCCGTTACCGTTTTTGAGCAAGAGGCCCAACTGCCGGATGGGCGTATTGGCCGGGACGCCAAAGTACGTACGAGGCACCAGTTTGATCTGCCAGCGATCGTTGCCCAGTGCCGTCATCCGGCCCGGCGCAAACGGCTGGTTGAAGCTGGTTTGCCCGGCAGGTTGGAATTCAAAGGCGTTGCCCGGTAAGGTCGACCCGGCCCCCGACCACAGATAAACGTCGTCGGTTTTGCCGAGCAATGCCCTCGCCCGGCTGTCTTTGGTTTGCTTCAGGTCGAAAATCAGCGTCACCTCCGCATCGGCCGTTGGGAAAGTCGGCTGCGTCGTTACAACCTGCGCCAGCGTAGGGGTAATGGTGATAACGAAAAGAACTATTCGGAGAAAAAACTGCATAGGTCAACGGTTATTCCGCAAACCTACGATTTTCACAGACCGACTGCGTATGTTTTTAACAACTGATATACACGGTGCGTGGGCAGACCCATAACGGTGTAAAACGAGCCGTCGAGCCGGGTAATACCGACCAGCCCAACGAAGTCCTGCGCGCCATACGACCCCGCTTTGTCGAAGGGGCGGCAGGTGCGGATGTAGTACGTGATTTCGTCGTCGGTGAGGGGCGCAAACGTGACGGTGGTTTCGTCGGTAAACGACGTCATCATGGGCGTACCGTCGGGTCCGGGGGCCAGCAGGCAAACGCCCGTACGTACCCGGTGCGTACGACCGGCCAGTGCCGACAGCATCCGCCGGGCGTCAGCTTCGTCGGCGGGTTTGTTTAGAATCTGATCGTCCAGAATCACCACGGTGTCGGCGCAGAGCACCAGCCGCTGGCCGAGGTCGGCAACAAACTGTTCGGCTTTCTGGCGAGCTAGGTACTCGGCAACCTCGTCGGTGGGCATATCGGACGGAAAAACCTCGTCGGTGGGGCGGGTTTCAACCGTAAACTCAAAACCGGCGTCGGTCATCAGTTGTCGCCGACGCGGGGAGCCGGACGCCAGTAGCAGTGGGTAACGAAGTGCGTGCATAAGAGTAAGCCGTGAATCGACAAAAATAGAACACTACCCCTGTTTTCAGCGTATCTTACTGTAAACCTCACCGTTTCCATGACTATCAGCGACGCTATTATACCAACTGGCACTGAAGCAGGCCAGCCGACACAACCGGCCAAACGGGTGTTTATTGGCTTGATTTACAGGGCTGACGTACCGGCGGATAGACAAACGGTTACTTCGATTTGCGAACAACAAAACGTATCTGCTATCATTGCCGATTGATACAGGCGCATGACTAAAGCCAGCCAGTCGCCTGCCCACGTATATACCGAGTGAGCCCGGATAAGCCCGGCGTACTGGTTCGGTGTTTGCAGGGCACATTGCTACCGACCAGAACGTAAATTCGTTTGTTATACACTAAACCGGTTCGCCTGATTTGACTCTAACCACCGTTGCTGGTTTGCCATGACTAATTTGTATCCGACTGGAGCTACACGACTCTACCATTGGCTGGTGGGGGTGCTTCTGTTGTGCCTGGTCGGAACGGGAGCATGGGCGCAGGTGACACCCGATACAACGAACCTGCCACCTGTGGGGGTTGATCGGCGCACGGACTCGCTGTCGACCAAACACTCACGCGTTATCGCCGATAGTGTACTCAAACAGCGCGACAGCGTGTTTTACTCCGGTCTGAAACGACGCATGTACAAGCACCGCCTGACGCGCCAGTTGTACGACGCCGTTTTTCACGATGTGTATAACAGTCAGCAGAGCACCGGTGAAGTCAACAAGATCGAAGTAAACCCGTTCAAGGATTTTGAAGGGCGCGTAATCGGCGACATTTATATCCGGCGGCTTGGCGTGTTCGGGAATTCCGTCTACGATACGCTGCGCCAGTCGAACAACTGGCTGGAACGCACGGCCAACCGGCTGCATGTCAACACGCGTGAGAAAGTAATCCGGCGGTATCTGCTGTTTCGGGAAGGCGACGCGCTGAACTCGACTACCCTGCGCGACAACGAACGGCTATTGCGAACGACCTCAATCTTTCACGACGCCCGAATCCTGGTGGTGCCGCGAACGGGAAGCCGTCAGTTTGTCGATGTCTACGTAATTACGCAGGATGTCTGGTCGCTGGAGCCCAACGGGGGCGTTGGCTCGCTGACGCAGTTTAACATTGGTTTCGATCAGCGCAACGTGCGGGGGCTGGGCCATCAGTTGTTCGCCCAGTTTGCCTACACCGGTACCGACCCGCGCCAGCAGGCCGAGTACCAGAGCCGATACACGGTTCCGTTCATCGGTAAAACGTTTCTGACTGCACAGGCCGAATTCCTGTATCTGCGCGATCTGAAGCAGGGGGCGCTGCGGCTTTATCGCCCATTTCTGACGCCCGATACCAAGTACGCCGGGTCGATCGAATTAACGCACACGCAGATCAACAGCCGGGTTGTCATGCGCGACGACAGCGTGGAGTATATTCCGCTGCGGTACAATTTCTCCGATGTGTGGTTTGGGCGATCGTTTCGCTTGTTTTTCCGCGAAGGCGATACCAGTGCCCGTGGCCGCGCCCGGCTGATTCTGGCCGTGCGTAACACCAACTATCAGTACATCTGGCGACCGCCGGTTTCGAGCGACTCTAATCAGCTCTACCAGAACAGCCGGACGACGCTGTTCAGCGTCGGATTCTCCCGGCGCAAATACGTCCGCGACGTGCTGATCTACGGCTTTGGCCGGACAGAGGACGTTCCGGTCGGCCGCACAGTATCGGTTATCTACGGATTTGACAATGCTGAGCTGGGTCGGCGCACGTATGTTGGTATGAACTACTCGCAGGGGGGGTACGTCAAGAATCTGGGGTACCTGTATGGGCTGGCCAGTATCGGCGGCTACGTCAGAGCCTCGACTATTCAGCAGGGGGTGTTCTCGATGGAGTCCAACTATTTCAGTCCACTGCTACCAACCCGCTGGGGCAATACCCGCCAGTTTATCAATGCGCGCTACACCACGGGAATCAACCGGTTCAACAACGAATACCTGTCGCTGAGCAGTTCGGGCAGCGGGATCGGTACCGACGGAATCGGCATTACCAACGATGCCTTGCGTGGTACGCAGCGGCTGGTGCTCAACATAGAAAACATACTGTTTTCCAAACTCAACGTCGTCGGCTTTCGGATAGCCTTCATCACGTTTGCCAATCTTGGAATGGCTAGTTTTCCCGACAGACCCTTACTGCGCAGTACGTTGTATCAGGGCTACGGAATCGGCTTCCGGCTGCGGAACGAAAACCTGACGTTCAACAGCTTTCAGATTCGCCTGTCGTACTACCCCAACATTCCCAACAACGGTGCCCCGTTCCGGCAGGCATTCGAAGGCATACCGGCTCTGCGCTTCCGCGACTTCGATCAGTCGGCACCACAGATCATTCCGTTCCAATAATTTGTTTAGCGCAAGAGACTGACTGGCAGCTGTATACAGTCTATTTTGAGTAGACATGAACGTTTTTCTGTATATGTTGTTGGTACATTATATCCATATGTAGTATCTTTGCAACATGACGATAGAAGAGGATATCAAGCAGACCGTACCGTTTCGAACACCCTATCATCGGGTGATGGTCAATTTGATGTACACCAGCAACTGGGTAAGTGATAGCCAGGCCCGGCTGCTGAAACCGTTCGGTCTGACACTCCAACAGTACAACGTGCTGCGTATTCTTCGTGGTCACTACCCAAGCCCGGCCAAAGTAACCGACATCACCGAGCGGATGCTTGATAAGATGTCTAACGCATCGCGGCTGGTCGACAAGCTGGTGCTGAAGAAACTGGTCGTTCGCACGGAATGCCCCAGCGACCGGCGGGCCGTCGACGTTGTGATTACTGAGAGTGGGCTTGCGCTGCTGAAACGGCTCGACACGTACCAGATCAAATGGGATGAGAGTCAGGAGAAGAAACTGACCGAAGAGGAAGCGATTCTGTTGAGCAAGCTGCTCGACCGGCTGCGCACCGAATAAACTGCATTACCAACCAATTCATATACATATCTATTTTTTGTTCAAACCAATGAAAACACGTCAATTTCTGACTGGCCTGACGGCCGTTGTTCTGCTGGCTGGTGCGTCGGCATTCGTTGCTCCCGGTAAAAAAGCGACCACCTACAAAGTCGATGCACAGAAAAGCATCATGGGCTGGAACGGTAAAAAAGTAACGGGTGAGCACTCGGGTAACGTGAAAGTGAGCGAGGGTACGCTGATGACCGACGGTGGCAAACTGACCGGTGGTACGTTCTCGTTCGACATGAACAGCATCACCTGCACCGACCTGACCGACGCTGGCTACAACGCTAAGTTCATCGGCCACATCAAGTCGGAAGATTTCTTCAACACGGCGAAATTCCCAACGTCGACGTTCAAGATCACGAAAGTGACCCCAAAAGGTGGCAACGCGTACGACATCACCGGCAACATGACCATCAAGGGCATCACCAACGCCGTAACGTTCCCCGCAACGGTAAAAATGAACGGTAACACGATCGAAGCCGACGGTAAAGCAACCCTCGACCGCACGAAGTATGACATCCGGTACGGTTCGAAGTCGTTCTTCGAGAACATCGGTGACAAAGCCATCTACGATGACTTCACTGTCGACATGAAGATCGTCGCGTCGAAGTAAGTTTAAGGTTTAGTGTTTAACGTCTAAGGTTAGCTTATGCGTTAACATAAAACGGCCCCGGTATCGTCTGATACCGGGGCCGTTTCTGTTATCATCCCACCCCGTAAGGCTACTCATAGGGGTGTAAGCCGACTAGCTTTTAAAGAGCGCTGTTTTACCCCTAAATCCCCTGAAGGGGACTTTTCTCACGCCTAGACAAAGTCCCCTTCAGGGGATTTAGGGGTAACAGCCTGGTTGTAAAACCAACCGATATACATCGCTCAAAACTAGCCCATAAGGGCTGAACCAAACCTTAAACATTGAACCGTAAACTCTAAACCAACCAAATTACATCGGCTGATTCAGGAACTGCACGGTAGTTAGCGCGAACAGGGGTTTCTGCCCGGCCGACGGATTGACGAAGAGCAGGTAGAGTTGGTGCGTTCCGGTGACTGGTCCGCTAAACGGCACACTGACGGGGCCGTTCGTACCTGTTTTTACGTTGACACTCCCCAGCAGTGCGCCGGTGGGCGAGTCAAGGCGTGCTTCGAGCGTACCGCCAGCTACCCGGTCGTCAGAGGCAAAGGCAGTTGCTGAAAGCCCCTGAATACCCGTCATGTCCAGGCTATCGAACCTAATGTAGCTGCCGGTTGCGGTTCCGATTGCAGCCATGCCCAGTTTGGGCATGTCGTATTCGAAGATAGACTGCTTTCTGTCGGCGGCTACCGCGCTAAGCATCGGCGACCGCAGAGCGACTGTCTGGCTTTGGGTCAGCGGGCCGATGACGCCATTGCCCCGATCGGTATACGACGCCGTCAGGACGTAGGCGCCGGGCTTCTGCTGCGGAGCCGGTTTGTAATCGCCTGCCAGCGGTTGGCTGTTGGCGGGTTTATCGTTGGCCAACGACAGGATGTAGCGTACCATTTCCGAGGCTTCCCGGTTGGTCAGCTGCGGGTGGGCGCTCATGGGCTGTTCGCCCCAGACACCGGCACCGCCCTTGATAACCTTATCCGCCAGTCGGCCTTCGGCCTGCGACGAACCTTTGTACTTCTTCGCTACGTCGATGTAAGCGGGACCGATTGATTTCTGGTTCAGCGCGTGGCACGATTTGCAGTCACTCAGTTCGATCAGCCGCCGACCGGTTGCGTAGCCCGTGTTGGCCTGATGCCCCTGCGCCAGCATCGTCTTGTCGAAGCCTTCGAGGTAGTTGATCGTCATCGTCACCTCGTCGGGGTTGATGCCTTTCGCCAGCGTACCGTCTTCCTTGTCCGACACCTTCACCGCGTACTTAACCGGCTGATTGGGGAAGTAAAACGTTTTGTTACCAGCTACGGCCAGGTCGACAATCGGCTCGGCATTGCCTACCCGAATCGGCATGGTCTGCGTCGCGACGTTGCCTTTGGCGTCGGTCACGCGTACGGTGGCGTTGTACATACCCGGCTTAGTGAACGTAACGGTGGGCGTTGCGGTCGCCTGCTTCGGCATTCCCGGCCCGAACGACCATTCGTAGCGTAGCGCGTCGCCGTCGTAATCCATTGATTTGGTCGCGTTGAATTTCACCGTCATCGGCGCAGCACCCGTGTTCTTGCTGGCGCTGGCAACGACTACCGGGCGACGGTTGCCGGCGTTGTACGTAATGCGCGACAGGCGGGCGTCGTCGTTGGCGGCAAACCACCGTTGCCCGTATTCGAGCGTGTACAGCGAGCCATCGTTGGCAAACTGCATGTCGATCACGTGCGAGAACTTGGTGCCGGGCATAAACGTCTCCATCTTCACGAAGTCACCGTTTTCCTTCATCGTCACCGGATGAATCCAGTCGCGCATCCAGTCGTAGGCGAAGAATTTGCCATCGTAATAGCGGGGGAACTTCACGTTCGACTCCGCGTAGTCGTCGTAGTAATACACCGGGCCACCCATTGCGTTCCGTCCGCCCTTACCCACGATGTCGCCAAACTCCGGCGACTCGGCGTAGGGGTAGTAGATAAACGCTTTCTGAGCCGGGGGCAACGCTTGCAGACCCGTGTTGTGGGGCGAATCGTTGATGGGTTTCATGGCGTCGGCGAGCGGACCGGAGGTGCTGTCGGTAAAGTTGAAGACGCGGTACGCCCGGTTGTCGGCGACGAACAGCGGCCAGCCATAATAACCAGCCTGCCGGGCCTGGTTCATCTCGTCGTGGCCACGCGGTCCCCGTTTGTCGTCGTTTTTGGCCGCGTCGGGGCCTACTTCACCCCAGTATAGGTAGCCTGTCCGCTGATCGACCGAAATCCGGTACGGGTTACGATTCCCCATTACGTAGATTTCGGGGCGTGCCTTTTCGGTGCCTTTCGGAAACAGGTTGCCGTCGGGGATGGTGTAGGTGCCGTTAGCTTCCGGGTGGATACGCAGAATCTTACCCCGCAAATCGTTGGTATTGCTCGATGTCGAACGGGCGTCCCAACCCTGCCGCTCGGGTCGGCCGTCGGCCGGAGCGAATCCGTTGGAGTTGAACGGGTTGGTATCGTCACCAGTCGACAGGTACAGATTCCCCTTGCGATCCCAGGCGATGGAGCCGCCGGTATGGCAGCAGCCCGTACGCTTGACAGGCACCGTCAGCAGTACTTTTTCGGTGCTCAGCAAAAGCGTATCTTTCACGTCGTCGTAAACGAAGCGCGACAGATGCTGGGCGGTATCAGCGGGGGCGTCGGCCCGCATCACCGGCGAGTAGTACAGATAGACGAATTTGTTCTGCTTGAAATTGGGGTCAACGTTGAGCCCCATCAGCCCATACTCGAACTTCGTGTACACCGGAATGCGGGCCGCGGTCTTTACTGCTTTCGTTTTAGGGTCGTAGAGTTTCAGGTCTCCCTTGCGCTCGGCGAACAGCACTTTCCCGTTGTCCAGCACGGCCAGTTCGGTTGGCTCATCCAGCCCAGCCGTCAGTACCTGCTGATCGAAGCGATTTTCTTCGGGGTAAGGCATCGTCTTGGCCTGGCCAAACTTCAGGTTGCTCGCCATCACCGATTTGATACCGCCCAGCAGATGCTCCAGAAACAACGGTTCCACGTACGACTCGTCGGTATGGCCTCCGCCCGTGTAAAACGATTTGCCACCGTCGAAATCGCGGTACCACATAAACGGGTGATTGTCGCCGTTCTTGCCGCCTTCGTAGCTTTTCTCGTCCAGCTTGCCCAGTACCTTGATTTCCGGGACAATGCTTTTGTAGTTGTACAGTTCGTCGAAGCGTTTCCAGACGTCGGGCAGCATCTTGGTCGACGGGTGGTTTTTATCCACAACCATGATGTCGACGTTCTGCTGTTTGGGGTGGCTCAGGAAGTAAGCGCCGACCAGTTGGTTGTACCACGGCCAATCGTATTCAGTATCGGTGGCTGCGTGGATACCCACAAAACCACCCCCTGCCTGAATGTACCGCTCGAAAGCCGCCTGCTGCGCTTCATCGAGCACGTTGCCGGTGGTACTGAGCCAGATAACGGCACCGTATTTTTTCAGGTTATCTTCCGAGAATTTGCTGGCGTCTTCGGTCGTATCAACGGCAAAGCCGTTTTCCTGCCCTAGTTTCATCAGGGCCCGCTTTCCCGCCGGAATTGATGCATGGCGGAATCCTTTCGTTTTTGAGAAAACCAGTACGCGATTCAGCGCGACCGGCTCGTTGGCGCGCGTCGACCGCACGGAAGCC
Source organism: Spirosoma rhododendri (assembly GCF_012849055.1). Lineage (NCBI taxonomy): Bacteria > Pseudomonadati > Bacteroidota > Cytophagia > Cytophagales > Cytophagaceae > Spirosoma > Spirosoma rhododendri. Next base: position 5,735,486 of record NZ_CP051677.1, on the reverse strand, counting down.
GTCGCTCGTTTCGACGCCGTCTGCGCCAGGGCGTCATGCCCGGCAACGGTCATTGATAGTAGGCCCGCTGCCAGCAATATATGGGCAGGGAGCATCGAGTTTTTCATAAAATAAGTAATTACAGATTGTAGAAAAAAGGCGATCACAAGCTTGTGTTCAACGCTGGTGAGTGGGTAGCTACTAAACTGAAAGATACGTATTTTCTACTATATGTGTATGCTTGTTTCTGAGTGTCGACAGCGGCCCAGCCTAGAAAAATAGCTATATAAAGTTGGACTGTGTAAAGCTAAAAAGTATACCCAGTTACACGTAAGCAGGTTAAAAAGGATGTAGCGACAAACATTTTGGCCGGTCAAATCTTTGTAGATTAAAATAGCATTAATCAACCTGATGAAAATAGGCTATCACTCGTCGCATGAGCAGTTTAAACCCAGCGATTTACTAACGCTCGTTCAGCGCGCAGAAAAGGCAGGGTTTACCGCCGGAACCTGCTCCGACCACTTCCATCCGTGGAGCGATAATCAGGGCGAAAGCGGCTTTGCCTGGAGCTGGCTGGGTGCTGCTCTGCAAGCTACGTCGCTGTCATTCGGGGTGGTCAACGCGCCCGGTCAGCGTTACAATCCGGCCATTATTGCCCAGGCTGCGGCCACGCTGGCCGATATGTTTCCCGACCGGTTCTGGATCGCCGTCGGGACGGGGCAGTACCTCAACGAGCACATTACCGGTGAACGATGGCCCTCGAAAGCCGACCGCAACACCCGGCTGAAAGAAAGCGTCGACATTATCCGGGCGCTCTGGAACGGCGAAACCGTCACGCACGAAGGGCTGGTTACGGTCGACGAAGCCCGGCTCTACACACGACCTACGATTAAACCGCTGATCGTGGGCGCGGCTGTGACGGCTAAAACGGCCGAATGGGTCGGTAGCTGGGCCGACGCGTTGATAACGACGTCGCGCCCGGCCGAAGAGCTACAGGAAGTCATCGACGCCTTCCGGGCCGGGGGCGGGTCGGGCAAGCCCATGTTCCTGAAAGTGCAGCTGTCCTATTCGCCCGACAAGGAGAAAGCCCGGACCGGGGCGCTTGAACAGTGGCGCGGCAACGTGTACCCTAACAGCGTGATGACTGAACTGCGGATGCCCAGCCACTTTGATGATGCCGGGTCGATGGTCAACGAAAAAGCCTTTGAAGAGCAGGTCCGCATCTCCGCCGACCTGAATCAGCACCTCGACTGGCTATTGGAATACAAGGCAATGGGCTTTGAGCAGATGTCTTTGCACAACGTCAACCGCGAGCAGGAGCAGTTCATCGATGCTTTCGGCGAAAACATACTCCCAAAACTAGTGTAAGACAGTTGTGTAACGTGGCTGATGTTGTGTAGCCTAGACGATGAGTAGCCTGGACGTCTACATCCGGGTGGGCGCGATAGCGACCGGGAAGCTGCCGCTGTAACCAGTTGCCCTGACGGGCACCCGGACCTGGAGGTCCAGGCTACTTTACCCACGCTACATCCCCACACACCGTAAACTGTAAACCGAATACCGTATACCGTTAAACAACCTATGAACGAAAATAAAACCATTGAGCAGCAGCGCCTGCAAAAGCAGTGGAGCGACGAAGAAAACTGGTACAGATGGGGGCCGTATTTGAGCGAGCGGCAGTGGGGTACTGTGCGCGAAGATTACACGGCTGAGGGTGAAGCCTGGGACGCGTTTCCGCACAAACACGCCCGTATGCGCGCGTACCGGTGGGGTGAAGACGGGCTGGGCGGTATTTCCGACGACAAACAGACGTTGTGCTTCGCGCTGGCTCTCTGGAACGGCAAGGATGCCTTTCTGAAAGAGCGGATGTTTGGCCTGTCCAACGAGCAGGGCAACCACGGCGAAGATGTAAAGGAGTTGTATTACTACCTTGACAATACGCCGACGCACTCGTACATGAAAATGCTGTACAAGTACGCGCAGGCGGCTTTCCCCTACGACGAGCTTAAAAAACAGAACGATGAACGTGGCTTGACCGAACTGGAATTTGAACTGCTCGACACCGGCCTGTTCAACGAAAACAAATACTTCGACGTGTCGATCGAATACGCCAAACAGGGGATCGATGATCTGCTGATTCGGCTGACGATCCACAACCGTGCCGACCGGGCGGCTCCGCTGCACCTGCTGCCAACGCTTTGGTTTCGCAACCGCTGGTCGTGGCAGGAGGAGGACGGAAAGCCCTGGATTGAACGAATCGAGTCGACTATCGACGGGGTGCAGCAGGTGCGGGCGCACCACGATAAGCTGGGCGATTACATGCTGAGTTTCCAACTGCCTGACGCGGTGCTGATGACCGAAAACGAAACTAACCGGCAGCGCGTGTTTGGCGAAACCAACGATTCACCGTTTGTGAAAGACGCCTTTCACGACGCGATTACGTCGGGCAACCTATCCCCGTTCGATACGCAGCCCACCGGTACAAAATGTGCGCCGGTGTACGCACTCAATCTGGACGCTGGTCAATCGGTCGAGATTCGGTTGCGGCTCAGTAAGGCGGATGTAGCGGACCCGCTGGGTACGGAATTCGACGCTACTTTTGACGCCCGAAAGCGGGAAGCCAATGAATTCTACAACCACCTGACGGACGGTAACACGCCCGAAGATGCCCAGATCAAACGACAGGCGTGGGCCGGGCTGATGTGGTCGAAGCAGTACTACAAATACAACGTCCGGCGGTGGCTCGAAGGCGACCCCGGTGCGCCACCACCGCCCCCCGAACGCTGGCACGGACGCAATGCCGACTGGCAGCATCTCAACGCCGAGCACATCATGATTATGCCCGACAAATGGGAGTATCCGTGGTTTGCGGCCTGGGATCAGGCGTTTCAGGCCATCGCCGTCGAACCCATCGATCTGGAGTTTGCCAAAGCGCAGCTGTACCTTCACGCCGATCCGCAGTATCAGGCGTCGGACGGGCGACTACCGGCTTACGAATGGGATTTTTCGGCCAACAACCCACCGCTTCGGGCGGCTATCAGCTGGCTCTTCTACGTGCAGGAGCAGGAACTGACCGGTAACCGGGATTACACGTTTCTGTCGACCATGTTCGAGCGGCTACGCCCCAACTACGAGTGGTGGACGACGCAGGTGGGCGGTAAAAACGAAGGCTTGTTTAAAGGCGGTTTTCTGGGACTTGACAACATCAGCCTGTTCGACCGGCAGGAGGAAATACCGGCCGGTGGCGAACTCGATCAGGCCGACGCTACGGCCTGGATGGCCACCTACACGCTGTATATGATGCGGATTGCCGTCGAACTGGCGCAGAACGATGCCGCTATGTTTGAGCCGTTGGCCTGTTATTACCTCGATCATTATTTCCGTATCAGCAGTGCGCTGGAGCGGGTCGCCCACCTGTGGATCGACGAAAACAACCCCGACAGCGACAACGGATTTACGTACGATATTCTGCATATGCCCGATGGCAAACAGATCCCCATCCCGCTGCGGTCGATGGTGGGGCTGGCCAACATTTTCGCGGTGATGACGCTGGATCGGGAGGTGGCGAAAACGCTACCCGAGTTCTACAAAAAAGTAACGGAGTTTGCCAACCATCCGCCCGATGGCGATCTCTGCTATTGCGTCATCAACGACAACCCCGAGCGCGACGATATTCTTTTTGCGTTACTGAATGCCGATCAGCTACGACGCCTGAACACGTTTCTGTTCTGTGAAGCCGAACTGCTGGCACCGGGCGGCATCCGGTCGCTCTCGAAAGTGTACGAAAAGCCGTACGAGATGGAGCTGGCTGGTGAAGTGCACGAGATTCATTACACGCCGGGCGAATCAGACTCAAACATGTACGGGGGGAATTCCAACTGGCGCGGTCCGATCTGGTTTCCGATGAACTTCTTTATCTACAAGGCGTTGCAGGCATTTGGCAACTACTACGGCTCGAAAGTGGAAGTCGCGCTGCCGTTCGGCAGTGACAACACCGGCGACATGGCCGATGCTGCGGGTTATCTCGCTGAGCGGATGTGGTCGATCTTCCGCAAAGGAGAAAACGGCCTGCGCCCGCTGAACGGTCCCGACATGATCTACGCCGACGATCCGAACTTTAAAGACCTGATCCTGTACTACGAGCACTTCGACGGCGACACCTCGCGCGGCCTCGGAGCCAGCCACCAAACCGGCTGGACCGCGCTGATTACGTGTGTGTAGGTTGGTGACCTCACCCCCAGCCCCTCTCCTAAAACAGGAGAGGGGTGACTAACGGTAAATCAGCTTACGGTGACTTGCCATTCTACTAAACCTTATTTCACTAAATAGCGACTGAATGCACCCCTTTCCTGTTTTAGGAGAGGGGCCGGGGGTGAGGTGACTGCTGCCGTGAGGTCAACTAAAATAAACTACCGCGCTACGACCAGCCGCTCATTCACCACGCCCTGCTGGGTGCCGACGTGGACGATGTATTGACCCGTGGGGAGATTGCCTACATTGAACCGTAACGCGCCCGGCGTTGCTGATGCGCTCAGAATTAGAAGCCGCCCCTGCATGTCGGTCATTTGCACCGTCGACAGGGCCTGCGGTAAGGAGTCGGACTGGAGCACTACATCGCCTGACGCCGGGTTGGGGTACAGACGCACGGCGTTCGACGCAACGGGTTCCGTAGCCGTAACGATGCTCTGGAAGATGGGAGCGGCCGTAAAATCGCGGAAAATGGTCGACGTTTCCGCGCCGGTACTCGTACCAAACCAATCTTTCAGGATCGCTGCGTATACCTGCCGGAAGTCGGTCTGCATCTTCAGGTTGTTGCTGCTATCGAGGTCGCTGAGGTTCGGATTCTTGCCGACCATCGTTGTTTTCACCGCCGAGCCGAACACAAACATCGGGGCCGACGTGCCGTGGTCGGTACCGTAGCTGCCGTTGGAAATTGCCCGGCGGCCAAACTCCGAGAATGTCATTCCCACCACCCGGTCATCGACTTTCAGCTGAGTGAGGTCGTTCTGGAAAGCAGCAACGGCGTCTGACAGGTTTTTGAGCAGGTTGGCGTGTGTACCCGTCGTGGTATCAGTTGCGACGACCTGACTGGCGTGGTTGTCGAAGCCGCCCATCGTGACATAGTATACCTTCGTCTGCATGCCCCCGCTGATGAGCCGGGCGATGATTTTCAGCTGATCGGCCAGGGCGTTCGACGTGGGGTAGGTCGCCAGATTCTTGCCTTTCGTAGCCGCCGATTTGATCTGACCCGCGTAACTCACTGAACTGGCCTGCTGCTGCCGGATGAAGTCGATTTGCTGACCTACGTAGCCCGTCAGGCCCGTGCTGGGTGCGTTGGGCTTGTCGCCGACGAGCCGGGCGAAGGTATCGGGGTCCTGCAAGACAATCGCCATCGAATCGGTAGGCCCCAGCAACGAGGTTGAGGTGATGTAGCCAATCTGAATCGCCGGTGGGTCGGGCATGGCCGTTGTGGGGTAAGCCGCCGGGTAGCCGGGAAACCGGTTATCGAGGTACCGACCTGCCCAGCCGGATGTTGCTGTCTGATTGGAGTCAACGGCGGTCATCCAGATATCACTGGCCCGGAAGTGTGAAAAATTGGGCGTCGGGTACGAAACCCCCTGGATAATGCTCATCCGCCCGTCGTTGAACAGTTGCTGCATACCGGTCATGGATGGGTGCAGCCCCGTAGCCTCGTAGTTCTTAAGTTTCAGCGCTTTGGCCGCCGGGATAGCGATGTTCTGCCGGAACGTGGGCGAGGTGTATACACCCATCTGATCGAGCGGAATCACGGTGTTTAGCCCGTCGTTGCCGCCCTGCAACTGAATGATAACCAGCACCCGGTCGGTTTGTGCCGCCAGATCAACCAGCGACTGCACCAGCGACGAGGGCCGTGCATAAGCCCGCGCCCCGAAGCCATCAATCAGCACCGGCAACACCAGCGACGATGCCGCATATTGTAAAAAGTTACGACGTTTCATGGGTTTCAATGGTGAAGGATTGAATGATAGAGTGATAGAATGATTGAACAGGTTGACGCATAACATTCAATCATTCTATCACTCCATCATTCAACATTAAATTACCTGATACTCGGCCATGCGGAAGATGTACTGGAGAAGCGCGGTCAGTTTGAGCTGAACAGCCTGTTTCTTGGCTGAGTCGTTGGGGCTGGCGGTGTAGGCAAGCCATTCGTCGGCCCATTCGTAGCGCGGAATCGAGTTGAGCAGTACCGTGTCGGTCAAAAAATCAGTCTGTGCCTGATTGACCGGAATGCCGATCACCTGTGCGGTCAGATCGCTGACCAGCCTGGCGGGGTCGCTTGGTGCCGACAGGTTTTTGGCGTAAGTCAGCACGTCGACAGCTGGTTTGTTGTTCAGCTTCAGCGCGTTGGTTGTCAGCGCGTCGGCGAAGAAACCGCGCAGGCCGAGCGTCGTGGAGTTGATCCACTGCTGATAGTAGCCCGTCTGGTAATAGGGTGTCCAGCCGAAGACGGTGGGTGGGTTGAGAATGTCCTGTTGCTGCTCTTTGATGCGGGCGTAGACGTACGAGCCAACCTGATAAAAACCGGCCAGATTCTGCATTGGGTCGGGAGCCTGTAACCCCCAGAAACGGAAGGTGCCAACGACGAGGTCGGTGGGCGATTTGATGACCGCACCACGCAGCTTTTCGTCGAAGAAATGCTGGCTTTGCAGCATCGCCGACACAACGGGTTTTATCTCGAATTTACTCTTCTGAAACAGCACCGCCAGCGGCTGAATGAAGTTGGTTTCAACGTCGGTTGTAATGTCGGAGTTGATGAACCAGCGGTAGAGTTTGCGGCAGATATAGCGGGGCGTTTCGGGGTTAGCCAGCAGCATATCGACCAGATCATTCAGTTCGGCCAAACCGCCGGTATCACCCGTACGGCCCTGAATAACGGTTTTCCCGTAAGCCGCCGAAAACGTTTTGCTGGTCGTGTCGTGTTTGTTGGCCCGGTACACTGTGCTGATCGTGGCGTTGTTCACATCGCGGTAGCCAACGTCGGTCCAGCCGGTCAGGGCTTTGGCAACTGCCCGGACATCGTCTTCGGTATAGCCGCCATTACGTCCGGTCGTGAACAATTCCTGCAACTCGCGGGCATAGTTTTCGTTGGCCGTCCCCGCTACGTTCTGGTTGCCGTTGAGGAACCGCAGCATAGCCGGATCCTGCGTGATGGCAACGACAAACGCCTTGAAATTACCCAGCGCATACTCCCGGAGCAGCGCATTGTAGCGGTACATATACCGGTAATCACCAACTGTTGAATCATTAGTAACGAAATGGTTCGACCAGAACAGGGTCATTTTCTCCGGCAGCGACAACGCCTGATTGAGCATCTGATTGGCCCACCAGGCTTTGTTATATGTCTGGAACTTGCCCGCATTAACCATGTCGAACGGTTGATCGACGTAGGTTTTGTTTGTGGCCGGATCAAGCGGTGGGGTGGGGGTGGCGCGATCGGTAAGCATTGCCGACACGATCTGAGCGGCTGTCTGTCCCGTCAGCGTTTTGAGCTGATCGGGCGTAGGACCGAACGTAGCGCGTCGGAGCAGATAGCCGACCTGCGCCGACGTGAGCGGCTGGGTAAACGGATCGAGCAAAGCCATGACGTTTTGGGTTAGTAGCGTGCGTTGGAGCGCATCGTTTCGCAAAAGACACTAAAAAGAGCGTACAGTTTAACAGATTTTAGGTTGGTAATCAGCTATTTAATAGACTTTTAACGGAAAATGTACGGTAGCCGCCGGTGGGAAAAATACGCATAAACAAAAAGCCCCGCTATCGTCTGATAGCGGGGCTTCGAGGAAAGAGAAACGACGTTACAACTGCGGCTGACTAGCGGCAACCATATCGTTGGCGTGGTCGGGCTTGCGGTTGCGCATTACGAAGAACAGTACGCCAAACGCGACGATCAGAATCAGCGGGAAGATGACCATGTGCCCCAGCGTAGCCTGACCGGTAGCCAGGTCAGCCGTTTCGGCCGTCAGGCCCCGCTTGGCCGCTTCCTGATCGAGCCAGCCACCGATAACGGGCTGGAAAATCGACGTGGCAAACATACCCATACCGCCCATGATCGACAGGCCGAACGCGCCCGACTTTGGGATGTATTCAGCGACAAAGCCCAGCATGGTTGGCCAGAAATAACAGACACCAATGGCGAAGACAATGGCCGACAGATAGACCATGCCACCCGTTGCGTTGCCCATCAGGTAGATACCCAGAGCCGCCATCACCGACGATCCCCAGATAACACCCGTCGGGTTCAGGCGGTGAACGATCGGGCCGGCGAAGAACCGACCAACGGCCATCAGACCCGTTACCAGCGCCAGAATAATCATCGGGTCAGCACCGGCGTTTTTCATGATTGGGTCGATCCATTGCTCAGGGCCAAATTCCGAAATGGCCGTCAGGGCCATGCAAACCAGCATAAACAGGTACAGCGGAGACGCCATTGCCTTGAGGTTACCACCTGTCGACGAAGCACCTTCTGCCTTGCTGGCCGGGAACTGCTGACCCAGGAACAGGAACGCGTAAATAACCGCCGGGATCAGGATAGCCCCGATCTGTAATTGCCAGCCGAGGTTAGCCCCGGTCATGAACTTCGACAGCAGGCTACCGATTACGATACCGCCGGGAAACCACATGTGCAGCCGGTTGAGCATCTTGGTGGTTTGGTTGCCGCTGTACATATCAGTTACCATTGGGTTACAGGCCGCTTCGACGGTACCGTTGCCGAAGCCAACGAAGAACGTCGAGATGAGCAGGCTCCAGAAGCCAGTGGCGGTAATCGTCAGCACCAGACCCAGTACGTGTGCGAAAAACGCTACCCAGGCAATGCGCTTTGGCCCAATGACATTGTAGAGCGGCCCGCCGAAAATCATCGCGATGGGGAAGCCCAGGAATGCCATCTGATTCACGTAGCCCAGTTCCTTCGCGGACAGGTTGAACTCTGCACCCAGTTGAGTCAGTACGCCCGCCCGGATAGCGAACGCCATGGCTGTAGTGATGATCGCAAAGCAGCTCGCAATGAACAGCCGTGAGCGATTGATGGATAGATCCATATGAGTGAGGTAAGGGGTTAAATTGTGACGAAAGGGTTTGTCAGACAAAAGAAAAAACGGCCGCTAAACTCATCGGTTCAGGCAGTATTTGTCTAAAATTTCCGAAAAATAAGCTAAAACCGCTAATTTCCGGCCCTCGAAAGGGGTATGTTTTCGTCTCTTTCGGTTTTACTTACCGGCGGCATTCTACCTCGTCTGCTGGTATTTATCAGGCTCTTTTACCGGGGGTAGTACCTAATTCTCTTACAGTCAACGCTACATGGAAATGCACAGGAAATTGCGGATGGGGCAGATCGGGGGTAGCCTCGACGCGTTTATTGGCGCGGTTCACCGCCGGGCCGCTACGCTGGACAACGAAATCGAACTGGTTTGTGGTGTCTTCAGTCAGTCGCCCGAAAAGTCAAAGGCGACCGGCAAGGCCCTCTACCTGCCCGACGATCGGGTGTATACGAGCTTCGAGGAAATGATTCAGCGCGAGAAGGAGCTGCCAGAAGACGTGCGGATGGATTTCGTCAGTATCGTGACGCCGAACCACATGCACTTCCCGCCCGCCAAAATGGCCCTCGAAAACGGCTTTCACGTGATCTGCGACAAGCCGATGACGCTGAATCTGCAACAGGCCAAAGACCTCGCCGAGATTGTCGAAAAAAGCGGACTCGTCTTCGGCCTGACGCACAACTATACGGGCTACCCGATGGTGAAGCAGGCCCGCGCCATGGTGCAGGACGGCGTGTTAGGCAAGCTCCGCAAAGTGGTTGTCGAGTACCCGCAGGGCTGGCTCTCAAAAGACGAAGAACACAACGACTACAAACAGGCGATCTGGCGCACCGACCCGGCGCGTTCGGGGGCGGCCGGTGCCATCGGCGACATCGGTACCCACGCTGAAAACCTGGCCGAATACATTACCGGCATGCACATCAGCGAACTCTGCGCCGACCTGACCGCTTTCGTGCCTGGCCGCCAGCTCGACGACGATGCCAACGTGCTGCTCCGCTTCGACGCGGGGGCGAAGGGTATGTTGCAGGTTAGTCAGGTGGCGAACGGCGAAGAAAACTCGCTCAAGATTTACGTCTGGGGTGAACTGGGCGGTTTGGAATGGCATCAGATGGAACCCAACACGCTGCATCACAAAACCCAGACGAGCCACAATATTATCCGGCCCAACGTCGGCGACCTGTCAGCGTCGGCGAAGGCGCACTGGCGTTTACCGGCGGGTCACCCCGAAGGCTTTTTTGAAGCGTTTGCCAACATCTATCGCAACTTCGCTTTCGCCGTGAAAGCGCACATGGAAGGCCGCCCCGCCGATCCGCTCTACGACTTCCCCGGCGTCCACGATGGCGTTCGCGGCCTCGCTTTCATCGACACCGTCATTGCCTCAAGCAAGGACGAGGAGACGAAGTGGACGAAGTTTGTACAATAATTGAATGATTGAGTGATGGAATGATTGAATAAGCTGACGCATGAACCCATTCAATCATTTCATCACTCAATCATTCAACTACTTAATCATTCACCATTTATTCCCCCACCACACTTGAAAGATGGAAAAAGTTGAGTTTGTGCAGCAGATGCAGAGACGGACTAAAGAATTGGCGTTGCGGGTTATCCGATTATTTCGTTCGTTACCCAAGACCGACGAAGCACGTATAATAGGACGTCAACTTTTACGATCAGCTACTTCTGTAGCGGCTAATTACCGGGCCGTTTGCCGTGCCCGAAGCCAGGCGGAATATTTTGCAAAACTCAGTATCGTCGTTGAAGAAACCGATGAGACTCTGTTCTGGATGGAACTGCTAACCGAGGCAGAGATTGTTCCTGTAGTTAAACTCCAAAATCTGATTACAGAAGCGACGGAGTTACTGTCAGTCTTTTCAACAGCCCGTAAAAATACGTCTACCGACAAACGCAGCTAGTTACAAACATTCAATCACTCAATCACTCAATCATTCGATAATTCAATTCCCCCCATGTCAAAAATAAACATTGCCGTTGTCGGCACTGGATTCATCGGACCTGCGCACATCGAAGCACTGCGTCGACTACCGAATACGAATGTGCTTGCGCTTTGCGAGGTGACTCCCGAGCTGGCTCGGCAGAAGGCCGATCAACTGGGTATTGAGCGGTCGGCTACGTTCGACGAGATGCTCAAGATGGACGACATTCAGGTCGTGCATATCTGTACGCCCAACTTCCTGCACTACGCGCAGTCGAAGGCGGCTCTGCTGGCGGGGAAGCACGTCGTCTGTGAAAAGCCGCTGGCTAAAGACCTGCACGAAGCGGAAGAACTCGTACAGATTGCAAAGGAAACCGGACTGGTCAATGCCGTGCATTTCAACCTGCGCTATTATCCGCTGGTGCGGCAGATGAAAGTGATGCGTGAGCAGGACGACCTCGGTGAAGTCTACTCGGTCATCGGCTCGTATTTGCAGGACTGGCTGTTCTACAACACAGACTACAACTGGCGGCTCGAACCCGACAAATCGGGCGACTCGCGGGCCATTGCCGATATTGGATCGCACCTAATGGACAGTCTGGAGTACATCACCGGACTGAAAACCGTCGCCGTCATGGCCGACTTCAACACCGTACACAAGGTGCGGAAGAAGCCGCTGAAACCCGTCGAAACGTATTCGGGCAAGATGCTGCAACCCGAAGATTACGCCGACGTACCCATCAATACCGAAGACCACGCCAACGTGCTGCTCCGCTTCGACAACGGCAACCGGGGCGTTATCACGGTATCGCAGGTGTCGGCCGGACGCAAAAACCAGATGAAGCTGGAGATTGCCGGCTCGAAGAAAACGTTTGCCTGGAATTCGGAGGCTCCCAACGAAATGTGGATCGGTAACCGCGACGGCTACAACGAGAGCCTGATGCGCGACCCAGCCCTGTTCCACGCTGACGCGCGTTCGCTTATTTCGTTCCCCGGCGGCCACAATGAAGGCTTCCCCGACACCTCGAAGCAGTTGTTCAAGGAAGTGTACGCGGCTGTAGAGGCTGGCAAGATGCCCGAAAACCCGACCTTCCCAACCTTCGCCGACGGCTACCGCGAACTGCTCATATGCGAAAAGATTCTGGAAAGTAATCGCAAGCAGGCATGGGTGGAGGTGTAAATTAGCATTGACTAAATCGTAGCGTATCATGCAATACCAGGCGAAGTATCAACACATTATTACCATCGAACCCGGCAAGCGCGGAGGGAAACCGTGCATCAGGGGAATGCGGATTACAGTCGGCGATATTCTGGGCTGGCTGGGTAGAGGTATGACTACCGAAGAAATTATCGACGACTTCCCGGAGTTGACGCAGGACGATATTCAGGCGGCTTTACTCTTCGCTGCGGATCGTGATAATGGTATAATGCTGATGGCTGCATGATGCGGTTTTTGTTCGACCAGAATATTTCCTACAGGGTAGTAAAGCAGTTAAAAGTTACGCTGCCCGATAGTGTTGGCGTTCGCGAAGTAGGATTGCTTGACGCCGATGATTTTGCTATCTGGGAATATGCTAAACGCGAGGATTATGTGGTCGTGACATTCGATAAAGACATTCCGATGATTGGGGCTGTCAAAGGATTTCCACCCAAGATCATTTGGTTGCGTACCGGCAATATGAGTAATCAGGCATTAATCAGCCTGTTTACAGCCCGACTTAGCGAATTCGTTGATTTCAATACCCGACAAAACAAAGGCTGCCTGCTGGTGTACCTGCGAACAGAAGAACCCTGAAACACATGAAAACAATGAAAGGCCCGGCCATTTTTCTGGCCCAGTTCTTAGGCGATACCGAGCCGTTTAATTCGCTCGAGTCCATCGCAAAATACATGGCCGACCTCGGCTACAAAGGTGTGCAGATCCCGACCTGGGACCCGCGCATGATCGACCTCAAACAGGCGTCAGAAAGTCAGACGTACTGCGACGAGTACAAAGGTAAGCTGGCCGAAATCGGTGTCGAAGTGACCGAACTGGCGACGCACCTGCAAGGGCAGTTGGTAGCCGTTCACCCGGCTTACGGTGCCATGTTCGATGGCTTTGGTCCGGCTGAGCTGGCGGGTAAGCCCAAAGACCAGCAGGCGTGGGCCACCGACCAGTTGCTGATGGTGGCCAAAGCGTCGAAAAACCTTGGTCTGAAAGCTAGTCCGACGTTTTCGGGAGCGCTGCTGTGGCCATTCGTCTATCCGTGGCCGCAGCGCCCGGCCGGTCTGGTCGAGACGGGCTTTACCGAACTCGCCAACCGCTGGACGCCCATTTTGAACGCGTACGAAGATGCCGGCATCGACGTGGCGTATGAGCTGCACCCCGGTGAAGACCTGCACGACGGCATCACGTTCGAGATGTTCCTCGAAAAAGTGGGTAACCACCCCCGCGCCGGGATCAACTACGACCCCAGCCACTTTGTCTTGCAGCAGCTCGACTACCTGCAATTCATCGACTTCTACCACGACCGCATTTTCGCCTACCACGTGAAAGACGCTGAGTTCAACCCGACGGGTAAGCAGGGCGTATACGGCGGGTATCAGGGCTGGGTCGAGCGGGCCGGTCGGTTCCGGTCGCTGGGCGACGGGCAGGTCGATTTCTCGGGTATCTTCTCCAAACTGGCGCAGTACGACTACGACCGTTGGGCGGTGCTGGAGTGGGAGTGTGCCATCAAGCACCCCGAACAGGGCGCTGCCGAAGGGGCCCCCTTCATCGCCGACCATATCATCCGCGTCACCGAACGCGCCTTCGACGACTTCGCCGGTACCGGTGCCGACGAAAGCTTCAATAAGAAGGTGCTGGGATTGTAAAATAACGGGCTAACTGCTGAGTAATTAACCGGCACCGGATCATTTCCGGTGCCGGTTTGCTTTCTGGAATCAAACTGCCAATATATCCGGTTATTGGAGAAACGTTATCTTTACGGAAACACCACCGTCCTGACCATGACCGCCTTAGAACTCAAAGCCTACGAAATTTTTAAGAATAAATTCGGTGAAGACGAAGCTGGTACTGTGCTTCAGTTCATCGATGAGAAAGCGCAGGAAAAAATTTCGGCGCAGAAAGAAAGCTTTGCTTCGAAAGATGATTTCCGTAAACTGGAACGCGAAGACTCCCGTCTGGAGCAAACGTTGAAGACGGAAACGTCGCGACTGGAAGCGTTGATCAAGACGGAAGTATCTCGTCTGGAAACAAGTGTTGAACGTGGTTTTAAAGATCAGCTTAAATGGTTGATCGTGTTGCTGTTTGGCTTTGCATCGCTAATTATCACCGTGATCAAGCTACTTTGATGACGTAGTAATCTTGGTCAACCGTTACTGTACCCAGCTAAATAGTCTGGGTTTCTTTTTGCATTAAAGCCATGCCCACCCGCATCTTCGGTGACATACCCGGCATACCGGAAGGCAGCGAGTTCGAGAGTCGCGTGATGCTTTCTCATTACGGCGTACACAGACCTTTACAAGCGGGCATCAGCGGGTCGCAGTTGGAAGGAGCCGATTCGATTGTGCTGTCGGGTGGGTATGAGGACGACGAAGATCTGGGTGACGAGATCATCTATACCGGCCACGGTGGGCGCAGTCTGGACACGGGACAACAGGTGACTGATCAGCAGCTGGCGCGGCAGAATCTGGCGCTGGCGCTCAATTGTCAGCGTGGGCTGCCGGTGCGGGTCATTCGGGGGTATAACCATCGGTCGCCGTTTTCGCCAACGGAAGGGTACCGCTATGATGGCCTGTACCGAATCGATTCGTACTGGCGGGAACGGGGTCGGTCGGGGTTTTACGTGTGGCGATTTCGGTTGGTAAAACTGGTTACGGTTGGCGCGCCAAATCAGGTTGACGAAGAGCGACAGACATACGGAGAAACCAGACGTGTTGACGTAACGATTCAGCGCATCGTACGGAATACTGAAATAGCTCTGCACGTCAAAGAACTGTATGAATATCAGTGTCAGGTGTGCCGTACGCTGGTCTTCACTAGCGCGGGCCCATATGCCGAAGCAGCACATATTCAGCCGCTGGGCCGCCCGCACAACGGACCGGACACGCTGACGAATCTGCTCTGTCTGTGCCCAAACCACCACGTTATGTTCGACTTCGGTGGTTTCGGTATCGCCAATGATATGGGCTTGATTGGGTTGGATGGGCAACTGCATCAGAAAGCAAACCACCGTATTGATCGGCAATTTCTGGCTTACCACCGAGAACATTTTCTGATGAATCCGTAAACGACTATGCGTGTTTTTATTCTCGGTGCTACGGGCCGAACTGGTAAACAATTGCTTACTGTAGCGTTGGCGCAAGGTTATCAGGTGACCGTGTTGGTGCGTGATCGGCAGAAAATTGGTATTTCGTCGGGTAGATTGACCGTCATCGAAAGTCCGGCGCTTGATGCTGACTCGTTGCAACGGGCTGTGGTGGGCTGTGACGCCGTAATCAGCACGCTCAACATCTCGCGAACGTCAGATTTTCCGTGGGCACCGCTGCGAACCCCGCCAACGTTTCTATCAGATCTGCTGACCCGGCTGCTACCCATCTGCGAGGAACAAAACGTTCGTCGGCTGATTGTCGTGACGGCCTGGGGAACGAACGAAACCAAAAAAGACATACCGTTCTGGTTTCGCTGGCTGATTGATTACAGCAACATCGGCGTAGCATATCGTGACCACGAACGGCAGGAAAAACTACTCCGGCAAAGTAATCTCGACTGGACCATTATCCGGCCCGTTGGCCTTACCAACGGCGAATCACTCAAACCGGTCATCGAAACTATCGACAATCAGCCGAAGCCCAACCTGACGATCAGTCGGCGCAACGTTGCCCGGTTCATGCTTGATGTGTTGCGCAACAACCAATACGTTCGGCAGGCAGTGACGATCTCAGAACCGTGATAGCGTGCGGAATCTGTGAGGAGCTCAACCCGTATTCCGTGCGTTCAACGCATGAATTCACCATTGGTGTAGTTGCGGCCCGACGGCTGTAACATGGGGTCGGTCACTGGTGTTCTGACCACAAACAAGCACAACTATGCAAATGGCAGGACAAGGGTCGGGCGGCAACGTGTTAGCCGCGTTATGCAGCTTTTTCATCCCCGGTTTAGGGCAGCTCTTGCAGGGGCGGCTGCTAATGGCAATCGTGCAGTTTGTGCTGGCAGCTGTCCTGTGGTTTATCCTGATGGGCTGGATCATTCATCTGTGGTCGATTATCGACGCGGCCCGGTTTACGCCGAAGTCGTAACGCGCGCAGGGCCAGTTTGCCGTACCTTTGTGGCATCCGTAAACCTTGCTCTGCTGTGCCAACGTCTATCCCCGCTTCTTCGGCTATCCTGTCGGCCGCTCATCTGGCCCCGTTCGTACAGCAGCAGTACGCGCTGGGTCACGAAACGACCTGCCAGCTCATCAAGGCGGGGGTGAATCACACCTATCTGGTTACGGCGGGGGATAAAAGATTTGTCTTTCGCATCTACAGCCTCAACTGGCGAACCCGTACTGATATTACTGAGGAGATTCGGTTGCTGAAGCACGTCAGAAAGGGAGGAATACCAGTTTCGTATGCGCTGCCCGACGCGTCGGGGCAGTATGTTCAGGAAATTGATGCGCCGGAAGGGCTACGCTACGGAGTGCTGTTTTCTTTCGCCGAAGGGCAGAAAATACTGACGTTTTCGGAAGAGAGACACGAAGAAATGGGCCGGATTATGGCGCGGCTTCACCAGCTTACCGAAGGCTTCGCGCTCGACCGGGCCACTTACACACCTACGTATCTGCTGGTCGATTCGCTCCCCAAAATAGCCCCGTTTCTGCCAGCTGACTCGCCCGAAATGCAGTTCCTGCAAACGGCACAAGCCTCGTTACTGACTGAGCTGACCAACGCCGATCAGACGCAGCTTCGGCAGGGGGCACTACACCTCGACATCTGGTTCGATAACCTGAACATTGACCCGGCGGGTACTATCACGTTGTTCGATTTCGATTTTTGCGGCAATGGCCCACTGGCGACAGACGTTGGGTATTACCTGATGCAGCTTCATAGCACGGAAGCCGATGAAGCGGAGTTCCGACGCAAGAAAGACCGATTTCTGGCGGGTTACGAGTCGGTACGGCCGTTGAGTGCGGAGGAAAAACGATTGCTGCCTGCCCTGAGCATGGGCGTTTATTTCTTTTTCCTCGGCGTTCAGTGCGAACGTTTCGACAACTGGTCGAACGTCTTCCTGAACGAGCTACACCTGACGCGCCTGATTAATCTGCGCGTCAAACGTTGGTACGATTTCAACGGGTTGGGCGTTGATCGCTGCCTGCCAATTGCCTTACCATAATTATTTCACGTTTTTCTGAGAATAGCGCGACGGACAGCTAACACTATAGCTGATTGAGCGGTTATATAGTCTCTCAAATTAAATTAATTCTATAAAAATTATAATTAAAAGAATTTTTTGATTAACGCGGAATGGTCGAAAGTTGGTCACTTAGCCTACTGAACAGTAGGTAATTAGCGCGTATAGAAAACCCGATAAGTAGCTGTACCGTGATTTAAGCCGACAAAATCAAACCGTACGACGCGGGTATCCGGCAAATTATAGATGGTGTTCACTGTAAATTAATTGCTCACGTATGAAAAAACTAGGCTACTTTTTTGTGCTGGTATGGCTGGCTACGTTTACTGTGACGTATGCTCAGAACCAGACTGTTACGGGGAAGGTTGTCAGCAAAAACGACAGACAGGGCCTGCCCGGTGTTAGTGTTCTCGTGAAGGGCACGACTACCGGTACCGCTACGGATGCCAATGGTGCCTACCAAATCACGGCACCGAGCGGGGCGGTGCTGCAATTCAGTATGATTGGCATGACCAGTCAGGAAGTGCCCGTGGGGAATCAATCGACCATCAATGTCGAACTGGCCGACGATGCCCGTGCGCTACAGGAAGTGGTTGTCGTCGGGTACGGTACGCAGCGGAAGATCGACGTGACGGGCTCGGTGGCGCAGGTGAAAGGTGAGGAGCTCGTGCGGCAACCGGTGCTATCGGCTACGCAGGCGCTGCAAAGCAAGGTGGCGGGGGTGCAGATTATCAACTCCGGTGCGCCGGGTCAGGCACCGACCGTACGTATTCGGGGTACCGGTACGCTGCTGGGTGGTGCCGATCCGCTGTACGTTGTCGACGGAATCATCACCGAAGACATTCGTAATATCAACACGTCTGATATTACGTCGGTCGACATTCTGAAAGACGCATCGGCAACGGCTATCTACGGGGTTCGGGCGGCCAACGGCGTTGTGCTAATCACCACAAGGCGGGGTAAGACGGGCGCTCCCAGCGTGAGCTACGATGCGTATGTTGGTGTTCGGACGCCCGCTTTCCGGGTGAAAATGGCGGATGCGCAGTTGTTCGCGCAGTACAACAACGAAGCGCTTCGCTACACCAATCCGACGGCGGCCCTGCCATTCGATCCGTCGACGATTGGTAACACGAACACCAACTGGTTCGACGCCATCACCCGAACTGGTTTTCAGCAAAATCACGCGCTGTCGGTCAGTGGGGGTACGGAAAAGACGACCTACCTCTTCAGCGCTGGCTACTTTACCGAAAAAGGTATTTTGCAGGGTACTGATTATGAGCGGTTGACACTGCGCCTGAACAACGAATACACGCTGACGCCGGTGTTCAAACTAGGCCATAACCTGAGTCTGGCCAACGACAACTCGAACCTGAGCGGAACGAGCGATCCGGCCCTGCCCAGCACGGCCGCTTACTCCGCGTTTACAAATGCCTACAAGCAGGCGCCGACGGTGCCGGTGCGTAACGCGGATGGATCGTATGGCTACACGGCACAAAACAACGTCGCTAACCCCGTTGCCCAGCTCAATTATACCAACTATAAGTCGCGCGGGTTGCGGTTGCAGGGGTCTTTCTATGGAAATCTGACCGTACTGAAAAAAATTACGTTGCTTTCTAATTTCGGTATTTAAAGCAACATCAACCGGGCTTACAACTACAACCCGGTCTATCAGGTATCGGCCAATCAGCGTAATCTGACGAGCGAATTATCGACAGGCCGGTCGAGCAGCACACGCTGGCTCTGGACCAATACGGCCGAGTATAGCAACACCTTTGCGGAGAAGCATACGGTGAAAGTGCTGGCGGGTTACGTGGCCGAACGGTTCCAGAATAATCTGCTGACAGCCGGTCGGCAGGATGTGCCGCCCCAGTCGAACTATTTTTACCTGAACACGGGTAACGCATCGACGGCAACCAACAGCGAATCGGGCAGTATTCAAACGCGTCAGTCGTACATCGGTCGGGTCAACTATAACTTCTCCGACCGCTATCTGCTGACGGCAACGGCCCGGTACGACGGTTCGTCCAAGTTTCCGACCAACAATCGGTGGGGCTTCTTTCCGTCGATCGGGGCGGGCTGGGTAATCAGCGAAGAACCTTTTCTGCGCGGTAAAACACCGTTCGATCAGTTGAAAGCACGCGTAAGCTGGGGAAAAACGGGTAACGACCGTATCGACCCCAACGCGTTTTTGTACACTATCGCCAGCGGTCTCGACTATGCGTTCGGGACCAACCAGACCTTGCAGCAGGGCCGTACGATTACCAATCTGATCGACCCGAATCTGCGCTGGGAAATCACGACCGGAACGGACATCGGGCTGGAGTTTGCCCTGGCCAGAAACCGGCTGACGGGGGAATTCACCTATTACAACAAACACACGACCGACGCGCTGTTTACCCGGCCTATCGACGCGATTTTCGGGGATGTCGACGGCTCCTACCTGACCAATGCCGCCAGCGTGCGGAACCAGGGGTTCGAATTCGCGCTCAACTGGCGGAACGGATCAACCGGCGGCTTCCAGTATAATGTCGGGGCCAACGTGACGATCAATAAAAACCGGCTGGAAGACGTGCAGGGCGGTCTACCGATCAACGAAGGGGGTATCGGCAACGGGCAGTACACAACCCGTACGGCCGTGGGGCAACCCATCGGCAGTTTCTGGGTGTGGCAAACCAACGGTATTTTCCAGACGCAGGAGCAAGTCAATAACACGGCCGCTAAAATTGAAGGAACGCTGCCCGGCGACTTCCGCTACGTCGATCAGAACGGCGACGGCGTAATCGACGACAACGACCGCGTGTTTGTCGGGTCGTACCAGCCCAAGCTGTATTTCGGCGTCAACGGCGGGTTTTCGGTAGCCAATTTCGACTTCTCGACCGACTGGTACGCCAACCTCGGTAACAAGGTTTACAACGGGAAGAAAGCGCAGCGGTTTGGCAACGAAAACATCGAAGCGTCGCGCGCTGATCGCTGGACCACGACCAACCCCAGCAATACCGAGCCCCGCGCGAGCAATGCCGTCCCGATTTCATCGACGTACTACGTCGAGTCGGGTTCATTCTTCCGTGTCAATAATATCACGCTTGGTTATACGCTGCCGAAGTCGCTGGTGTCGAGCCTGAAAGTGAGCCGGGTACGGTTCTACGTGACGGCGCAAAACGCCCTGACGATCAAAGCGTTCTCGGGTTACACGCCCGAACTGCCCGGCAGCAACCCGCTCAACGCTGGTATCGAACTGAGTACCTACCCGGTAACGTCGGCATACATGGCTGGCCTGAACATTGGTTTCTAAGCTGACAACAACGATGAACACGATACAAAAAACAATTGCGTACGGCCTCCTGAGCGGGCTGGTACTGACCAGTGGCTGTTCCAAAACGTTTCTGGACGTGCCACCCCAGGGGCAGCAAACGCCCACTGATTTCTTTTCGAGTAATGCCGATGCCGCTACCAGTCTGGTCAATGCCATCTACTCAAAAATGCTTGACTGGAACTTCCACTCGTTTTCGTGGAATGGCATAACCAGCATCGTCTCCGACGACGCCGACAAAGGCAGCTCGCCGGGCGACACCGGTACCGACAAAGATCAGCTCGACAACTTTACGTTTACGCCGTCGAGCATTTCGTTCAACGAGGTGTGGGGTGGGCAATACGAAGCGATTGCGCGGGCCAATCAGGCGCTTGATAATCTGCCCGCCCTGAGCATCAACGACACGCTGAAGAACCGGCTCATTGGCGAAGCCAGCTTCCTGCGGGCCTACTGTTATTTCAACCTCGTGCGCTCGTTTGGCGGGGTGCCGCTCATCACGAAAGTGGCCGACCCAACCAACGCCAGCGACATTCAGAACGGACGCGTCCGGGCAACGGCGGCACAGGTCTACACGCAGATCGAAAGCGACCTGACCCGGGCCGTAAGCAGCCTGCCCGAAAAGTCGCAGTATAACGCGGCAGACCTGGGCCGGGCTACGAAAGGAGCGGCCAAAGCCCTGCTGGCAAAGGTGTCGATGTACGAGAAAAAATGGAGCGTGGTACAGCAGCTAACCGATGAGATCATCGCATCGGGGCAGTATTCGCTGCTGCCCAACTACGGCGAACTGTGGCGCGAATCGTCGGAGAACGGCGTCGAGTCGATTTTCGAGATTCAGGGCCGGGGCGTAACGCCAAACAAAGGGGTTCAGGGATATTTCGAGTCGCAGGGCGCACGGGGCGAAAACGGCTGGGGATGGGGCTTCAATACGCCCTCGCAGAGCCTGTTTAACGCCTACGAAACCGGCGACACCCGGCGCGACGGCACGATTATTCAAAAGGGAATGACCCTTTGGGACGGTCGGGTGGTCAGCGCCAACGCCGAAAACCCGTACTACAACTACAAGGCCTACGTCAGCCTGAGCCGCGAGACCAACAACGGTGACACCTGGGAAACCAACAAAAACCTGCGTATGCTGCGCTACGGCGAGGTGCTGCTGATGAACGCCGAAGCGGCTAACGAGCTCGGTCAGTCGGCAAAGGCACTTACGTCGCTGAATCTGGTTCGGGCGCGGGCGCGGGGTGGTGCAACGGGCGTACTGCCCAACGTAACGACCACCGCGCAGGCCGATTTGCGGCAGGCGATCTGGAAAGAGCGTCGGGTCGAGATGGCGTTCGAGCACGATCGTTATTTCGATCTGGTACGGCAGGGGCGGGCAGCAACTGTGTTTCAGGCGCTGGGCAAGAACTTCGTTGCTGGCAAGCACGAACTGTTTCCCATTCCGCAGCCGCAGATTCAGCTCAGCGGTGGCCAGCTGACCCAGAATCCGGGGTACTAAGTCAATCAAAAATAGGATCAACACAAAGGCACGGAGAACACAACGCATTAACCGGGTTTGCGTAGTGCTCTCTGCGTTCTCCGTGCCTTTGTGTTGATTGTTAATTTTCAGCCTATGAGGTATCTATTGACCATAGCACTGTTGTGCGCGAGCCTGACGATCGGCGGTTGTCAGTCCAGACAACAGGCTGTCGCACCAGCACAAGCCGGGTTTACGCTGTCGGCGACGGATCAGACGTTCCTGGATAGCCTGCAACGTGATACCTTCCGGTATTTCTGGGAAACGACCAACCCGGCTAACGGCCTGGTTCCCGACCGGGCACCGTCGAGCTCGTTCGCTAGTATTGCGGCCGTGGGCTTCGGCCTGACCTCGTATCTGGTGGGCGTCGAGCGGGGCTATATCACACGGGCACAGGCGGCCGAACGGACCTTGAATACGCTCCGCTTTTTCGCCACTGCACCCCAGTCCGACAAGGCGACGGGCGTGGCGGGGTACAAAGGCTTTTTCTACCACTTCCTGGATATGAAAACTGGTGAGCGCTTCAAAACCGTCGAACTGTCGACGATTGATACGGCGCTACTGCTGGGTGGTATCCTGAGTGCACAGAGCTATTTCGACCAGACCAACGCGACAGAAACCGAAATCCGCCAACTGGCCGATCAGATCTACGGCCGCGTCGACTGGACGTGGATTCAGAACAACAAACCATTTGTGTCGATGGGCTGGCACCCGGAGTCGGGCTTCATCAAAAGTGACTGGACGGGCTATAACGAAGCGATGCTGCTCTACGTGCTGGCGCTGGGTTCGCCTACCCACGCCGTCGGTACGGACGTGTGGCCCGCCTGGACAAAGTCGTACCCGTGGGCTACGTTTTACGAGCAAACGCACGTGAATTTCGACCCGCTGTTTGGCCACCAGTATTCGCACGTCTGGATCGATTTCCGGGGGATCAAAGACGAATACATGCGCGGCAAAGGCATTGATTATTTTGAGAATTCGCGCCGGGCCACCTACGCCAACCGCGCTTACTGCATGGCCAATCCGGGCAAATGGCAGGACTACGGCCCGACGATCTGGGGCCTGACCGCCTGCGACGGACCGAGCGATACGCTGGTTAACGGGCGTCAGTTTTTCTCGTACCGGGCGCGGGGTGCTGCCAGTACACAGATTGTGGACGACGGCACGATTGCACCGACGGCGGCTGGCGGTTCGATGGCGTTTGCCCCCGAAATCTGTGTACCTGCCCTGCGAGCTATGAAAACGAAATACGGCCCAAAACTCTACGGTGAGTACGGTTTTCGTGATGCGTTCAACCCAACATACCGCTACCCGGCCCGCGTTGCCAACGGCCCGACCACATTGGGCTGGTTCGATGTCGATTACCTGGGTATCGATCAGGGGCCGATTCTGTTGATGGCTGAAAACCTGCGGTCGGGCTTCGTCTGGAAACTGATGCAGAAGAATCCGCACATCCGGCGGGGACTAGTCAAGGCTGGCTTTACGGGGGGCTGGCTGGCGCAATAAATCAATTCGTTAATCAAAATTGCCCGACGACTGGTTTTGTATCAGTCATAGGGCAATTTGCGTTTACAAGCTGATGTGCCGAGGTCGGTTAGTACGCCACACGCTACTGTTGAGCAGGTGAGGGCCGACGCACGCAGGGTAGATTAACGTTACTTTGCGCCCCCGATTTCGTTACTTTGGCAATCGAATACAATTAACTCCATTCATGCGCTTTCTCGTTCTCATACTTACTTTATCAATACTGGTTGCCTGCAAACTTGAGATACCGGGCGTCGATCAGGTCCAGTTTGCTGACCCAACGTCCGTACCGATTACGCCCGGTCAGATCGACGAAGCGTCGGGGATCGCCGACAGCCGTAGTCTGCCCGGTAACTTGTGGGTGGAGGAAGACGGTGGCAATGCAGCTGCGATGACCCTGCTGGGTTACGATGGTAAGATCAAAGGGAAAGTCGCCATTAGCGCCACAAACCGCGACTGGGAAGAAATGACCATTGGCCCCGGCCCAACGGCGGGCGTCAACTACATCTACATGGGCGATATTGGCGATAACAACGGCAACACGCCTATTCTTCAGATTTACCGTTTCCCCGAACCGACGGCGCTCAATACAACGGTTACGCAGGTCGAGCGGATCAATTTCCGCTACCCCGACGGCCCGCGTGATGCCGAAGCCATGTTCGTTGACCCGGCCACGCGGGACATCTACATTATCTCGAAACGGGAACCAAACGTGCATCTGTACCGCATTGCTTATCCGCAAAACATCAACGAAGTTGCCGTTGCTGAGTTACTCGGGACGATGAACATGACGTTCGTTACCGGAGCGGCCATCTCACCCGACGGCAGCGAAATTATGGTCCGGACGTACACCGAGATTCGCTACTGGAAACGCGACAGTGGGCAATCGATTGCCGATGCGCTACAGCGGGGCAGTAGCCGTTCGCTGCCGTACCGCGTTGAACCACAGGGGGAAGCCGTCTGCTTCAACCGCGACGCATCCGGTTATTTTACCCTCAGCGAACGCGCCAATGCGTCGTCGGTGAATCTCTATTACTACGCCCGAAAATAGGTTTACAGTAAACGGTCTTCGGTTCGCGGCATTCATCCGGGAGGGGATTTCTTCGCTGGAACGCACTGCAAACCGTAAACCGTAAGCCGGAAACTGCCTATGGATTCCTCTACCCTGATTATTGTACTGAGTCTGTCGGTGCTGATTTCGTACGGCTTCGACCTGTTCAGTAGTCGTTTCCAGATTCCGTCGGTACTGTTGCTGTTACTAATGGGCGTACTGGCCCGGCAAGTGACGACCTACATCGGTGTCACGGTGCCGTACGTCGATACGATTTTGCCGACGCTGGGCACGCTGGGCCTGATTCTGATCGTGCTGGAGGGCGCGCTCGATCTGGAACTGGAATCCGACAAGTTTGATATCGTACGCCGGACGCTACTGGCGTCGCTGCTGTCGGTGGCGGGGGCGACGGTGTTGATCGCGGGGATGTTCTACCTGCTACTCAACGATTCGTTTTTCCACTGCCTGGTTACCGCCCTGCCGTTTTCGATTCTGAGCAGTTCGGTGGTTGTGTCGACAACGATGAACCTAACCGGGAATCAGCGGGAGTTCATGGTCTACGAGTCGGCCTTTGCGGCAACGCTGGGTGTACTGGCGTATAACTTCCTGTTGCTGGGTCAGGAGTCGGTGCTGGGGGCTATCTGGTCGTTTCTGCGCGACACGCTGATCATGGCCCTGCTGTCGCTGATCTGCTGTTTCCTGCTGCTGTATCTGATCGGACGGATCAACCACCGCATCAAGTTCCTGCCCATTATTTCGGTGCTGTTTCTGGTCTACGCTATCGCCGAAATGAATCAGCTATCGTCACTGCTGCTGATTCTGGTGTTTGGCCTGTTTCTGAATAATACAGAGCTATTTATCCGGGGACGGCTCAGCCTGATTCTGAAAAACGATCTGTTCGAGAAAGAGCTTGACCAGCTAAAGAATCTGGCGGCTGAAGGGTCGTTCGTCGTCCGTACGTTCTTCTTTTTGATTTTCGGCTATGCCGCCGTACCCGCCCAACTGATCGACATCGACGCCACGATTGTCAGCGTGCTGATTATGCTGGTCGTGATTGGCTGGCGGTGGGTGACGCTCCGGCTAACCTATCGGGGCCGCTCAAACCCGATGCTCTGGATTGCCCCGCGCGGTCTGATTACGATTCTGCTATACCTCAATATCCCGCCCAGTCTACGCCTGCTCGGTTTCCGCGAAGGCATCCCCATGCTGGTCGTCGTCCTGTCATCCCTGATCATGACCGTTGGGTTGCTGGGCTACAAGGGGAGGAGTGGTTCGTAGTTTAACGTTTAATGTTCAAGGTTTAACGTTGCTGGCGCGTCACTGTAGCCTGGACCGCACCGGCGGACCGGTCCACGTCCGGGTGGACGCGTAGCGACCAACAAAGCTGCCGCCTGGCGTAGTTGCCCTGACGGGCACCCGGACGTGGGCGTCCAGGCTATGCAACCAGTCTAGGCCACGCGCGCCAGCCAACTTTAAACATTAAACCTCAAACGTTAAACGTAATATAAAAACTTCCACCAGCGCCGGGTGCGGAGGTAGGTGAGGTTGGTTTCGTTGGCGAAGGCTTCGCGTTCGAAGCTGATATTCCGGTAGGCTTCGTAATGGTCGCGGTACTGAACCCGGCGGATAACGTACTCGGTCAGGTACCACAGATAGAAGGGGAGTACACCCATTTCGGCCTGTTGCCGCAAATGAATCCGCTCGTGGTTGACCAGAATCGGGCCGGGGTTTGGCTGACGAACCAGAATGAACGGGAACAGCGCCATCCCATCGGGACCAAGTTTCGATATCTGGACAATGAAGCGGGAGCGGGCCATTGGGTTTAAGGTTTAACGTTTGGAGTTTAACGTTAAAGGCTCTTCACACAAAACCCGGTTGAGGCAAAATTCGTCCCCACCGGCCTCAACATTGAACGTTGAACCTGAACCCTTGAACATACAGTCAGGTTCGCTATACATGACCCTTGCGTTACTGCTTGTTTTCGGGATTGGCTACGGACTGATCGCGCTGGAACACACTATCAACCTGAATAAAACGGCCACGGCCCTTATCACGGGCGTTGTCTGCTGGGCGATTTACGCGCTTATGGCCCCGCAGATCGAACCCGTTGTCGAGCACCTGCGCGACCATCTGGCCGACATCGCCGAGATACTATTCTTTCTGATGGCGGCTATGACTGTCGTTGAACTGATCGACGCGCATGACGGCTTCTCGCTCATCACCGACCGCATCGCCAGCCGCAACACGCGTACGCTGCTCTGGATTATATGCCTGCTCACATTCTTCCTATCGGCCCTGCTCGACAACCTGACCACCGCGATTGTGATGGTGTCGGTGCTGCGCAAACTGGTCAGTAACGCCGAACAGCGACTGACGATGGCCGGGATGGTGATCGTCGCAGCCAACGCGGGCGGTGCCTGGTCGCCCATCGGTGACGTCACAACGACCATGCTCTGGATCGGCGGTCAAATCAGTTCGCTGTCGATCATTAAATCGTTGCTGTTGCCGAGTCTGGCCGCCCTGCTCGTCCCGCTGACGGTCCTGACCTACCAATACAAAGCCGATGAGCAGTCGGTGCAGACCCGCGCCAACCGGGGCGTCAGCCGACCATACATCACACCTATCGCCCGGCGCGACCGCCGTACCATGCTGGCGATTGGCCTGGGCGGGATGCTCTACGTACCGATTTTCAAGACGTTTACCCACCTGCCGCCGTACATGGGCATGATGCTCGTGCTGGGCGCGATCTGGGTGGCGTCGGAGGTTATTCATAAGGACAAAGACGAAGCCGAACGCCGGAAACTGACGGCTTCCTACGCCCTCAGCCGCATCGACACGCCGAGCATCCTGTTCTTTCTGGGTATCCTGCTGGCCGTCGGTTCGCTCGAATCGACGGGGTTTCTGCGGGGTCTGGCCGGGTCGCTGGACAGAGCCGTCGGTAACACCAGTCTGATCGTGCTGCTGATCGGCGTCGCGTCGGCCGTCGTCGACAATGTGCCCATCGTAGCCGCAGCCATGGGCATGTACGACCTGACGACTTTTCCTGCCGACAGTCCGCTCTGGTCGTTTCTGGCTTATTGCGCCGGTACGGGTGGAAGTCTGTTGGTGATTGGCTCAGCCGCCGGTGTCGCCGTGATGGGGCTGGAAAAGATCGCGTTCGGCTGGTACCTGCGTCGTATCAGTTGGCTTGCCCTCCTCGGCTACCTCGCCGGTGCGGGCGTGTACCTGGCCCAGACCGCGCTACTGGGGTAATTTGGTTTAGACTAGATTATCGGTGTAAAAGAGCCGCCGTTGCGCTACAAAAAGTATGGGCATTGTCTGGTTTTTGATATACTTACGAAAAATCCGAGACATATGCTCAATTCAATTTTATCGGATAAACTACCTGCGGTTACCCAAATTCTGCGTTAAAACGGTGTGACACGAGCATACGCGTTTGGCTCAGTTTGTACAGAACGATTCAGCGAAGTAAGCGACGTTGATATATTGATCGCCTTCGACGAGTCGCTGGACCCGGTACAGTACGGAGAGAATTATTTTGCGATTGCCGATGCGCTGGAAGAGATACTGCAACGCCCGGTCGATTTGGTTACTGAACGGTCGTTGCACAACCCTCATTTCGTTGCTGCATTAGAGCGTACCAAAACGCCAATTTATGAGTGAAGAAGTGCGCAAATGGCTGGTTGACATACGCGAAGCGGTTGACAACATCGACATTCACTTGAGCGCGTGATTTTGCGGTGTATCAGACGAACATCACCATCCGGCGGGCTGTCTGTCGAACGGGAACTCGAAATCATTGGAGAGGCCATGAGCCGGATTCTAAAGACTGATAGCACTGTGTCAATTACCAATGCCCGGCGAATTGTTGACCTGCGTAATCGGGTAATCCATGCCTACGATGCGGTTGATGATGTTCTTGTCTAGAGCGTAATTATCGAAAATCTGCCCGCGCTAAAAACCGAAATCGATCAATTGATCAAATAGCAACATATTCAACGTATTTGCCGAATCAAGAGCACGCTCGATGTAGTCGAGGTGTGTCTGAATCGATTCGTTCATACGTGAATACCCTCACGGCGCGCGGCCTGATAAACTGGCATGAGTGAATTCCTGTACCGTTGCGCTGATACAGGCAACACAGAAATAGCCTTACCATACTGTAGGATAAGATCGCTCAGGATAAAGACTTCGTTGATTGTGTCGACTTTGTTGTCATCTGGCACGTGATTGATGAACCACGACCGCTTCTGGCAGGCCAACCGGGTTTCGCATAAAAACAGCGAGTTGCTCTCCTCGGCTACCTCGCCGGTGCGGGGGTGTATCTGGTGCAGATGGCACTACTGGGGTGAGTACCGATTACCCGGTAAATGTCGTATCTTCGATATTGTCAGTTCAACCGCATACCGCTATGATTGCCACGCTAGTCAGTCCTGAATTACCAACCCACCTGCAAACTGTCGATGAGTTTGACGCCTGGGAACGGGAGCATCCCCACGAGGGAAGCTATGAATTTGTGCGCGGGCGTATCATCCCCAAACCCGCCATGAAACAGAACGAAATTTTTATCGCTGATTATCTAATCCGGCAATTTGTCAAAACCAGCGCCTTTCAGCAGGGAGACGCATTATTACCCGAAGCTGACTCGTATGTGGATGGCTCCCGCAAACGAATTCCCGACCTAACATACATCACGGTTGAGCAAAAACAGGCGATTCGGCGGGGTGAGCGTGTCAACACCCTGTTCGCTATCGAGATTCTCTCCGATTCGGAATCGTATGAGGACGTGCTGGATAAGCTTCAGGACTACTTCGACGGCGGCACTCAACTCGTCTGGTACATTGTTCCAAAGCGGCAGAAAATTTTTGCCTACACCTCGCCCGATGAATCGAAAGCCTACAAAGAGCAGTACGTTATTTCGGCCGCCCCCGTCGTACCGGATTTGCAATTTGCGGTGGTGGAAATGTTTGCATAATAAAACAAATACTGACTTTAACACAATAATAAATCATATTTTGTGCTCTCAACAAGGGCACAAATTCTAAACATGTTAGGTATGGCTGCGGCTTATCAAATTGTACTGCTGGGCGATGGTAAAAAGGAAGAATTGCGCTATGATATAGTCGAAAAAATTAGAGATATAGGATTAGATTTAGATGATCACGTCGCTTTTCTTGACGCTAGTAATGTAAAATCTCGGTCGAGAAAATATCCTACTGTCTGTGTATTTTTCGGCTCTGATAATTTATCCGACGAAGATATAGAGACTGTAAATTGCCTAGTAAAAGACGAAGTTATTGTTATTCCAGTTGTAATGGATTTAACTCTATACTCTCAACTTACTCCTCCATCTTTACATCCTATAAATGGAAGTCTACTAAGTGAAAGAAATGGAGGGATCAGTGCAGTATCAAATGCTGTTCTTGAAACGTTGAATCTTCTCAGGAGGACTCGTAAGCTGTTTATAAGTTACAGGCGTCAAGAGTCATCTGCAGTAGCTATTCAGTTGTATGAGTATCTACACCGTAACGGCTTTGACGTATTTATTGATACAATTAGTATCAGACCTGGCGAACCTTTTCAGGAAGTATTGTGGCATCGTTTGAGCGATACCGACGTCGTTGTTCTGCTAGATACGCCAGGCTTTCTAGAGAGCAGATGGACGAGGGATGAACTGGCTAATACGTCAGCTATGTCAATCGGTATTTTACAGCTGATATGGCCAGGACATACTCCCGATCCTAAATCATCGCTTTGTGAAAAATATTATTTAGAAGACAGCGATTTTGCTGTATCAAATAATGGTGAAAAGAATATATTGACCGATAGTTGTATTCAGGTAATCGGTAAAAATGTGGAAAATTTGAGGGCTAGGTCATTAGCCTCGCGTTATACAAAATTAGTAGGTACTGTTGGGAAAATAGCGGAAGATTTAGGCATAGAGTTAACCGTACAGCCTGAGCGGTATGCCATAATAAAGAAAAATGGTAAATACGTGGCAGTTATTCCGACAGTTGGAATTCCCGAAGCACTACGGTATCAAGAGATAGCAGAGCTTTTCGAAGCAATACGCGACAAATCTATCTCGGACGCCTACTTGTTGTACGACCATGTCATGCTTCGTGATAAATGGCGTAAACATTTGGATTGGCTGGATAACCACCTTCCTGTAAAATCGGTAAAAGTCTTCAACGCAGAATTATGGCTGAATACACTATGAAAGACGCTATATTCTTATCAGCAAGCGTTCCCGATCCTAAACAAAATGCTGTCTATCATCAAACAGCTGACGTTACGGCTATTCGTGAAGCCGTAATAGCTTTGGCGACATATATACTTCCTCAAACAACTCTGATTTGGGGAGGGCATCCCGCAATCACACCGATGATTAGGGTAGTTGCAGAAAGTATTGGTGTGAGTGTGCAAGAAAAAATTATTTTGTATCAGTCCAGTTTTTTCGAAAAGGATTTTCCAATAGACAATAAAGTATTTGAGCAAATTAATCTGATTCAAAAAAGGGATACTCGAGATGAGAGCTTGGAAATAATGCGAGGTGAAATGCTTTCAAACCATTCATATAAAGCGGCTGTTTTTATTGGAGGTATGAAAGGGGTAGAAGATGAATTTTATTTGTTCAAAAAATATCACCCTGATACTTCAGCTTTTCCGATAGCATCCACAGGGGCCGCAGCGCGGGTTTTGTATGAAAGAAACAGAGAAAGTTTGCCTGAAAGTCTGAATGATGAATATTCTTACTTCTCATTATTCAGACGTCTGATCTCATTTAAATAATTTTTTAGCTGAACGTTTAATCCGCACAACTATGACGTTGAACGAGTATCAAGAAAAGACAAGTGATACGATACAAGAATACAAGTCGACAGATCAGAAAAACTTTTTTATGGGATATTTGGGCTTGGCTGGTGAAGCAGGGTCTGTGTTAACGACGCTTAAGAAGCTAATTCGAGATGGGGATGGATTTGGCAGTTTTGAGACACGTCTTAAAGAAGAGTTAGGCGATGTGTTGTGGTATGTTTCCTCAATTGCATCTCACTATGGTTTCTCTCTTGAAGAAGTAGCTGTACAAAATTTACTAAAAACAAATGATCGATATAGAAAACTCGATCTACTTGAAATACCAAGATATGATGAGAAATATGATGAGCAATTTCCAGACTCATTCATTATCAATTTTATTGAAGAGCTTGGAGAACACTTTCTGACTGTTAAAATGGTTTGGGAGAATGAAGTCAATGGACAACAGATTGAACTGGGTGATCCATTGACAGACAACTCTCGTGAACCCAATGATTATAGATACCACGATGTTTTTCATCTAGGGCATGTTGCATTCTTAGGATGGTCTCCTGTGCTTAGGCATTTGATGAAGCTGAAGCGTAAAAGTGATCCCATCGCTCTAGACGCAGAAGACAGAGGAAGGCCACAAGTAGCCGAAGAGGCAGTAACTTTAATTGTTTACAATTATGCTAAAGGCAATAAAATGCTTCGTTCAAGTGATCGATTGGATACCGAGTTACTCAATAGTATAAAACAGTTAGTGGTTGATCTTGAGGTGTCTACTGTGACGTCATATCAATGGGAGAGAACAATTGTCGATTCATATAAAGTCTTTCATCAAGTTGTTGAGAATAAAGGAGGAAGAGTTTTAGTATCTCCCAAAGAAAGACAGTTACAGTACATTGGCAAGTGTCAGCCTGCATAATTACCCAACCATTGTTTAAGTATTTTATGATTACACATTTCACAAAAATACCGGAACCAAAAAAATCTGTTGCATATAGCTGCTATTGGCATTTTGCTGCTAAACGTTACGATGTTTTTACGAAACGGCTAAACAATACTCATGGTCCTTGGACCGACGAGCCAGCTATAAGAGACAATCGATTTACAAATGTCTTTAGGGCTTCTGATAGAGTAAGTCAATTTTTAATCAATTTGCAGTATGGAGAGGATAGGATAGAGCAAATTTTTTTTAAAACGATTTTGTTTAAAATTTTCAATAAAATTGAAACCTATCAATACTTAGAAAAAGAACTTGGTAAAATATCTCTTTCAACTTTTGATTTGTCAAAATACAATGATTTATTAACATTTAGGATGGCAAGTGGTAAAACGATATATTCAGCTGCCTATATTATGCCATCAGCTGGTAGAGTATTTGGGTATAAGTTTAAGCATACAAACCATCTTGCTCTCATAGAAAAAATGATCAAAGACAAGGTGTATGATATTATAAGCGATGCTAGAAGTTTGCAAAAAGTGTATGAAATTTTGCTTTCTTATCCTTCTCTTGGTAGTTTTTTAGCATTTCAATATGCAATAGATTTAAATTACAGTACCATGACCAACTTCTCAGAAATGGATTTTGTTGTAGCTGGACCGGGTGCAAAAAGTGGGATAATGAAATGTTTTGAACATCTCGGTGGTTATTCCTATGAAGATGTTATTAAATTAATGGCTGATACGCAAGAGGAGGAGTGTATTCGTCTAAATATAGATCTCCCCAACCTCTGGGGACGGAAATTGCAACTCATTGATTGCCAAAATCTATTTTGCGAAGTTGATAAGTATTTAAGAATTACTCGTCCCGAATTAAATGGTCCCTCTGGGCGAACCAGAATTAAGCAGAAATACGTCCTTTCTAGAGGATCTATTTCTCTCTTTTTTCCTCCCAAATGGAACATTAACGATAAACTTAAAGAGTCATGGCAAGCGAAGGTAAACGTAGGCATGTTTTCATAAGCCATCATCATAAAGATGACGTGCATGTTGACAATATTTCGTCTCTTCTTAACAAACGGGGGGATGACATAAGGAACAGTTCGTGGCGTCAACTGAAATCTGAGAATCAAAAACGTTTGAAGGAGAAGAGAGTGAGTGATGAAGTTATCAGGCGTTATCTTCGTAGAAAAATTTCCTGGTCAGGAAAAGTTGTTGTGTTGATTGGAAAAGATACTCACAGTAGGCCATGGGTCAATTGGGAAATTGAAGAGGCTAAAAGTCAAGGCAAAAGGATAGTAGGAGTTTATCTGCGTGGAGGCACGGAAGCTGATATTCCTGCTGCTTTGAAGAAGCATGCTTCTGCAATCGTTGGCTGGAACACTGATAGTATCCAAAATGCTTTAGATGGGGCTAATACATTTCAATCTCCAGATGGATCGCAAAGTCCTCGAATGTACACTCCTAAATCGTCGGATTGTTAAAGCACGATGTATGGCAAAGGTCTATATGTATGTAGTAGCTCGTGATTTAGGATTTGCTCCAAACCCATTTCATGGGTACTGTACTTTAGCAACTTGTAAACCTAAGATTAGAAATGTGGCAACTACAGGAGATTGGGTAATTGGCTTTGGTGGAAGTACACTCAAAGCTACGGGCAAATGTATATTTGCAATGCGTGTTACTCAGAAATTGACCTTTAACCAATACTGGAATGACCCTGTTTTTAATGACAAAAAACCTGTTCAAAATGGGAGTCAACAAATGTTAGTTGGAGACAATATATATCACCAGAACCACAATAATATATGGGAGCAATCGTACTCTCATCATAGTTATGAAGATGGCTCAACTAACAAGTATAATTTGAATAGAGATACAGGATCTGATAAAGTCCTTATTTCTGAACATTTCTATTATTTTGGAAATTCTGCTCCCTTGGTGCCAAACCATCTACTTTCCGAAATTGGTTACAAAAACAAAATAGGTCACAGAACGTTCCCTTTAGATGAGGTATCTTGCATGATTCATTGGCTTGAAAAACATTATTCACAGTCGTTGAATCGGGTAGATGCTGATCCATACGATTTCGATAAAAGCCACTCTCATTATTCAGTTGAAACCAATAAAATCAATACTTAAAAATGAGAGACATGAAATTTTAAATATCTTATATATTTGATTCAAAATTATAGTCAACCATATCCTTGAGAGAATTATTATAAATACGCGATAGTGTAGCATATCCAGTTATTCGAACGTGTTCGTTTAGGCACAGTAGAACTCTCAGTATTACTAAGCACTACTCTGTTGGGGCTAATAGCGAGGTACCTCGAATAGTATCATTTTGAAAAAAACAGGACAAAAGTGGCGGTTAGTACGTTATGGGGGTAGAGCACTACAGCGGTTTGGCGGCATTATTGCCAAGACTGTTGTAATCCTTTTACCTAAACCACCGTCATGGAAGTCAAACAAACCAACACGAGTTTATCGTCGAGCCGACCCGATACCGGCGGCTATGCTGAACCAATCAATCAACTGCCCCGCGCTGTACTGAGACCCAACAACTATCTGTTGCTCGACGGCGACTGGCAATTCTCACTCGACCCCGACGACCGGGGTTTGTCTGAGCAGTGGAACAACCAACATACATTCGACGGCACCGTGCAGTGGCCGGGGTCGATCGAAGAACACATGGCGCAGGCACGGGGTGCTCAGTCGCCCGAGGGCTGGCGCGATAAAGTGGTGGCCTGGTACGAGCGGACGTTTACGTTGCCGGACCGGAGCGCGTCTGTGGCCCAGTCGATTATCCAGCTTACGTTTGGGGCCTGTGGCTACGAAACCCGCGTGTGGCTTAACGGTCAGTTGCTCAGTACAATCGAAGACGAAGACGTTCACCTGGGCGAATACACGTCGTTTTCCTATGAGTTGCCCGATGAACTGCTGGAGGCCGAAAACCGGCTGACGGTACGCATCGCCGACACGATGGACGCAGCTATTCCGCGCGGTAAGCAGGAGTCGCACGTGTACAAGCGGGGTGGTATCTGGTACCAGACCTACACCGGTGCGGTTCGTAGCGTGTGGCTCGAAAGTGTAGAGCGCAACCGGCTGCGGTCGCGGGTGGGGGTGGTGAGTTCGGTCGAAGATCGGCTCGTTCGATTTACCCTGACAACCCGCGTACACGATGCCGGAGACTACACGATCCGGCTGACAGTTGTAGCGCCCAAAACCGGGGAGATAATGGCTACGTCGGATTATCCGTTGCACCTGAACGTCGGGCAGAAACGGCAGCGGGTCTCGCTCGACATTCCCGATGCGCAGCTGTGGTCGCCCGAAACGCCGGTGCGCTACAAACTGGTCGCGCAGCTCATCGACAATACGGGTTATGCCGCTCAGATCGAAACCCACTTCGGGCTGCGGAAGATCGAGTCGCGGGGACGGCACATCTACCTCAACAACGAGTCGATTTACCTGGACGGTATTCTGTATCAGCCCGGTACAGCAACGTTTGAGGAAATGCAACTGCACATGCGGGCCATGAAGGAGCTGGGCTGCAACATGGTACGGGTGCATATCGCCGGGGTCGATCCGCGTATCTATAACTTGGCCGACCAGCTGGGGATGCTCTTATGGGTGGAAGTGCCGAGCCCGCACGTGTCGAACGCGCTGAGCCGGCAAAACCACAAGGCGGAATTGCTCCGTATGCTGGCGCTGATCGGTTCGCACCCGTCGGTTATCATCTGGAGTCTGTACAATGAAGACTGGGGTGCCGAGGATATTGCTGTGAGCGAAGAAACGCGGCAGTACATCACCGACATGTACCATTTCATGCAGCTATCGTACCCGCAGTTTCTGGTTGTCGACAACGACGGCTGGCGGCATATTTCGGTCGAAGGACGCCTGAAATCAGACCTACTGACGGCCCACCTTTATACGCCTGACCTGAACCGCTGGCGCGATTTGCTGAACCGGCTGGAAGCGGGTCAGCTGGAAGGAGTGGCTGCGTTTTCGCTCGTGGTTGGCGATCCCTTCTTCTACCGCAAGCAGGTGCCGCTTATCGTCAGCGAGTGGGGTGGCTTCGGCTTTGCCGATTACGGCGGTCCCAACGAGTCGGAAGACAGGACCGAACGTATCGCTCAATTCAAGCAGGAGTTGCGCCGACATGCCATCGCGGGCGACATCTATACGCAGGCAACCAACATCGAAGACGAACGCAACGGCCTGATCGACCCGCACACGGGTGAATTGAGCGTACCGGCCGGGCTGCTGAATTCGCGCGAGCCGCAGCCCGTTGAACTCACTTAACTTGTCCAGGCCCTGTCAGTCGGTTTCATATGTGTCTCTGCTCAGTGGTTATCCGTTCTGGTTACCTTGTGAAAACAGAACGGATAACTCGCTATGGAACAGACAGTCATGAAACAGATGCGATGGTTGAAAGTGTACGTCGTACTCGCCACCGTAACCATCGTGGTTCTGCTGATTGTGTTGATTGGCAGAACGTACGGTGTGCAAAAGTTTGACGAAATCACTGTCGAACGGCTCAATATTGTTGAAGCAGATGGACAGTTAAAAATGGTGATCAGCAATCAGGCCCGGCAACATCCGGGCCTGATGCATAATAAGCCGTTACCCACTCGCGACCGCCCGGCCGGGCTTGTCTTTTTCAATTCTGCCGGTGACGAATGCGGTGGACTTATTTACGACAGCGACAAGAAGGAGGCTAGTCTGACATTCTCCGTCGATCAGTTCCGGAGCGACCAGATTATGCAGCTGCAATACAGTCAGGAACTTGCCAGGCGGTCGGCAACGAAGCACTACGGGCTAAAACTTTGGGAGCGGCCCGACACGGTTACGCTGGAACAGCTCATGCAGCGGATCGATTCGCTCAAAAATCTCAACAATCCAACGGCTTATCAGCAGGGAATCGACCAGATGCAGCGACAGCAGTTGCTGGGGCAGGAGCGATTATTTGTGGGTCGAAATCAGCAGGAAGAGTTCGGGGTGTTTATTCGGGATCAGGCTGGCAAGCCGCGCATTCGATTGTATGTCGATAAGCAGGGAGAAACGCGACTGGAGCTGCGCAAAGCATCTGGGAAAGTAGTGACCTTCTGATGTTTGCGGGTTCAGCGTGCCTACGCCAGGATACTCCTGAGAACGCTCGTGCGGTTGCGGAAGAAACCGACGCTTTTCTCGGCGAACCGGCTACGGTCGGCGCTGACGTCATAGGCGTGCCGGAGCGGGTTCGACACTGCCACATACCGATCCAATAACTCATACCAAACCGGGTGGTGCTGAAACTGCGTGAGCAGCAGGCGCCCCCGGTTTAGCAGTTTACGCTGCCGGGGTGTCCAGTCGGTTTGGTCAGCTACGGAAGCGCACTGACTAAGCAGCACGGGCAGGGTATCGGGCGACGCCGACGGCTGCAACTGCGACAGCAGAAACAGGCCCAGTTCAACGTCGAGCAACTGCCGCGCCGACAGGCAACCTGGTCGGCGGCTGGCGGTTGCTGAGGGGTGGGTAGACGGGAAAGCGGGGGCGGTGGTGAATGGGGTCGTATTCATGAGGTTTGTTGTTTAGTTGTTCAACAGGGGGTTCAAGGTTTAAGGTCTAAGGTTTAATGTTCAACGTTTAATGATCCCGGATATAACCTTAAACGTTGAACATCAAACCTTGAACTACCGTCAGGCCAACGCCCAGCCGTAGAGCTGGATGCGTTCGCGCCGGTCGTAGGAGCTGGCGTCGGGGTTCTGTCCACCGCGTCCGGTGGTTGTAAACAGGCGCAGGCTTTTGTCCATGGTGGCGTATTTGCCCAGCGCGCTATACCACACAGCCCGATCCTGGTAGGGAGCCAGCAGAATCCGCGCCCGGCTCAGCATTTTGTGCTGATGGGGTGTCCAGACGGGCCGTTCGCGATACACGATACCTTGTCCGTTGAGCAGATTTGGCAATGCCTCGGCCGGGGCCATCGGCAGCAGTTCGGCCAGTAGGAACAGGCCCAGTTCGATATTCAGCAAACGGTTGGCTACTCGTCCCGGCAGGCTGTGGCGGAAGCGCAGCCGCGTCGCCAGCGGTTCCTGCCAGCGCATCAGGTGCGTTACCGATGCACTAACCTGCGCCGACGCTTTCGAACGAACAACCGGTGGAAAACCAGCGGAAAGCAGCGGGGATGGAGTGTGATAAGCCGTCATCATTTTTAGTGTTATTTAAAATTGACAGAACAAAGTTCTACCCGGCAAAACGTAACCTTTTTACGTTCTTCTTTTTTGGTAAAAATATTTTCTGAATTTTTGTGGCTGGTCCATCTGTCATCCTGACCGGGACGCGGACCACCGTATGACGGGCCGCGTCATGGCGGCCACAGAAAACCGTAAGCCGAATACTGTAAACCGACCCTTATGCCCATAACCCGCTCAGCGTTTCAACGCTACCGCATCATCGACGAGATCATCAGCCGGTATCCGCGTCAGTTTTCCAAGCAGCGGCTGTTTGAGGTGTGTCAGGATAAGTGCGGTATCCGGTCGATGTCGTCGCTGGAGAAAGACATTCAGCGTCTGCGCGAAGACCACGACGCACCCATCGCCTACGATAAACGGCGTAACGGCTACTACTACACCGACCCGCAGTTTCGGCTCCTCCGGCTCATGC
The DNA here is from genome assembly GCF_012849055.1 of Spirosoma rhododendri. Lineage (NCBI taxonomy): Bacteria > Pseudomonadati > Bacteroidota > Cytophagia > Cytophagales > Cytophagaceae > Spirosoma > Spirosoma rhododendri. Next base: position 5,696,341 of record NZ_CP051677.1, on the reverse strand, counting down.
TTTCCCCCGACGATATGGAAGCTCTCGACTACGCCCGCGAGGTGCTGACGGCCACGCAGGGCGCATCGGTAGCGGGCGAACTGGCGAACGCGTTGCAGCGGGTGCGGCAGAGCCTTGACATTATCCGGGAGGTAAAATCGGAGCCGATGGCCCGACGGGTGGTGTACGTGGAGGAGCGGGTGCTGGGCGGTAATCGGCAGTACGTGCCGGTGCTGATTCGGGCGATCAATCAGAATCGGCAGATTACGTTTCGGTACCGAAAACACGAAACCACAGCAGACCAGCCCGCGACGCCCGAAAAATTACGGACGCTGCACCCGATTCTGCTGCGCGAAGTGGCCGATAGCTGGTACGTAATCGGTTACGACGAAGCGACGGGTAAGGAACGCACCTTCGCCCTCGACCGCATGAGCGATCTGGATATTTCGCTGGACCTGTGCAATGTGCCGCCCGTTGTACTGGAAAACGTCAGCGAACTGTTCGAGCACATCTATGGCATTACCGATAGTAGCGGACCGGTCGAGGAGATTCTGCTCTCGTTCAGTCCGCTGTTTGGGCGGTATGTGAAGGCTAAACCCATTCACCAAACGCAGGAGGTTGTGCGCGATACCGACAATGAATGTGTTGTCCGCTTGCGGCTGGCACCCAACCGCGATTTGCTCATGCACCTGCGTTCTTACGGCGAACACCTGACTGTCTTGCAGCCGCCCACGCTGGTGCAGGCCATTCAGGAATCGTTGCAGACTACGCTGAACCGATACATCCAACCCGCCCACTAGGATGATTTCGTTTACAGCAACGCTCCGCAAATTCGGCGCGAAAGGAGAAAAGACCGGCTGGACGTTTATCGACATCCCACCTGAGCAAACCGACGTACTCAGTCAGGGACGGAAAACAGCGTTTCGGGTAAAGGGTCGGCTGGACTCGTTTGGTATTCAGCAGGTCGCGCTGGTACCGATGGGTGATTCCGCCAACGAAGAGCCTGACGAACCAACCGCGCCATTTATCATGGCTGTCAACGCGACGATGCGTCAGGGAATCGGCAAAGAAGCGGGCGACACCGTGCAGGTCGAACTGGAACGCGACGACGAGCCGCCACGCCTGTCGCCCGATCTGCTCACCTGCCTGACCGACGCACCCGAATCGCTGGCCTTTTTCGAGACGCTGACGCCGGGCCATCAACTGTATTTCAGCAACTGGATCGAAAGCGCCAAAACGTTGCCTACGAAAACAAAACGGCTGCATCAGGCCGTCGTGGGTCTGTCGATGAAGCTAAGCTACAGCGAGATGATCCGGCATTTTAGAAACTTGTAGAGACGCGACCCTTCGCGTCTCAGCCCCCGGATGGTCTCAGCCCCGGGATGATTGTGTGCTGGCAGGCTTCTGCACTTAGTTGAATAGGAGATCGATAATTTTCGCGGGATTGGCGGGCGCGTGCTGAGACGCGAAGGATCTCGTCTCTACATTTATACCATGAATGAGAAAGTTATCATCATCTCCGGCGCATCGCGCGGGATTGGCCGGGCAACGGCCTTGCTACTGGCACAAAACGGGGCCAACGTCGTGATTACAGCCCGCAACGTGATCGAACTGAAAGAGGTCGAAGCCGAGGGGCAGGGCCGCATCGTCGCTGTGCCCGGCGACGTGTCGAGTGAAGTCGATATGCAGCGCGTGGTGCAAACTGCCCTTGACCGCTTCGGCCGGATCGACGCGGTTGTCAACAACGCGGGTTACGGCGTTTTCAAAAACGTGGAGGATATCACCGTCGATGAGTGGGACGAGCTGATGAATACCAACGTGAAAGGCACGTTCCTGCTGACCAAAGCTGCCCTGCCCACGCTGAAAGCGCAGCAGTCGGGGCATATCGTTGTGGTGGCGTCGGACGTGGCGAAGCGGACGTTTGCGGGGGGCGCGCTGTATACGGCGAGCAAGTACGCGCAGGAAGCGTTTATGGGTGCGTTACGGAAGGAGGTTCGGCCGTTCCGTATCAAAGTAACGGGCGTCTACTCCGGCCTTGTCGACTCGCATTTCCACGCTAAAGGTCACGGTCACGCCACGTCAAGTCATTACCTGCAAAGCGAAGACATGGCCGAGTCGATGCTGTTCATCCTGAGCCGCCCCGCCCACGTCGTCATCGACGAGTTCATGGTACACCCCATTCAGCAGGAATATTGATTGGTGAGTTTGATGGTTAAGGTTCAATGTTTAACGTTTTAGCCTTGCCGACCAACCTTGAACCTTAACCATTAAACCTTGAACCCGCCCTCACAGCGTGTACTTCAAAGCCGCGTTCACAATGATACCTTCCAACGGTGCCCAGACGGGGCGGAACGTGGGCTGAACGGTCGGGTTGGTACCCGTCACGACGGTTTCGTAATTGGCCTGCTTGACGTTCAATGCGTTTTCTGTGTTCAGTACCAGCCGCCAGTGTTCGTTGTAATGATACTCGGCAGCACCGGCCACAATCCAGTAATTCCGCACCCGCTCATTGTTGTAGAGGTACTGTCGCCCGACAAAACTGCTCTCGACGCCGAAGCGGAAATGCTCGTTCTCCCAGGCCAGCGTAGTCGAAAATTTGTCCTGTGGGGCCAGTGGTAAGTAGCTGTTGTTAGCCACGTCGGTGCTGTTTTTGTCGGCGCGTTTGGCGAGGGTATGGTTGTAACCCAGGTACAGTTCAAACGACTTGTATTCGAGCCGCACATACGTATCCGTTCCCACGCTGAACACGTTATAGGGCGCATTAACGAGGTTTGTATACGCACCCAACGTACCCGACAGGCTGGCAAACTGCGCGACAACCGGCGTATTGATATAGGTGTAATAAAACGCCTGATCGACCTGAATCGAGAAGCCGTTTTCAAACGTCTTGCTGTAGGCAATGTCCATGTTCGTACCAACCGACCGTTCGGCTTTGACAGTGGCAACGTCGATAGGTAGTAGACGCGGAAAAATCAAACTGACGTTCAGGGCACCGGGCGTCTGGTTGACGAACAGATTCGGTGTTTTGTAGCCCGTCCCGACGCTCAGCCGTACTGTCCACGGGTCCGATGGTTTGAGTTTCAGCGACAGCCGGGGCAGCACGAAATTACCGAACGTGTTGTGGTGGTCGACGCGCAGCCCGGCCTGTAGGCTGACTTTCTCGCCCACCTGCCAGTCGTCCTGCACGAACCCGCCGATGGTGCTGTACGTGTAATCGACCAACCGGGTGCTATCGGCGTTTTTGCGGAACGCTTCAACGGTCAGGTTTGCTCCGACGATGAGCTGCTGTTTGCCGAAACGCTTTAAATCGTTGGCTTCCAGATACACCGACGACTGCCGCCCGTCCGACAGTTTCTGGTAGTCGGTATTTTTCCGGTGAAACGTACTCAGCGCACCTTTGAGTGTGAAACTGTTGGTTTCGGAGGTGTTATGATTTGCGTCGAAATCGACGGTATGACGTTGCAGGTCGGTGATGTTCTGGTAGGTGTTGGCGGCTGCCGTGCCTTCCAGCCGGGGCAGGTAGCCACCTTCGCGGTGTTCGGTTGTATACGAGTAGCCGATGTTAAACCGGCTGTCGTTAGACGGGTTCCAGAAAAAGCGGGGGTGAACCGTCACCTGTTTTATCTGTGGGCTGTCCGTGAATCCGTCACCCGTTACGTCGACGGCCTGCTGATTGGTATAGCCCGTAAACAGCGTCAGGCCGGTTTTGCCATATTTCTGTGAATAGTAAGCGTTGCCGTTGCTCTCTTTCAGCCCCGACCGGTTGAGCAGGGCCGTAAATTCGGGCTTCTCCGACGTGGGCGATTTCGAGACAATATTGATAAGTCCGCCGATAGCCCCACCGCCGTACAGCGTCGATACCGAGCCTTTGATGACTTCAATCTGCTTGAGGTCGAGGGGCGGAATCTGCAACACGCCGAGGTTGCCCGAAAAGCCTTCGTAGAGCGGTAGCCCGTCGCGCAGAATCTGCGTGTATTTCGGGTCAAGGCCCTGCATCCGAATGGCCTGGTTACCGTTGACGGCCGACGTTCGCTGCACGTGGATAATCGAAATGTCGCCGAGAATACTGCTGATGTTACCCGGCACCACGGCGCTTTCCTCGTTCATGTCTTCCTGACCGAGCACCTCTACTTTGATGGGTAAATCCTCGATCCGCGAGTTGGTCCGCGTAGCCGACACCGTCACTTCATCGAGCGACTCATCGACGCTTTTCAATAGGAAAACAAGCGTATCGCTGCCAGCGGTTAGAGGAAACGAACCGGTTTCGTATCCCACCGCGCTGGCAACGAGGCCGGTAACGCTGGTGGGTAAGCCGGAGATTGTAGCCAAACCGTTGGCATCTGTAACGGCACCAATAAGCGGTTTTACCGAGTTGGGCGTGCGGACGGTTGCACCGATAACCGGCTCGCGGGTAAGGCTGTCCTGCACCCGAACGACGCGGCTCGACTGGGCAAACGTGGGCAGTACGAACAGAAGAAACAGGCAGGCAGCAAGTACAGATTTTAACATCAGCGTATGAATCAGACGGCAAGTTTCGGGCGCAAATCTGAAGCAACTTTGAAGCGGCAGACTCGTATGAATTCTAGTGATTATTTTGTTGTTTCGTACATAGAACGTACCCAACACACCATGCAGTCCGAAAAAATAGACGATCAGCGTCCCTTCTTCAAGAAATTCAAAACGTACTCCGCCGACGAAATCATCGCGGCCGGGGGCGCTACTGCTTTCGCTAGATTGACGGGCCACGACCCGAAAAAGCTTTACAATCTGGGTGGTGAACCGATTACTGACGAAGAACTTGACGCGGCACTGGAGGACCTAAAGCGCAAATGAACCTTCTTTTCGATACTAATATCCTCCTTTACCTTGCCCGCGACACATCTGGTTACAAAATACTTCAAGCCATTAATCCTGATAATCGGAACATACACGTTTCGTTCGCTAGTATAGCTGAAGTAGAGTCGATTGCTTTTCAGCAAAATTGGTCTCAAGATAGACGCCATCGTCTGGAGATGGCCCTCGACGAAGCGCAGATTGTCGAAATGAGTCAGACGTTTCTCAAAACGTACATTCATATCGACGCTTACAGTCAGCGGAAGCACCTGAATTTCCCAAAGGTCCCGTTCATTACTCCGCGCAATATGGGTAAGCATGATCTGTGGATTGCGGCTACGGCGTCGCTACTTGGGCTGACGCTGGTAACGACCGATGCCGATTTCGATCACCTGCACGGCCCATTTCTCGACCTCCGTTTTGTGGCCCCTGCTTCGTTGCGGTCGCTGATGAACTAGCGAAATCCCGACTTGCTCCGAATTCGTTTGTTTACTAAACCAACAAACGATGCCATGAACATTGAGAAACTGGCAAGCTGGATTGCGCCCCTGGTGTTTGGGGTAGTGCTGGGTTTGTACTGGACATTCCACGGTCTGTATTTTACGCTGTACGGAACCCCCGACCAACAGCGCGACTACCCGCTCGAAATTATCCTTGGCCTACCATTAGCGGCTTTCTGCGTGGCGATTCACCTGCTCGTCCGGCGGCTGACTAACGATAATCCGCTTTATATCTGGATCGTCGAGGGTGTGCTCATCGCACCCGTTTTTTACTTTTTCCTGCGCTCATCGTAGCCCCAGCCGGAACGTGTGCATCCGGTCGGTGGGGTCGTATTGGTAAGCCAGCGGCAACTGATACCGGTCGGCGATTTGCCTGATAAGGGCCAGGCCAAGACCCGTCGAGTCGGGGCGGGCGGGGTTACGGACGAAGCGGGTAAACAGCAGCGAATCGGCGAAGGGCAGGGGCGCACCCGTATTGCTGATCGTCAGCAAATCCGGCGTCAGTGCGAGTTGAACGCGCCCGTCTGATTCACCGTGCCGAACGGCATTTTTCAGCAGGTTGGTCAACAGAATGGTCGCCAGTTGCCGATTGATCGACAGCAGTACGCCCGGACTAATGCACGATGTCAGAGCAATGTTTTTGTGGGTGAAAAACGGCTCGTATTCGCCAAGAAACTGATGCAGCAGCGCGCTCAGATCGACCGTGTCGGCGTCGGCAAACTGATTGTTCTCCACCTGCGTCAGCAACAGCAGCGACCGGCTTAGCTGACTCATGCGGTTCAGTGCCGACGAAACCTGTTGCAGATGCCGGTGATCGGTCGCATTCAGGTGCTCCGACTGCATGAGGTGGTCGAGTTCGGCAGCCGCCACGGCGAGGGGTGTCTGCAACTCGTGCGATGCGTTTTCGGTGAATTGTTTTTGCAGTAGAAATTGCCGGCGCAGCTTGCGGGTCAGGTCGGTTAGTGACCGGCTCAGCAGGTTGAACTCGCGCACCGAACTGATCGGGAACACGGGTTGGATTCCCGTATCGAACTGCACGGCGGGTAGCTGATCGACGGTTGCGTGAAAGGGACGCCACAGCCGACGCGCCAGCCCCAGCCCGACCCCCACCGACAAGCCCATCAGCAGCAGAAACGCCAGTATCACAACCCCCGACAGTTCGCGGGTCAGCTCATTGAATTCGAAGTACGGTTCGTACGTCGTAACGCGGTAGTGTTGGCCGTCGACCGTAACGGTCTTTTCCAGTTGGCGGATGTCGATACGCCGGTTACCGTCGAGCGAGTCGATCTGCACGGCGTCGCTGAACCGGGTTTTTTCGGGCAAAGCAACTCGCTCTGTGCGTGGGTTGCTGGTTGGCGCAGTCAGTTGGCGGGTCGCTGCCGAATCGGTCGGTCGGCCAAGCTGCAACCGGACGTGCTCGACCCGGTTTGCCAGAATCTCATCAACTTCGTGCTGAATCTGCCGATGGATAAGCACGTAAAAACCCACTGACCCCAGCGCGGCTATGACCAGTGCCGATAGCAGCAGGTAGCGGGCCGTCTGACCAAGCAGGCTCATGCGTCGGTGCGGGTTGAGAAGACGTAGCCGGCTCCGTAGCGCGTCTGCACGTAGTCGGGGCAACCGGCCGCGATGAGTTTTCGGCGCAGGTTCTTGACGTGCGTGTACAGGAAATCGTGGGAGTCGGCCATGTCCATCGCGTCGCCCCAGACGTGTTCGGCAATGGCTGATTTCGATAAAACCCGCTCGGCGTTCGTTACGAAGAACAGCAGCAGTTCGTACTCTTTGGCGGTCAGTTTTACGTCGGTAGTACCTACGCTGACGCGCTGCTGCTCGGGCCACAGTGTCAGCTCGCCCACCTGCATCTTGGCCTGCCCGCCAAACAGCCGCCGGCGCAGCACCGACCGGATGCGGGCGTTGAGTTCGGGCAGGTGGAACGGCTTGGTCAGGTAATCGTCGGCACCGGCGTCGAGACCCGTCAGTTTGTCGGCGAGGGCGTCTTTAGCTGTTATAACGATAATTCCCGCGCTCGACTGCCGCTGTTTCAGTTCACGCACCAAGTCCAGCCCGTTGCCGTCGGGCAGCATCAGGTCGACCACCACGCAATCATAGTCGTAGTCGTTGGCTCGTTCGGTGGCCTGCCGGTAGGTGTCTGCCGTCGTCACGGTATACCCTTCACCCGTCAGGTACTGCCGCACCGACTGCTGCAACGCTGGTTCGTCTTCAACGAGGAGGAGTTTCATGTGTGAGTTTAATGGTCAAAGTTCAAGGTTTAACGTTTAGGGTCAATGACCTTAAACATTAAACCTTGACCCTTAAACCCAAAAAACTACTGGCTCCATTCCGTCGGAGTGCGGTCCCAGCGGTGGCCTTTCAGCTCGTGCAGGAGTTCGGGTGTTAGGCCCTTCCCGTCGCTGACGGCGGTGTTGGCTTCGACGTTGCGGAGTTGGCGCATACCGGGGATGGTCGTGTGGACGTCGGGGTTGCTCAGGATGAACCGCAGCGCCATTTCGGGCATCGTCATTCCGGCCGGAATTAGTGGCTTCAGCGCATCGGCATGGTCGACGCTGCTGTTGAGGTTTTCCGGTACGAAGTACGTCGAGCGCCAGTCGTCGGCGGGGAAAGTGGTTTCCTTCGTGAACGTCCCCGTCAATGTTCCTTCGTCGAATGGCACGCGGGCGATGATGCCCAGGTTCAGCTTTTTGCAGAGCGGAAACAGGTTGTCTTCCGGGTTTTGGTCGAAGATGTTATAGATGACCTGCACCGCGTCGATCAGCCCGGTTTTCAGTGTGTTGAGCGAATTGTCTGGTTCCCAGCGGTTCAGGCTGATGCCCCACGCCTGCACTTTGCCCTGTTCGCTTAGTTTGGTGATAGCGTCTTTCCACTCGTCGCGGTCGGCCCAGCTGTCTTCCCAAACGTGAAACTGCATCAGGTCAATCGTCTCGACGCCCAGATTTTGCAAACTTTTGTCGACGTATTCCACGATGTAATCCGACGGGAACACGTCGTTCAACTGGAACTCTGGTTTTGAGGGCCAGATGCGGTTCTTTGGTGGAATCTTCGTTGCGACGTACAGCTTTTTGTCCGGATTGCGCTTGAGCAGTTCGCCGAGGATGCGCTCGCTCAGTCCTTCGCCGTAGCCCCAGGCTGTGTCGAAGAAGTTGCAGCCGCGCTCGACGGCGAGGTCGAGGGCTTTGTCGGTGGTTTCGCGTTCGGAGCCGGTCCAGCCCGCCAGGCCCCACATACCGTAGCCAATTTCAGAGATGTTCCAGCCCGTGCGGCCAAATGTGCGATAATTCATTGGGTTTAGGAGTTAATTTTCAATGCAGGATTTTAACAAAGGATTTTCAACACAGAGACACAGAGAACACAGAAACAAGAGATGGTTACGTTGTGTGCTCAATGCGCCTTTGCTAGAGATAACCATTGATTTTGCGAATGATCCCATCGCGCATCAGTTCGACGTTGAAATTAATCAACAAACCAAGCTTAAGGCGGGCCATGCGGAGGTAAGTTAGTAACTGTACTTCGCGGACGGGTAGCAGGGTTTGAACGGCTTTCAACTCCACAACGATCAGGCCGTTGACAATCAAGTCCATAACGAACGTTTTACTCAGTACCTGATCTTTATAGACGACGGGAAGTTCGTACTGTCGTTCGACAAACAACCCCCGACTCTGCAATTCAAACGCAAGGCACTCTTCGTAAACGCTTTCCAGTAAACCGGGGCCAAGTTCGCGATGCACGTCAATACAGCCGCCAATGATTGCCCGGCTCAGATCATTATATTCAATTTTTGACATGGTATGCGGTGGGATTTTGCTGCAAAGCAACGCATAATTGCGGTGTGGTAAGGCGGTTCGATACCGATTAGTTTGTTGATTAGCACTGTGTTCTCCGTGTCTCTGTGTTAAAAAGAATATGCTTGTTAGAATCGTTCGCATGACCTTCCAGCCGGATAAGCTGGCTGACTTCCATGCAATCTTCGACCGGTCGAAAGCCCACATTCGCGCCTTTCCCGGCAACCACCATCTCGAACTCCTGCGCGATCCCGAAAACCCCGCCGTGCGCATGACGTACAGCTTGTGGGAATCCGCCGATGCGCTGGAAGCCTACCGGCAAAGTGAGCTGTTCCGCACGACCTGGGCCGCGACAAAAGTGCTGTTTGCTGAGAAAGCAGTGGCGTTTTCGGGGGAGAAACTAGAAGAGGTTTCGTGACGTGTTTCGCGATGCTGACGCTGGAGACGAAATGACGACCGAGTACGAAACAACGCATCATTTTTTTGCGGACTCTACGTTATGTCACTATCGACAACCCCTGGTCTACTTACCTCATGAAAACTGTTTTTACGCTTCTGTCTGTTGTGGTTAGTACGCTGATTGGCTTCGCACAGGATGCGCGGCCCGGCATGAAGGAATACGAGTATTTGCAGGGCGAACGTCGGCGGGCCGATAAAATCGTCGGTGACGCGCCTAATCCGCCAGTCGATAGCCTGAAAAAGGCCGAACAGATTCTGCTCGATGCGATGGCCTATTACCACCGCCCGGAGGTGCAGGAACTGGCCAAAGTCAACCAATACCTGATGGCCCGGAAGGGGGATATGTCGTTTGACCTGGCGGTGGTTCAGGCTAAGATGGGGCAGACAGAAAAGGCGGCTACTGTACTGACCTATCTGCTGTCTGGCAAACGGGCTCAATACTACGTGAAATGGGTTAATGAGGAACCCGCGTTCGCGGACGTACGTAAACAACCAGTCATCGCCGATCTGATAACGAAAGCTATGATTGGTGATCGGCTGTTTAACTCCGAAGCCCTCAAAACGCCTTATCAGGTCAATATCAGCGACGACGAGAAAGTGGCTGATCTGTCGAAATTGTGGTCGGAAGCCAAGTACAACTTTGCGTATTTCGATCACGTTCCCACTATCGATTGGGACAAGCTGTATCTGGATTACCTGCCCAACGTTCGTGCGACGCGCTCCACGGCCGACTATTACCGCGTGTTGAAACGCTTCGTCGCGCAGCTTCACGACGGCCATACCGGGGTTTGGGCCGGCGACAATCAACTGGCTGATTCCGTATCGCGTCGTCCACCCGTCGGTGCTGTGCTTGTTGAGAATAAAGTGCTGGTGCAGACTGTCATGAGTGATAGCCTGCAACGCACGGGTATTCGGCCCGGGCTGGAAATCGTCACCATCGACGGCATGCCTGCCAAGGCGTACGCCGATCAATATGTGCGACCCTATCAGGCCGGTTCGACAACGCAAAACCTGGATGTGCAAACGTACCTGTACAACCTGTTACGCGGCCCAAAAGATAAGCCGGTAACGGTTAGTTTCCGCGACGCTAAAGGGCAGACGTTCACCCGTGTTTTACCGCGCTTCGGCTATGGTAAACTCAATCCCGAACCGGCCTTTGCGTTTCGTATTCTGCCGGGTAATGTAGCTTACGTGCAGCTCAATAGCTTCGATGACGATCAGGCGCTTACCCGTTTTAAAGCCGCTTACGATTCCATCGCGCCAACAAGTGCGCTGATTCTCGACGTTCGCCGAAATGGGGGCGGCAGCAGCGACTACGGGTGGAACATCCTGAGCTACCTGACCGATAAGCCTATGAAAACCGGCTCGTATGAATCGCGGCTTTACAGTCCGCTGCGTCGGGCGCGGGGTGAAGGTGTCGTGCTGGAGTCGGTTGAAAGCGGTAACAGCTGGCAACCCAACGGTAAGCACCTGTATACCAAACCTGTCGTTGTGCTGACGAGTGGCGAAACCTTCTCTGCCGCCGAAGATTTCGCCGTGGTATTCGATGCCATGAAACGGGGAACGATTATCGGCGAACCAACGGGCGGTAGCACCGGGCAACCGCTGGCGTTTGCCTTGCCCGGCGGGGTGATGGCCCGCGTCTGTACCAAGCGGGACATGTATCCCGATGGGACAGAGTGGAACGCCAAGGGTATTCAACCCCAACTGTTAGTTCGGCCTACAGTTGCTGATGTCCAGTTGGGGCGCGATACGGTATTGGAAGCAGCCTTAACCCAGCTCGGCGTCGGGGCTACTGCGGTAAAAGGTAAGGCCAAGAAAGCCCGGTAAGCTACGGCTTCACCTCGTTCAGGTCGAGCTGCTGAATTAGGGCGGGGGTTTCGGGGGTGAGCGTGAAAAAGACGTTGATAGCCCCGCGTTCGCCGGTCAGGCGAAAGGTGCCGCGTAGCTGGTTTTCGGGCTTCAGCTCACCCACGCTGGTAATCTTGCCAACCTTGTTAAACAAGGCCTGCGCTTCCTGCCGGCGCAGTTCGACCGAGTGGTCGGGGAAGAAGTTTTCGGCGAAGATGCCGCTGCGTTCGGCGTTGGTCCAGTCGGGGAGGAGTTTGACGAGTTCGGCTTTGCGCTGCGCCAGAACCGGCGAAACGGGCAGCTGACGCGGTGTCAAGCCCGCCGAGCGAATCAGTGTGTCGAGTACTGCCCAGTTGACCGACCCCATGCTGGCGTAGGTCAGGTTGCCATACGCCACGACGCCGATGCCATACTCGGGCATGATCCACCACTGACTGCCGAAGCCGGGTAGGCCACCGGTATGACCTACGTAGACGCGATCACCGCAGTCGTGGCTCCAGCGCAGACCGTAGGCATAGCTGCTGGTCATGGGGCAGGCGCGGCCGTCGGGATAGCGGAAGGCTCCGTTGAGGGAGCTGAATGTCCACGGTTGTTGCATCTCCCGTACCGACGACCGCCGAACCGGACCCGTTTCGCTACCCGAACGTGGGGGAGATGCCTGCTGATGCACGGCCATGTACTTGCTAAAATCGTTGATCGAGGTAATCAGGCCACCCATCGCGCCGTGCGACCCGTCATGCAGCAGTTCTTCCTCGAGCCATTCGTTCCCCTGCCAGCGGTAGCCGTGCGCCAGCTTGTCGGCCGGTACCTGCGTGTACTCCCAGCGCGTATCGTTCATCCCCAGCGGCTTCAGAATCGACTCCGTGATATATTGTTGATACGGTTTGCCGGTCACGTTGGTCAGGATACGGCCCAGCAGCACGAAGCCCAGATTGCTGTATTCGTAGGCCACACCCGGCACGTTGGACAGCGACACCCCACCATCGAGGAAGCGCGTCAGTTCGGCTTCGGAGTCGCCCAGTTGGCGGTCGCCGTAGGGGTTGTCTTCGGGAAAACCGGCCGAGTGTGTGAGCAGGTTGCGGACGGTGATGCGGGGCGAATCGGTGGTCAAATAGCGCAGTTTCTTCAACTGCGGCACGTACAGCTCGGCAGGATCGTCGAGCCGGATTTTGCCTTCGTCGCGCAGTTTCAGAATGGCCATCGCGGTCAGGCTTTTGGTCATCGACGCAATGCGGAACAGCGACGCGGGCGTGGCTGCGGTTTTGGTCGCCAGATCGGTATAGCCCGTAGCACCCGCTTTCAGCAGCTTTCCGTCGACCACCAGTCCAAAGGCCATACCCGGAAAGTGCTGCTTCTGCGCGTAGTCCTGATACAGCTTTTCGATGACCGGCCAGGCGGCTTCGATCTTCCTGACCCGGTCGGGGTCAGTAAAGGCGGGCGGCTGATACGTAGAAACGGTTGGAACGGTCGACTGGGCCAGCGCGAGACTGCCCGACAGCAGCGACAGCAGCAGCGTAGATTTGAGCATAGGAAACAGCAGGTTGCGAAAAGCGAACATACTGTTTTTTGCCTGATTACCCGCTTCGGCCGGGTTGATTATTGGGCCCAGGTGGGGGCCGGCGTGGCGGGGTTGACTAATTCATCCAGGTAATACGTTCGCCGGGGGCGTTTATCACACTCATCATCGATGGGGTAGCGGCAGGTTGCGTAGACACCCATATCGTCGGGATTCATCAGGCTGACGTAAGCCCCTTTGGGAAACCGGTCGGTGCGGTGCTGCCGGTTGAGCAGGCAGTGACCCAGTTCGTGAAAAATCAGCCCTTCTCTCTCATTAGTACTGGCCTGCTGCCAGCAGTAATCATTCATGTTTAGGACAATGCGCGGTGCTTTGCCTGCTTCCAGGATACACCGACCGCACACATCTTCGCCCTGTGCATCGCCAAATTCAACCACCAGATTGTCGATGGAAACGGCGTGATTGCGGCTCTGCGCTTCCATCTGAAACGACCGAATGTATGGTTCCACGCTGGCTGGAACGCTGTACTGCTTCGCTTCCGGGATAGATGCAGGCTGACAGCTTAGGAGGAGCAGTAGGCTTATAATCAGTGCGTTGTGCATGGCTGGTGAATAAATCGGCAATAGCCAAAAGCAAACCGGCAAGGTAGCTTACTCACCGTGCTATCCCTGCATCGACCATTCAGACCAGCCTGTCAATCCGTCTGCTGATCGGGCTGTAACCCCGCCGAAAAATCAGCGATTTCGTCGCGCTGCCAGGCCAGGTAAGCAACGACCGCCAGGCAAAGTGCGAACCACGCAAACGGCAGGCGCAGGTCGATCAGCGAGAGCAGGCCGAAAATCAGGGTTGTTACGATGCTCGCCAGCCCCTGTAATGCCTGATTGATACCGAAGATTTCGCCCCGGTCGACGTCGGTGGTGCGCTGCGCCATCAGCCCCTCGATCAGTCCCTGAATGAGCGACAGTGTCAGGCAGTCAATCGTGACGAGTACGTACAGCCAGACTGTCGACGTGCCGATTAGTCCGTAGCCTGCCAGTACCGGTACGCCCAGCGCGGCCAGCCAGACAATGGCCCGCTGCTGATTGATACGGTCGGCGAGGTAGGTGTAAAACACGTAGCTGATGACCACGCTCAACGCGCCGAAGTACATGAAAAAATAGGAGATGCCCTTGGCGTCGAAATGGAGCGCGCCGAAGCTGACGAACGTAACGAAGTAGTTGTAATAACCGATGCTAAATGTCAGAGCCAGTTGCATCAGCACCAGCGTTTTCAGCCCTCCGTGCTGTTTGTCTTTCGCACGCAGCCGCCCCCAGAGATTGGCCACGTTAAGCGCCTGCACGAGTTCGGTTTTGAGCGCGGCTATCGTCACGCCGGGTGGGTTGGGGTGCGTTTCGCGCAGTGTCCAGCTCAGCAGTACGTTGACCGACGACAGCAGCACACCCATGATGACGACGACCCGCGCCTGATCGCCTTCGACCACATCAAACGCCGTCAGCAGCAGCCCCGACACCCCCGGCCCGATCACAAATCCCAGCGACAGAATCGCCCCTTCGATACCAAGGTTGCGAAACAGATCTTCTTTGGGTGAAATGTCGGTAATGGCCGAACGGACGGTGGCGTACATCCCGTTGGTCAGGCCGTCGCTGAACCGGTTGGCCAGTAACGCCCCCAGCCGAACGGGAAGCAGAAACGTGTTCGCGATAAATGTTCCTACCGATGACACAATGAAAATAGGTCGGCGGCCGTAGCCGTCGGAGAGTTTGCCGAGCAGCGGGGCCGAGAACAACTGCATGCCGAGAAACAGCGCCGTGCCGAGGGCCAGCCACACCTGCGGCCGCTCCATCGACTTGACGAAGGCGGGCAGAATCGGCCCAATCGCCGAACCGACAACGATGTCGATGAAAATAATGGCGTAAATGTGCAGCAGTCGGCGGTCAGAGAACATACCTGCAAGGTACGACCTTGTTTCGGCCCGCGGGCTATGCAGCCTTGTTCTTCACGGCTGCGAATTCAGAACGGCATCACGTAATACTGGCACGTGAAGGTTTGTCCGAATTCGTGTATGGTGCGCTGATAAGTAGGTGTAAAGCCGTTCCGTTCGTAGAAACGCATCAGGGCGGGGCGGTTGGCGTCGGTTTCCAGTTGCAGTTCGCCGATTCCACGCTCCCGGCAACGTTGCTGGCAGAAATCGAGTACGGCGGCAAACAGGTTTTGCCCGGCGAACAGCCGCCGAATAGCTAGCTTGTGAATAAAGCCCGCCGTATTGTCGGGAACGTCGGGGAAGTAAAGCGAAGATTTCCACTGCAAAATAAACGCTGCCGCCGGTAGCCCATCGGCATACATTACGTAGCAGTTGCCGCGCGTATCGTCGTTGATCAGATTCGCAGCCGTCAGCGTATCGGGTGCCCACAATTCCTGCTGACTATCGACCAGCCAATGGGCGACTTCGCGGAGAATAGCCAAAAATTCGTCGGGCTGGTCGTTTCGGAAGGTGAAGGTCATTGGTTGTTGGTATTGGCGGTACGTACGGCCAGGTACAAAGTACGGTTAGTTTGTTGCCGATACGACCGGACTTAAGGCTGATACGCCGGTTTCGTTGAACGACTCGACGGCAAAATAATACGGGACGCCGATGTTTAGAGCGCGCAACTCAAACTGACTGGGCTGGTCGTGCCAGAACTGGTACGTCTGATACAGCTTGTCGGGGGCAATGCCCCAGCGGATGTTGTAGCCCATAGCTCCCGGTACTTTTGTCCAGGTCAGGTTGGTATTGCGCTGGTCTTTCTGGCGTTTGGCGGTCATCGTCGGAACGGCCGGGGCTTTGCCCGTACTATTGCCAAACACCCGAAACGCGTTGATGCTCAGGTGCTGCCCCGCCGTGTAGACGTGTTCGTAGCGAACGTACCGCGCTCGCTGCGGCTTGGCCAGTTCGACATAGGCGCAGGCTCGGTCGCGTTTGGGTTCGCGGGTGAGGTCGGCGGCAACGGTCCAGGTTTTGTTGTCGGGCGAGGTCAGGATTTTGAATTGGGTATACACCGTCGAATCGGAGTCGAAGATGGCGAGTTTGTAATCGAAATAATCGACCTGCACGGCTTTGACGTCGCAGAGGGCACCCAGATCCGTCGTCAGTGTTTCGCCGGGTCGGTTCTGCGCGGCTACCCAGAATGCGCGCGGGTTTTCGTCGGTTACGAACCCCGCCCGGATAGAGTCGGGAGCAGTGGGTGTCAGTGTTGAGGAGGCTACGACGGGCTTTTTGTAGTTGAGCAGCATCCAGCCCGTAAAGAGGTCTTCCCGGTCAGTCCATTTTTTCGTGGGCAGGCGGTGGGGCCAGTCGCCGAAGCGGGTCGTGGCGAAGAGTTGATCGTCTTTATCAAAGCCGGCGGGGTGCATCATGATCCGCCGTTCCATCCCCCAGTTGACACCAATCCAGGTGGTGCCGGTGTTCCAGTAGTTGCCAAAATTATCCTGAAAGGTGTTGCCGTGTCCCGTACCTGTCGCGAAGCCACCCGGCTTGTAGGCGATGGGGTTGTAGGGCGCGTACTCGAACGGGCCGAGCGGGTCTTTACCGACGTAAGTACCGTTGCCGTAAACGTTGTATTCGGTACCCGGCGCGCCGTATTGCAGGTAGTACTTGCCGTTGTGCTTGGTCATCCACGCGCCTTCGACAAACGGTTTGATCGGGTCGGAATGATTAGGACCGAAGCGTTCCCAGCCGTGCTGATAGGGGTCGAGCCAGAACATCGCTTTGTAGGCCTGTGCCGGATTGTTGCCCGCATACGTGAGGTTGCGGCTTTTGTCGAGTTCGGCCCCGAAAATCGGGTACACGTTTGAGGAGCCCCAGTACATATACCACTTGTCGGTATCGTCGTCGTGAAACAGCGCCGGGTCCCAGGGGCCGATGTCTTTGGGCAGGCGTGGGAGCCATCGGTTGTAGAATGTCAGCTTACCCTGTTCGGGCTGCGTCGAGATGAAGATGGGTCGCTGCTCGAAGGTGCTCTGAAACAGGTACAACGTGTCGCGGACGGACAGTGCCGCCGGGGCGCACATATCCTCCATCGGCCATTTATCGGGCACGATGTACTGCCAGTTGGCGAGGTCTTTCGAGTGCCACCAGCCGCCCTGAATCGTGACGAACAGGTAGTATTCTCCCTTATGATTAATAATGACCGGGTCGGCCCCGGAGCGGTACGAAATCCGCTCGTTCAACTGCTCGAAATTGTACCGATAGCTGATGTCCATCGGGTTACAGTAGGTCGTCTGGGCCCACGATTGCGTCAGGCCGACGAGTAAGAGGCTGATAAGCAGGCACAGGCGGTTCATAGGCAGGATAGATTCGGGCGATAGCCGTTGGTCACAAAATTGAGCGTGTCGCTTTTTGCTTTACGGTATTTTTGCCGGATCGGTTTACGCCACCGTACACCGAAAACAGAATACCGCAAACCGTATATGAAACTCACTTCAGCAGCAATCCTACTTTTCGGCCTGACAGCCGCGCAGGCGCAGACGCTGTATATGCCCCGCAATGTAAAGCAGGCGTACCAGAAAGGCACCCGCGCGATGGACGGTAAACCCGGCCCGCGTTACTGGCAAAACCGGGCGCATTACACCATCAACATCACGGCCACGCCACCCAGCCGCACGATCAACGGCACCGAGCAGATCACCTACGTCAACAATAGCCCCGATACGCTGAAAACGCTGGCGTTCAAACTGTTTATGAACATCCACCGGCCGGAAGCTGGTCGGCAGGGGGCCGTCAGCGAAGACTACCTGACGTCGGGCGTGACTATCGACAAATACACCGAAAATCAGGCAGAGAAGAAGTGGTCGGCCAGCAAAGACGTCAATCAACGGATGGTGCTGAGCAAACCGCTGCTGCCCCACGACTCGGTGAAGCTGGGCTTCGACTGGCACTATGATCTCTCGAAGGAAAGCGGGCGCGAAGGGGTGCTTGACTCGACTACGTTCTTCCTAGCGTACTTCTACCCCGTGTGGCGGTGTACGACGATTACTACGGCTGGGACCGGATGCCCTTTACCGACGCGCAGGAGTTTTACAGCGATTTCAACGACTACGACCTGACCGTCAGCGTTCCGAAAAATTACATCGTCTGGTCGACGGGTGATCTGCGAAACGCGAATGAGGTGCTACAACCGACCTACGCGCAACGACTGGCGCAGTCGATGAAAAGCGATTCGCTGGTACACGTCGC
Source organism: Spirosoma rhododendri (assembly GCF_012849055.1). Lineage (NCBI taxonomy): Bacteria > Pseudomonadati > Bacteroidota > Cytophagia > Cytophagales > Cytophagaceae > Spirosoma > Spirosoma rhododendri. The sequence continues at coordinate 5,678,194 of NZ_CP051677.1, read as the reverse complement.
GACGGCGGCTGACCTGACAATGGGGAACATCACCGCGAACCAGGCTACGAATACCTGGCGGTGGCTGGCGACGAACGTACCCGACATGGCGCTGGCGATCAGCAACCACTACGTCTGGGATGCGGGCAGTGTGGTGGTCGACAAAAAGACGGGTCGGCGGGCTAGTGTGCAGGCGGCTTTTCTGGATAACGCAGCTGATTTTCACCAGATGGTTGGCTTTGGGCAACACGCACTCGACTGGTTTTCCAACAACTGGCCCGGTGTGCCGTACCCGTATGCGAAGACAACCGTCGTGCAGGGCTTTGCCGATATGGAATACCCGATGATGGTCAACGATGGTACGACTAAGGACCTGGATTTTTCGCGCTTTGTGGCCGAGCATGAGATTGCCCACACCTGGTTTCCGTTTTACATGGGCATCAACGAAACACGCTACGGCTTCATGGATGAAGGCTGGGCCACGACGCTCGAACACCTGATCGGGCAGGCAGACTTAGGCAAAGACAAGGCGGTGCAACTGTTTCAGGGCTTCCGGGTCAATGGCTGGATTCGCGACCCGTCGGCGGAAGAGGATTTGCCGATCATCACCCCGACCAACGTGCTGAGCGGTGCTGCGATGGGTAATAACGAATACGGCAAGGCCGCGCTGGGCTATCTGGCCCTGAAAGATATGCTCGGCGATGACCTGTTCCGTAAGGGGCTACACACGTTTATGGATCGCTGGAACGGCAAGCACCCCACGCCCTGGGATATGTTTTTCAGCTTTAACGCCGGTTCCGGCCGCGACCTCAACTGGTTCTGGAACAACTGGTATTTCTCCAATAACTACATCGATTTCGCCCTGAAACCCGTCGCGACGACGGCGAAACAAGCGACCCTGACCATCGACAACGTTGGCGGTTACGTGGCCCCGGTCGACGTCGTGCTGACCTTCGCCGATGGTACCACCGAAACGGTTCACCAGACCCCGGCGATCTGGCAGGCCAACCAGAAACAGGCGGTGGTGAAACTGCCGATCAGTAAACAGCTGCAATCGGTGAAACTAACCGGCGGCATCTTCATGGACGCCACCCCCGCCGACAACGTCTGGACGGCGAAGTAGTGATTTAAACACAGAGGCACAGAGTAAAAACCACGGAGGAAACGGAGAACAAGTAAGCTATCTCTGTTTTCTCTATGCTACCACTCTGTGCCTCTGTGTTTAAATCACAATCAGCAACAAAATGGCATCGTTGGAAAGGGCTTCGAACTCGACGGTGTTGCCCTGAATCGCCAACAGCGACAGGCCGTCACGTTCGTGGAGTAGCCGGTTTTGCACCTCAAAGACGCCCTGCACGACGAACACAAACACACCCTGCTCCGGTGTAACAGAGAGCGTATCTTCCGCCCGGCCATCGTAGCGGCCGATAAATGCGCGGCTGTCGGCGGACATCGGCAGGCAGGGGAGAAGCGTGTTCTTCTGCGACAGGTCGAACGTCGTATCGGCGAAGCCAACCGATACTGATTCATCGGGTCTGCGCAGCCAGATTTGCAGCAGGTCGATGGTTTCGACCTCGTAGGGATTGCTGACCGTGTAACTCATGCCCGGCCGCAGCGACAACCGCCCCGACTGACCGGGTTCGAGAAAGCCCGATCCCGCATCGCTGCGGTACTCCAGTCCGCCGTTGATGGGCAGCAGTAGCACGTCGGTAGGTTGCTCGACAGTTAGCGACAGCGTTGCCCCGGCCAGCAGACTATCGTCGTTGAGGAGTTGTAACGCGCCGAAGGGGGCACGGCTGTCAGCCTGATACGAACCGAAGTTGAACGTGTGAAAACTGCGGAGTGTCGGCGTCTGCGAATGCCCCCGCTGATCGGCGAGGTAAATCTGCGCCTGTGTGGTTGTGTCCATTACGAGTTGATAGCGGGAAGAATGGGTTGGTACGACCAGATCGACAGCTCCGGTTGCAGCGGAATCAGGTCAGTGCTGATGGCCTGCCCCTGCCGGATAGCCGCCTGCTGATCGCCGTACGCAACCAGCAACTGATTCCCGACCGTGTCGAGCCAGGTCAATGGTTCGCTGAAGAAGAAAATGGCGATGCGAAACGTCTCTTTCTGCTCGACCTGCGCGGCCAGAATCTCGAATTTGAACTAGTTGAACGGCAGACTAAGCTGATCCTGCGCATTGGTGATGTCGGGGATGCGGTCGTTCAACTGGCGCAGGTAGCCCATCACAGCCCGGCTGGTCAGGTGGTGCAGCTTGTCGGCGTTGGGGACGTTGGCGAGTAGCTCCCAGAAATATTGGTACTGCCCACTCTGATTGAACGACTGGGCCTGCATGTAAAACTCCTGCCAGGTATCGTCGAATACCAGCCGGTCCCATGGGTGCTGCGCCGTCGCGTCGATTACTTTCCGGTAACTCAGCCGGATAATTCCTTTCATTGGTGGGTGGATTCAGGTTTAACGGTTAAGGTTGATTTTGGGTAATATTTTTGTCATCCCGACGCCAGGAGGGATCTTCGTGAACAGAGTGTTTTGTTCGCTTTACCCGAAGATCTCTCCTGGCGTCGGGATGACAAAAACACTTCGAGTTGACTTCTGCGGTTGCGGATTATATCGTTGAACGCTGGCAGTCGGTTGGGGCGTTCGGAATAGCGGTCAATGTATGAAACTATGCGGTTAATGGTGGTCATCACCGCAGGCTGATCATTCGTTCAAAATCAGAACAAGACGGGGTATTAGCGGTTAGTAACAGTAACTAACTCAGCTATTTTATGGCAACGAATCGCATCAAACAGGTTCACGAATTTGGACAAAGTATCTGGCTGGACTTTATCGACCGACCGATTATGAAGTCGGGTAAATTACAGCAGATGATCGACGAAGACGGCCTGCGGGGTATCACGTCGAATCCGGCCATTTTCGAGAAATCCATCAGCGGGAGTGCCGACTATGACGACGACATTCGGGCACTGGCCGGGCAAAATAAATCGAACGAAGACATCTTCTACGGCCTGGCGGTAAAAGACATTCAGCAGGCGTCGGACCTGTTCGCGCCCGTTTACGACGATAAAGTCGACGGTGCCGATGGCTTCGTCAGCCTGGAAGTGTCGCCCCGACTTGCCCGCGATACCGAGGGCACGCTAAGTCAGGCGCGGGCACTATGGAAAGAAGTTGGTCGGCCCAATGTGATGATTAAGATTCCCGGCACCGCCGAGGGGCTACCCGCCATCCGGCAGGCCCTGGCCGATGGAATCAATATCAACGTAACACTGCTGTTTAGTCTGGAGCGTTACGAAGCCGTGGCAGACGCGTATATCAGCGGGCTGGAAGACCGCGTAGCCGCCGGGCAACCCATCGATCAGATCGCGTCGGTAGCCAGTTTCTTCCTGAGTCGCATCGATACACTGATCGACCCGATGCTGGCCGACAAAGGGCTTGACGATTTGAAAGGCGAAGTAGCGATTGCGTCGGCCAAAAAAGCGTATGAGATCTATAACCGCGTATTTAGCAGCGACCGCTTTGCCAAACTGAAAGAAAAAGGAGCAACACCACAGCGGCTGCTTTGGGCGAGTACCGGCACGAAAGACCCGGCGTTTTCGGATGTTAAATACGTCGATGCGCTGATCGGTAAAGACACCGTCGATACCGTGCCGATGGAAACGCTCGATGCGTACCGCGACCACGGCAACCCCGCCGACCGGCTGGAAGATGATCTGGATAAGGCTACCGAGACGCTTGAGCGTATCAAGCAGGCCGGGCTGGACCTGCCCGCACTGATGCAGCAACTCGAAGACGAAGGTATCGAGAAGTTCAACAAACCCTACGACAAGCTGTTGCAGGCCATCGACAAGCAGGTGCAGCAACTGACCGAAGCATAGGCAGGTTAATGTATAGGGTGAAAAAGCGTCCCCGCTCATGGTTGTTATACCGTGAGCGGGGACGCTTTTTGTTGGAGCAAGCCGTTCGTAAACAGAACGGTGCATTTGTGGTTCTAGGTAGATATACTACATCCACCAGTCATAACTACTACCTATGAAACGTTTCCTTGCCGGACTTATCACCGGCTTCGTTACCAGCCTGCTGATCGTTCCCGGACCGGGCAAAACGAACCGGGCGAACCTGAAAGCTGACGTCGAGAAGGGCGGAAGCCAGCTAAAAGCAGAACTGAACAAGATCGCGTCAGACTTCGGACGCCTGATCGACGCGGCCCGGAACCAGTTTCCGCGCTAACTCCGTCCCCGGATCGTATCATTTTATTCGAATTGTCAGACTGGCCGTGTCGTCTTCACCGTTGATGTAGCCGTTGCCGGGCGTACTGTCCGGGTCGGCGATAGACGAACTGCTGATCTGAGCCTGCACGGTACCGGCATTACCGACGCGCAGGCTGAACTTTACGGTTGTCGAATCAGCTGATGGAACGCCAACAATCGTGCCGGATACGACCTGCCCCGACTGGCTCAGGCTGCTGCCGCTCAGCAATTGCCAGCCGCTGGGAAGCAGGACCTGTACGCCTACAAGCTGGGCTAATGCGCCCCCCCGATTGCTGACCGTCAGGCTCATATCAAGCGTGCCGCTTTGGGATACGGTCAATTGCTTTGTGACTAGTGCCAGACTCAGATCGGCGGAGTTGCTGCTCGGAGTCGGCTGATTGGACTGAGTCGCTGGCAGTGGTGTCTGGTTTGGATTTGGCGATACATACAGCGTATCCTGACCGGGCGCAGTTCGTAAATCAACCGTAGCAGCATCGTCCTGCCCATCGCCCGTGCCCGAATTCGGCTGACTGTCTGGATCGGGCGTCTGACTGGCGGTAATCTGAGCCGCTACGGCGTAGGTGCCTGTCTGGCTAGCCCGCAACCGGTACGCATACCCAACCCGACTACCTGCGGGTACGGTACCTGCATTGACGGTAACAATTCCGTTCGCCGATGCGACTGTGCTGGCCGTCGCATCGACAAATGTCAGGCCAGACGGTAGTCGACTTTGTACCTGTACGCCACTGGCCGGACCCGGACCGCTGTTGCTGACCAGTATCGTGTATGAAACGGGTGTGTTCAGCGGGACGATACGATTACCGACCTGCATGGCTATCGACAGATCGGCCAGATTCACGGCGTTATTGCAGACAGTAAAGGAGTCGCCCGGCGTACTGGCCACGACGGGGCTACTGGCCACCACCCGAATCCGGCGAACGGAACCCGCGCTGACCGAGGTGGGCAGCGTGACCGAGATTGGGCTACTCGTACCGCTACCGATGGCAGTCGGCGAATTAAACGAGCCGCTGCTGTCGGAGAGTTGTATGGTAAACTGGTTATTGGCGTTGACGGAACTCTCGGTCTGGGTAAAACTCACTGTAAACGCGTCGCCCGGACAAACGGTCGGGACCTGGCTGGTTATGGTCAGCACGGGTGGGAGCGAAGCCACGGGCTCTGCGCCCTGATACAGCGTTGTGCGGCCGGATAGAAACGTCGTTTCGAACCAGATGCCATCGCCGGTGCTGCCTTGTTTTCGTACCGACAACCGATACCGCCCCGGCTCGACACCCCCCACAGCTAATGCGACGGGCGGGTAATTGCGGACGTAGTTGAAATCAGCAAATTCGGTGTAGTCAGGGGCCTGACTGACGGGCGCAGCTATCTGCCAGTTGGTGTCGGAAAACGGACCGCCGTCGAGCCGCTGCATCCGCGTTTCGACGGTCGTATTGGCCTGAATCATCGCAAAAAAACCGTGACTGTCAGCTTCGTAGCGATACCCGATCCGAATGATGCTGGTGTCTGCCGTACCACCCTGTACGATAGCGGGGGTAGGGGCGTCGTAGGTAGTGACCGGCGCGGCTGAACTGACCGTAAACGACTCGCTGAGCGTGCCTGTGAGGGCGGGGCTGGTAGCCAGTGTGCGGAGTCGGTAACTGCCGCTTAGCCCGGTCGGTAGGGTGAGCGACAATGGGTTGCTCAGCCCACGGGCCGATTCCGAAACGACTGTGTTGTTGGCTCCGACCACCTGCACGTAATATTGGTTGCCCGACTCAACAGGCGCGGTACGAAACGACGGCACCTGTACTACGCTGCCCGGCTGGCTCACGAGGGGCAGGGGGTAGCCGGTCGTCAGCAGCGACGATGCATCGGTGGGCGTGTAGGGCGTTGAGCGGCTGAAAAAGTCAGCACTCAGGCTCTGATCCCATCGGTCGATGAAGCGAACGAGGCCGTTTCCACCCAGGTGGACGTTGTCGGTCAGCCGGTTGTCTGATCCGATTAGGTCGTCGGTGGCGGGCCCGTTGAACACGTCGCTGACTTCATTGGCCAGCCGGTTCTGCGCCATTAGTACGCCGGGGTTTGTGGATCCCTGCGTATATGACACCCGCGACACCAGCCAGGCCAACTGTCCGAAACCCGTCTGCTCCCGGGTTTTGCCGATAATGTATTTGAGGTTTGAAAAGTACGCCGTTTCCGACCCGTCGATGTCGCCTTCGCCCTGATGCCACAGCACGGCCCGCATACCGGTGCGGGCCACGTAGCTGCGCAGAACGCTCCCCAGCCGCTGATAGGGCAGAAGCGTTCCCGACGTACCGGCGGCTGATTGTTGCCACTGGGTGCTTGACGTGGCGGGCTGTGCTGCCCCCAGAAAGAGTACCGGCACGTTAAGTCGACTGACGAGTTTATCGCCCAGCCGCGCCCAGATGTGCGGGGCTGGCTGGGGCCGATGTTGCTGCCCGAACTGGCATGGCCGAACTGTAAAGGGTAGAGCTGCTCTTCAATGCGGTTGATCTGCCGAATATCGACGCACGACACCCGGTCGTCGGCAGCACCGGGTTCGCGCTCAAACCCGCCTACCGCGTTGGACTGCCCCGCCACGACGAAAACTTCACCCACACCCACCCGGTTGACCGACGTTTGTGTTAGCTGCGTAATGCCCCCATTAGCCCGAACATCGAGCCGGTACCAACCCCCCGACACCACAACAAATCCGCGAAACACGCGCGATCCCGATAAGAAAGGTATTGTTGTCCAGGTCGTAACAGAACCCTGTCCCGCGACCAGCGGCACGAAACGGGCTTCAATACTAGTAGCATTGGCCGGGGCCGTACCCGTAATGAGTACGCTGGCCTGATTAGCCTGATTACGCTGAAAGACCATGCGTGGAACCGGGCTACTGATCGTCAGCTGAGCCTCGGCGCATAGGGAGCAGAAGGCCATCAGTATCAATGTCAGCCATGTAAAGCGTAGAATCATGCAGCTAGCGGATAATGCAGTATACTGCCGTCAGGTGTTTATTAAACGGTGGATAAAGGTAGGTGCAAAAAGACAAACCCCGTAGACATCAGCTTATTAAGTGGCTGATATTTACGGGGTTTTCTGAAAACTACCTGCCTGAAATAGGCTTACTTAGCTGGTACAGTCGTCGCGATTTTCAGCTCGTCAAGCTGTTTGTCGGAAATTTCCGAGGGTGAATCGATCATCACGTCGCGGCCCGAGTTGTTTACAGCGGTTTAAGCAACTCGGTGAACGCTTCGATGCGAATCAAATTCAGCTTCGGGAAATCGTAGTCCTTCAAAACATTAAAATGCCGGTCGTTGGTGACGATATACTGCACATTGGCGGAGAAAGCACAGTCTACAAATTTGTTGTCGTCTTTATCCGCTTCGATTAGTCCCAAGTTGAAATAAATCTCCGTTTTACGAATGTTGGGCAATAAAAGCAAACCACCAATGATGTCTTCTGCTACGGATGAATCGAAAAACTCAGTGATCTTTTCGGCATACTCCAGCAGGACATCCGTTGATACAAACGCATCATAACTGCCATCGAACAGCGCATCCAAAACAAGTTTATATGGTGAACGGCTTGGAATAGCCGCCAGAACAGCATTCGTGTCCAGAACGACGCTTAACCGATCAGGCATCTTCACTAAGTAGCTGATTCATCAAACCATTATCATAGCCTTTATCCTGCCAGATAACGTCAGCGCGTTGCCGGGATTTCTGGAGCAGAAATTTGGCCATGACCTGCCGTAGCTCCATCAAATCCTCGTCAGGGATTTGGCGGGAAAATACCTTGAGCAGTTCTGCCTGGACATTAGTTAATGGCGGATGCATCATGGCCCTACCGTTTAAGAGTTAGATTTCCTGTTGTTACGTGCGATCACTTAGCCGGTACAGTGGTCGCGATTTTCAGCTCGTCAAGCTGTTTGTCGGAAATTTCCGAGGGTGAATCGATCATCACGTCGCGGCCCGAGTTATTTTTCGGGAAGGCGATAAAGTCACGGATGGAATCAGAACCGCCGAACAGCGAGCAGAGTCGGTCGAAACCGAAGGCCAGTCCGCCGTGTGGGGGCGCACCGTATTCGAAGGCGTCCATCAGGAAGCCGAATTGCGATTTTGCTTCCTCATCGGAGAAGCCGAGAATGCTGAACATCCGGGCCTGCAAGTCGCGGTTGAAAATCCGAATCGAGCCCCCGCCGACTTCCGTACCGTTGATGACGAGGTCGTAGGCGTTGGCACGAACGGCACCCAGATCCGATTCGAGCAGCGGAATGTCTTCGGGCTTGGGCGACGTGAAGGGGTGGTGCATCGCAAACCAGCGGGCTTCCTCTTCGCCGTATTCGAGCAGCGGGAAGTCGAGCACCCACAACGTGCTGAACACGTTCGGGTCGCGCAGCCCGAGCCGATTACCCATTTCCAGCCGCAGTTCGTTCAACTGCTTGCGGGCTTTGTTGGAATCACCCGAGATGATGAGCATCAGGTCGCCGGGTTTAGCGCCGAACTGTACCGCCCATTTTTGCAGGTCTTCTTCCGAGTAAAACTTGTCGACCGACGATTTGAGCGTTCCGTCTTCGTTGTAGCGAACGTAAATCAACCCCTTTGCACCGATTTGCGGGCGTTTCACCCAATCGGTCAGTTCGTCCATCTGCTTGCGGGTGTAGTGCGCGCAACCGGGCGCGTTGATACCAACGACCAGCTCGGCCGAATCGAACACGCCGAAGCCTTTCCCCGATGTCAGGTCGACGGTGTCGAACGTGCCCTTTAGCTCGACAAACTTCATGTCGAAGCGGGTGTCGGGCTTGTCGGAGCCGTAAAGTTTCATGGCGTCGGCGTAGGTCATGCGCGGCACCTCGGCCAGGTCGATGCCTTTCACGCTTTTGAACAGGTGGCGCACCAGCCCTTCAAACATGTTCAGCACGTCTTCCTGCTCAACAAACGACATCTCACAGTCGATCTGCGTGAACTCCGGCTGCCGGTCGGCGCGCAGGTCTTCATCGCGGAAACACTTCACGATCTGGTAGTACCGGTCGAAGCCCGAAACCATCAGTAACTGCTTGAACGTCTGGGGCGACTGCGGCAGGGCGTAGAATTCGCCAGGATTCATGCGGCTGGGAACCACAAAGTCACGCGCGCCTTCGGGTGTCGATTTGATCAGCACCGGCGTTTCGACTTCGATAAAACCCTGTCCGTCCATGTAAATCCGGGTTTGCTGCGCCATGCGGTGCCGCAGTTCGAGATTCCGGCGAACGGGGTTCCGGCGCAGGTCGAGGTAGCGGTATTTCATCCGCAGATCGTCGCCCCCATCGGTATCGTCGTCAATGAGAAAAGGCGGCAATTTGGCGGGGTTCAGCACGGTGAGCGCCGTTACTTTCAGCTCGATCTCGCCGGTCGGAATATTCGGGTTTTTCGACTTCCGCTCGATCACCGTACCGGTTGCCTGCACCACAAATTCGCGGCCTAGTGACCGGGCTGTGGTAAACAGTTCAGGGGCTGTCTGCCCATCTTCGAGCAGCAGTTGGGTGATACCGTAGCGGTCGCGCAGGTCGATCCAGAGTACCCCGCCCTTGTCGCGGGTGGTCTGTACCCACCCGGCCAGGGTAACGGTGGTGTTAGCGTCGGAAAGGCGGAGTTCTCCGCAGGTTTTGGAACGAAGCATGAGTGTCGAATGAGTGACTGAGTGAGTGATAGAATGATTGAATAAAAATCTCTCGGACTGGCTTATTCACTCATTCTATCGCTCACTCAGTCAAAATTGATTTCCGCAAAGGTAAGAGTTTGCAGAAAAGGCATGTGTATATGACTGGCAGAAGGTGACAGGAGAATGTAGCGGATTTTAATGCATCTGTGCTATGTGCTAAAATACGTATACTTGTACAATCATTATGTGTCACAGCAGTACACATTTTTTCCCGCCATTGTAAACTTCGATAGATGAGCCACCAATACGAAAGACTTTTAGTGAGTGCTGGCCAAGTAAATGACTTTTTAACCCGTACCCTAGACTATGACTGCTCAGCTGAGCAGCAATATGTAGCAAAGATTGCAGAGTGTGAGCTTTCTCTAAGTAGTTATCCACTTAATCATCCCACTATTAGCAGCACGGAGTATAGAGACAGTAATTATTCATCTGAACCAAGACGTATTATTCTGAGGGAGCAGATAGTGAACGAATTGTTAACGCTTGAGCGCTTAGAATCAGATGAATTAATTAAATTGCAGGCAGGAGGTGCCCTACCTCACAGTTTAGTGGTACGAGATAAAAACGCGTACATAATAATTGGTCTTCCAGCTTCCGGTAAGTCAGGAATAGCAAACCGGATTGCAGATGAGCATGGGGCTATTATTATAGATTCGGACTATGCCAAACGAAAGCTTCCTGAATTCGCGTTATATGGCTTTGGAGCTACTTTGGTTCATAAGGAGTCTTCGGCTCTTGTTCTTAGTGCCTCGTCCAGCAGCAGTATTGGGGTTTCATCTCTTATAATGAGATGTATTGGTGAGGGTTACAACATTGTCGTACCTACCGTAGGAGATGATGATAAAGACGTACTCACTTTTGCCCTATCTCTTCGGAGTCAGGGGTACAGAGTTCATTTAGTACTTGTTAACTTGGACAGACAGCTGGCAACCATTCGGGCATTCCAACGGTTTAAAGAGACGGGGCGCTATGTTCCTCTGAGCATGATTTTTGATAGATATGGAAACGGACCAATACAATCCTATCTGACGTTGAAAAATGATTACAAGAGCTCCTTCGCCAGTTTTGGCCAAATAAAAACTAGTGGTTCAAAGCCGGTCTTTCATGAAGGGACGGCCAAGAGTCCTGCAAAATTATTTAAATAAAAATCCACATGAAAACAAGAGCTAATTCCGCCAACAAGTCTAGCAATGCTGTAAAATTGAAAAGCGTTATAACAAGGTTCTCGAACAACTCGAATGAAAAAAGGCTATCAGATACAGAAAGGGCCGTTAATCGAGTTAAAAGATATATATATGAAAGTGAAAGGTCTGAGTTGCAGGAGTTTACGAAATACAAGAAGTGAGAATACTTGCGCTTCTAGCTGACGTAAAGAAAATGACAGCGAAGAGTTACCATGAGGACGGTAACTCTTCGCTTTTTTACTTACTTCCTATAGTCCAGTGCGGGCTTACGATCACCTAGTAGCGCTTCATACTTGAAATCCTTGCCGCGTTTCTGCTCCCATTCGGCGCGGGCTTTTTCGATCAGGGCGGGGCTGTTGAACAGGTCGTAAGCCGTCAGAGCGAGGGTTTTGGCCGCTACCAGCATTCCCTTCTGACCGATACCCATGCCACTTGCCGCCGTCGACTGCCAGCTATGCGCCGACGAGCCCGGTACCCAGGTCGCTGTTGACAAACCCACCGTTGGGACCGTCCAGCTTACGTCGCCCACGTCGGTTGAGCCGCCACTTGTCGCACTTTCCGACGCGTCGCGGAAGTCTTTTACGGTGGCCGCTTCCTCGATAGGCACTTTCTTGTCGAACGTCGTGCTGATCTGTTTGGCGAAGGCGGTTTCCTCGGCGTTGTATTGCACGCCACCCACCGTTTTCAGGTTTTGGTGCATCACTTCAGCCATCGTTACGTTTGGCAGCAGGTTGTAGACCCCGCCCAATACTTCCCACTCGACTTTCGTGCCGGTACCTTTAGCCGCGCCTTCGGCTGCGTTTTCGATCCGCTTCCAGACACTTTGCAGAATGTCGCGGTCTTTGTGGCGGGCGTAGTAATAAACCTCGGCGAAGGCCGGGACCACGTTGGGTGCTTCCCCACCTTTGGTGATGACGTAGTGAACGCGGGTGTCCTGCGGGATGTGTTCGCGCATCAGGTTGACCATGTAATCCATCGCTTCGACGCCGTCGAGGGCCGACCGGCCACGTTCGGGTGAAGCCGCTGCGTGGGCCGCAATACCCCGAAACCGGAACTTGGCGTTCTTGTTGGCCAGCGACGTACCCGCGTCGGCCGCGTTTTTGTCGCCGGGGTGCCAATGCAGTACCGCATCGACGTCGTTGAACAATCCTTCGCGCACCATGTAGACTTTCCCCGCGCCACCTTCTTCCGCCGGACAACCGTAAATTTTGATCGTCCCGCTGTGGCCCGATTTCTTAAGCCAGTCTTTTATCTCCGTCGCTGCCGCCACCGACGCCGTGCCGAACAGGTTGTGCCCACAGCCATGCCCGCCTTTCTGCCCGGCGATGGGCGTAAAATCGGGTTTAGCTTCCGTGGCCAGACCGGGCAGCGCGTCATATTCGCCCAGAATCCCAATCACTGGCTTGCCCGACCCATAGGTCGCAACGAAGGCCGTGGGAATACCGGCTACGCCCGTTTTTACGTCGAAGCCTTCTTTGCGTAGCTGTTCTGCCAACAGGGCCGAACTTTTCTCTTCCTGATAGCCCAGTTCGGCAAAGTCCCAGATCTGTTTGGAGATGCCCGCGTACTCTGGAAACCGCTTGTCGAGGTCGGTTACGATGGCCTGTTTATCGCCACTTAGTGCACCGGTCGACGCGGTTTTGGCCGATTTTTTGGATTGGGCAAACGTTAAAGCCGGGAGTAGTATGGCCGCGAGGAGAAGCTGTTTTTTCATAGAGTAATTGGTTGTATTGGTTGGGTGACTTCTAAAAATAGGAAAAATGTAGCCGTCTGCTACCGGACCACAAGTTCGCTGACGCCAAAAAGCCCGTTGCGGTACGTCAGACGCACCGCAACGGGCTTTTCTATTCGCTGCAATGAGCGATACGGTTGTCTCAGACAGCTTCTAGCTGTCGAAGCCGTAGGCTAAGTGCATCAGCCTGATTAGCCGCTAGCGCGGCTTCGACAGCTGGAAGCTGTCTGAGACAACGAACTTAACCAGTTCGTGTTAGCGCGTGTTGCCCTTCTCCATGACGCCCGAAGGCAGTTTCTGGGGTGAGGTGGTTGGCCCGTCGATGGTGATGCGCCCGTCTTTCACCCGCATCCGGTCGATGAAAACGACCCGCTCATCGCCGGTTTTGGCGGTCCGGCCGTGGTAGACGCAGAACATCTCTTTGCCGTCGGGCGAATAGGTTACGCTGTTGTGCCCTGTGCCTGTTACCGAGCCGCCTTTGTCGCTGTTCTTTTCCAGAATCGGGTTGTTGGCCGCTTTGCGGAACGGACCCAGCGGAGAGGTCGACGTGGCGTAGCCGATGGCGTAATACTGCCCCCCGAAGTGGTTGGCCGAGTACATGATGTAGTACAGATTGTCTTTCTTGAACGTCGTAGAGCCTTCCGTCCAGCGCCGGTTCACCTCACGGGCCGTCACCGACCGGCTTTCCCAGTCGGCCTGTTTGTCGCTCAGCTTGACGGGCGGACGAAGCACCAACACCGGCTCGCCGATCACGCCCGAAAAATCAGGCTTCAACTCGACGCCGTAAACCCAGCTTTCTTCGATCTCCTTGTACCACCCTTTCTGCCGGGCCATGTCCGCAATTTCACTCTCGACGGGGTGTTTGTAGCAGCAGCGCGAGTAGTAGAGGTACGCTTTGCCATTGCTGTCCATGAACACGTTGGCGTCGATAACGGGGTAACCGGGGTCGAAGAGGGGTTTGTCGGTCAGGTCAACGAACGGGCCGGTGGGCTTGTCGGCGACGGCCACCCCGATGCGGAAGTTTTCGACTTCGTTAGTCGGATTCTGCCGCCATTGAGCACTGTAGAACAGGTAATATTTTCCCTTCACCTCATATACTTCAGGTGCCCAGTAGGCCCCGTCCCATTTGGCTTTCGGGTCGCTCCAGCCGTTTTTGTTGTCGTGAAAATAGACCTGCCCTTCCGGCTTCCAGTGGACCATGTCTTTGGACGAATAAGCCGCAAAGCCCTGTTGGGCCCCGCCCCCGTGCCGTACATGTAGTAGGTGCCCTGCGAGAACAGGACGTAGGGGTCGCCAAATTCGACGGGTAGCGGATTGGTGTATGTGGTCTTTTGTGCGGCAACAGCCCTTGGAGAGTTCTGCGCCACAACAGGCGACAGCGTCATTGTGGTCAGGAGAAGCCCCAACCCCCATAATTTATTCATACGTATGAGTGAGTTTAGGAAAGCAAAGGTAGGTATATGTCGAATCCGCAGGCGATTGACTAGTTCGCCGGGCGCAACAAACGCAGCAAAAGCGTGGGGTTCGACGTCAGCGCACCGGGAGCGTTGAGGTCGTCGGGGAATAGGCCGAGCATCGTTAGCAGGCGAGTCTGCCGGTCGAGTTGCTGCTGCTGTTCGGCCGCGTATTTACGTAGCGTCAGTAATTCATGGTCGCGCTGGTGGGCACTGATCTGAAGTTGCTGAATGTGCAGTCTAAGTACATCCAGTTCGTGCTTATCTTTTTCGGTCATCGGTTAAGTGGTGGGGTGTGAATCAACAAGATATGAATTTTGTGTTCAGAAGGTTGCCTCGTCGCTTCTACCACGCCGTACATTGTGGTACTTTATTACCCCTTTTGTGACAATTCTCCTGCTTTCTACACGCCAGGATCTTTGCCGATGATCGAGAAAATGCTTCCCTTTTTTATTCATGCCTTTACGAATCTCAACACCGGAGGAGGGCGAATAAAAGAAGCGGCTCCGCATAAGCCAATTGTACTGCTTTCCGTAATTCAGGCATTTGACAGCGGATTGCTGACAGATAATCGGGTTGCCATTTCGCCCGAACTTATCAGCATCTTCAAATCAAACTGGAATGCGCTCGTGACGACGGGACATACGCTGGGATTTGCCATGCCATTCTTTCGGCTGAAAAATGAACCAGGCTCGTGGTGGCAATTGGTCGCTAACCCCGGTTGTGAATTATGGGTACAAACGGGCGATCTGTCGAGTTTTTCCAGCCTAAGTAACGCCGTAGCCTACGCCGAACTGGATACCGGTCTGACGGAATTACTGCTCCATGCGCCTACGCGTGCTGCTTTGCGGGATGTGCTATTGAGTCGCTATTTTCCGGGAATAATTATCCGTTCTGCAACAGATACGCACCTGGAAATAGATGCGATTCGTCGGGAACAGCTTGAACAGTCACCTGCTGACCAAAGGAGTGTGTTAACCGGGATGAAAAAGCGGCTCAACGGAGAAACCTACGAGATTGAATTGTACACCCGTGAAGCCGTTTTTCGACGGGAGGTTGTGCGACTTTATAACGATACGTGTTGTGTTACGGGACTTCGTGTGTCGGCTCCGTACTCGTTTTCGATGGTCGATGCATGCCACATTGTTCCCTTCTACAGGACGTTCAATAACCACCCAACCAACGGCATCGCGCTGTGTCCGAACCTGCACCGCGCGTTCGACAAGGGAGCTATTTCGGTTGATGACAACTATCGCGTGGTGGTATCGACAACGTTCGCCGAAAACGAACAGAGCGATTATAGGCTGAACGCATTGGCCGGTAAATCCACCAGTCTACCCACTGACGCGCAATACCTGCCCGATTTGGCCGCTTTTGCGTGGCACCGTGAGCACATATTTAAAAGCTAAGGCTCACTAAAAGGTATCAGTGCTCTCGACCGGGCACTGACCGAAGGGGTTAATAAACTGCCGGTGCTATGTATCCCTGATGGAGTTGTGATATGGGGAAAATTAGGTCCCAGTCTTTGCCCCAAACGATATTGCCCCGCTCCAGGTGAAACCGTTTGAAGTTGGCAACGCGCCGATATTTGTCGTGTTGAGGATGGGGGTGATTTGACAGAAAGGGGCCGAAATCAACAGTTTGCGTAGTTCCGTCGGAGAAAAAAAGGCGTACCCTATATCCATCAACGTACTCGGCATTGGTAATGCTCAGCGTTCTCATAGTCTCTTTGTGATCTTACGAATTTGAGGCTTTTTCTTCAAGACGAAGAAATCAAGCCACTTCTGCACAATTTCGTCTGCGTAAGTCTCCACTACTTTCATAGCTTCCTTCTGATCCTTCTGCGGCAACATTTCGATGCCATCGGCCTTCCTAGTATGAATGTCTGTCAGCTTGCCATCCTCGAAAAACAGCTCGAAAATAGTTTCGTATTCAGCATGGCTTACATGCACATGAACCGGTAGATACTCATTGCTGTAGAAGTAGAAAATCAATCCAAAGTATTCGATCAGTTTGGGCATTTCAGGTAGTAGATAGAATTGAATAACAGTCAAATGTAAACAATATCTACCCCACCAACGCCCTGAGTTCTTCTACGACAGATAAAGCATGATCTGATATAGATTCAAAAGATGGGAGTTGAACATTAACCAAGTAAATTTTCAGCTGAGGTTAAAATTTACTTGGTTAATCGTGGTGAGCGTACTTTCTACCAACGTAGGATGTGGGAGAGGTCAACCGAACAGGGTATGGGTAGTTGTTAGAGTGTAGCAGCTTATCGGTCAATGCATTCACAATCAGCACCGACGGGTAAGGCTAGGGAACGCATTTGGGCAATCGATACGGTACGGGGGCTGGTCATGGTGATTATGGCGCTCGACCACGTCCGGGATCTGCTGCACCTGCCCGCGCTGACGCAGGACCCGGCCGACCTGAACACGACGACGCCCCCGATCTTCCTGACGCGCTGGATCACGCACCTGTGTGCACCGACCTTCGTGTTTTTGTCGGGTACGTCGGCCTATTTGTCGCTGCAAAGACGGCGCACGATGGGCGGGTCGCTGGCGGCAACGCGGGGGTTTCTGTTCAGGCGGGGACTGGTGCTGATCGCGCTGGAAATCACGGTAATCAATTTTGCTTTCTGGACCGACGTGCAGTTTCGGACGTTGCTCCTTCAGGTGATCTACGCCATCGGCGGGGGACTGATCGTGCTCTCGCTGCTGTCGCGGTTGCCGGTTCGGTGGGTGGGTGCGCTGGGCATCCTGATCGTTGGCACGCATGATCTGCTGCTGCTTGTGCCGCCGATTACCAATTCGGTTGGGCAACTGATCTGGGCGCTGCTGTTCAGGGTTCAGTTGCTTCCCAGCCCGTCGTTTACAGTGCTGATTGCCTATCCGCTGACACCGTGGCTGGGGATCATGCTGGTCGGGTACGCCAGCGGAACGTTGTTTGAACAGCCACTCACCAGTCGGCGTAAGCGGCTGCTGCTGGGCGGATTGGCTAGTTTGGGCCTGTTTGTTGTACTGCGATTTGTCAATCAATACGGCGATGCGGCTCCATGGTCGGTGCAGCGTACGAGCCTGTTCACAACGCTGTCGTTTCTGAACGTTAGCAAGTACCCGCCGTCGCTGCTGTACACGCTGCTGATGCTGGGTATCATGGCTCTGCTGTTGGCCTGGGCTGACGGTGTCGATACCAAATTGACGCAGGTGCTGCGGGTTTACGGTACGGTGCCGATGTTCTATTACCTGTTGCACTGGTACCTGGTCAAGCTAACGATGATTGGCATGGTGTACGGGCAGGGCTATTCGCTTGTGATCGGTACACTGAGTTTCGGTCGCCCGCCGGGTGCCGGGGTGTCGCTGCCAATGGTGTACGTTGTCTGGCTGGGTATTGTCGCGTTGCTGTATCCCCTGTGCCGCTGGTACGGGCGGTACAAAATCGCGCATCCCGAACAGAGTTGGCTGCGGTACTTGTAGGGGTTTATTCATCAGGTATTTGCGTTGCCTGCTGGCGTAGTTAATGCGGCTAATTGCCTTTCCACCCAACACGCTTACCAAAAAACAGAACCGATGAAAACGATCTCGCTCACCATCGATCTCAAATCCTTCTGTCTCGGTGCACTGACGGTAGCGGCCGTCCTGCTGATGGCCAACAAACCAACCGGTGAACCTGCACAGCAAAATCAGCCTGGCTGGCCAACGCAACGGTATCAGGCGGTTGTCAATAAAGACACGCGCACCATCATCATCGACACGCAGACGGGCCGGTTTCTGATTGAGCGTCCGGCTGCGGTAGGGTTGCCGGGCTGGGCTCCGGTCGATTTTGAGGAGCAGTACAAGAAACGGTAAGCCAACGCGCAGCCGGGTTGTGTCGGCCTTAAGACCGCTCAGTCAGTTTGGCGATGATTTCGTCGGTGGTGCCCAGTTCGCCGATGCGGGGGAAGATGTATTTCAGACTGTAGTTATGCGCGTCGAGTGCATTATCGGTCATGGCGTCGGTAGCGAAGCTGATATTGTAGCCACGTTCGTTCGCCGAACGGGCCGTGCCTT
Organism: Spirosoma rhododendri; assembly: GCF_012849055.1. Taxonomy (NCBI): domain Bacteria; kingdom Pseudomonadati; phylum Bacteroidota; class Cytophagia; order Cytophagales; family Cytophagaceae; genus Spirosoma; species Spirosoma rhododendri. The sequence continues at coordinate 5,659,840 of NZ_CP051677.1, read as the reverse complement.
CCACGCCAACGCTGGTCGAGATGCCGCACAAAACGATGCCGGTGATGCCTCGCTGCTGCAATTCATCGTGCAGGGGAGTGTTGAAAAACGCGTTCCAGGTTTCTTTAGTGATCGTCAGGTCGCCGGGTTGGGGAGTCAGCGGGTCGACGATATCGAAGAAGTGACTGGCCTGCATCTGGTCGAGCATCTGCTGCTGTCCGGCTTTGTCTTTCGGAAACTGGTTTCGCTCCGACCGCACCACCGACGCTGGGCTGCCAATTGGCTCGACGTGAACGATTACTACGGGTAAACCGGCCTGCCGGAACGCCGTCTGCAATCTGGCAATATTGTCGATGATGGCCTGCGTCGGGTGGGCTTTGTCACCACTGACAATGCCGCGCTGCATGTCGATTTGAACGAGGGCGGTCTTACTATCGAGGGCTGTGATCATGGTTGTCTCTGGTTTGTCATAAACAACTGACTTGTCGGTGGTAAAGTTGGCCGTTCACTCCCGAAAACGGGGTATTGAAACAACGCGGTCTGTCGGTAGGTTACCGAATCAGTGCCCAATCGTTCCTACCCCGTGGTAACAAATCCCCCAACAATAGCAGCGCCCAACAAATGGCTCGTACTGGCGACGCTGGCCTTCGGTACGTTCATGTCGACGCTCGACAGTAGTATCGTCAACATTGCGTTGCCGACTATCCGGCGGGAGTTGAACGCGGGCGACAGCGTCGAATGGGTTGTGCTGAGTTATCTGCTGACGACCACGAGTACGCTGCTCATCATGGGCAAACTCTCCGACTGGCTGGGTCGGCGACCCATGTACATTGCCGGGTTTGTGATCTTCGTTTGCGGATCGTTGCTATGTGGGCTGTCAGATACCGTCGAGTTTCTGGTCATATCCAGAATTGTGCAGGGGCTGGGCGCGTCGATGCTGTTTGCCATCAGTCCAGCCATTATTTCGGATACGTTTGCCCCCAGCGAACGCGGGCAGGCGTTGGGGCTGATGGGTGCTATCGTGGCGGCAGGGGCTAGTGCCGGTCCGGTAATCGGCGGGTTGTTGCTGGGTCGGTTTGGCTGGTCGAGTATTTTCTTCGTTAACGTACCCGTCGGGCTGATCGCCATCTGGCGGGCGTGGGCCGTGCTACCCGTTAGTGCGACGGAGGAACGCAAGCCGTTCGATCTGGTCGGGGCGGGGCTGTTTCTGGTCGGCGTAACAACGTTGCTGATTGGGCTGGACTTCGGTCCCGAACCCGACTACGGCTGGAACGACCCCCGCGTGATTGGGTTGCTGGGTACCGGCGCGGTACTGCTGACGGGCTTTTTTTTCTGGGAATCGCGTACGCCCTTACCCATGCTGCAACTCGATCTGTTTCGCATCAAACCCTACACGTCGGCAATCGCGGCTGCGTGGCTGGGCTTTGTCGCGTCGGGGGCGAACCTGTTTATCATCCCGTTTTTTCTGCAACAGCTGCTGCATTTTACGCCCCAGAAAGCGGGCCTGACCCTACTGGCTGGTCCGCTGACGCTCAGCGTCGTTGCGCCGGTCGGGGGCTATCTGTCGAGCCGCGTACCGACGCGATGGCTGTCGAGTGCGGGTTTGCTGGTTACGGCGGTCGGCTACTTCACGTTTTCGTTTTTGCGACCCGACTGGGTGTGGCAGGATGTCGTATGGCGGAGTTCACTCGTCAGCTTTGGCTTCGCGCTGTTCCAGTCGCCGAATAGCAGTAGTGCGCTCAACGCGGCTCCATTGGCCCAGCGCGGAGTGGCCAGCAGCATCATCGCGTTTGTACGGAACATGGGGCTAGTCGTCGGTATCGCCATGAGCGCGGCTGTCTGGTACAGTGTTCGCAACCGATATGCACTGACGAATCATACTGGCCCATTGGACACGATCGCCCAGCTACGGGGGATGCGCGCCGTCTACTGGGCCGCAACGGGTTTAATTCTTACCGCCGTTGCCATTTCGCTGACCCGCAGCAGTACCGCACAAACTGCACAACCCAGCGTTTCGGGCGAAGGAGCGACTGCGTAGCTTGTTCAAGTGTAGCCAGGACGTCCAGGTCCAAGTGTCCGTCAGAGGTTGTTTTGGAGAAACGTTTCTGTCATCCCGACGACAGGAGGGATCTTCGCTAATAGCAAACAAGGCCGTCTATGAACGGAGATCCCTCCTGTCGTCGGGATGACAAAAAAGGCGGTTTGGATACGAATAATACTTCCCTAATAGCTACTCAAGGCGGCCGCTTTTTGGTCGCTATCGCGCCCACCCGGACCTGGAGGTCCAGGCTACAAGTATCTACACAAAAAAAGCCCCTCTTCCAGAAGGAAAGAGGGGCCGGTCGAAGGGTTAGGGGTTGTTTTTTCTTAGTTGCCACCACCCATTTTCGCGGGTTGACCGCCGGTTTTGGTAGCCGTCGTTGTGGGGTTTTTGACGTATTTGTCGAGCCAGCCGTTCATTTCCGACAGCATATGCAGCAGCGATTCTTTCGCCGTATAGCCGTGGCTTTCGTAGGGCAACAGCACCAGCCGGGTCGAGACGCCGAAGCTCTTCAACGCGTTGTAGTACCGCTCCGACTGAATCGGGAACGTACCCGTGTTGTTGTCCGCTTCGCCGTGTACCAGCAGAATCGGCGTCTTTACCTTATCGGCGTTCTGGAAGGGCGACATCGTGTTGTAGACGTCGGGAGCCTGCCAGTAGGTGCGCTGCTCGTTCTGGAAGCCAAACGGCGTCAGCGTCCGGTTATAGGCACCGCTGCGCGCGATACCGGCTTTGAATAGCTTGCTGTGGGTCAGCAGGTTGGCCGTCATAAACGCACCGTAGGAGTGACCGCCGACACCCACCCGGCTCGAATCGACCGCGCCCAGCCGGACGCCTTCGTCGATGGCCGCTTTGGCACTCGATACCAGTTGTTGCACATACGTATCGTTCGGCTCTTTGTCGCCTTCGCCCACGATGGGGATGCTGGCGTTGTCGAGAATGGCGTAGCCCATCGTCACGAAGGCTGCGGCACCCCAATAGCTGATGCGGTTAAACTGGTAGGGTGAGCCCGACACCTGACTAGCAGCATCTTTGCTTTTGAACTCAGCTGGATACGCCCATAGGAACGTTGGCAGTGGCCCCTGCTCTTTCTTGTACCCAGCAGGTAGATAGAGCGTTGCCGTCAGCTCGACACCGTCGGCACGTTTGTAGCGAAGCTGCTGCTTCTGAATGCCTTTGAGCTGTGGGTAGGGGTGGGGGAAGAACGTCACCTGCATCGGGGCTGCGGCTTTCTTTCCTTTCGTCAGCAGGTTGGTTACGTAATAGTTCGGGCTTTCGTCGGGCGTTTCGCGGGTGACGAGTATCGACCGTTTGGCCGCGTCGAGTACCGCAACGGGCCGCTCGAAGAAAGGGGCCTGCGACCGCCACAGTTCCGTTGTTTTCTTGGTTTTCAGGTTCAACAGACTCACGAATGGCCGGTCACCGTCGGGCGATGAGCCTTGTCCGTTCAGCATTAGAATCTCGTTATTGGGCAGCAGATTCAGCACCTCATACCCGTACTGATTGTGGCGCGTGTCGGGCTGACCGGGATTACTGTACCGATCTTCGTACGACCGGTCGAACAGCACGGCCGTTTGCCAGTTGGTCGGGTCGACGGTTTTGACCAGACTTTTGCGGCTCTGCCACCAGCGTTCGCTGGCCAGCGCCATCGTGGCGTTACCCCAGTCGAAGCCACCGAACCGGTACTGAGCCGCGTAAATTTCTTTGGGCTGACCGCTGAACGGCGCATCGACCATGAATACTTTGTCGCGAATGTCGGCTTTCACTTTCGGGTCGCCTTTGTCCTGCGCTTCGGTGTAGTAAACCGATGCCGGAGCATCGGCCCGCCAGTTGTAGTTGCGGGGGCCGGTGGGCGCACCGTCGGCGCTATAGGGCACGCTTTCCTGCAACGGACCGTCGTTTAGCAGTTTAACGAGTGAGCCGCCCACGGCAAAGACGTCCGTGCGCAGCGGAAACCGGCTGACGGGCACGAGGTATGAAAACGGCGTATGCACCGTCTCGATCATCACGTACTTACCATCCGGCGACGGGTCGGCCGACGCGATGATACCAGCGGGGCCGATGTTGGTTGTCTGCCCGTCGAGGCCCATACGAACCACCTGCGCGGTGGTATAGAAGGCAAACTGCTTTTCATCAGACGGACTTTTGAGCAGATCCTGATAGGTTGGTGCCTGTCCGCGCTTGCCGCCTACGTTCTCCTGCGTCGTTGGGCCGACCGGTACCCGGCTGACCTCCGGTGCCGCCCCGCGCCCTGTCGGTACGATCCGGGCGATCAGCCCTTTGCTATCCGACAGCCAATGGTAAGGCGTGCCAAGGGTAGCGTTCAGGTAAGCCGTTCCCACACGTTGCGCCTTGCCCGTCGCGACATCGGCTACGTAAAGCTCGATGTGCTCGTCGGTCGAATGCGCGAAGGCGATCTTGCTGTAATCGGGCGACCACTGTATGTAGCTGATGAGCGGCTTGGCGGGCAGACCTGTGAGTGCCTGTTCCTCTTTCGCACCCGATACTTTTTTCAGCTTCAGGCCCGTGATGTAGCGCATCCGGCTGGGGCCGTTGTTGGCGGGGTTGAGCCGTAGACCGGCCAGCTTGAGTTCGGGCTGGGCCAGTTCCGCAATGTCGGGCGCGCCAGCCTGTTCCATAATCAGCATGACGTCGCCTTTGTCCGATACGCTGATGGTCGGCGTGGGCGGCACGGTGACCAGATCGGCCAGCGCTTTGGGGGGCGTCTGGTAGGTGGGTGCGTCCTGAGCCACCAGGGCCGGGGCCGTTAGCAGGGCCGGAAACAGCCACACCCAGAGTTTAAGTGGTAAGTGTCTACGTCTCATCGTTGAATCCGTGTTATTCAGGTGATTGCAGTATAAAAATACGGTTAATGACGGCTAAGCCAGAAAAAAGAACCTGCGAACGCCCGATTTATATGGCTGAATGACGGTAGTATTGATGCGACGTTTTTCGAATTGACTGCTCGAAAACGCACCTTTTAATCATATATCCGTTGTAAGCCCTACAAGCCTCCCGCGATTTTCTGACACTCCCAAGATGGGGGAATGACAGGAATTCGTCCGGAATAAACCGTTAGTTTACTTGACAGCTACTTCATCATTTGCCGCCCTGGGCCTTTCGCAAACACTGGTCGACGCCGTTGCCGAACAGGGGTACACACAACCGTATCCGATCCAGCAGCAGGCCATCCCGGCCGTACTGACCGGCCGCGACATACTCGGTATTGCCAAAACCGGCTCCGGAAAAACGGCCAGTTTTGTGCTGCCGATTCTGCAACGATTTGCGGGTCGGAAAGGGGCTGGCCGACGCAGTATGCGGGTGCTCGTGCTGGTGCCGACCCGCGAATTGGCCGTGCAGGTGGCTGAGGTGTTTCAAACGTTCGCGGAATACCTGAAAACGCCCTTGCAGACGACGGCAGTGTTTGGTGGCGTGTCGATTAACCCGCAGATGATTGCTCTGCGGAATGCCGAAATCGTTGTCGCGACGCCGGGCCGGTTGCTCGATCTGATTTCCCAAAACGCGGCTGACCTCTCGACCCTCGACACGCTGGTACTCGATGAAGCCGACAAAATGCTCGAGCTGGGTTTTGCCGAAGAAATGAATCAGGTGCTGGCGCAGGTACCTCAGCAGCGGCAGACACTGCTATTCTCCGCTACCCTCGGCGATGCGATACAGGACATCCGCGACAACCTGCTCCGCGATCCTCTCCTGATTGACATCGCCGAGCCGGAACAGTCGATAGATCAGATTCATCAACTGGCGTACCGCGTCGATCTGGAGCGGAAAGGGCCGCTGCTGCGCTACCTGATAAAGCACAACGCCATGCAGCAGGTGCTGGTCTTTGTTTCATCGACCCGCACAGCCGATAATCTGGTGGTGAAACTGACCAAAAACGGGATTCAGGCGGCCGCCATTCACGGCGACAAAAGTCAGGGTGCGCGCACCGACGCGCTGACTCGGTTTAAGGCTGGTAAGCTCACCGTACTAGTCGCTACCGATCTGATCGCTAGGGGGATTGACATTCAGCAGTTGCCCCACGTTGTCAATTTTGAGCTGCCCCGTTCACCCAAAGATTACGTCCACCGTATTGGCCGGACGGGTCGCGCTGATGCAATGGGTGAAGCTATCTCGCTGATCACACCCGACGATGAGCACCATTTCAAAATCATCCAGAAAAAGATGGGTAAGCGCGTCGAGATTCTGCCGTCCGACGATATTAACTTGCAGGGATACTGATCCTCATACAACCATGAAACGACTACTGCTGATTGCGGGCCTATTGACGGCATCGATGACAACCATTCGGGCGCAGGACACCGCCAAGCCGGCTCCGCACATCTACAATCCGCAGGCCGATGCGCAGCAGGACATCAAAAGCGCGGTTGCCAAAGCCCGTAAGGAAAACAAGCATGTGCTGCTGCAACTCGGCGGAAACTGGTGTATCTGGTGCATTCGCTTCAACACCCTGACCACGACAGATTCCACACTAAATCAGTTGCTGCGCCAGAATTACGAAGTCGTACACGTTAACTACAGCCCCGAAAATAAGAACGAAGCAACCCTGGCTCAGCTGGGGTATCCGCAGCGGTTCGGCTTTCCGGTCTTTGTGGTGCTCGACGAAAAAGGCAACCGCATTCACACGCAGAATTCGGCGTATCTGGAAGAAGGTAAAGGGCACAGTCCGAAGCTGGTAGCCGAGTTTCTGCAACAGTGGGCACCAGCCGCCACCAACCCGAAAACATACGCCGGGAAGCACTGACCATAAACCATTTGCAACGAGAGCGGTTGGATTTTAAGATCTCTTTAATCCAACTACTCACGATATGAATCGCTTCCTGCTTCTGCTGGGTGTCTTGCTGACCAGCACCGCGTACGCCCAGACGAAACCGGCGGCTCACACAGCACCGCCCGCCATCGTCAAGCTGATCGAAGGCATTACAAGCAACCAATTTACGCCCGACACGACCGTCGCGGGATTGACCGACGACGCTATTACTGTCGTGACGAAAGAGCCGATTGCCAACTGGAGTTTGCCCCAGTCGCCCAGCCCACAACTGTCGTATCAGAACCTGATTGTTGGTAAACAGTCGTACCGGCTGGTGATCGTGAAGAACCCACAAGCATCGCTACCCACGGCTACGCTGCTTCACTATACCACCGCCGAAGCAAAACCCGAAATCATGGCGCGGGGTACCCTGCAACCTAAAAAAGAGTAGCCTGGACCTCTAGGTCCGGGTGGGCGCATTAGCGACCAAAAAGCATCCGCCTGCGAAAGTTGCCCTAACGGGCACCCGGACGTGGACCACACCGGCGGACCGGTCCAGGCTACAATACTAAAGTGCTTCCCAAATCACGCGGTTGACTTTGCCGTAGACGCCGATGGTCTGGAAAAACTCCAGCCAGTGCAGTTGTTGCGGCCCCAGATGGTCGGTGGGGGATTTGACTTCAACGAACGAATACTGACCGTTTTCCTGCCAGATCAGCAGGTCGGGGAAGCCGCGCGTATGTTCCCTAACGTTACGTGCCATTTCGAGCAGAATCAGCCGCAGTTGTTCGATGTCGAGCAGGTCGATGATGCGGAGTACCAACGCCATCAACTCGTCCGACCAGTCGACCAGTACGTTGGTGATGCCGTACTTGGCGTTGAACGTACGGCCCGTATGCCGTCGCCAGTCGTCTTTCGTGGTCAGTTCAGCCAATCGTTTTTTGAGCAGGTCTTCGCGTTTGCGGTAAAATTCGGGCAGGTAAAAATCCGATGGGGCGCGTTGTAGCGGGTGGTGAATGGCCGACACATTGGCGTCGTAGATGATGTCCCAGAAGACCAGCCCGAACAGCCCCCGCCACGGGTAATTCTCCGTAAAAGCCGCGTCGTGGCCCCGTTCAAGGTAGTAGTTCATCACCCCCGCTTCAACGTGGTGCCGGTAAGCCCCTGGAATCGACACGCTTTCGGCGTCGGACAGAAACCGCGTTGTGGCTTTGCGGGTACGTTTCTTCTCGCTCAGGCCCAGAATCCGCTCCCGAAAGTCGGTGGCGAAGTAGCGTTCGTCGGCGTTGAGCGGGGCTACGGCAATCTCGTCGCAGAGGGCGAGGGCTTCCTCAACAGACCCGTTCTTGTACAGCAGCCGCACCCGCCGTTCGCGGGCCGGTACGCGGTCGGAAAGCTCATAAACGGCCAATGCCTGTTCGGGCAGCTTCTGCCGTTCGAGGTACGCGCCAACCCGGCATACCAGCTTCTGATACCCCAGAATGGCAATGTCGCTCAGTTCGGGCCGGGTTTCGTTCCAGTTCAGAAACCAGTTGTAAATGACCTCGGCGGACAGTTCGGCTTCTTTCTGCTCGTAAAACGATTCGCTCGTCAGCGAGATCAGCAGCTTGTCTTCCACCTCCTTGCGCGTGCGGAAACGAGCCGTCATCTGACTCTCGTCGTAGCTTTCGAAATTAATCATGCCGAGATCGCGCACGACGAACTCGGTCATGTTGCCACCCCGGTTGCCAAAAAACAGGTATTTCACCATCATGTCTTCGGCTTCGAAGTTGAGCTTGATCACCGACTCGCGGGTCGACAGGGCCGTGACGATCTCGCCAAAATCCAGTTCATTCAGGGCGTAGCGCGTCACACCCTCCTTTTTCTCCTTGCCTAGCTGCCGTAGTTCCTCCGGTTCGAATGGCAGCAGTTCCAGCAGTTCGGGTTTGGTAAAAACGCCCAGGGCCGCTTCGCCCATCGCTTCGTGGTGCACCGACAGCCGGTCGACAAAGCCCGCGTCCCGCAATGCATCGACGGCACCCGGCAAGTCGATAATTTCAGTATAGTTTAGTTTATTGGGTCGAAAAAAGAGTCCTTTGCGGTTGCTGAACCGGACATACAGGCTCTGCGCGTCGAGGTCCAGTGCCTCGAACCGACGGATAAATTCCCACTCCGCGTCATTCAGCAAATTGCCGTATAGCCGCTTCACAAAGTCCAGCACGTAGCGGAAATTGTCGAGGTAATAGCGAGGGGTCAGGATAACTTTCTGGCGTCCAACCATGCAGGCAGCAGTTTCGGATGCTCACATCCGGCGTTGAGTAAGACGGATAAAATACAGCCCAAATCGTGAGCCATTGGGGCTGTATTACTAACAAAAAAATGCCCTGATATGTCCCCCGAAGATGTATTGAGTGAACTGAGTAAGCAGGGTATTTTGTCGCACGAGCAGCAGACGATACTTGCTGACTATGAGCAGAAAAAGCCGGTGTCAGTATACTGGGAACTGCGCTCGATGCTGTACGTCGGTATAACGGCCCTGAGCGCGGGACTTGGCTACCTGATCTACGACAACTTCGATCAGATCGGGCACGGGTCGTTGCTGCTGGCGATGGCCGCCGGGTGCGTAGCCTGCCTGGTCTACGCGTGGCTGAACCGCCCGGTCTGGTCGACGGGGATCGTAACCGAACGGGCTGCTTTTACGGACTACGCGCTGCTGCTGTTCTGCTTGCTGTTTCTGACGCTGGAGGGCTATGCGCAGTACCAGTACACGCTGTTCGGCACCCGTTATGGGCTGGCGACGCTGCTGCCCGCGCTACTCTTTCTGCCATTGGCCTACCGCTTCGACCACCGGGGGGTATTGGGTATCGCGCTGACGGCCCTGATCTCGTGGGTGGGCGTAACCGTCAGGCCGCTCAATCTGTACCTGAAAACCAATTTCTTCGACCAGCCAACGGTGCTGTCGGCAATCGGCCTGTCCCTGCTGTTGATTGGTGCGGCCCTGACGCTCGAACGCCGGTCGATCAAACCCCACTTTACGTACACCTACCTGACCATCGCGGGGAATCTGCTGCTGATCGCGATTCTGGGTGGGCTGTTCAACTTTCGCGAACAACGGGCGCTCTACGCATTGGCGCTGGCCGTCGTCTGTGTCGCGTTCGACCTGTACGCCCGCCATGAACGGCGCACCCATCCAGACCGGGCGGCTGGGTCGTTTCTGTTTTTGCTGATGGCCACCGTGTACGGCTACATTGGTCTGACGTTTCTATTTTTCACGTACTTACACCCGACCAACTGGGGCGAAGGCTGGTACTACTGGTACTTTATCCTGACCGGTATCGCGCTGATTGCCTATCTGATCCGGCAGCTGACGGGTATTCGAACGACAGCGTAACCGCAGAGCTGTTAAGTTTACCCCCCGCCCCCTGAAGGGGGGGAGGTTCATTTGCGGAATGCTCCCCCTTCAGGGGGCGGGGGGTAGAGGCCAGCACTCAACAACCCTGCCCGTAAACGGCTGACAATGAAAACTAAGCTGGGGCGGAGGTCGTTTTTATTGTGAAGCAAAGGCGGTAACTTGCCAACGCTGACTGGCCGGTGGTACAGTGCGCACCAAACCGGGCTACCAATCGTTGTCGTACGGGGTTCTGGCTCCACCAATCTGCTCGTTTGACCATGTTTGACGCCATTTATATAGCCAATTATTTTATCAACCTGGGCATCCTCAACGACGCGCCATTGTCGCCGATGAAGTTGCAGAAGGTGCTGTACTTCGCCAACGGCATGAACCTGGCGTTGACGGGTAAGCCACTCATCCGGGAGGATGTGGAAGCGTGGCAATACGGTCCCGTCGTTGAATCCGTGTACCATAAATTCAAAGAGTGGGGGAGTCGGCCAATTACCAAGCCCCAGCCATCGGGCAATATCGAACCCGACAAGATGACGCTTGATCTGCTAAGTGCGGTCTGGAACATTACCAAAAACATCGATCCGATCAAGCTATCGAACTGGACACATCTGAAAGATTCGCCCTGGGATCAGGCGTTTAAAACGGCTGGCTGCAAAACAAACTGTAATGCGCCAATCAGTAACGAATTAATGAAGCGCTATTTCAGCGAAACGTTTTTACCAAAGCCCAACGCTGCCCAGTAACCGGCCTGCTTACGCTCGATGGAAGAATCTATACCGTCAGGATTTACACAACAGGCCGCGCGGGTTTTTAGTCAGCAGCTAGCCAATCCAGATCCCAAAACGGCCGCCAGTCTGACGCAGGAAATGGAACAGGCCCGGCTGGAAAGTTATCGGCAGGATACGCACGAACGCCGGACGTTTGCCCGTTACATTTTCTGGATGGTCGCGCTGTGGCTGCTCGGCATTTTCGCCGTGGTCGTATGCCGGGGCGTCAAAGCACTCAACTTCGAACTGTCGGACACGGTTATGGTCGCGCTCATCACCACGACGACCATCAATGTTGCCGCCTTCTTTCTAGCCGTTACGAAGTATCTTTTTCCCAGTAAGCCGGAGCCGGCCAACGGCGTATGAGTAAAGCCTACAACCAGACATGGATTCGCAACCAGGACGTTGTGCAGCAGGCCGACCGCTGGCATCGGCAGGGTTTGCTGACCGATGAGCAGCAGGCAACGATTCAGGCCACCTACCCGGTTGGTTTTCTGCAAACCAACAGCTTTCTCGAGATCGGCCTGTTTCTGTTTACGACCGTCGTTATTCTGGCGGTATACCTGCTGATCCTGCCGTTTGCGTCGGCGATTGAAAACGACCGGCTGGTATACGGTCTTGTCAATGCCGGGTTTGGGCTGGCCGTGGCCGTCGTAGGGGCTGTGCTGGTCAACCAGCGGAAGCTGTACCGCAACGGGGTCGACAATGCCTTCGTCGTGATCGCAACGGGCTTCATCGCGTTTGGGCTGAATCAGTTTATCCCGGAAGGTGTATCACTCAGCACCCATTGCCTGCTGACGTTACCGCTGCTGCTCCTCGTTTTCTGGTACTACGGCGATACGCTCATTGCTTTCCTGGCGCTGCTGACGTTTTACACGCTGATCTACAACACGACGCTTCACACCGACGCCGGACGGACGCTGCTGCCCTACACAATGATGCTGGCGTCAGTAGCCTTGTACGCTGTGTCGACCTGGCTGTTGCGGCTCGAAAAAACGACGTATTACCTCGACGGACTACACCTCGGGCAATGGTTTGGTTTGTCGATGCTGCTCATCAGTAGCAACTATTATGTCGTACGCGAACTCAACGGCGTACTGGCCGACTCGGTACGACAACTCGATGATCTACAGGACCAACCCCTGCGCGCACCCGGCACACTCGCTCTGCCTGCCTTGTTCTGGCTACTGACGTTTGGATTGCCGCTGCTGTATCTGTGGCTCGGTACGGCCCGGCGCGACCGCATGCTGCTCATCCTTGGTTTGGCGGGACTGACTGGTGCCTTCGCGACGGTTCATGCCTATTGGTACCTCGTACCTACCAATGCCACACTGACCATTGGCGGGCTCGTGCTGATCGGGCTGGCGGTGTTGGGTATCCGGCACTTACGCACGCCCGCCAATGGCTTCACCGACGCGCCCGACGACAGAACCGACGAAACTGGCCTGAATCCGGCGGTGCTTGCGGCCGTGCAGGCCAGCCAAAACGCGGGCGACACACCCCGGCCGGGCAATGGAAAATTCGGCGGTAGCGGAGCTGGCGAATCATATTGACTGTCTTCGCAAAAAACACAGTCTGAACCGGTGAACGATTGCTGATTCGCCGATGTTATTTTTTTGTAAAACGCCCCCTGAAACGCTGTAAAACGCGAAAGTTGCCGTATTTTCAGGGAAGTTTTGTAGCCAGCTCTCTCGGGTCGGTTTCCCCCGGCTCATGTCACTAACTGTACTGTTTTTGCAATACCCCCGTAGCATACGGCTGTGGGACGTTATAACCTTATTTTCACAAACCCGATCAATGCCGGACAGCGCATTCACCATTTGTCTAACTATGGCCCAGCAGTTGAGCATGGGCGTCTTAAATCCACTTGGAACCGACCAGATTCTGCCTGTTTTCAGCCCGGTAGTCGATCAGCGGGTGTGTACGCAGGAGCAGGCCGAAGCCGCGAATCTGGCGTTCGACAATGCCGTCAGACAATACCTGCTCGACTGGATAGCGCAGGGAACCGTGCCGGGTAGCGACCGCAGCCCGGATGCGCTGACAGACTCCGAAGAATTTGTTGAGCAGGGCGCACTACGGCAATTCTTCAAGCACCACCACGACGACGCACTGGAGTTGCTGCTTCAGAACAACGCTATTGCCCGGCACCTGATGCGCCCGGCCAGCGAGGTGTGCTTCAGCGACGATCACTACGAGCCGCTGCTGGCCCGTTTCGAACGGCGTATCTACAATCTGGCCGCCCACCGCGAACACCTCGAAGTGCCGTTCCGCTACAGTCCCGCCAGTCGGCAGGGCGATTACGGCGACTCAATCGGCCTGGCCGATCTGCCCCCCGGTGAAGGGCGCGAAGACATTGGTTATTATTTCGGTACCCGCCGGTCCGACCCGACAGCCCTCGCGCTGCTGGGCCAGAAACTCAGCGCGCGCTCATTGGCCGCTGCATCGACGCTGCCGGTGCATATCATCACGAAGGCGTATATGACCGAAGCAATGGAACTGGTGAAAACCCAGACCACGCTGCTACAGGCCAACGGCGACGATCAGTTACACGCATTTATCATTCAGACGCGCCACGCGGCCGACGACCGGCATCTTGGCGCGGCCCTGCTGCTGATGGACCCGGCGCAGCCCGGCACTCCGCAGCGGATTCTGTTCTGCGATACGCTCAACCCCGGTGGTACGCCCCCGTGGTGGCATTCGTTTGGCCATAAAGTCGATGCGGTATTTCCGCAGGCCGAGGGCGAAACGCCCGTTTCGGCGCGGCTGGAAGATGCAGGGGTTAAACTGCAACGGCTGCACGATGGTGTTCCCGTCCGGCATCAGGATATCGACTGCGCGTTTTACACCTACGCCATCGCCGACGCACTGATTCAGCTGGCGGCTGAAACGCCGGAACTGCTGGTTGAAGGCACGACAGCCGATATCGTCAGCCGCATGACCGAGCGCATGACCGACTACTACGTACAGGCCGACATTGCCCGCTCGCCCGAAACCGTCCGCGAAGCCAACGTGCTGCACCGATGGAACTCCGGCCGCGACGCGCTGCTTGCTATCAGCCGGGGTACTCCCGCTGTATCGGTAGCCTAGACTCGTAGGGCAAAGATTATATAAAGACACCGGACTGATGTTCGACGCACTGGTGACCAGGATCACTCGCGCCGAATTTCAGTCCGGTGTCTACGTTTACGGCAACGCTACTCTGTTTGTTTCTGTCATCCCGACGTAGGAGGGATCTTCGGTAAGAGCAAATGGTTTTATGCTGTTACCGAAGATCCCTCCTACGTCGGGATGACAGAAACCGGCATAAGACACCAGCCGTGATTTACCTCAAACTCACAGATACAATTGCACCATTTTCTGCCAGTCGGTAGCCTGATGGGCGCGGCCCTGCCAGTAGTGCAATTCGTGGTTTACCTGCTTGGTTTGCAGCGCCTGACTCAGCGATTTGTTGCTTTCCAGAAACGGATCTTCCTCCCCGACGGTCAGTACGAGCTGCATCCGGCGGAGTGCCCCAAGTAAGGCTTCTTCGTGGATGTTGGGCAGAAAATGATTGGGCGTATTGAAATAAACGTGCTCGTCGTAATAGCCGTCGAACAGGTCGCGAAACTCGGCAACCGGCACCGACAGATCGTAACGGCCGCTCAGGGCCACTACTTTACTGAACTGATGCGGGTGCCGCAGGGCGATGTTGACCGCGTGATAAGCCCCAAAACTGCACCCGTGTACCATACGGAACGGTTGCGGATTCCGGTTATTCATCAGCGGCAGCACTTCGTCGAGGATGTAACGCTCATACCGCTCATGGCGGTGTACACGCTCCTGCGGGGAAATTCGGCGGCTGTACAGCCCGTCGGCGTCGATACTGTCGACACAGAATAGTTGCAGCCAGCCGTTCTCGATTTTGTCGCCCAGTGCCTCGACCAGGCCCCAATCCTCATAGTCATAAAACCGGCCCCGCCGTGCCGGAAACACCAGCACGGGCGTACCACCATGTCCGAAAATCAGCATTTCCATGTCCCGCTGCAAATGGGGACTGAACCACTTTTGATAATCGCGAAGCATACTCGACTTAAAGAGTTAAGGCGAAGTTCCGCATTTTTTCGGCTCGGCAGATTACGGTTTTATGAAATAATCAGGGCTTTTTTAGTGCGTCAGATCCGGTACACGGGCGGTCAGTTCGCGACGCCAGATCGCGTAGCCCTCGGCGTTCATGTGGAGGCCGTCAGCCTGGTACAATTCCCGGCGCGGCTTGCCGTCGGGCGTCAGCATCACGGGCGTCAGATCGACAAACGAAAACCGGGGTAACCGCTTGATTTCGTTTTCGATGTACCGATTTGCCGATCGAATCTGCTCGACGATATGCCAGCGTGCCGGGCTGGGTTTGATCGATATAAACGTTACGTCGGTGTCGGGAAGATCGCGCTGAATTTTGGCCGCCAGCGCGCAAAACGACAGATATACTTCTTCGGGATGCCGGTTGTCGCCGAGGTCGTTATCACCAGCGTATAGGACCAGCGTACGGGGCTTTGCAGGCCCGATCAGTCGCTCGAAAAACCAGGCGCAGGCTGCCAGTGTTGAGCCGCCGAAACCGGCATTGATAGGGGCTACATCGGGGAAATCCTGAGCCAGACCAGCCCAAAGCCGAACGGTAGAGCTACCGTAAAAAATTACACTATCGGGAGGGCTGTTGCGGAGTTTGTTTTCAAGCGGCCCCACCTCGTCTTCGTACCAATTCATGCGTAAAAATACACCACAACAAGGATTTTATGGCCAAAAATGCCGGTTTAACCCGATTTCTTTGAACGAACGGTCCGGCTGGCCGGCTAGTCACAGCAACGTATAAGCGGAGGGAATCCGCCACAATCCGCGTTATCCGCGTGCCATCCATTGCTGAAATCCTGTAATCCTGTCCATAAAACCGCTAAGTTTGGCCCGCAAACCAACATGACGATTTCCCTCGCATGAAAACCGTAGATTCCTACAATTTCGCGGGCAAAAAAGCCCTGGTTCGGGTCGATTTCAACGTCCCCCTCGACAAAGCCTTCAACGTCACCGACGATACGCGCATCAAAGCCACCATCCCGACGATCATGAAGATCGTTAACGACGGCGGGTCGGCTATCCTGATGTCGCACCTGGGTCGGCCGAAGGGTGGTCCGGAAGAAAAATATTCGCTCAAACACATCCTGCCCGAGCTGGAGAAAGCCTTCGGTCGGCCCGTAAAGTTTGCCGACGATGCTATTGGTCAATCGGCTATCGATCAGGCGGCTGCGCTGCAACCCGGCGAAATCCTGCTGCTCGAAAACCTGCGGTTCTACAAGGAAGAAGAAAAAGGCGACACGGCCTTTGCTGAAAAGCTGTCGAAGCTGGGCGACGTATGGGTAAACGACGCGTTCGGAACGGCACACCGCGCCCACGCGAGCACGGCCGTTATGGGTCAGTTCTTCACCGATAAGGTGGCTGGTTACGTGATGCAGGCCGAACTCGACAACGCGAAGAAGATTCTGGACAACGCCGAGCGTCCGTTTACAGCGATCATGGGCGGAGCCAAAATCTCCGACAAAATCCTGATCATCGAAAAGCTGCTCGACAAAGTCGACAACCTCATCATCGGTGGCGGTATGACCTATACGTTCACCAAAGCACAAGGCGGTAAAATCGGTAAATCGCTGCTCGAAGCCGACAAGCAGGACCTCGCCCTCGAACTGCTGGAGAAAGCGAAGACAAAAGGCGTGACGATCTACATGCCCGTCGACAACCTTTGTGCTGACGACTTCTCGAACGACGCCAACCGGCAGATCGTAGCCACCGGCGAAATCCCCGACGGCTGGGAAGGTCTCGACATCGGCCCCGATACGATCAAGCTGTTTGCCGACGTCGTGCTGAAATCGAAGACGATCCTCTGGAACGGACCGATGGGCGTATTCGAGTTCGAGAACTTCGCCAAAGGCACCAACGCCATTGCAGAAGCCGTCGTGAAAGCCACGGAAGAAAACGGTGCGTTCTCGCTCATCGGCGGTGGCGACTCAGCCTCGGCCGTCAATCAGGCGGGCTACGGCGACCGCGTCAGCTACGTCTCGACGGGTGGCGGTGCACTGCTCGAATACATGGAAGGCAAAACCCTCCCCGGCGTAGCCGCGCTGGAAGCGTAAAGTAAGTAGATAAACATTAGTTCGCATTTCATGTAACCTATGTACAGTAGAGGCATGAAATGCGAATTATTTCTAAATTATGTATGGATTTTCTATAAGCGTTTTATATGCCTCTATATAACCTAATTGACGATCAGACAATTGACTTCGATAATCATTCTCGTGGAGACAAAAAGCCTGTAGTTTTTGGTGATGGATTGCATATGCATAAACGAATCAATGCGGGCAGACATAAGGGTGTAGATGTTATATTTCCGGTTGATAAGCCTGGAGAGTATATTTTCAAAGGAAAAAATATAAAAGAGAAAGAACGAAATGGTATAATCTCTGAGATAAATAGGGTATTCAAGAAAGATAAAAACAAGGTAGCAAACCTGACCGATACTGTAGTAAGGGAAATAATGAGGTACTCAGGAAACGTTCCTCAAGTTCAGAGTATCGAAAATATACGTAGTGGCGCAAAGAACCTAGCTGAAGCTATGGGACTAAAGCCTAAAATAATTGACGAGATAAAGTCAATGACGGAATTGAAAATAGAAAACTTTATTTCTTCTCATGAGAGTGAAGATGGTAAGCAATACTTTGTAAAGCAAGATTTTAAGCGTAGAAAAATCAAGATGAGTGATAACATAGAGAAACTGTTCTATGCAAATAACTAATATGCTGAATTGAAATCGATGTTGATGGGATACAGATCAGGATGCTGACCGCAGAAAATAAAGAAATAACTACGTTTATCTTGCTATTGTAATCGCCACTCGCACATCCACACTGGAATAAGAATTGATTTTGGTTGTATGGAAATGAAAGTTCAAGTATCCTTTAGGCAATTACTGACGCTCGTCAGGACATTGACGCCTGTTCAGAAGGCTCGGCTTAGGAAAGAACTAGCTGATGAAGCGGAAACCGTCGCTAAACGGTCACGTCTGACCGAATTACTTCTCAATGGACCAGTTTCAACGGACGATGAGATCAGCACCATTGAGGAAACACGTGAATCAATCAACCAATGGCGGACAAAACTCTTATGATTGATACGCTGTTGTGGATTACTTATTTCCGTAGATAAATTACAAACCACTCAGCCCCGCCCGCGCTTTGTTATCGATGCTGTTTTTGTATTCGTGGTGCTTTTGGGCGAGGGCTTTTTGGAAAAACGACCGGGCTTTGGTACGGTCGTTTTTTTGTTTGTAGATGTAGCCCAGTTGCAGGGCCGACGACGCGCCGAACGACAACGGAGCTTCGTCGTAGGCGTCGCTCAGGGCCATTGCCCGGATGAAGTAGGGGATGGCTGCGTCGGGTTGGGTGCGTCGTTGCAGAATACGGCCCATGCGGTAGTTAAACTCGGCTTTTTCGGGTAAGCCTACAAATCGGGCTTCCGTGTAGGGGCGGAGGTAGGCGAGGGCACTGTCCAGAAAGCCGCCGTCGCTGGCGAGTCGAGCGCGCATCAGCACCGGCTGATTGGGCGTAGCACCGTGTTTCAGGTATGTTTCCGCAAACCGCTGGGCCGCCTTGTCCGATTCCACCGTGGTACGTCCGCTGCTGAGTACCCGTTCCAGAAAGGGGCGGCTCTGACTGTCGGGGTAGCCCGCCAGCCAATGGCAGAGAAAGCGTTTGTACTGCGAATCTTTGCGGAAGTTCTGCCCCTGATAGCTGGTCAGGAAGCGGGCGAAATGGACGTCGGCGGTGGCGTATTGGCCCTTTTGCAGGTAGATGTCGCCCAAGATATTATCGACGATTGGTAGGGGCAGGTACGCGAGTCCAGTAGGGCGGCTGGTCAGGTAGGCCAGTGCCTGTTCGCTGTGACCGCTTTTCTGCTCAATGGTGGCCCCAAAAAAATGCAGCAGCAGATTGTCGGGGTGCCGGGCAACAAGCTGACGCAGGGCTTGCTCGTCGGCTGGGGAGATGGTCAGGACGTAGGCGCGCACCATCAGGTCGATGAGTTGCGCTTCCAGGCCAAATACGGGATCCTGCCGGGCGCGGATCAGCATCTGTTGGCCTTGTGTAACGCCACCGGTCAGGCCCAGCAGTCGCGCCACCCACGCGTACGACTCCGGCACCGATCCGATCATCACGTACAGCGTACCGAGTGATTTGTAGGTCGGCAGAAAATCGGGGTATTGTTTCTGGTTGTCGCTGAGAAGTCGGTACGCTTTGATAACGTCCCAGCTGGCACTGACTTCCTTACCGAATTTGAGCTTGCAGAACGCCCAGTGCAGCCGTATTTCGGCCTGCATTACCCGCTGCCAGGGCGACGAATCGGGCAGTTTTTTCAGCGCGTCGAGCCGCTCGTCTTCGCGCTTGCTGAGATCGGCAAACAGCGCGTCGTTGTCCGAGGTCGTCAGCGTCAGCATATCGGCGTAGTCGTCCAGAAACAGCCGGATGCCGGGCGACTGCGTAGCTGGTTCGCGGGCAATGGTTTGCCGGGCGGGCTGCACCTGTAGCTGCTGCATCTGCCCGAACGCACGTTGCAGGCCGGGTGTCCAGGCAAAGTCCTGCGCCTGAGCGAAGGGGACTATCAACAGTAACAAAAAGACCAGCCGCATGAGTTGGAAAAAGAGAAGGTCGCCACAGGGCGACCTTCCACTAGCACTAATTAATACTTGTTGCGATAAAATTACCGGCCACGACCCGTCGTAGCGGGTTCGGGGACGCCTTCTACGTCGGCAAAGATCCGGCCGCAGTGTTCGCAGACGATGATCTTCTTCTTGTCTTTGATGTCGGCCTGCCGCTGGGGCGGAACGACGTTAAAGCAGCCTCCGCAGGCACCGCGCTTTACCATCACGACGGCCAGACCGTTGAGGGCGTTACCACGGATTTTGCGGTACGAGTTCAGCAGACGCGGCTCGATGGTCGTAGCCTGCTCTTCACTCTGCCGGATAATTTCTTTCTCTTCGTCCTGGCTTTCCGAGGTGATCTGATCCAGCTCCTGTTTCTTGGCTTTCAAATCTTCCTTACGCTCGTTGAGCAGGTTCTGCGTGTTCTTGATTTCTTCTTCTTTGCCACGGGCGCGGAACTGCGCTTCGTTGGTACGTTTTTCCGCCAGCTCAATCTCCAGCGATTGCAGTTCGACTTCCTTCGAGATCGCGTCGAACTCGCGGTTGTTACGCACGTTCATCTGCTGCTCTTTGTACTTGGCAATCAGTTTCTCGGCGTCTTTCTTGGCGGCCCGGTTGCGTTCGATTTCTTCCTCCAGCGTTTTGATTTCGCTTTGAAATTTACCGATCCGGGTTTCAAAACCAGCGATGTCATCTTCGAGGTCACGTACCTCCTCGGGCAGGCCACCGCGGATTTTTATGAGTTCATCGAGTTGGGAGTCAAGGGATTGCAGATGCAGCAGAGCGTCCAGTTTTTGCGCAATCGTAAGTTCCATTCGGAGCGTGTGTTAAAGTATATACTGCCTGACCGGGGTCAGACGTAGTACCGTACGGGATTGGTATCCGTTTCGGAAAAAATTACCGCAAAAGTAACGAATTTTTTTGCTAAATGCCGGACCAGTAAGTCTTTCGTGAAGACTTCGCTCTCATAGTGGCCGATGTCGCAGATGATTGTCCGGCCGTCGGCGTCGAAAAATTCGTGGTATTTGTAATCGGCCGTAACAAACACCTCGGCCCCCGCCCGAACGGCGTCGTTGAGCAGAAAGCCGCCCGCGCCCCCGCACACTGCCACTCGCTGCACCGGGCGCCCCAGTAAGGACGTATGCCGAATCAGTGGCAGGTTCATCTTTTCTTTCAAATAAGCCAGCCAAGTCTGTTCCGACATTGATTCTGGCAACTCGCCTACTACGCCCGAACCGACGGTCTGATCGGCGTTTTCCAGCGCGTACAAATCATACGCGATCTCCTCGTACGGGTGTTCTCTGCGTAGCGCATCTAGTACCGACCGCTGTTGGTGTCTAGGGAAAATAACCTCGATGCGGTGTTCAGGTTCGCGGTGGTATTCGCCAATCTCACCCAGCACCGGGTTGGCCGCTTCGCCCGCCTGATACGCGCCCGTCCCTTCGACCCGGAAGCTGGCGCGGCTGTAGTTGCCGATATTACCCGCCCCGGCCTCGTGCAGCGCGTCGAGCACTCGCTGCGTGTCGGCCAGGGGTACGAAGGTCGCCAGCTTCATCAGCGTCTGGGTTTTGGGGGCCAGAATCCGCACGTTTTGCAGCCCCAGCTTTTCGGCAATCATAAAATTGACGCCCCCCGTCACGCTGTCGAGGTTGGTGTGGGTCGCGTAGATGGCTACGTCATTTTTTATCGCCCTGATGATCGTGCGCTCTACGTAATTGCTGCCGTTCAGCTTTTTCAAGCCTTTAAACACAATCGGGTGGTGCGCCACAATCAGATTGCACCCTTTCGCAACGGCCTCATCAACAACGCTTTCAACGCAGTCGAGCGTAACGAGGATGCCCGTTACGGCCGTATCGGGGTCGCCCACGAGTAGCCCGGCATTGTCGTACGATTCCTGATAGGCGAGGGGAGCAAGGGTTTCGAGAAAAGTAGTGACGTGGCGAATAGTTTGCATAGAAAGCGGTGCTGTTGAAACGCAAAAATGCACATTCCCCGCTGTTATTACCCCACCGGATTCGTCAGGGTACCGATACCGTCGATGCTGATGTTGATCACGTCGCCGGATTGCAGCGTAAACGAATCCGGCGGTACCAGCCCCGTGCCGGTCATCAGGAAACAGCCGTTCGGGAACGAGCATTCGCGGTACAGAAACGATACGAGTTCGGTATGCTGCCGCTTCATCTGACTGATTGTGAGGTCGCCTAAGAACACCGTTTCCCCAGCCCGGTCGATTTGCAGGTGCATCATCGTGTCGGGCGAAATGGGCTGCTCCGGCACGTACAGGCAGGGGCCGAGAGCCGCGCTGCCGTCGTAGGTTTTTGCCTGCGGCAGATATAGCGGATTTTCGCCTTCAATGCTCCGCGAACTCATGTCGTTGCCGCAGGTATAGCCCACGATTTTGCCCGACGAGGTAATAAACAGTGTCAGTTCGGGTTCGGGTACGTTCCAGGTCGAGTCGCGCCGGATACGAACGGTGCCACCGGGACCAACGACCCGTTCGGCGGTCGATTTAAAGAACAGTTCGGGCCGTTCGGCGTCGTAAACCCGGTCGTAAAAGTTATCGGCTCCGGCCTTTTTCGATTCCTCCATCCGGGCGTCGCGGCTACGCAGGTACGTTACGCCCGCTGCCCAGACTTCCTGCCGACCAATAGGGGCCAACGGCTGCGTTGGTTCGGTTGTGGGCGATGCCGTCGTTGCGAGTTGCGTCAGGTGTGCGTGTAGATCGTCGCGGTTGACGAGCGAATCCCAGTCGGCGTCAATGGCGAAATACTGATTGTCTGATTCGAGAATAGCCCCGGTGGGTAGTTTGTATAGCTTCATGACTAAATTTCCAGTTGTTGACAAAAGAAGTAAAAGCCGTTTTATTACTCCGGTGCGTTGCACTACGGGTGTAAACGGCGATTTTTGCGCCATGCAGGAAAAGCAACGAATACTGGTTTTGTGTACGGGCAATTCGACCCGGAGTCAAATGGCGCACGGCTATCTGCAACAGTTTGCGGGCGACCGCGCCGAGGTGCTGAGTGCGGGCGTCGAGACGCACGGGCTGAACCCGAAAGCGGTACAGGTGATGGCAGAAGACGGCGTCGACATCAGCCACCACACGTCGGATCTGGTCGACGGTTACGCGCACCTGCCCATCGACCACGTCATCACCGTGTGCGACAGTGCAAGCGAGCGATGCCCGGTCTGGATTGGCCGGACGCACCGGCTGCACCACAACTTTGAAGACCCATCGAAGGGCAGCGGATCGCCCGACGAGGTAATGGCTAACTACCGCCGTATCCGCGATCAGATCCGCGAATTCAGCCGCGATTTCGTCGAAAAACACGTATCTTAGAGTATTGACAGGATTACAGCCGGGCCGACGCTCGGATTGACAGGATTTGACTGCACGCGGGTGTCACAGATTGTGGCGGATGATCGCGGATTTCATTTATAAAAACGTCATCCGCGAGCTATGCCACCAAATCCTGTTAATCCCGTAATCCTGTCGAAAGAAAATCAATGCTGCAAAAGACCCGGGGAATCGCCCTCAGTTATATCCGTTACCGCGAAACGTCGATTATCTCCCGCGTTTATACCGAAGAATTTGGGTTGCAGAGTTACATCGTCAATGGCGTGCGCTCGGCCAAAAGCAAAAACAACCGCATCGCTCTGTTTCAGCCGCTGACGTTGCTCGACATGGTCGTGTACTATAAGAACGACCGCGATCTGCACCGGCTGTCGGAGGTAAAGACCAGCTACCCGTTTCAGAGCCTGCCGTTTGAAGTCACGAAGTCGACGATCGCGCTGTTTGTGACGGAGATGCTGAACAAGGTGCTGAAAGAAGAAGCGGGTAGCCCGGTGCTGTTTAAATTTCTGATCGACTCGGTGCTATTTCTGGAGCAGGCCCAAACGAACTACGAGAACTTTCACCTGGCGTTTCTGCTCAAGCTGTCATTTTATCTGGGCTTTGGCCCCGAATCAGCGCGGGAATTTGAAAATCAGCTGCGCGAGCACTCGGTCGCTTTCCTACCCGACGATGCGATGGAAAAAGCCCTTAACATCCTGCTGCGAATGCCCATCGGTACACCCATCGACCTGAGCCGCGCGGCCCGCAACGAACTGCTCGACGCACTGGTGGCCTACTATCATGTGCACATCGATTCGCTGGGCGAGGTGAAGTCGCTACCCGTTTTGCGGGAAGTGCTGGGCTGAGTTTAAGACCCGGTTTATACCCGTTAAACTGCCGTTAAATAAACAAATTGGGTTAAACGCGGGCGGATAAATCGGTTCAAAGCATCGTAAACGGGTTAAAACAACCTACGACGATGAACACAATCAAGCATTTCATAAGCCATTTTCTGCTGTTCGCTCTGGTAGTAGTAACGATGGCGTCCTGCTCAGTCAACTACGGTTACCGCCGGCCTTACCACCGCCCTCATTACGGCTACGGCCGACCGGTTCTGCCGCCACCCGCCCGGCCCGGCTGGTACGGTCGCTGGTAACAGCTTGTCAGCACAACGGTCCCGGCTAGGTAGCCGGGACCGTTGCGTTTAAATCTTGCGTTTCAACTCGAAGTTCTGGCCCAGATACAGCCGCCGGACCTGCTCGTCGCTGGCCAATTCTTCGGCGGTGCCCTGCTTCAGAATTTTACCTTCAAACAGCAGATACGCCCGGTCGGTGATCGACAGCGTTTCGTTTACGTTGTGGTCGGTAATCAGGATGCCGATGTTGCGGTGCTTGAGTTTGGCGACGATACCCTGAATGTCTTCCACCGCAATTGGGTCGACACCGGCAAACGGTTCGTCGAGCAGAATGAATTTGGGGTCGACGGCCAAAGCGCGGGCAATCTCGGTCCGGCGACGCTCGCCCCCCGACAGTACTTTGCCTTTGTTTTTGCGGACGTGCGTCAGGCTGAACTCGTTGAGCAGTTCCTCGACTTTGTCTTTCTGTTCGCGCTTGGGCAGGTCGGTCATCTGCAATACGGCCAGTACGTTTTCTTCGACGGTTAAATCGCGAAAGACGGAAGCCTCCTGCGCCAGATAGCCCAACCCCAGCCGCGCCCGTTTGTACATGGGCAAATCGGTAACGTCGATATTGTCGATGAATACGTGGCCGCTGTTGGGTTTTACCAGCCCTACGGCCATGTAGAACGACGTTGTCTTACCCGCCCCGTTTGGCCCCAGCAGACCAACGATCTCGCCCTGCGCGACCTGATAAGACACATCGTTATTGACGAGTCGGGAGCCGTATTTTTTTATGAGATGTTCAGTTCTGAGAATCATTTGATTAGTGCTACGCTGTCGACATGATTGGTTCTGTCGATAGCCAACTTGCTACAGACAAAGTTGTGACTTATCAACAGGGTTTGCCAGCTATTTTAGCCGATGGCAGTCTCCGACCGCTGTTTATTAACAAATATTATGAGCCCACTATCAGTTCCCGACCGTATCCGTTCGTACAACGAAGATCGAAACCCCCGGTTTTTGGCGTACAAATATGCCGCCATGCGAGAAAGTAAGTTTCGCTTTTTTCGCGGAACCTGCCACCTGTTTAACAACGACATTCCCACCGATTCGTTTGTCTGGCAGGCCCCGCTGACGTGGAACGTGGGCGACCTGCACATCGAAAATTTCGGTTCATTCAAAGCTGATAACCGCGTCGCGTATTTCGATTTGAACGACTTTGACGAGAGTATACTGGCCCCAAATCTGGCGGATTTGGCTCGCGTGACGTGTAGTTTGTTTGTGTCGGCCAGCGCGTTGCAGCTAAACGAAGCGGAGGTGATGCAACTGGTGAAAACGCTGACCGAAGCCTATGCGCTGACGCTGTCGAGGGGATATATTCGGTCGCTGGAGCAGGAGTCGGCCAGGGGAATCGTCGGGCAGTTTTTACGAACGGTCGAGTGTCGGAAACGGCGGGCGTTCCTGAAAAGCCGCCTGCGTTACAAAAAGCATACAGTTCGGTTCCGCCGTCGGTCACCGCGCACCAGCCCGGTCGATGCTGAAACCCGGCAGCGGATCGAGACGGCCGTGCGCGTGTGGGCGCAAACGCAGCCCGACCCGGCTTTCTTCGACGTGCTGGACATAGCCCACCGCCTGGCCGGAACGGGTAGTCTGGGTATCGACCGGTATATCCTCATTGTCAGGGGATACGGCAAACGGGGGAAGGAATACCTGCTCGATCTGAAGCAGGCTGTACCCTCGTCGCTACAGAACCGCCTGACCGACGCTCAGCCGATCTGGATAAGCGAGGCCCAGCGCATTGTCGAAGTGCAGAAACGCGTACAGGCAGCGTCGCCGGCGTTGCTGCATCCAATTAGTTTCCCCGGTGGGGCGTCGTACGTATTGCGCGAATTGCAGCCTGTCGAAGACCGAATTTCACTGAACGAACTGATTGGTAAGCCGCGTAAACTGCTCAGCCTGGTTGCCACAATGGGGCGGCTGTGCGGATGGGGGCACCTGCGGGCCAGTGGTCGGCAGGGGTCAGCCATTGCCGATGCGCTAATCAGTTTCGGGCAGGACCGTAGCCGCTGGGAGCAGCCGCTGATTGAATACGCCTACGCTTATGCTCAGCAGGTCGGTGCCGACTACGAAACGTACTGCGACGCTTACGATCAGGGGTTCTTCCACACCGTAGCAACGGACCTAGTACTCTAGGCGCACCGGATATCTTTCAGCATCAGCTGGAGCGATACCGTGCCGTTGAACACATTCTGCTCGACCTGATAGCAGATAGAAAACGGTTTGCGGGGCTGCAACTGCTGAGCGTACTGGGCCATACCGAACCCAACCGCCGTAAGCTGATGCCCGGTCCGGTTTTGCTGGAGTTGCAGTTTCAGGTGCTTGTCTTTCATGATCACCGGTTCGGCGGCCAGGTACACGTCTTCGGTTACGAATACCGGCTGCGCATTGTGCGGCCCGAACGGTCCCATCTGCTTGACGATGCGGTACAGTTTGTCGGTGATTTCGCTGAAATCGAGGGGCAGGTCGATGTCGATGAGTGGCGTCAGATGCTCGGCCTGAATACGCGCTGCCACAACGGACTCGAACTTCCTGCGAAACGCATCGATGTTATCAACGGGCAGCGTCATACCAGCCGCGAACGTGTGGCCGCCAAACTGTTCGAGCAGATCGGCGCACTCTTCGATGGCTTCGTACACATCGAAACCAGGCACCGACCGCGCCGACCCGGCGGCTTTGTCGTTCGACTGGGTCAGGATAATCGTGGGGCGGTGGAAGTGTTCGATACAGCGCGACGCTACGATACCGATTACACCTTTGTGCCAGGTAGCGTCGAACAACACTGTCGATTTGGCTTGTAACAGCGCTTCATCCTGCCGGATCATGGCCAGCGCTTCGTCGGTCATTTTGCTGTCATACACCCGCCGGTCGCTATTGTGCTTATTGATGGCAAACGCAAAGTCGTCGGCTTCCTCGTCTGATTCGGCTAGTAACAGCTGAACAGCGGCTTTCGCGTGTTTGATACGCCCGGCGGCATTGATACGTGGCCCCAGCCCGAAAACAAGGTTGGTCAGGTCGAGCGTGTTGCCGTTTCGGAAGCCTGCTACTTTGATCAGCGCTTTCAGGCCGATGCGTGGCTGACTGTTGATAACTTTAAGGCCATAATGCGCCATTACCCGGTTTTCACCCGTCAGCGGTACAATGTCCGACGCGATGCTGACCGCTACCAGATCGAGGCTGGGGTACAGCGTTTTCAGGTCGATACCCTGATCCAGACAGAACGCCTGCAACAGCTTAAAACCGACGCCACAGCCGCTTAACTCCTTGTACGGGTACAGGCAGTCGTTACGTTTGGGGTCGAGCACGGCGGCTGCGTCGGGCAGTTCATCGCCCGGGCGGTGGTGATCGCAAATAATGAAGTCGACGCCCAGTGCTTTGGCTTCGGCAACCCGATCAACGGACTTGATACCACAGTCGAGGGCGATAATGAGCGTGAAGCCGTTCTCGGCTGCCCATTCGATACCCTGCCGCGAAATGCCGTAGCCTTCCTTGTAACGGTCCGGAATATAAAAATCGAGCTGATCGTGGTGGGTGCGCAGAAAACTGTACACCAGGGCTACCGACGTCGTTCCGTCGACATCATAATCGCCGTATATCAGGATCTTTTCCGGCTGTGGAGCATAGAGTGCCTTTTTCAACCGCTCAACGGCCCGGTCCATGTCGCGCATGGCAAATGGGTCGTGCAGGTGCGTGAACTCCGGCCGGAAAAACAGACGGGCTTCCTCAAACGTTTTAATACCACGCTGCACCAGTAAGCCCGCCAGAAATGGGCTTACCCCCAACGACGCCGTCAACGATTCGATGGCTGCACGCTCATCGGATGAGTCGGGAACTGGTCTGACAAGCCATCGTTTGGTGGGTGGTGGAGGAAGCTGTACTATCATAAACGCAAGATAAATCCGTTTTCTATAAAAACCCGGTGCCCATGATCCATTTACTGCTTTCGTTTTCGTGGCTATTCGCTACTACGCTGCCGCCTGTTGCCGCGCCCAAATCCAGTTTGAAAATCACTGTTCAGAACGTTCAGGAGCAACAGGGAAACCTCTTCGTTGCCATTTTCAAACCCGGAGCGTCTTTTCCGCAGGGGAAGCCATTCGAAGGTAAAAAAGTGGGTATCAGCGGTGAAAGCACCACGATTACGTTTCCCGTCGAGCCGGGCGACTATGCAGTTGCGATCTACCACGATGTAAATGGCAACGGGAAAATGGACAAAAACATGCTGGGCATACCGAAAGAGCCGTACGGGTTCAGCACTAATTTTAAACCGAAGATGTCTGCTCCCAAGTTCACCGATTGCCAGGTTACGGTTGGTGAAACAACGAAAGCAATCAGCATCAAATTGATTTAAAGAGCAGAACGAGAAAATCGGTAAGAAGAAAGCCTATCCTTCTTACCGATTTTCTCGTTTTTGTCACCCCCGCATGAAGCGTACCAGCCCGATTTCGAGCAGCAGGAAGCCAAGCGCGCCGATCAGGAAGTACTTCCACAGACTCTGCCCCAGGTTTTCGCGCTCCAGCACCTGAACAAAGTCGCCATCCTGAATACTGTCGAATACCTCGACATTAGGCTGTTTGGCGAATGCCTGCCGCAGTTCGGCGGCTGAATAAAAGTTCATCTGCGACTCCTGCCGACCCGGGTTGAAAGCCAGCAGGCGCTCCGTCCGCCCTTTGCTGTCCTGTAGCTGATAGTAGCCACCCTCGATAGTTTGACCTTCCGCCAGCTCGTTGCTCTTGGGCAGTTCCAGCTGTAACTGGTTGCCTGTGAGTCGCTGCGTCGGGATAATGTCGAGTTTGTCGTGCTTCAACTTGTACACAGCGCGCTCCGACGAATTTTTGACGGGCACCGTGATTAGCCCTTCGTCAAACGAATACGCCGTACGTTGCGCCCGCACGCTGAGGGCCGCCATTTTGTACATAACCGGCACGAATAACGCGTGCTCGGCAAGGTTGCCATACGCCGACGACAGGGGGGAAGCCAGTACGTAAACCGTTCCGGCACCCGCCCGCGACTGCGTCAGCATGGGGCTACCATCGCGTAGCGCGAGTAATCGGGCACCTGCGCTCCACCGCCACACAGGAGCCGCCGAAGGCATATTGAGTGGCTCCGACTGATAACTCTGCTGAAAGACATCCTGAAAAAAAGGAACCCGGCGGTCGGGCTCAGCCATGGGGACGGTGGTCGCGGGTGTACCCAGTGGAGTGCCAGTTGCCTGCACCCCACCGACGCCAAGCGTGCTTAAAAATGGGCCGTAGACAGCCGCGTCGGGCTGATCCGGTGGAATAATGGTAAGGCTACCGCCTTGCTGCACGAAGCGTTCAAGTTCGGTGCGCAACGTTCCCGATACCTGTTCAACGCCCTCAAGCACAACCAGATCCGTTTCCTTTAACTGCCCAACGTCAAAATTTTGCGCGTTGTAATTGCGCCGGACAAACAGACTGTCGTTGGCGTAAACGGCATTCACATAATCCCGTCCGGTCGTCGCACCCGACAGGTGCAATACTCGCACGGGGGGCGATGCTTCGATCACGAAAAAATACTGATTATCGAACGTGATAGGGTAGTCGTCGAATACGATGCGCCCCCGGTGATACCCTTTCGTGGTGACGTTGAAGTTCAGCGATACCGTTGCCGACCCGCCGGGGGGAATCGTCGCCGACGCGGTCGACGTCTGCGTATCGTCCAGATAGAGCCGGACGGGCAGGTTTTTCACGGCTTCACGGCCGCCATTTTTCATCGTTACGTTCAGGCTGTTGTTCTGCAACTCGCGAATGAACGGCGTCGACAGCCAGACGGAATCGACAAATATATTTTTTGTTGCCTGCGCGTCGAGTGGGACAATGAACAGCCGATCCGTCGTGTCAATCGTCAGTTTAGTCAGGTCGCCCGTGGTGCTTTTCTGGAAATCGGAGAACCAGAACAGCTGATTACGGGCAGTAGCGTTGATACTGCTCAGCAGATTGCGCTGACGCCGGTAGACCGCTTCGAGCGACCGGGGCGTGTGGGCAAACCGAATCGACGTAACCCGGTCGCGTACCGATTCCGCCGTTGCTGCCTGCTGTTCGGCCGCCGAAAAATCGTTGGTAATCAATTGCAGCGAAGTCGCATTCCGGAAAACGGTGAGCAGTTCGTCGAGTTTGCCGATGGCAATGTCGAGGTACCGCTTTTCGCTGCGCTCGTTCTGCATACTATACGAATTATCGACGTACAGGCTCGTTACGCCCTGCTGCGACAGCCCCAGCCGGTTTTTGCTTGGAATAAACGGCTGTGCGAAAGCTAGTACCAAACACGCCAGAAACAGACAGCGACAGGCCAGTATCAGCCAGTGTTTGAGCCGCCGAAACGACTTGGTTTCAGTCTGTACTGTCCGTAGCAGATCGATATTGGAAAAATAGATCCGGCGCGTTCGGCGAAAATTGAACAGATGAATGGCAATGGGCAGTGCCACGGCCGATAAACCGATCAGGAAGGAAGGATACAGGAAATTCATTCAGATTGGTTGCAGCAGACGTATGCCTTCTTAACGAACCGGGGCAAACGTTTGGTTTTCCGACTGGTAAATTACACCGGAATTGTCAGCCGGAAAAAATCTGTTTTCGTTCCCAGCACATCCGTATACGTAATCGATGCATTTACATCACCAACGGTTTCGAAATTCAGAACGGGTGTATGGCCCACAACCTGATGAAAACCCGCCAGCAAATCGACTGACGTTTCGGAGCGGTCGGCCCAGACGGGGCCACCGAACGGAGCGTGCCCACCCCGGGCCGGGCCTACGCTGAAGAGGTAATTGCGCGTGCCCTTGTTCCGATACACGTCGTTGAGAAAGCCAGCCAGATCGTCGGCGGGGGTAAACAGCAGGTCGGCCTGTCCGGTCTTGCTCAGCAGCCGGGCCAGCCACCTTGCCGACACGCCAGCGTGCGTAAACAGTACCGGCCCCTGTTGGTAAGCTATCTGAAATAGCGATCTATTCTCGTCGAACAACCGGGTAAGTCTGGGTTGAACAGAATAGCTGAAGCCTGAGCAGGGGTAGAGTGGGTAATGAATATACTGAGCGTCGTGGTTGCCGATCAGCAGCGTTACGCGGTCGGAATGCTTCTTCTTGTAGCGGATAATGGCTTCCAGATTGGAAACAATCTCATCGTCGTCGTATACATAGCTATCGACGTAATCGCCCGTAAAGACAACATGGTCGACCTCGTTCAATGGTGCGTCGCGCCACATATGTCGGCCATGAATATCACTAATGCTGAGAATGTTCACTAGGCTTACTTTTCTGAACTGTGATTTTTCTGATTTATTGATTTCGCTGATTCGTCAATGCGTTAGCCAAGATCAAATAAAAAGGCCGTTGATTACTCAACGGCCTTTTTAAAATCAGTGAAATCCGAGAATCAGAAAAATCACAGTTCAGGACATCACCGTTCAGATTACAGCGTGCGCTTCACTTCTTTCAGCTCGAAGCTTTCGATCACGTCGCCAACCTCGATGTCGTTGAAGTTACGAATGCTCAGACCACACTCGTAGCCCGACCGTACTTCGCTGACGTCGTCTTTGAAGCGTTTCAGCGCGCTGATTTCACCGGTGTGTACCACGATGAAGTCGCGGATGATCCGGATCTTGTTATTACGCTTGATCAAGCCATCGGTTACGTAGCAACCGGCTACCGTACCAACTTTGCTGATCTTGAATACGTCGCGTACTTCAACGTTACCCACGATTACTTCTTCAACGGTCGGCGCCAACAGACCTTCCATGGCGTCCTTCACTTCGTTGATCGCGTCGTAGATGATTGAGTACATCCGAATTTCGATCTGTTCCTGCTCCGCCAGCTTCCGGGCACTTGCCGAAGGGCGAACCTGGAAACCAACGATTACCGCGTCCGATGCCGATGCCAGCAGCACGTCTGACTCCGAAATCTGACCAACAGCTTTGTGGATGATGTTGACCTGTACCTCTTCAGTCGACAGTTGCAGCAGCGAGTCAGAAAGAGCTTCGACCGAACCGTCTACGTCACCCTTCACAATCACGTTCAACTCTTTGAAGGTACCAATCGCTTTCCGGCGACCGATCTCTTCGAGCGTGATGTGCTTACGGGTACGTAGCGTCTGTTCGCGCAGCAGTTGCTCACGTTTGTTCGCGATTTCGCGGGCTTCGCGCTCCGTCTCCATCACGTTAAACTTATCGCCAGCCTGCGGTGCACCCGGCAGACCCAGAATCTGAACCGGCTGGGCTGGTCCGGCTTCTTTGATACGCTCGCCCCGGTCGTTTGTCATAGCCCGGATGCGGCCGTAGTGGGCCCCAACGAGCATGACGTCACCCTGGCGCAGCGTACCGTTTTCAACCAGTACTGTTGATACGTAACCCCGGCCTTTGTCGAGCGAGGCTTCGATAACGGTACCCAATGCCCGGCGATCGGGGTTAGCCTGCAATTCGAGCAGTTCGGCTTCGAGCAGTACTTTCTCCAGCAGATCGTCGACGCCCATACCCGACTTCGATGAAATCTCCTGTGCCTGGTATTTACCACCCCACTCTTCAACGAGCAGGTTCATAGATGCCAGCTCGTTACGAATCTTCTCTGTATCGGCACCCGGCTTGTCGACCTTCGAGAAGGCAAACACGATGGGTACACCGGCTACCTGCGCGTGGTTAATAGCCTCGCGGGTTTGTGGCATGACGCTGTCGTCAGCCGCAATCACGATGATAACCACGTCGGTTACTTTCGCACCACGGGCACGCATGGCCGTAAAGGCTTCGTGACCCGGTGTGTCAAGGAACGTAATCGAACGGTCATCATCGGTTTTCACGCTGTAGGCACCGATGTGCTGCGTAATACCGCCCGCTTCACCAGCGGCTACCTTCGCCCGGCGGATATAGTCGAGCAGCGAGGTTTTACCGTGGTCGACGTGACCCATGATCGTAACGATCGGGGCACGGTGCGAGAGGTCTTCCGGTGCGTCGGCTTCAACGTCGACACCCGCTTCGGTTTCGTCTTCTGCCGATACAAATTGTACGTCGAACCCAAACTCGTCGGCAATAACGGTGATTGCTTCAGCGTCGAGCCGTTGGTTGATCGACACAAACATGCCGAGGTTCAGACAGACCGAAATAACTTCGTTGATCGAGACATCCATCAGCGAAGCAAGGTCGTTGGCCGATACGAACTCGGTTACCTTCAGGATTTTTGCTTCCAGCTCCTCCTGTTCGTTCAACAGACGACGATCTTCCTCCCGCTGATTCCGACGATCTCGACGACGGTCGGCACCCCGGTTGGGCTGATTGCCCTGCATACGGGCGTTGGTCTGCTGAATCGACTTACGGACGTCGGCTTGCGAAGGCGCTTCCCGGCGGTTGTTGTTATTGTTGCGGTTGTTACCGCTTCCACCACCGCTCCGGTTTCCACCCCGGTTTGCGTTGTTGTTATTAGTATTGTTTTGGTTCTGACCGCCCCGGTTTGCATTAGCATTGTTGCCCGAGGTCTGGCCGTTCTGCCCGTTGGCGGGAGTTGCCTGACCCGGAGCCCGGTTGCCATCGCGTGGTGGGCGATCGTTGCCCTGCCCATCACGTGGAGCACGGTCGTTGCGTACGTTAGCGTTACCCTGACCCTGCGGCTGACCAGCGCCGGTGCCGGGTGCGGCCGAACCGCCAACAACACCATCGCGGCCACGGATACGTTTCCGCTTTTTCTTATCGGCGTTGCTGCCACCACCCCCGCCCTGACGCGGGTTGTTGACTGGTAACTCGATCTTACCAAGAATTTTCAGACCGCCCAGCTGGTGACTACCCGCTGCCCGAATCGTTTCGGTTGGCTGAGTGGTTTCGCTTTCCGGAGCCGTATTTGCCGCTGGTGCAGGCGTTACGTCGGCTTTCGGGGCTGGCGCAGACTCCTTAGCAACGGCCGGAGCAGGCGTCGGTGCTTGTGCTAGAGTAGGCGTTGGGTCAGCTTTGATCGGCTGGGGTGCAGGCGTTGCGGCCTGTGGAGCTGGCGTGGTTACCTGTGCCGCCGGTGTTTCTACTGGCTTTGGCTTGGGTTGCTCAGCCACTACTGGAGCTGGCTCTGCTACCACTGGCTTGGGCTCCGTTTTGGCTACCGGAGCGGCCTCAGCGGGAGCCGGCGCAGGCGCTGGCTTGGGTGCTTCAGCTACAGGAGCCACCGGAGCGGGCGTCGGCTGGGCCGGCTTGGGTGCCTCAACAACTGGTTGAACTGGTTCTGGAGTTTTTTGGACCTCCTCTACCGGTGCTTTTGCTGCCGGAGCAGGCTGGGCAGAAGGCCGGTTGTCGCCAGGCCGGGCATTCAGGTCAATCTTGCCGATAACCGTCAGGCCGGGCAGACCCGTAGGGGCTGACTCGGTAGCTGGCTTTTGTGGCTGTGGAGCCGCTGCAACTGCTGGCGTTGCTGGCTTTGCTTCAGAATCGGAACGGCGCGCGTCATCACGACGGTACATAACGACATCTTCCTCCTGACGACGCGGTGCCTCAGCAACCGCAG
This sequence comes from Spirosoma rhododendri, assembly GCF_012849055.1. Taxonomy (NCBI): domain Bacteria; kingdom Pseudomonadati; phylum Bacteroidota; class Cytophagia; order Cytophagales; family Cytophagaceae; genus Spirosoma; species Spirosoma rhododendri. The sequence goes on along the minus strand of NZ_CP051677.1, from coordinate 5,625,202 downwards.
CAGGGGCTTCGGTTCTACGAGTTCCGTTCAGGAGTTCCGTTGACTTATACTCTTTCGCTAACACCTCCAACTGCTCCATGTTGATTTTGGTGTTAGGATTAATTTCCACCTTAAACCCTTTGGCAGACAGACTATTCGCAACAGAGGAAAGCCCTTTGTTGAGAATTTTTGCCACTTGGCTCAGGCGCATTGACTTATCTTCTGCCATATTATCGGACTATAGTCGGCAAATTTAATGGTTACTGTTATGGTATGAACACGAGATCACACAATATAAATCCCGTTTTGTCAAGAATGAACCGGAATGGTATGCAAAGCCAATTAAAGTATGTGGGTCGGCATACCAGTCCGGTTTTTGTCTTATTCAAACTCCTGTTTCAGGATATTCAGAATCTCAACGACGGTATCTTCTTCCAGATCGGTCCGGCGAATAAGCTCTTCCGGGCTTAGCGCCAGTACGCTCTTCGCTGTGTCGAGACCCACTTTCCGTAGTTCTTCAATCATCCAGCTGTCGATCTCGTCGGAGAATTCCATCAGGTCGACGTCTTCGTCGTCTTCCTGGCCTTCGTTATCGCGGAACACGTCGATTTCCATATCCACCAGCCGACCCGCCAGTTTGATGTTCTGTCCACCCTTACCGATGGCCAGGGATACCTGATCGGGCTTCAGGAAAACAGATACCCGTTTGGCTTCGCGGTCGATGGTCATCGAACTTACCTTCGCCGGGCTGAGCGCACGGCTGATAAGCAGTTCGAGGTTTTCGGTGTAATTGATAACGTCGATGTTCTCGTTGCCAAGCTCCCGAACGATACCGTGAATACGTGACCCTTTCATACCGACGCAGGCACCCACCGGATCAATGCGGTCGTCGTATGATTCGACAGCGACTTTGGCCCGCTCGCCCGGCTCCCGAACGATCTTGCGAATCGAAATCAGGCCGTCATAAATCTCAGGTACTTCAATCTCGAACAGCCGCTCCAGAAATACCGGCGACGTACGCGACAGGATAATCTTGGGCGTACCATTGTTCATATCGACCCGGCTGATAACAGCCTTCACAGCGTCGCCTTTGCGATACCGGTCTTTAGAAATCTGCTCGGTGCGGGGCAGGCTCAGTTCGTTGCCTTCCGGATCGGTCAGGATGATCTCGTGCTTGAGCATCTGATACACTTCCGCACCAACCAGATCGCCGACCTGATCTTTGTATTTCTGGTACAGGAGTTCTTTCTCCATGTCCTTAATCCGCTGAATAAGCGTCTGCCGGGCCGTTTGCACCACCCGCCGACCGAAATCGTCCAGCTTCACTTCTTCGGCAACCTGTTCGCCGATTTCGAAGTCGTCCTGAATTTTGCGGGCTTCAGCGAGGGGGATTTTATCGTAGTCCCAGATGTCCTCAGAATCGTCGTCCACGATTTCGCGCGTACGCCACATTTCAAGGTCACCACTTTCAGCATTGATGATAACGTCGAAGTTTTCGTCGGTCCCGTATTTTTTACGGATCATCGTCCGGAAGACTTCTTCCAGAATGGCGATCATAGTGGGCCGGTCAATATTTTTCGACCGGGCGAAATCGGCAAACGATTCGATTAATAGTCCACTGGTCATGGTTGTCGTGTGTAGTTTATAAGTGGCAGGCTGCCCGGTGAAGGGTGTGTCTGCCTAGTTGAATACAATTTCTACCGTTGCTTTTTTTATCTGCTCGTAAGGCAGCGACGTAGGGCCGCTCAGCCTGACGATACCTGCTTCCTGCTCCTTCTTCTGCTTTGTCTTCGACCGGACTTCGGGAATAATGTCGACCACGATCCCCGTATCGTCGGCGGAAACAAGCGTTCCCCGGTGCTGCTCGTTATCGGTCAGTACAATCAGCAACTGACGGCCGATGTTGCGCTTGTACTGGCGCGCAAATGTTAACGGAAAATCAACTCCCGGTGACGATACTTCGAGCGTAAAAGGCGCATCATCAAATAGATGCTGCTCTTCCATATCGTTCCCCAGTTTACGGCTGATCGTAGCGCATTCGTCAATACTGATTCCCGAGTCGCTGTCGAGCAGAATCGTTACTTTTATCCGACCACCCCGGCGTCCAGCTACCTGAATATCAACGACATAAAATTGGTCGTCGTTAAGGTAGGGGGTAAGTAGCGCTGAAATTTGTTCGTTGTCGTTCATAAAGTAAGGCTAACAAAAAAGGGAGTCCCGACTCCCTTTTTTGTTGCATTGCCATACGGTATTTGCGTGGCAAAGGTAACGCACTTTTCCGCGATTTGCAAACGGTGCGGCCCGTCGGAAAGCGGTCGTGTAGCTGGTAAACCCTATTTTTGGCGTTCATACGAAACGGCACGCTGATTGTCGTGCTTATTTTATGTCATTACGTACGCAGGCTGGACAGCTCATCTCGTTTTTCTTTCGATCCATATTCTGGTCCATCACTATTGTGCTGGCACTCTATACATTACTGGCGTACTGGTTGCTGTATACGCTCAGTATTGAGCATTGGCTGGCCGGGATGCTTATGATTTCGATTCCGGTGGTCTGGCTGATGAACCTGATCGTAGGTATAGTCTGGGCCTTCACACGCCCCTGGCGAACCTGGCTACCGGTGGTCGTCGTGCTGCTGGGGGTGGTATTGTTCGGCCGACGTACGTTCTCCTGGCATTCGGCAGAGCCGGCTTCGGCTTCATCGGTAACGTTATTTAGTTACAACGTTCAGTCGTTTTTTGTCAACAATCAGGTGGATCGGACCAGATTGATTCCGGAAGTCAAGGCCGCTGTCGATTACGTTGTGGGGTATGATGCGCCGATCAAATGCTTCCAGGAATTTACCAACGCCAAACCTATACCGGCCTACAACGTGTATCAGCGAATGCAGGATGCGGGTTATAAGTACTCCGTCGTGCTGAATCCCGGCGAGCTGGATAAGGACTATGGCAACCCGGCGATGGCTATTTTTTCCAAGTACCCCATCATTCATTCCGACCGCGAAGCGTTTGGTACGAACAACGGGATTCTCTGGGCCAACATCAAGATCGGCAACGACACGATCCGGGTTATCAATGTACACCTGCACTCAATGGGAATTCGGGTGGGTAAAGTGCTGAAGCAGCAGGAGATGACCGGCGTGAAACACGAAACGCATGGCGTGTTGAGTGCCCTGCGCATGGGTTTTATTGAGCGACAGTGGCAGGTGCGGCACGTTGAGCGGCATATTCGGGAAAGTGAATTTCCGGTGCTCGTCGCGGGTGATTTCAACGATACGCCGTACAGCGTCGTTTACGAACGAATGCGCCGGACGCTAGCCAGTAGTTTTGAAGATGCAGGCCACGGGTTTGGGTTCAGTTACAACCGACTGCCGGGCTACATCCGCATCGACAATCAGTTTCATGACCCCCGGCTACCCGCGCTGAATTTGCAGACGATCAATACCGTCCGGTACTCCGACCACTATCCATTAGCAGGAACATACGCGCTCGGCGCAGGCAAATGACCGGCTAGCGTCAGGGGTGGGCGTTGACCCACGATTCCCCGTCGGTAAACACTTCTTTTTTCCAGATAGGTACTGTCTGCTTGATGGTGTCGATGATGTAGCGGCAGGCATCGAATGCGTCGGCACGGTGGGGAGTCGATACGCCAATCAGGACGGCAATTTCGCCCACACGTAGCAGCCCCTTACGGTGAACAACGACGCACTCCAGAATTGTCCAGCGCTCGTGTGCCTGATCGACGATCTTCTGCATTTCGCTGATTGCCATGCGGTCGTAGGCTTCGTATTCGAGGTGGTCAACGGGGCGCTGTTGGGTGTTGTCGCGCACCAGACCCAGGAAGAAATCGACGGCACCGGCCTGATCGGATTGCAATAGGGTGAGAGCCGACGAAATATCGATGGGGTCGCTGGTAATACTAATCATAATGGAAAGGGAATGGCATTGATAGATGGGCTGTCTGACGACTAACCGCCACTAACTGGTGGGATGAGTGCTACCTCATCGGTTACCGACAACACCTGATTTGGCTCCGCGTATTCACCATTGACCGCTACCATCAACGACCGTATCCGCCCCAGATCGGGGAATTGGTCAGTCAGTACCTGTAGCAGATCACTGACCTGAGCGCCTTCAGCCAAAGGTAAAGACAGGGAAGACTGCCCGGTCAGGTCGCGGGTGATGCCAAATAGAAGAACAGAAATTGGGAAGTTCATTAGCCAAAAGTACTGAGTATTGGTGAGGGAGTCCAGCCGCAAACTGGTTTTTACGGGAAGGCCCGATACGAAAAGAAGCCACCGTCCGGAGAGGGTGGCTTCCATTTACCTGCGCATCGCTGTCTACTATCGCGAGTTGTCGAGTTTGCGCTCAGCCTTCTTCATGCTACGATCAGCTTTGTTGAGGGCTTTATTTGTACCGTCTTTTACGTCTTCCTTCGTGTTCGACGCAGCGTTAGACATTTTATTGCCAACACTCTTCGCACCGCGTTTAGCGGCTTTTGCCGATTCTTTGGCTTCGTCTGCTACGGCACGACCGGCTTTCTTCGTTTCCCGGCCCGCTTTGTCCATGGCAGCATCGGCCGTACGACCAGCTTGCTTAGCCGTTTCTTTCGCGTTCTGTTTGGTGTCCTGTGCCGAAGTTGCGGCTACCGTGAGCGCCAGCGAAAACGCCAGCATCATTATTTTTTTCATCTCGTTGTCAGTTCAATGGTAGTACTGTTAAAACCACCGGACAACGGAATTGTTTGCTAGCGTGTGGCCTAGCGGTGCTTGAATACACTGACCTGATACACGCAGGCCATCATTCGTTTGATCTGCTGCTTGCGGGTCAGCGTCGTCAGTGCATTCTTGCGATTCAACCGTAGCGGCTGGCCTTTAAGCGAATCGCCGGGGATGCTGTTGATGGTCTGAAGCAGGTAGTCAGTTTTTACGGCGAAGCTGACGCCTTCCGCGGTTGTTTGCTTGCCGCTAATGATGCCGATCAGGTTACCTTTTTCATTGAGCAGCGGCCCGCCCGAGTTACCGGGGTTAACACCGATCGCTACCTGATACGCTGTTGAATCGCCCTGGTAGCCAGTCGATGAACTTAGATATCCTTCTCCGTACACGATCTCATCGCGCGGGTAGCCGAGCGTAAATACGCGTTCGCCCAGATCTGATGGGTGCGAATCGATACCGTAGGGAATAACCGCAGTCGAAGGCCGGAATGATGAATCATCGCACAGTTGCAGGATTGCCAGGTCGTGGGGCTGATCGTTGTAAACCACTCGCGCTTTGTATACCGACCCCTGTTGACTCTGCACGTAAACCGAGTCGGCATCGCGCACCGTGTGGTTGCTGGTTACGAGGTAGCCGTCGGGCGTAAGCATGAACCCGGTACCCGCCACCTGCGCCGACGCGACAGCTGCATTCAGCGCCTGACCCCGCCCGTCGAGATCATTCAGGATTCGTCGCTGCGACGATTTTACCGCCTGAATTTCTTTGCTCAACTGACTATACTGCTGCTGTTGCTGCTGATGGCTGTTCTGATAAGAACGATAGATGAAAATAGACGTAAACGTGGTGATAACAGCCACCGAAGCCGCCACTGCCAATGTGGTACGGTAGGTCTGCCACAGCGAACGAAAGGGCGTCGACTCCTCACGGAAGGTTTCGGCCTGCTGACGCATCTCATCCATATCAATCGAAGCATGTACAGTCGCCAATTTACGGCGTAGCCTGACCCGATCGCCGTAGGCGCGGAGGGCGTTTTCTAGTTCCTGCTCTTCGTTCATAGTCGTACGTTGTTAAACGGAATGGTTGTGGTCTTAAAGTTGGATAGTTATAAAGTTGAATAGTTGTAGAGTTGCTGGCGCGTTCTGGCTGACACCGGATGGCAACTATTCAACTCTGTAACTCTACGACTTTACAACTTCTTTACTGTTTGTACTCGGCAAAAAACAATCGCTTCAGGCGCATCAGGCACTTATACTTCTGCGTCTTGGCATTGTCGGCATTGGTATAGCCAAACTTTTCGGTGATGGCCTGCATACTCATATGCCGTATGTAAAAATCTTCGAGCAGCGTTCGGCAGGGTTCACCCAGTCGGTCGAGTGATTCGCCCATCAGTTCAAACTGCCGGTCGCGCTCTTCATGATCGGTCATGTCGTCGTCAATCGGCACTGGCTGATCGGTGTCTCTGACCACGTAGCGTCCGCGCTGCGCGAGCTGCTTCAGCCATAGCCGCCGACCTACTGAGTAGAGGTACGTCTTCAACTGACACTGCAAATCAAGCGACCCGGTTCTTACCTTCTCGTACATGACAATCAGCGCTTCCTGATAAATATCCTTGGCGTCGTCTTCGCTGCCGCTATTGCTGGTGACGAAGTGAAGCACCATCGGGAAGTACTGCCGATAAAGCTGTTGCAGGGCTGAGTCCGATCCGTTGGACAGCCCCATCAGCAACTCCGCGTCAGTCAGGTTCGTGCGTCTACTTTCCTTCATTACGTTGCTCATTGATTAATACCGGGGCGCTAAAAACGTAACCCAAAAAAAAGATGAAAAATTGTGGGTTACCTTTCAGGCTTGCGGGTATTAACAGCGACATTGATTTTTCTTTCACCTAAAAAAATACTCCGCTAAAACTATGAAAGCAATCACGAAATCTGCCTTCTTTTTCATGGCCATGATCGCCCTTGCCACCTCGTGCAGCTCGAAAAAGACCGAATCGACCGAAACTACCACCACGGGCGAAACCTCGACGATGTCGAGCGATTCTGCTTCGACCATGATGGGCGACTCGGCTTCGACGATGGCTACGGATTCGGCTTCGACGATGATGTCGGCTGATAGCGCTAAGTAATCGTACTAAGGCACAACTGCCGGTATTTTTACCGACAACGCTATAAACGTTTAAAAGGCTCACTGACGCGTCAGTGAGCCTTTTCATTTTGTGCAAAAATTACTGCACCTATACGGCCGGTGCCTGTTTACTCGTCTTCTTTTTCGACCGAACCCGTTGCGTCGTGCTCGTCTTCGGTGCTTTGCTTGCTCTTATGCTTGCCGCGCGATGTCTTTCCTTGCTTCTCGTCGGGCAGATTGGTGTTCAGTTCGTATTTTTTGGTTTCGTCGGCTGTGTCGCGGACGGTTGGCTGTGGGGCTCCCTTACTCATGACGCTACTTGATTTAGTTGATGGTAAAACGAGCGGTCGCGTCGATTGTTCGTAAAATAAATCGCCCCGGCGCAGTCATGCACCGGGGCGATTTATTTTATACAGCGCTAGAAGTCGGCTTAGTAACCGGGGTTCTGCTTAAGCACGCTGGTACCCTGATAGTCGATCTGCTGTTGCGGAATCGGCATGTACTCATCTTTACCCGACGTGAATTTACCACCTGCATAGGCAATTGGTAGCTTCAGACTTTCGTAGGCCAGGAAGTTATTCAGCGTTGTAGCGGCTACGCCCCAACGGACGAGGTCGAAGAAACGGTGTCCTTCGCCCGACAGTTCCAGCTTCCGCTCGAAGCGCACAGCCGTGCGGGCTGCATCTTTGCTGGCAAACGCCGTCGAATACGTGTTGATTACGTAGTTGGCTGCGTTGCCACCCGAGTATGCTTTTACCCAGTAAGTTGCGTTAGCTGCGCGCGACCGGACCATGTTGATGTATGTCTGAGCGGTTGCCAAGCTACCTACTTCGATTTCGGCCTCAGCTGCCATCAGCAGTACGTCGGCGTAACGAATGATCTGGTAATTGATAGCCGAGTAACCATCCGTCCACGAGCTACCGTCGGTGAGCGTTTTGTCCTGCGATTTGTAGAAGACAAACTTTTTAGGCGAATAAGGGCCAGCAAAGCTTTGATCACGAATCCAGTCGAGACCGGGGTGGTTCTGCCAATCGAGGTAGGGGATACCCCGGCGGCCAATTGACCAGTCAAGACGAGGATCAACTGGTCCGGCATCTGGAGTGAAGCTTGCACTCGATGCAATACCCTGATCTGTTTTCAGCTGATTAGAACCGGAGTTGTACGAACCATCCAGCAAAGGCAGGCCATTGGCAGTACGGAACGAGTTACCCAATTCGAAGCTGGGCGCGAAGAAACCGCAGCAACCGGCCGGACCGTTCGATCCCGTGTTGTATGGAAAGTTCAGTACCAAATCCGGGTTCGCGTTGTCGGAGCTCCCCGTGTTTGCAGCCGCCTGAATGGCAAATACCGACTCCGAGTTTGTTTCTGCCGCAGCGTTGAAGATATCCGTGTAGTTAGCTACCAGCGCATACTTCGTTCCACCGCTCGTCGTACCGCTGGCAATAATCAGGTCGAACAGCGTTTTTGCGTTCGAATATTTTGCCTGATACATATATGTCTTTGCCAGATATGAGGCAGCTGCCCACTTATTCGCCCGACCCACTGCCGACTGTGTGGCCGGTAGATTGTCGTAGGCATACTGAAAATCGGCTTCGATCTTTGGCCAGATGTCTACGTTATTCGCTACTTTATCGATACCTGTACCATAATCAACTGTTTCATCAACATAGGGGACCATGTTAAACGCCCGCTTCAATTCGAAGTAGTAGTGAGCGCGCAGAAACCGAGCTTCGCCCGAGATGCGTTTCTTGTCCGAGTCCGTCACATCTGAGCCTGCGGTGGCTAGCGTCCGCAGCGTGGCGTTTGCACGGGAGATACCTTCATACATGGCGTTCCATTTTCCGCCCGCTTCACTACTGGTTGGCAGTACCTGATACGTTTCGTAAGGCGTAATGGCACTGAAGTCTCCCGAGTTTGATCCTTTATTTGCATCACCCCCAGAGATACTACCCCGCATCCAGTTGTAAGAACTGGCGGTCTGTGTGTAACCCCGGCCGTTAAGCTGCGCGTAAGCTGCAATGAGCACGCCTTCAACACCGGCTTTTGAGGTTAGCTGGGTATTAGACAGCTGACCTGTAGCCGGGACGCTCAGAAACTTGTCGTTACAGGCAAAGGTAACGCTCAGCAGCATGGCTGTGGCTACCGAGCCTTTCACAAATGAATAGTTCATAAGTCTGTTATACTAGATAAGTTAAACCAAAAAGTGGGCGGAGTACGATGTCAATACTCCGCCTGACAGTTTACAGGCCCAAGCTCACACCTACGTTATAGGCCCGAGTGATGGGATAGTTACCTACGTCGACGCCAAAGCTGGTATCAGCCGTACCGCCAACGCCGGGATCCAGGCCTGAGTATTTGGTGATTGTGAACAGGTTGGTAGCCGATACGTATACGCGCAGGCGGTTGAGGTTAACTTTGTTCAGAACCAGCGATGGGAAGGTGTAACCCAGCGTCAGGTATTGCAGACGGGCATACGATCCACTCTCAACATAGTACGAGTTCGCCTGTGTGTTTGTGCTGAAATTCGACGCACTTTCGTAGATAGGCACGCTCGTGTTGGTATTCGATGGCAGCCACGAATCTTTTACGCGGGCCGATACCGCAGCACCCGTGAACGACGGATAGAAATTCGTATACCATCTCGAGTAGTTAAAAATCTGACTGCCCAGTGAGGTGTACAGGTTCGTGTTCAGATCGAAGCCTTTATATTTCAGCGACAGTGTGATACTACCGGTGAATTTAGGGATTGGGCTGCCCAGATAGGTCCGGTCATTATCGTCGATTTTACCATCGCCGTTCGTATCAGCATAACGGAAACGGCCCGGGGCTCCGCTATTATCTGGCGTTGTCGGCGCATTAGCTACCTCTTCTTTGCTATTATACAAGCCAATTACTTTGTAGCCGTAGAACGACGACAATGGATGACCCGGCTCGTTGCGAATAACAGGCGTGCTCAAACGCTGTGAACTGTTACCTACGGCTGTAAAGTAAGGGACACCGGGGGCCAGGGATGTGATCTGGTTTTGAAGGAAGCCGCCTGTCAGTGTCACTTCGTAGCCAAGATCACCAGCGATGTTACCACGGTTAGTAACCAGCAGGTCGATACCCTGGTTGCGCATACTGGCAATGTTCGAGTACGGAGCAGATGCACGGGTACCAACTACGCCTGGCAGGCTGAGCTGGAACAGCAGGTCGCGAGTATCTTTGCGCCAGAAGTCGAGCACAACTTCCAGTTTGTTGTTGAAGAACGACCCGTCGAGACCGATGTTCGACGTGATGCTGCTCTCCCACTTAGCATCGGGGTTACCAATCTGACTCCGGTAGAAGCCTGCGTTGACCGCGTTGTTGGTACCGCTGATGTCGTAACCGTTACCAGCGTTAGACGCATACAGGTTGTACTGGTTCGTTGCGCTCAGATAGTTGGAGTTACCCATGATACCGTAACCACCCCGAATTTTCAGGTCTGACACCCATGGAATATTTTTCATAAACTCCTCCGACGACAGGCGCCACGCGGCCGATACGGCCGGGAATACCCCGTAGCGGTTGCTGGGAGCAAACTGCGACGAACCATCACGACGGACAACGCCGGTCAGGATATACTTCTCGTTGTAGATGTACCGAGCCTGACCGAAGATTGAGAAGAACTTATTGCCCAACCCGTTGCCACTGTATGTTTGGCGGGTCGCGCCCGGCGTGGTTGTCGAGATCGTTACATAGTTGGGGTCGGTGGTGAACGGATTGATACCCGACCCGCCAACGAACCGGCCAAGCCCCGTGTTCAGTGATTCGATACCCGCAAGTACCGACAGGTCACTCTTGCCAAAGGTTTGCTTGTAGTTAGCCGTGTTGGTAAACGTCCAGGACAAACCATAGCTTGACCCTTCGTTGTACGTATAGGTCGTGTTGTTCTCCGAGTTTTCGTACTGTACCCGGCCATAGCTATTAGAGTAGCCCGAGTAGTAGTTACCGCCGATGCTGCTACGCAGCGTCAGGTTGGGAATAACGTCGTATTCGATGTACGCATTGCCAAACCCGTAGATGTTGAAGTTACCGTTGTTGGCCAGTGCCTGCCGGTTCGCTACAGGGTTGTTCGGGTTGTTGAAGCCCGGAGCCGCTGTACCTGCGTAGCCACCAAACGAGTTATATACCGGAATGATGGGAGCAACACGAAAGGCAGTCAATACGTCGTTCTCGTCCGTAGCTGTGCTTGAGTTATTGTTCGTACCATTACCCAATTGGCTACCTACGCTACCCAGCACACCTACGTTGCGGATATAGGCAACCTGGAAGTTTTCGCCGATGCGAATTTTCTTGCTCAGGTCAAACTCGGTATTTGCCCGTATCGTGTATCGCGAGTAGTTGTTGTTCAGAACGATACCCTGCTGATTCTGCATACCCAGGCTGATATAGAAACGGCTGTATTCTGTACCACCCGAAAAACCCAGTGTATGACGCGTCAGTGGAGCTACCCGTGTGATAGCTTTGTACCAGTCGGTTCCCTGCTTGTTAGCCGGAATGACGTTGTAGATCGCGCCGTTGGTCGAGTTGATGTTGTACTTGCTCGCTTCGGTAGATAGATCTACCTGCGATGCTGACAGCCCCGAGCGGGTACCGACCAGCAGATAATCGGGTAGAACCGGGGTTGAGCCTGTACCGTACTGCCCGTTTGCGATGCCATTGAAGTCGTTAGTTGGGTAGGTACCTTGGTAGATGTCGTTCTTACGAGCCTGCCAAGCCCAGTCAGCCTGCTCCTGTGGATTCAGGAACTTTGGGCCGTGACCTGGGTCGGTTACGCCGTACAAGCCGTCGTAGCTAACGCTCAGTTTCTGCGCCCGGCGCTGACCCCGCTTGGTGGTAATGACAATAACCCCCGACGCAGCCCGCGCTCCGTAGATAGATGCCGAAGCCGCATCTTTCAGTACCGTTGTGCTTTCAATATCATCGGGAGGAATGAAGCTGATGTTCTGAGTAGGTACTCCATCAACAACATACAGTGGCTGGTTACCACCGAACGAACCAAAGCCCCGCACACGTACCTGGCTCGACGTGCCCGGCTGACCGTTGGTGATAACGGTTACACCGGCAACGCGGCCCTGTAACTGCTGCTCAACGTTGGTCGATGGAACAACTCGCAGCTGAGCTGGTGCTACCGTAGCTACGGCTCCTGTTACGTCCCGGCGGTTTTCCGTGGTGTAACCTGTAACGACAACTTCACTGAGGGCCGTTGCATCTTCAGCAAGCAGAAGGTCTGCCGTCGTGCGATTGCCTACCGGTAATTCCTGAGTTTTAAAACCAATGGCAGAAATAACGATAACCGGGCTAGTACCCCGGATTGGTAGTGAGTAATTACCCTCTGCATCGGTCGACGTACCCGTCTGGGTACCTTTCAGGACGACGTTGGCGCCCGGAACGGGACCATCGGGACCAGTAATTTTACCCGTCAGTCGACGGTCCTGCGCAGAGACATGAAGACTCCACAACAGCATAACCGCAGCCACGAATGTGGTTTGCAGCAACCTGTAGAACGATGTTCTCATAAAGGTTGTAGGAAAGGATTAAAGATGGTTAACGAGTAATACCAATAGTATTATTCGTACAAATATTATAGCTGTTTTGGCATAATACAAGATGAGCACTCAATTATTATTTAACTATTTGAACCTGGTTTTATAAAAAACGGTCATAAGGCACACTTACAAGGGGTTAATTGTCTGATAATAAGCACTTTAAGCTGTATTAGTGTGCGCGTTCTATTAATTGCTACTTAATCTTTATTTTGTTCAGTTGGTATTCGTTTTAGACGCGTCCTGCTACTATATGTCCATCAATAATTCAATCGCAGCTGCAGGAGTATGTGCCGTTGGTTTTCTCACCTTGAGTGACTAGTTATATTTACTTTATAAAAAAAATTAAGAACTGTGTAAAAAGCCCGATATAACGGACTCCATTTCTACGTTTGGAAAAAGGCGACGCTGACGAGGAAGCGTCAATAGATTGAGAAGCCCACGCGAACGGTCGTTACCTTTGTCGTTCCATGCATACGAACTATTACTTCCTGCGGAAACTCGCACCTGCTCTGGTCAAACCACTGGTCGGATTACGATTTATGGACTGCTTCAGCCAGGATCGTGATGAAGTAGTACTGGTGTTTGCGGAAGCAAAAGGGCCGCTTAGTTATTACCGGCCCTTCTACATCAAGGCCACACTACGACCCGACTTTTCCGGCTTGTTTTTCCCCGAATCAGTGCGCAGGGCCCGCCAGAATAGTGTAGATCTGTTTGAGAAGCTAACCGAGGCCGACGTACCAGATGATGCTGATCTGGAAACGGTAGCTGCGAACCGGCCCGGCCGGGTTGTGACAGCTGTGTACTCATTCCTGAATGAGCGTTGCCTGGCTATTGAACTGGAGAACGAGTACACACTGGTCTTTAAATTCTTCGGCAATCGTCCCAATCTGCTGGCCTTTCATGGCGACACCGTCATTGACCTCCTCAATCATAAGCTGGCAACCGATTATGAGTTGCAACTCTCGCAACTGAACCGGGTGCTCGACCAATCCTACGAAGCATACGTGCGCAACGGATTCGACCACCGGCCGCTGTTCCCCACGTTTGGCAAGGTTGTGAATGAATGGTTGATGACTCAGAACGGTGGGCCATTACAGGGCATCGATCGGTGGTCACTGATTCAGGAGACGTTAACTCGGCTTGATGAAGGTCGGTTCTACCTGACGGCCTGGCATCATCAGCCAACATTGAGTCTGCTACCGGTAGGGGAGATACAGCGGGAAACGACTGACCCTATTGAAGCGGCTAACCAGTTCTTTACTCAGTTCAACGGGCAGAACACAATAGAGCAGGAGCGCGGAGCCTGGCTACGACTGCTGGATAAGCGGCAAAAGCGGGCCAATGCGCTGATCGATGCAGCGATGCAGCGATTGATGAGCCGTGATGAAGGGCTGAGCCATGAGCAGATGGGGCATATTCTGATGGCCAATTTGCACGACATCGAGGTGCCGCCCGGTATGCGATCGCCGGAACGGGTATCGCTATACGATTTTTACCACGATCAGCCGGTGACGTTGAAGCTAAAGCCTGACTTCTCTCCGCAACGAAACGCGGAGAATTTCTATCGAAAGGCGAAAAACGAGAAAATCGAAGAAGAACACCTAACCGCGCAGGCTACGGCGCAGGAAGCAGAACTGGTGAAAATTGATGAGCAGCGACAGGCGCTTGCTGGCATCACCAGCCTGAAAGAGCTGCGTCGGTATGTGAAGCAGCAGGGGCTTACGGGCGAAACCGGAACGAATGATCTATCCGTCGATCAACTGTTCAAGGAAGTTAATCTGGATGGGTTTCGTATTCTGATTGGTCGCAACGCACGTAACAACGATCTGCTGACGCAGCGCTATGCGTATAAAGAAGACCTGTGGCTACATGCCCGCGACGTGCCCGGTTCGCACGTGCTGATCAAGTATCAGGCGGGTAAATCGTTTCCGCGTAATGTGATCGAGCGGGCGGCTGAACTGGCAGCCTGGTATTCGCGACGCCGTACGGATAGTCTTTGTCCGGTTACGGTTACGCCCCGCAAATTTGTGCGCAAGCCGAAAGGGCTGGCGGAAGGGCAAGTGCTGATCGAGAAAGAAAGCGTCGTAATGGTCGTGCCGAAAGGTGAGTAAAAAATATGTCCGGCAATCGGCAAGTCATGCGACCTGTCAATTACCGGACACGTTTCTTGATCAGATCGAGACTACTGCTCGACGTTCATTTTCAGGTTAGCCAGGATCAGCCGGTTCATTTCCTGCCACGTATGATCCCACGAATTTTCGGTCAGAAACTTGTCGATCTGCGTCCAGTTTTCGGGATGCCGCCCTGCCAGAGCCCGTTCGATGGCTTTGCCAAACGCTTCGGCGGTATCCGCAATCTGCACAAAATCTTCGTTGCCGTAGGTTCTGACCACGTCCCGAATCGGGGTTGACACCACCGGCAGACCAGCCGCGAGGTATTCGGGCGTCTTGGTCGGGCTGATAAACCGGGTCGAATCGTTAAGGGCGAACGGCAGAATCGCGACGTCCCAGTTGCTGAAGTAAGCAGGCAGGTCTTTGTAGTTCTTCATGCCCGGATAATGCACGTTAGGCGCGTTGGGCAGTAGCTTCCGATCGATTTTGACAATGGGGCCAATCAGCACAAATTGCCAGTCGGGGCGCTGCTCCGCCAGTTTGGTCACCAGTGCGTAGTCAAACCGTTCGTCGATTACGCCACTGAAGCCAATGCGCGGCCGGGCGATAGAAGCCTGGTCGGCGGGATCAGGCAACGACTGCCGGGCCGTGGAGAAGTGGTTGAAGTCAATACTGCTCGGAAAAGCCATTACCTGCGGGTGCCGGTTTTGCTTGGCCTCAAACAGACTAATGCCGCCCGTGAAAACAATGGCCGACCGGTCGATCAGGCGCTGCTCCTGCTGCAATAACTGCGGGGGAGCGCCCCAGAACGCCGACAGTTCGTCCATGCAGTCGTAAATGGTCAGGCGGGGTTTGATATGATCACTGAACAGCAGCGCCATAGGGGTGTAATACCAGGCGACAAAGTTGTTCAGGTTGTTTGTATTGATGAATTCGTCCAGCAATTGCCGCTGTAAACGGATGGCTTCGTCGGCGGGTGTGTGGTGGGGAATGTTTGGCGTAAGCACCGTGACCCCATCAACGGGCTGGTACTGATTCAAACGGGTTGTGTCGGACCAGACGGGTTCCTCCAGAAACCAGACCCGGTAATTGGCCGTAGCCCGGCTTAACAGATGTTGCGGTCGCTGATAAACGAAATTCCAGCGAAGGTGCGAAAAGCAAAGAAGATCTGTTACGGGTTTAACCGATGATGTACCGGACTTTACCGGCGACTTAGCAATAGGTTTTCCTTCAACGGAAGGTGACGTTGAGCCAGTTGTGTTCATGCGTTAAGCGGAGAGAAAGACACCCGGCAGGCTAGATGATTGCCCACCAATAGGTTCATCTGCGTACCTGAATTGCAAACCGCATGTAACGGCAAAAAGTTGAAACTATCGCTGAATATCTAGCAGGCAGGCTATATATATTAGGCAATGGCTATGCTATAGGCAGGTATATATGAAACGTTGTTCCTTTGCCTTCGGCACTATTGGCCGTTATACACCCTCCGTGGATATCAACTACTTTCCTGCAAATGGCGAGCCCCATACCGGTACCGGTATAGTGTGAACGTCCGTGAAGTCGTTGAAAAATAGTAAAAATCTGCCCCAGGTATTTTTCGTTAAAACCGATGCCATTGTCAGTAACCGTAATCCAGACGTAGGACTGGGGCGGGGTATTTACTTCCTGTGAACTGTTGGGTACCGACTCCGCCGACGTAAGCCGGCTGCTGATCTGTATGGTCGGGGCGGGGGCCTCCGGTGAGTCAGGCTGAAACTTCAGGGCATTGGCTACCAAGTTCTGGAATAACTGATGCAATAACACGGCGTCGCCATGTACGGTGGGCAGCGGCTCGATCTGAATCTGCGCCCGCTGATCGTGGATGCTGAACTCAAGATCATCCATTACCTGCGCCAGTATGTGGTTCAGGTTGACAGCCCGGAAGGCCGTGCGGGTTCCCGACAAACGGGCGTAGTTCAACAGGTCACTCACCAGGTCGCGCATCCGACCGGCCGACAGCTGCATCCGGCGAACGAGGTCGGCGGCAGCGTCGTTCATCTCGTCCGAAAACTGCGTTTTCAGTACGTCGCTGAACGAAACGATTTTGCGGAGGGGTTCCTGCAAGTCATGGCTGGCGATGTACGCAAACTGCTCCAGACTCTGGTTCGACTGGTGCAGGCTATGAACCGTCTGCTCCAGTTGTCGGCGCATGTGCCGGTCTTCACTGATGTCCTGTACTGTCGCCACGAAACCGTCATTCAGTGTCGTCAGCGATATGGATAACCAGCGGGCGTACTGCTGAACATACCGATCGATGACCAGGCTTCCCCCGGTTCTGACCAGTTCGCACAACCGATCAAACTGGTCGGGCTTCAGCGGATACAGGACAGACAGCAACTGACCCAACAACTGGCTGTCGGGTTGCTGAGCCAACTGAGCAACCTGCCGATTGGTCATTGTTACCTGAAAATCCGTGATGGCCTGATTCACGTCGCGGATGGCGTCGAATACCAGTATAGCGTTGGGCGATGAGTTCAGAACACCATTGAGCAGAATAGTCTGATGGGCCAGTCTGCGGGTAAGCTGTTGCAAATCACTGGGTTCGGTATAGGACAGTAGCAAACCGTCGGATCCGAACGGCGATACCGATTGCGTAACCTGAATGTCGCGCTTGCCGATCTGGTAATGCTGCTCGACACGGCGTGGCTGCCCCGTTACCAGCACATCCAGGTATGTTTTCCAGAGTGTTGTCTGGCGAATCGACGGGAAATAGTCGCTCAAGTGCGCGCCGATGATCGGCTCTTTCGAGTCGGGTTGCTGGTCGCGCGTGTCGCGCCGGGCTACCTCGTTCAAAAACTGGTAGCGAAAGTCAGTGATCGGCGCGTCGGCTTCTTCACCCTGCCGTACTGCCACCAGTCCGACAAGGCCGCCGGTGCTGTGCGTAAGTAGTTGATTCCAGAGCGTGTCGAACGGTGCCGGGATCGACAGGTTTGACAACGGTTCGGGTTCAGCGGTGGAAGTTGGAATAAAGGACGACATACAAAACTCAATTGATACGGCTGCGCATACAGGTGTATATAACCCGCAAAATTGAGTTTCGATTAAAAAAGGGTTATATGAACTGAAGCAATCAGGAGCGAGCTGTCTGATTAACAGCAGAATAATGCGTCCGTAATCAGGGTGCTCAGGGTGCTTTATCGCTTGCCGGTGGAGACTGGTTCAATTCAAACAGGTACCCGTCGGGGTCGGAGAAGTAAAGTTGTACCACCCCGTCGAAGCGCACCTGTCGATGATACGGAATCTGTTTCGCCTTCAGGTACGCTTCCGATTTGGCGATATCTTCCACATACAGCGCGTAATGACTGCCGTTGCGGTCGTGGTTGACTTGCGCGGTACGGCCGTTGAGGAGGTGAATCATCTGACCGTTGCCCAGATCAAACCAGGCGCGGGTTGCTTTCAGATTGTCGGGAACGGGGGCTGGTTTCAAGCCCATCACGTCGCGGTAAAATGCCGCACTCGTCGGAATATCTTTGACGTGAATGCCGAGGTGATTATGACGGACGATGCCTAGCTTATCCTGCCCGATGGCGAGTGCTGGTAGCAATAACAGGGCGTAGAAAAGGTGTTTCATGAGGCCAAAAGCGGTCATCGAACCAAAACTACCTCACTCTGCCGCCCCGATGCCGTTTCGAGCGTCAGTACGTACTGCCCCGCTGCCAGACCCTTTACCGAAAGCTGACGGGTGTGTTCGCCGGGGGGCAGCGCGGCTTCTGACAGGCGAGGGCCGGATTGCCCGGTAAGGCTTGTCAGGCCAATCGAAAATGGTCCCGTACTGATCGTTGAGAACCGAATCGACAGGTTTTCCGAAACGGGGTTGGGGTATACAGAAAACTGCGTACCCACAGGCTCGTCGATGGCGGTGATGACATTTCCGGACTCCGTTGCTTTCAGAATCCAGTTGCCCGGATCGATCACGATACCCGTAACCGCTCCTTTGGCGGGCAGCGTAAACGTCTGACTCGCTGTGTTGTTCTGCACGGTAACGACCGTGTCGCCCGCTGCCGACTGTACCCGAAGCTGGACTGGCATGGTAAACGAACCGGGGTTGGTCGAAACGGAGTTGCGCTGATCGAGCTGTACTGTTACGGTTCGGGCGGTTGGCATTCCGTTAATCGTGTAACGGTAGGTTGGGTAGCCTTCGCCGTAGATCCACTGCTTGAAAAAGTAATCAAGTTTCCGGCCAGATACCTGTTCCGCAACGGCCTGAAAATCTTCTGTAACTGCGGTTTGGTAAGCCAGCGACAGGGTACTAGTGTAGGTGCGCAGAATCTGAAAAAAGGTGTCGTCGCCAACGATGCCCCGAAGCATGTGGAGAACGGCCGCTCCCTTGGCGTAACTGCGGGCACCGTTGAATATGTTACCGAAGTTGCTGATGTCCTGCACGTAGATACTGCCGGTAGCCGTTCGGGCGCGGGCCATAAAGCTGGCCATCGTACTCATATAGCCCGATTGCCCGCTCACCGACTCGGCATAAACGGCTTCGGCGTAGGAGGCAAAGCCTTCATTGAGCCAGATATTCTGCCAGTCGCGACAGGTAATTTTGTCGCCAAACCACTGATGGGCCAACTCGTGAGCAATGACGGCGGGAATAAGTGCACCGGCTTCCATCGAACTGATCGTTTGGTGCTCCATACCACCGTTACCCTGGGTAAACTGAGCGTGTCCGTACTTTTCCCGCAGGAAAGGATAGGGTCCAAACCGGGTTGTAAACAGTTGCAGCATAGTGGGCGTCAGGTCCAGATTAGCCTTGACTGACGACAGGATTTCGGGATAGATGTAGTGCGTAACAGGCATAGTCTGCCCGTTGTAGGTGAAGGGCGTGTCGTAGCGGGTGTAGTTCGACATCGCAATCGAGATCAGGTACTGCGCGATGGGGTGACGGTTTCGCCAGGCATAAGTCGTTGTACCGTTGTTGTTTACCGTCGTACTGACGAGCGTACCGTTCGAGACGGACACGAACATAGAGGGAGCCGTGATACGCACGTCCGATGAGTCCGCTTTATCAGCGGGGGTATCCTTGCACGGAAACCAGTCGGGGGCACCGTAGGGCTCGCTCAGGCTCCAGATCACCGGGTCGCTTGTCCGTTCGTGCGTGCTGAACGAAAAACTGTTTTGCGCCTGCCCATTCGGCACACCCTGATAGTACACCGTAACGCTGTAAATCTGGCTGTTTGTCAGGGGCTGAGCGGGCGTGATGGTCAGCCGACTCTGGGTAAACTGGTACAACAGCTTTTGCCCATTGGCTTTCACCGAATCGACGCGTAGCCCCTGACCGGCAGAACCCGTTGTTGAATTAAGATCGAGGAAAAAAGAGGACAACGAAGCGGCTGTGCACTTGAGTTTAACCGTCACCGCCCCGCGCAGGTACTTGGGGCTGTACGTTAGGTTCAGATCCAGTCCGTAGTAGTTAACGTCGATATTGTTGTCGCCGGGATACGCCAGCCGGGCTTTGGGGTTGCTGGCCTGCCGGGTCATCGCGCGGACTTTCCCGTCCCGGCAGAAGCTTCCCCCGTCGGTATCGGCGTTTAGCTGCGCCAGCGAAACAAAACTGAGCAGACACAGAACACCAGTCAGGATTCGCGCAAACGAAAGCTGGATCGTAGTAGATAGCATGTTATGAAGAGGAAGGCGTATGTTATTATGACTGGGAACTGGCCGGATCGTTACCTGATGGGAGTATAGCCTTGAGCGGTTGATCGCTGCGTTCAGCCTCCGCCCGCAGGGCATCTAGCCGACGCTGATCTGCCTCGGGTAGCTGCAACTGCCAGCCCATCGACGATGCCAGCTGAAACATCATATATTGAATCTGATTGTTGGCGATCTTGGGCAGATCGCTTTGCATGGCCCGTTCATTCATCACCTGCTTGGCCTCACTCAGAATCTGGGTGTAGTCGGCCCCGTTGAAATGATTCAGAATTCCCGCCTGAATATCGTAGAACCGATAATCGGTATCGATCGATAACACTTCCGGTTCCGGAAACGATTCGATGACCAGCATCCGGTCGTTGGGGTCGGGTGCCTGAAAACGTACTTTGGCAAAGTCGAACCCAACCAGCACCTTCGATTTGGCAATGACCATCGCTTTTTTCGGGTCATTGAGCAGGTACAGGATTTTCTTCTGATCCTGGTAGTTGTAAATCTCCGAGAAATAGCCTTCCGCCATCACCACTTTGAATACCTTTTCGATACGCTCCAGCAGCAGCGTCGATTCATGCCGGACGTCAGTTACGCCGGTGCGTTTACGCAGCATATTGGCGGCTGCAACGCCCCCGCCAGCTCCAGCGATCAGCAACAAAAAAGTGGTCAAAAAATCCATAGGTGACGATAAAAGTAGGCGAATTCGACAAATGAAAAAAGTGTACTACATAACAGCTAATCAACTGTTTTGCAGTACACTTTGTCTATTGGTAAGTGCAGTTACTTAGCGTAAGCTACTGCGCGCATTTCCCGGATAACGGTAACTTTTATTTGCCCCGGATACTGCATTTCTTTCTCAATTTTCTGCGAAATTTCGTACGAAAGCGCACCGGCCCGGTCATCGGAAATGTGGTCGGCATCGACCATGATCCGCAGTTCGCGCCCGGCCTGGATAGCGTAGCATTTCGTAACGCCGGGGAAACCGCCCGCCAGTGCTTCGAGGTCTTTCAGCCGCTTGATATACGACTCCATCATCTCCCGCCGTGCGCCCGGACGTGAGCCCGATACGGCGTCACAGACCTGTACGATGGGCGAGATCATGCTCGTCATCTCGATCTCGTCGTGGTGGGCGCCGATAGCGTTGATGACCTCTGGATTCTCTTTGTATTTCTTCGCCAGTTCCATCCCCAGAATCGCGTGGGGCAGTTCGGCTTCTTCGGGCCATACTTTACCAATGTCGTGCAGCAGGCCCGCCCGCTTGGCAAGCTTGGCATTCAGCCCCAGTTCAGCGGCCATCGTAGCGCAAAGCTTTGCCACTTCGCGCGAGTGCTGAAGCAGGTTCTGCCCGTAGCTGGAGCGGAAGCGCATCCGCCCAACCATCTTAATCAGTTCGGGGTGTAGCCCGTGGATACCGAGGTCGATAACCGTCCGCTCGCCGATTTCGACAATCTCGTCTTCGATGTTCTTGCGGGTCTTGGCCACAATCTCTTCGATACGGGCCGGGTGTATCCGGCCATCCTGTACGAGCCGGTGCAGCGACAGCCGCGCAATCTCGCGCCGGACCGGGTCGAAACCCGAAATAATGATGGCTTCGGGGGTATCGTCGACAATGATTTCAACACCAGTGGCGGCTTCCAGCGCCCGGATGTTGCGCCCTTCGCGCCCGATCACTTTGCCCTTCACATCGTCCGACTCAATATTGAACACCGACACGCAGTTTTCGATCGCGTGTTCGGTAGCCGTACGTTGAATGGTTTCGATGACCACCTTTTTGGCTTCCTTGGTGGCCGTCAGCTTGGCTTCTTCGATAATGTTTTTGACGTACGACGAAGCCCGTGTTTCGGCTTCGGCTTTCAGCGTATCGATGAGTTGTTCGCGCGCCTGATCGGCCGATAAACCGGCAATGCGCTCCAGCTGCGCCACCTGTTCGGCCAGCATGGTGTCGGCTTCCTGCTGCCGCCGATCAACGTCTTCACGTCGTTTCGCCAGCGCGTCGTTCTGCTGATTGAGGGTGTTCCGTTGCTGATTGATCTCGTTGCGCTGCTGATTCAGCTCCTGGTCACGAGTGCGCTGCTGATCGGCCTGCTGCGCCAGTTGTTGCTCGCGCTGCTTGAGTTTATTTTCGTTCTGCTGAAGCAGATTCCGCTTTTGGCTCGTCGTTTCTTCAAACTCTGCTTTCAGGCGGATGTATTTATCTTTGGCTTCGAGCATCCGTTCTTTCTTGATGGTCTCGGCCTGCTGTTCGGCATTTTTCAGGATAGCGGCCGCTTTCTCTTCGGCTTCCTGCTCACGTTTTGCGTGGGTATCGGCCATTGTTCGCCGGCCGATCACGAGCCCCAGTCCGCCACCAGCCAGTAAGGCCAGTATAGCAATCCAAACTGGAATATCCATTGGAAGTATATCGTTAAGGTTGAAAAAAAATTAGCAACCTGCTGCGATACGACTACCGATTACAGTTAAATCATCAATAAAAAAACGAAGTGTGGCGAAGGAAAAAAGACGGATTCTGCTAGATAAATAATCGTCTCTGATCGGTTGATTTTTTTCGTTAGTTCAGTGATGAATTATAGCGACGTGTAAAATGAATCGGGCTACAAGACAAACTACGCCGATGTGACGACGTTGTCGAGTTGCACAATTCGTTTGTATAACATTTGTTGTAATTGCTGCCCTTGCTGGTCACTTCTGAATTTGTTGACTAACCCGTCGAAGGCAATGCGCATCATTGCTTCGCCGGGGTTATCGATACCCTCCTCCTTTAATTCATCCAGTAGTTGCTGCATCCGTTCAGCGGCATTTCTAACGAATACCTCTGTCTCCGGCTCAACCAGTATTTTGTAGCTGATGCCGGCAATTTTAACGTTTACAGGTCTTTCTTCTATGGCTGAGGTCGGCATGGTAGACATTAGCCAGGGGCAGTTAATAGTTATGACAAATTACTCCAGTGCGTTATACATCGGTCTAAAGTCCGAATATATTCGTCGAGTTGCTGCTTTAGTTCGGCATTCGGATCTGTCGCAGACAGATTGTTACCTACAATTTTACCAAATTCTTTCGACTTTGGTAGTTTTTTCTTCGAGTCAGCCAGTTTTTTCTCCAGCTTCTTTAGTTCCCGCTCTTTCAATGCCAGGTCCTTCCGAACCTCCTGTCGGTCGCGTTGTAGCTTCTCAATTGTACGCTGCGACGTCTTGGCTTCCTCCTTCAGCTGAACTATGTTGCTCTGCAACTGATCGATCAGCGACCACAATTGAAATTCATTAATTCCATTTGGATTCATTGGGATGGAGGGCATGGCCGGTAATCTGCCGGCTCCGGCAGATTACCGATAAAAAAGCACTTATTTACGAATCAGAGCACCCAGCTCGCGCTCAAAAGCGCCCATCAGCCGCTGCATTGTTTTGTCGATGGTGGCGTCGGTGAGCGTCTGTTGCGGGTCCTGCAACATAAAGCTGACGGAGTAGGCCTTGCGGTCGGTACCCAGCGAATCGTCTTCAAACACGTCGAATACGTTGACGGTCTGCAACAACTTACGCTCGGTCTGGTGCGCCAGCCGGTCGATCTGCTCAAAGCCCACGCTCTTGTCGAGTACCAGCGACAGATCGCGTCGGACGCTGGGGAAACGGGACACTTCCTGATAACGTACCTTCGGGCTACCCAGTTTCATCAGGTAATCCCAGTCGAAGTCGGCGTAGAACACCGGTTGCTTCAGATCGACCAGTTTGGTCAGGCGGGGCTGTACCAGTCCCAGGCTTACAACCGGTTTTTTATTGACCAGGTACGTAAGTCCGTATTGAAACAGGGTCGGGTCGGCGGGTTGCGATTCAGTCCGGCGGTCCTGATCGGGGCCAATCCGGAACAGGTTCAGCACACGCTGCACGGCAGCTACCAGGTCGGTATAGGCTACCGGCTGACTTTTCTGCTGCCAGCTTTCGGCCCGTTGGTTGCCCATCATGGCCAGACTTAGCCGCATCCGCTCGGTGTACTTCGTCGCTCCGTCGTCGGTAGTGGTCTGGAAATACACCTTGCCGAACTCGAACAGGCTCAAATCCCGCTGCCGCCGGTTGAGGTTATAAGTCAGCGTTTCGAGGGCTGAAAATAGCATACTCTGCCGCATCACTGATAGCTCATCGCTGAGTGGATTGAGCAACGTCACATCGGTACCGGGCAGGCTGGCCCGGATAGCGTCGTGATAGGCGGGGCGCGTGAGCGAGAGCGTCAGGATTTCATAGAAGCCAACCGCCGTCAGCACCTGCCCAACCCGGCTCTGCCACTGATTGACGTCGTTTTTGGGGAACTCGGTCAGTGATTCAGCCGACAGGCTGCTCGACAGCGGAATGTTATCCAGCCCGTAGATGCGCAGGATTTCTTCGATCACGTCGGCTTCGCGCGTCACGTCGACGCGGTAGGGGGGAACGATGGCCGTAAACCCGTCCGTTGTTCCGTCGGCCTGCTCGATGTCGAGCGCCGACAGAATACGTTTGATCTCGTCGTGGGCTATCTGGATCCCGATCAGCCGGTCGATATTACGGTACTGGACCGGTACGCGGAACGGCTCGACGGGAGCAGGGTATAGGTCGGTAATGTCGGACGTGATCTGCCCCCCGGCTACTTCCTGCATCAGGAGAGCGGCCCGTTTCAGTGCAAAAACGGGCATGTTGGGGTCGGTGCCCCGCTCGAACCGGAACGACGCATCGGTTTTGAGCCGGTGGTGCTGCGCCGTTTTCCGCACCGACTGGGCCGAAAAGTACGCCGACTCCAGGAAGATGCGCGTTGTCTGCTCCGTAACACCCGATTCTTTGCCGCCGAATACGCCCGCGATGCACATCGGCCCGTCGGCGTTGCAAATCATCAGGTCGGTATCGGTCAGGCTACGCTCGATACCGTCGAGGGTAACAAAAGGAGTACCGGTGGGCAGCGTTTTTACGATGACCTGATTACCCGCGATCTTATCCGCGTCGAATGCGTGGAGCGGCTGACCCAGATCGTGGCAGACAAAATTGGTGATGTCGACGACGTTGTTGATTGGGTTGATGCCGATCGTCCGGAGTCGCTGCTTGAGCCAGTCGGGCGATTCGCCGACGGTCAGGTTGCTGATTGTCAGACCTGTGTAGCGCGGGCAGGCGGCAACGTCCTCAACGCGTACGTCCAGCGTAAGGGATGTATTGTCGACGGTGAAGCGGCTTACGTCGGGCAGGCGCAGCGGCTGGTTCAGTACGGCGTGGAGGTCGCGGGCGGTACCGAGGTGCGAGGCTGCGTCGATGCGGTTGGGCGTCAGACCGATGATAATCTGGTAGTCGGCTTCGAGGTTGAAATAGCGCGCGGCCGGAGTGCCGTTGGGCAGGTCGGTCGACAGAACCATGATGCCCGCGTGCGACTGCCCGAGCCCGATTTCGTCTTCGGCACAGAGCATTCCTTCCGAAGCGGCTCCCCGGATTTTTGCTTTTTTGATCGTAAACGGTTCACCACCGGCGGGGTAGAGCGTAGCGCCCACTTTTGCCACTATAACCTTCTGACCGGCAGCGACATTAGGTGCACCGCAGACAATCGACAGGGGGCCGAATCGCCCGCGTCGACAGTGGTCAGGCTAAGTGAATCGGCATCGGGGTGTTTGGTACAGGTCAATACTTCGCCCACGACCAACCCCTCGAGGCCACCCGGCACAGCGTCGAACCGCTCAATACCTTCGACTTCAAGACCCGTTCCGGTCAGGCGTTTGCCTACTTCTTCGGGCGACTCGGGTAAATCAATGAACGTTTGTAACCATTTATAGGAAATCTCCATACGGCGGCATTGCGATAAAAATGCAAAGGTAAGGAGAAGGGCAACCCGGTAAAAGGAAGAACGTAGAAAGCGTAGCGGTTGCGCAGGTCAAAGTCGCCTGAGAATTACTTTCGGGCAGAGTATAGGATAAGGGTCTGCCAGCCGTACAGTGGTGGTTGACGGGCAGCCCGACGTGACGGTAACGGTGTATTTGTCCGCTATTACGTTGGTAAGGTCTTTCGTCGTTGCACCAGTTGACCAGGCATACGTAAAGGGCGGATTGCCACCGCTGGCCGTCAGCGTGATGCGCCCGTCGCTGGCCCCGAAGCACGTGGGAGGCACGGCCGCTGTCGACAGCGTAGGGGCGGAGTAGGCCGTGACGGTCAGACTGGTGACGGCCGTACAGCCGTTGGCACTGGTGACCGATACGCGCAGCGTGCCCAACGTGGCTGTCCAGTTTACCAGTGCGGTCGTACTGGTAGGCGTTCCCCCGCTGGCGATGGTGCCGCCCGTGACCGTCCAGCTGTAAGTGCCCGACGTGCTGCTGACGCTGTATGGTGACGACGAGCCGATGCAGGCTGTTGCTGAACTGCCAACGAAACCAATGGCTGGCGTATCGCCCGTAACGACGACTGAGGTTGTGTCCTGACAACCGGCGGCATCGGTCACGGTAAGCCTGAACCGCCCTGTGCTGGTTGTCGAGATAACCGCCGTCGTTAGCAGCTGCTGATCGGCTGTGATCCACTGATACGTGTAGGGGCCACCTGTGCTGTTGGCGGATGCCGTGAGCGAGGTTGCCCCCGTGGGGCGGCAAACAGCAGGGTTTCGGGGGTAATCGTCGGCTGTATCGTGTTCGATGAATTGACGAATTCAAGGCAGACCGAGCCGGTTTGTCCCAGTTCGTTGACGACCGTTACCCGGATGGTATCCCGCCCGCAGTTAGGGGCATTACTGCGCATCGTGTACAGCAGGCAGGTGTTGTTTGATGGGTCGATACTGACGGAGCCGGTCAGGGTGCCACCGACGACGTTCTGGATGAAGTTGGTGCTACCACAGCTGTTCAGCCGAAGGCAGTGCTGTCTCCGCTGACCGGGCGTAACCTGGGCTGCGCGGTAGAAACTGGTCGGCTGGTTAGACGTGGGGTCCAGCACGTCGACCGGCGCATCGTAGTTTGAGTAGTAGCCAAAATTGCCTGTAGCACTTGACCCGCTGATGACGCCGACGTGAAACCGCTGACTGGCGGTCAGTACGTTGGCCTGGCTAAAGGGCGAAGCGGTATTGGCGGTAAAACTGACGACGGAATAGGCCGTGCCATTTACGCGCACACTGTCTCTGACCGACCCCCTGGCCGTGTACGACTGATTGTTGAACAGCAGACTCGGCAGGGCTGAGGTGGGAATGACGACGAGGGCCTGCTCGATTGTGCTGCCCACGTTGCGGAAGAAATCTGTACGTATACTACCCGTGCAATTCGTGATGGCTGGCAGAATCGCCATGCCATACTCGTTGGCAGCTACCGACGAAACCTGGTAGGCGTAGAATTTTTTGTTACCCGTAAACTGAAACGCCCGGCTAAAGGCCGAGTTGGTCAGGTTGTAGGTGTATACCTGCCCGGCGTCGAGCGTGATGGTGGTCAGGGATGTGGGTGGCCCGTTTGCCGTAGCCGGACCCGTAATGGTAAGGCTGGTCGCTTTTTCAATCGCGACGACAAAGACGTAGTCAGACGCATTGGCGTTGTTCTGGCCATGAACGGCTATGTATTGCTGACCGGTTATCCGGGCCGGAACAAGCTGATCGAAGCCTGCGTCGCGGTTACCGCTGTAGGGGTTGTAGGTATGTTGCGAGCCGGAGTTGACGGCCACCGGTTTGTCGGAAGTTACCAGCAGCCCCGCAACAGACGAGTTGCTGGATGTCGTGGTCGTTAGCGTAGTCGAGGTAACCATGTAGGTTTCCCCCGCATTAAGCGAGATGGTAAAATTCGATGGATTTGTAACACCCAGTAAGGGCGTTGGGCTGCGAATCCGGATGGTGGTGTTGGCTTCGGTGGCCATCACGCTGACGAAGTGCCGCTGATCGACGGCGTTCTGCGTTGTCGACAATCGGGTCTGACTACCGGCGTAAAAGGCATAACCCAACCCAGCTTTGCCTTTCAGCGAAATAATGTCCTGATTGTTAAGGGGTGTCAGCCGGTAGGTAGCCTGAATCGGCTGGTCCGACTGAAGAATCAATCCCTTGTTTCTTTCCTTCGTATTAGGGTTGGGCGACATCACCACCGACAGGGGGAGGGCGATGCTGGTCGAAGTCGCCGACGTTAGCACCACCTGCTGACTAAACGAGCCGTCGGGCGTTCTGATGGTGACGATGGCGTTGGCTGATCGGGTCGACAGAATCAGATCCTGCGTTCCGTATTGGGTGTTGCCAACCGACGGATTACCGTAGATGGTAGGCAGGTAGTAAATGTTAGGCTGGGCGCACGTGACGGCTTGTGCGCACTCGGGGCAGTCGGGGTCCTGGCAGTCGATCAGGTTGTCGCCGTCGTCGTCGATTCCGTTGTTGCATATCTCGGCCGTCTGGGCGAACGCCACCGTGCTGGATATACTCAGGAATGAGATGCTAACGAATAAGACGAGAAGAACTGATTTCACTTGGTCGAGAGAGGAATATAAAGTCTATAGGGGCAATAGTTATGCCGCAACCTGCTTTATCTCTCTCAAAACTCACTTTTCTAGTCGTGTGGCGTATACCGTTCCCCGGCACGTACCGCTACCGATAGTTTGTTTTCGGCGGGGGAAGCGGGCAGGCATAGCCCGGATTGTAGGCGCAATACGGATTATAAGCTGCGTTGAAATCGAGAACAACCTGCGTGTCGCTCATCTGTTTCGAGTCGAGTTCGAGGTAGCGCCCGCCCCCGTAGGTTTCTTTCCCGGACGTAGCATCCTGGAACAGAACCGTGTACTCACCATCGGCTTTTACAATCAGCAGACGACTCGTTTCGCCCTGTAACTGAAAAACAGCGTGGGCAAATTTCTCGTACACTTCCTCGCTGCCGTCGCTCATGCGAACAACCAGTTTCTGGGTTTTGTCGGCAAACGGTTCGAGCCGGGCTGTAACGCGGTAAGCCGGATCGGGGGCGAAATAAGTTAGGCCCGAAAATTGAGCTTTATTGGTAATGGGTGAATCAGAACCGGTGCGGAAGTTCTGATCTTTCTTCGCTCGTTCGTCCATCAGTTCCTGCTTGTAGCGGACCGGATCGATCGGGGTGTCGATCCCCGACTGTCCATCAACGAGTGTAACATAAAGCAGGGCGATAATTCCCAGGCCAAGAACGATCAGCAGGATGGTTCGGGTCGTCATAGGGGTAGTCGATTGTGGGGCGAAATAACGTGATTCCGGCGAACCTACCTCATTAGTAGGTTAATCGATGTAGGAAATCGGGTCCGCTGTGTAAGGTTCACATGTGTGTAGCAACATCATACGCATTAATCAATATATTTGGAGTGATTCTAAACACACTATAACGTACAACAGCCCAGCATCCTATCTAAGAAGCAGACTTTATCTCCCTGAATGGCGAAACTCTACCAGTTAAAAACGTACTCGTCGGAATCCGGTCATCTGACCGTTTTCGACAACATACTATTCGGTGGGATTAAACGCGTCTTTTACATCTACGGCGCCGGAGCCCAGCCGCGCGCCGGACACCGGCACGTACAGTCGGTGAATGCGCTGATCTGTCTGAACGGTAGCTGTCGTGTGTACAATCACGACGGGACGCAGGAAACGACGTACCAGCTCACCGATCCCCAGCAGTGTCTGGTGCTGGAGCCCGAAGACTGGCACATTATGGACGAGTTTACCAACGATGCGGTATTGTTGGTTGTGTCGAACCACCCTTACGATCCCGACGATTACATCTACGAACCGTATCCCGGTAGCCGTCGACTGGTCGAATCTGACCTGAAAACTACCAAATGATTCCGTTTCTTGATCTGGAGCGGGTAAACACGCCACACCTGCCGCGTATACAGGCAGCGGTTAGCCGGGTTACCGCATCGGGCTGGTACGTGCTGGGGCCGGAGGTTCAGGCGTTTGAAGCAGCCTTCGCGCAGTTGGTTGGTACGCGGCATTGTGTTGGGGTCGCCAATGGCCTCGATGCGCTGACACTGGTGCTGATGGCCTGGGATTTTCCGTCCGGCAGCGAAGTCATCGTACCCGCCAACACGTATATCGCGTCGATATTGAGCGTCAGTCAGGCCGGGCTTATTCCGGTGCTGGTCGAGCCGGATCCGCGCACAATGCTGCTCGACCCGCTGCGTATCGAAGCAGCCATCACCCCCCGTACGAAAGCCATTTTGCCAGTACACCTGTATGGGCGTTGCTGCGAGATGGACGCTATTCGGCTGATTGCTACCAACCATAACCTGCGGATTCTGGAAGATGCCGCGCAGGCGCACGGCGCGCAATACGGCACCCGGCGGGCCGGGCAACTGGGCGATGCCGCTGGCTGGAGTTTTTATCCCAGCAAAAACCTGGGGGCGCTGGGGGATGCGGGCGCGATTACCACCGACGACGATGCCCTGGCCGACCGGTTGCGGGCGCTTCGCAACTACGGATCGACGCAGCGGTATGTCAATACGTATGTCGGGCGTAACAGTCGGCTCGATGAGATGCAGGCAGCCGTGCTGCTGGAAAAATTACCGTTTCTCGAATCCGAAAACGATTACCGCCGAGCCATTGCCCGGCAGTACCTCACCCAGATCAAACACCCCGACGTGCTGCTGCCCCCGGCCGATCAGATCGGGCAGGACGCGTGGCATTTGTTTGTCATTCGGCACCCCCGTCGCGACGACCTGCGTAACTGGCTGGATCAGCACGGTATCGGAACCGACATGCATTACCCCGTACCCCCGCATCAGCAGCAAGCCTACAGCGAATTAAATGCGCTATCGTTTCCGGTGTCCGAGCAGATCCACCGGGAGGTGCTTAGTTTGCCATTGAACCCGGCGGTGACAATAGCCGAGGCTGACTTAATCTGTCAGGTGATTAACGCTTTTATGTGACGACTTCGGAATTGTTGACGTCAACAGATAACGCTTGCGTTGCCACGAATCAGGGTAACCCTGGCGTATTCCGGAATAATACCTAAACCGCTCCTCCGTAACTATCAATTTACTCACTGCCCTTGGGGGCTGTTTATGAATCGTTTCGTTTACCTGATTAGTACGTTCTCTTTGTTTATGCTGGCCGCCTGTCAGCCGGGCGACGTTAAACCTGACCCCGTCCTGATTCATCAATCACTCGTTACGACCTACACCAACAAGGTGCTGCACTCGCTCGAGTCGCCCAATGATTCGCTCGTATATACCCCCGGTTCGTTCAGCCTGAGTATCCAGCGACTGACGTACCAAACAACGCTGGAAGATGGTACGCCCATTACGGCGTCGGGGATTGTGTATCTGCCGGTATCATCGGGTGGTGCCCAGCTATTTCCGATACTGGGTTACCAACATCCGACGGCCTTTTCAAACGCGGAGGTGCCATCGGGTTACGATTATACACAGCCTGACTTTTCATATCCGCTCTACTTCGCTACCCACGGCTACATCGTGGCCTGCCCCGATTATGTGGGTTATGGCGATGCCAGTAGTGTTGCACACCCGTACGAAAACCGGGCGTCGCTCGCCCATGCTACCGCCGATATGCTGCGCGCCACCAACGAATGGCTTCAGCAACAGGCTACTCCCAGCTGGAACGGGCAGGTATTTTTGGCGGGTTTTTCGGAGGGGGGCTACGCAACGCTGTCGGCGCAACAGCTTATCGAGCAGCAGTACGCCGACCAACTGCCGCTGACCGGTACCAGCTGCGGATCGGGGCCGTATGCTATGGCGTCTTTTTTCGACTACATCACCCACCAGACAACCAGCAGTCCCGGCGTGGTCAACTACCTGTATGTCTGGCAAACGGTGGTTTATAACAAGCTGTACAACGGCAGCAAGCCGCTTAGCTACTACTTCAAATCGCCTTATGCCGAGCAGCTTGCCGTTTCGCTCGATAACGCCCGGTCATTTACCGTCAGCTTCGACAAGATTTGCACCGATCAGTTCCGCGCCGATGTGCGTAATCCGGCCTCCACGTTTGGAAAAGCGTTACTCGACAATGACCTGACCAGCCGGGCTGTCCGCAGTCGCACGTATCTGATTCATGGTGATCAGGATGAAGTGATACCGTACTTTATCTCGCAGCAAACCTGCTCACTCATGCAGCAGCAGGGGGCCAGCCAGATCAGTCTGGTAACGCTGAAGAATCAGAAGCACGTGCCGTCTGAAGTGCTGTTTATGCGTCGGTCGCTGGAATTATTCGAGGCATTGAAGAAGTGAGTGTGTAGCCTGGACGTCCACGTCCGGGTGGACGCGAAGCGGCCTAAAAGTTGCCGCCTATGCAGGTTGCCCTGACGGCCACCCGGACGTGGACGTCCAGGCTACACCTTACAGCCGCTCCTCGAACAGCTTCAGGATGCGCTTGTATTCATCCATCCAGCTCGTAGGCTCTATGAAGCCGTGATCTTCGACGGGGTAGGGGGCTAGTTCCCAATTCTCTTTTTTCAGTTCGATTAACCGCTGCGACAGCCGGACGGCATCCTGAAAATGAACGTTGACGTCGACCATCCCGTGGCAGATGAGCAGGTTGCCTTTTAACCCTTCCGCAAAATTGATCGGCGACGACCGGCGATAGGCCAGCGAATCGTTCTGCGGTTCGTTCAGGATATTGGCCGTGTAGGGGTGGTTATAAGCCGCCCAGTCGGTAACGGGGCGAAGGGCAGCCCCCGCTTTGAACACATCGGGCGTGGTGAACATTGCCATCAGCGTGATGAAGCCACCGTACGACCCGCCGTAGACCCCCACTTTACCTGCATCGACCCCCTGCGTTTTAGCCAGCCATTGTACCGCATCGACGTGGTCGGTTAGGTCTTTGCCGCCCATGTGCCGGTAGATACCCGTCCGCCAGTCGCGGCCGTAGCCCGCGCTGCCCCGGTAGTCGATGTCGAGCACGGTATACCCCTTGTCGACCAGCAGATTATGGAACATGTATTCGCGGAAATACTGACTCCACCACTTGTGCGCGTTTTGCAGATACCCCGCGCCATGGACGAATACGACCGCCTTGCCAGTCGGCTGAGCAGGCTTGTAGAGCCGGGCGTAGATCGGCTGGTTGTCGCGGGCCGGAATGGTTACGTACGTCGGTTCACGCCAGGCGTAGCTTTTGAACACGTCGGTTTGTGACTCCGTCAGCCGAGCGGGGGCAGCGGTGGTTTTCGCGGCTGTGACCAGCGGACTCAGGTACAGTTCCCACGGTTGCGTGGCCGACGAATTCCGAATTACAGCGTACCGTTCGTCGGGCGAAATGGTCAGGTCGTTAGCCCCCGGCAGGGTGGTCAGGCGGGTGCGCGTACCACCTGTTGCGGCCATTTTGTACCAGTGCTGTTCGCCGGGGTGGACCTCATTGGTTTGCAGGAAAAACGATTGCTTATCAGCCGACAACTGAGCCTGCTGCACCTCGAATTTCCCTGATGTCAATTGCTTTTTCGTGCCTGGGGCCAGCGCGTCGACTGTGTACAGGTGCGAATAGCCATCGGCTTCCGACTGAAACCAGAGCGTGTGGTTGTCGGCCAGAAAGCCCATACTACCCGGCGAAAACGACCCGCCGATGCCCGGCCCGCCAATCCACGCGTCGTCGTGCTGCCGGTCCAGTACGGTCATTGTCAGCGTAGCGGGGTCGAGTCGGGTGATCCAGCGATCTTTGTTATCGCCCGACCGGACAACAACCACGGCTACTTTGCCATCTTCCGACCAGACGACGTTGCTGAACGTGACGGCCCGCATTTTCTTCGACGTATCAGCTTTGGCTTTGCCCGTCGTTGCTTCGGCCAGATAAGCAGGTCGGTTGGTAATGCCGGGCAGCGATTTTACGCTAATCGTCCGAACGGTGTCTTTCTGCACGTCGTACACGAAAAACTCCTGCGTCGACTGGGGGGCTCCGACTTTGGTGCGGGCCGGAATATCTTCGGTGAAGCCCGACTCTGTGACGTAGTTGGGCACCTGAGCCGTTTTGGCCCCCGACGCGCTCTTTACGGACCGGTACGTTACAAACAGACCGTCGGGACTTATCTGTTGACCCACCAGTTGCTTATCGTCCAGGTAAATTTCCTTTGGCCGTTTGGGGCGGTCGAGTTTGCTCAGCCGCTCCGC
This sequence comes from Spirosoma rhododendri, assembly GCF_012849055.1. Taxonomy (NCBI): domain Bacteria; kingdom Pseudomonadati; phylum Bacteroidota; class Cytophagia; order Cytophagales; family Cytophagaceae; genus Spirosoma; species Spirosoma rhododendri. Next base: position 5,591,022 of record NZ_CP051677.1, on the reverse strand, counting down.
TTCGTCTTTGCGTTCTTTTCGCTCCGTCACGACGGACGACAATCGTAACTGCTCGGCTTTCAGAAATTTCTCTTCGTCGTTTGGCTTCGAATCACTCTTTTTCGCACCGGGCCGGAAGTCGGTTAGCTGCGCCAATTCGCCGGTGGTCAGGTCAATACTGAACAGATTGGACCCGCTGCGCCGGAACGTAACCCGCTTTTCATCGCCACTGAAGCGGGGGTCGGTTTCGGAATCGACGGTATTGGTCAGTTGACGCACCCGCCCGGTCTTTGTGTCGACCCAGAACAGATCGCCCTGCGATTCGTAGACGCGCTGCGTGCGGGCACGGTTATAGATCGGGCTTTGATCGATACGCAGCGCACGTCGTTCGGCGGGACTAACCTTCTGCGGTTTCGACGGCGTCAGCGTTTTGCCGTTCGTCAGCGTAACCTTATACAGCGAATCGTTTTTGGCCCGGTCGGGATTCCAGCTAAAATAAATTGTGCGCGAATCGTCGGACCAGAACGGGTTGGAAGGCGAGGTGCCAACGCTGAGTTTGGGGTCCTGCATAATCGACTCAACAGTCAGGGTAGGGCGTTGACGCGCGGGCTGTGGCTGGGCACAAACGGCGAAAGGAAGCAGCGGTAATAAGCTGCAAAGCAGTCGATTCATTGGCTGAAGAAGTGGAAACAGGTTGTCGAAGCCGGAAAATACGCACAAAAGGCCGATTTACACGATTGACAGCCCTTGCCCGGGTAGGCAGGAAGACGCGCTTATGGAAAAAGCTGGTTTGCCGATTCGCCAAATCAGACGGCTTATTGACATACGGCCCAACTTCTGGTATCTTGCCTGTATTAAACCCAGTTAATATGCAGTACGTTGTTTACGCCTACGACCATACCGACGCCGACGCATTGGCGCGACGGATGGCGGCCCGGGCGGCCCATTTCGATTACATCAGGAAGTTTAACGCACTGGGTAAGTTTGTAATTGGGGGGGCGCTCCTCGACTCGACGGGTCGTATGGTCGGGTCGATGCTGGTACTGAATCTCGATTCGGAAGCGGAGCTAAACACGTACCTGGCCGGCGACCCATACGTTGTGCAGCGGGTCTGGGACAAAATCGATACCCGCCCGTTCATGCAGGCAAATTTGTAATAGGGTTTAGGACTTGAGATTTAACGGTCAACGTTGCGCCGGAATCGAACCTTAAACCTTGACCATCAAACGTTAAACGGAAATTTTGATACACGCTGCTTTATTTGATATGGACGGTCTGCTGGTGGATTCTGAACCCCACTGGCGGGCGGCCGAACGCGCTGTTTTCGATACGGTCGGCTTATTTCTGACCGACGATCAGTGCAAACAAACGACGGGGATGCCGATTCCGGCGGTGGTCAACTACTGGTACCTGCGGCATCCGTGGGCGGAAGGTCCCGGAGCGACGCTGGGTGAAATCGCTGACCGCATCACGGAGGGCGCTCACGAGCGCATCGGTGCCCTGGCTCAGCCGATGCCGGGTGCTATCGACGCGCTGAATTTCTTCAACGAACGCGACATACCGGTCGCCATTGCGTCGGCATCGCCCATGAGCCTGATCGAAGTGGTAATCGACCGGCTGGCTATTCGCGATCGACTAACGCTCTGGCACTCAGCCACGCTCGAAGCAAACAACAAGCCGGCTCCCGACGTATATTGGGGAGCGGCAAGACGACTGGGCGTTAACGCTGCTAACTGCATTGCGTTTGAAGATTCGGGTAGCGGTGTGCTGTCGGCGCACTCGGCCGGTACGATTACGGTAGCCGTCCCCGCCGATTTTGAGCGCGATGACCCGAAGTTTGCCATTGCCGACATGAAACTCAACGCCCTGACCGACTGGTCGCCCGACTTATTTGCTGCCCTGATAAAACTGAAGCCTACTCCTATTGACTAAACCTTTCTTGTAACGACTAAACTCATGCGTCTCTACCAACTTGATGCGTTTACCGATCAACTGTTCTGTGGTAATCCGGCGGCCGTTGTGCCCCTGACCGACTGGATTTCCGACGAGCAGATGCAGAAGATTGCCGCTGAGAACAACCTGGCGGAAACCGCTTTTTACGTTAAAACGGAGGGAGATAACAACTTCCATATTCGCTGGTTTACGCCCACGGTTGAAGTCGATCTGTGCGGTCACGCGACGCTGGCAACGGGTTACGTCGTATTCTTTCTGGAAAACCAGTCGACTGCCGATACAATCTGTTTTGAGTCGCGCAGTGGTCAACTAAAAGTCAGCCGTACTGATGATAACTGGCTGACGCTCGACTTCCCCGCCGACCCGGTGCAGAAAGCCAATGTGCAGCCGCCTGCCCTGATGGCAAGCCTGGGTACACGCCCCATTGAAGTACTAAAAGGGCGTTCTGATTATATGCTTGTCTACGATTCGGAAGCCACGGTGCGGGCGCTAAATCCTGATTTCAGGGAGATGAGCAGCATCCCGGCGCGGGGTATCATCGTAACGGCGCCCGCTGGCCCCGACTCGAACGTTGATTTCGTGTCGCGCTTCTTCGGCCCCCAGTCGGGTATCGATGAAGACCCCGTCACCGGCTCGGCACACACAACGCTGATTCCGTACTGGGCTGAAAAACTGGGCCGGAACAATCTGACTGCCCGGCAAATCTCACCCCGTGGCGGCTATCTCCGCTGCCAGCTCGACGGCGACCGCGTCTGCATCAGCGGTCAGGTGCAGCTATACATGACAGGGGAGATAAATAGCTGATAATCAGGTCATGTAGAGACGCGATCCTTCGCGTCTCAGCACCCGGATGGTCTTCGTACCGGATGGTCTGGCTGACGCGTGCTGAGACGCGAAGGATCGCGTCTCTACACATATATCCGGCAGGTTTCGCGGTCCCCGGATGAGCGACGGCTTGTACGATCGTATCTCGAAGCAATTTTAATTTTTACTTGTTCTAAATAAGTATACCTTTGCTCTCGCAACGAGCAAGAGCGAATGAATACGGAAGTAGTGCAGATTGACGAATACACGCTGAGCACCCCAACCCAGCAACCCGCAAAGTCGAACCCGTTTCTGAATACGGAGTGCGTATTGAAATCGTGCTGTAAGAAGTACAAGAAAGGGAAGCGCTGTAAGAAGTGCCCGGACTGATCGGGACGTTTGCTTGTCTAGTTTTCATATGTAGTTTCGCGCTGTGACTATGCAGTACGAAATCTTCGCTACGGTGCCGCCGGAACCCCGCCTGACGGGGACGATTAATCTGCTGGCAACCGTATTCACCAACCGCACGTCCGACGACTTTCGCGACGATCTGTTGGTTACCGCCAAGTACCCTTCCTTTCTCACACAACTAGCTATTTCCGACGATGTCGTCGTCGGTTGTAAGTTTGGCTACGAGCGCGAACCCGGCCTGTTTTACAGTTGGCTCGGCTGCGTTGATCCGGCGTTTCGCGGGCAGGGCGTCGCGGCTGAATTGATGCGGCAGCAACACGACTGGTGCCGGTCGCAGGGCTATCGAACCATTCGCACCCAGACGTACAATCAGTGGCGGAGTATGCTGCTACTAAACATTAGGTCGGGCTTTGACATTGTCGGTACCGAACCGGGGCGGTACGGGCTAAAAATCGTGCTGGAAAAGTCGCTGAGGTGAGTATCTGAACCGATTTTGCCGGGCTATTGTCATACCGGTACAATGCATCTGTACGTCCATATTCCCTTCTGCAAGCAAGCCTGCCACTACTGCGACTTTCATTTCAGTACTAACCTGAGTCGTAAGGCCGAACTGGTTGATGCCATCTGTGCCGAAATCAACCTGCAACGGGAATACCTGCCCAGCCAGACGCTTGAAACGATCTATCTCGGCGGGGGCACGCCATCGCTGCTAACGGAGGCTGAACTTGGCAGATTGTTCGAGACTATTCACGGCCAATATACCGTTGCCCCCGACGCCGAAATCACGCTCGAAGCCAACCCCGACGATCTGGCCGATCCTGCTAAGCTGACGATGCTGCGCCGGTACGTCAACCGGTTGAGCATCGGTATTCAGACCTTCGATGAAACAAGTCTGCGGTGGATGAATCGGGCACACAATGCCGCCGAAGCCTTCGCCAGCGTCGACCGGGCGCGACAGGCTGGCTTTGCTAATCTCAGCGTCGACCTGATCTATGGCATACCCAACCGTGCAGAATCTGTCTGGGAAACAGATCTGGCTACGATGCTGTCACTCGATGTACCGCACCTCTCGGCCTATGCGCTGACCATTGAACCCGACACGGCCTTCGGGCGGTGGGAGCGGAGCGGCAAACTACCCCCCGCCGATGAACAACTGGCCGCGACGCAGTTTGAGCAACTGACAACCGCGCTGACCGGGGCGGGTTACGAGCATTACGAGATTTCCAACTTTGCCAAACCCGGCCACTACGCCCGTCACAATACGGCCTACTGGCAACGTCGGCCGTATCTGGGTGTTGGGCCAAGCGCGCATTCCTACAACGGCACAAGTCGGCAGTACAACGTGGCCAACAACGCGTGCTACATCGCTGATATTCGGCAGGGTGTATTGCCCGCGACGGTTGAAGAACTGACCGTGGCCGATCAGGTCAACGAGTACCTGCTGACGGGCCTGCGCACACAGTGGGGCTGTTCGCTAGCGGAACTCGACGCGCTGCTGGGGGCTGATTTTACCCAAAAGCAGCGTCGCGAACTGGCCGAACTCGACAAAACCGGCTGGCTCCTGCGCGACGGTGACCTGTTGCGCCTGACACCCGCCGGGAAGCTTTTTGCCGACCGGGTTGCCGCTACGCTGTTTGTTGAATAACTGAAAATTGCCCATTTTCGCAGTTCAGCCCGCAGTACATGAGCCCCCGCTTACCCAACGACCATCCGATGAAACCAACGCAGTCCCCCCGCCCCAAGGCGGACAAGCGGAGTTCGTCGGCGAAGCGCAGTACCGGGCGGCTGTCGGCACTCCGGCAGTTTATGCGGGAGCGACCGGTGCTGGAACAGGTCTACTGGTTTCTGGTCCGGGCGGTGTTGTTTCTCTTCGTTACTTCATTTGGGGCTGTGGTCGTACTCAAGTACGTACCAATCTGGGTGACGCCCCTGATTGTGTCGCGGTGGTTCGATACGTTCGGCACCGACGAAAGCAGCCATGTCTATAAGAAATGGCGTTCCTACGATAACATCAGCAAGGAAGCTGCATTGGCCGTTGTGTCGTCGGAGGATCAGGATTTTCCGCGTCACTGGGGCTTCGACTTCGACGAAATTCAGGACGCTATTCGCGAAAATCAACACCGTAAACGCCCGCGTGGGGCGAGTACCATCTCACAGCAGGTCGCCAAAAACGTGTTTCTCTGGAACGGCCGCAGCTATATCCGCAAAGGGCTGGAAGTGTATTTTACTACGCTAATCGAACTGATCTGGGGCAAGCGACGCATCCTGGAAGTGTACCTGAACGTTGCCGAAACCGGGCCGATGACGTTCGGTGTCGAAGCGGCTTCCGAGCGGTTTTATCATCATTCGGCGGCAGAGCTATCGCGCAACGAAGCGGCCCGTATTGCGGCCGTCCTGCCCAATCCCATTCTGCTTTCCATCCGTAATCCGTCGAACTACGTGCAGCGTCGCACCCGGCAAATCGCCCGGCAGATGCGTTACCTCGGCGGGCAGAAGTATATCAGAAACCTGTAGTGGGTTCAACGTTTAAGGTCTGATGTTTAAGGTTGGCTCCCGCCAGCAACCAACATTAAACCTTGAACCGCGAACCTTAAACCAACCTTCATGGACCGTCGTCATTTCATACAACAAAGTTCGCTGGCAGCTGCCGGTGTGTTGGCGCAACCCGCCTTTAGCTTCGCCCGGACCGGGGCCGATTTTCCCGTAGTACGCGTGGCCGAAAAAGACCGCAACTTCACCAGTCCGGCGGTGGAGAAAGCGATTCAGACCGTCAGCCAAAGCAAGGTAAATCCCGAACTGGCGTGGTTGTTTGGCAACTGTTTTCCCAACACGCTCGACACGACTGTCGACTTTTCAACGGCCAACGGTAAGCCCGATACCTACGTCATCACCGGCGACATCGACGCGATGTGGCTGCGCGATTCAACGGCGCAGGTGACGCCCTATCTGTCGCTCATCAAAACCGACGACAAGCTGCGGCAACTGATCGCGGGCGTTATCAACCGGCAGGTGCAGTGCATTCGAAAAGACCCGTACGCCAACGCGTTCTACAAAGACGCCAGCAAGGTCAGTGAGTGGAAAGACGACGTGACCGATATGCAGCCCGGCCTGCACGAACGCAAGTGGGAAATCGACAGCCTGTGCTACCCCGTTCGGCTGGCGTATCAGTACTGGAAACGCACCGGTGATACCACGCCCTTCGATCAGGACTGGCGCGAATCGGTGGCCCTGACGGTGAAAACATTCCGGGAGCAGCAGCGCAAAAACGGCAATGGTCCGTACAAATTCGAACGGCGCACGACCTGGGCAACGGATGGCGTACCGCTGGGTGGCTACGGTTATCCAGCCAAGCCCAACGGCCTGATCTGCTCGATGTTCCGCCCCAGCGACGACGCGACGATCTACCCGTATCTGATTCCGTCGAACTTCTTTGCGGTGGTGTCGCTGCGGCAGGCGGCCGAGATGCTCCAGGCCATTCACAAAGACAAAGCCGCTGCCGACGCCTGCACGTCGCTGGCCAACGAAGTCGACGCAGCCCTAAAAGCCCACGCCGTTGTGACGCACCCGCAGTTTGGGAAAATTTACGCCTATGAAGTAAACGGCTTCGGTAGCTACAACCTGATGGACGACGCCAATGTGCCGAGTCTGCTGGCGATGCCGTATCTGGGTTCAGTACCGGTTAGTGACCCGATTTACCAGAACACGCGCCGATATGTGCTGAGTACGGAAAACCCGTTTTTCTTCAAAGGCACAGCGGGCGAAGGCATCGGCGGGCCACACGCGGGCATGGACATGATCTGGCCGATGAGCATCATTCTGCGCGCACTGACGAGCACGAACGACAGCGAAATCAAGACCTGCCTGAACATGCTTCAGCGCTGCCACGCCAACACCGGTTTCATGCACGAGTCGTTCCACAAAAACGACCCGACGAAATTCACCCGCAAGTGGTTTGCCTGGGCTAATACGCTGTTCGGCGAACTGATCTGGAAGCTCTACAACGAGAAGAAGGGGTTACTGGCGTAGGCGTTTTGTTAGGTTCTCTGTCATCCCGAGCTTGCGAGGGATCTTCGGTAGAAGTAGGAAAAACCGCCTATTACCGAAGATCCCTCGCAAGCTCGGGATGACAGAGATTGTACAAAAATTGACTACATCGCCAACTCTTCCGACGGGTCCCAGAGTTTGGTTTTGAAATCGACAACGCGGTCGTCGGTGACCTGAACACCCTCATCTTCGAGTAGCTGCTGCATAATCGTTGGGCCGCCGAAGAAGTGCTTGCCCGACAAGATGCCCTGGCTGTTGACGACCCGATGGGCGGGTACGTTGTGGCCGTGCGAGCTGTTCATCGCCCAGCCGACCATCCGCGCACCGGCCCGCAGACTCAGATACCGGGCAATGGCCCCGTAGGTCGTCACACGTCCGCTCGGCACCTGCCGGACGACCTGATACACATCCTCAAAATAATCGCGCTGCTCCGCCATAATGGGGCTAAAGTTAACGCGATAATTTTTTCAACACAGAGGCACAGAGAACACAAAGTTTGTATTCAGTTTTCCGACTCTTCTGTCATTCAGAGCCTGCGAAGAATCTTCGGTAACCGGTAGTATTTCCTGTTCTTGATGTAGATTTTTCGCAGGCTCTGAATGACAAAATCTTTGTGCTCTCTGTGACTCTGTGTTGAAAAATCACAACGTACCGCTCTGGTAGAAGTGTACGATTTTGTCGCGGAGGATGGTCTCGTAGCGCACTTGAATCAGGTTGATCGTGGCTTTGTCGAGGTTACTCTTTGCCAGGTTATAGTCGACGGCGGGGAGTAAGCCAGCGTTGTAACGAGCTTCTGCCGCGTGAAACGACTGCGTCAACGTGGCGACCTGCTCCGATAGGGCTGTGTAGCGTTCGTAGGCGTTCTGCTGCTGCGCGACTGCCTGATCGATAGCTTGCCGCAAGTTCCGCCGTGTGCTTTCAGCCTGCGATTCTGACAACTGCTGTTGCAACCGGGCGTTGGTTGTGCGGTAGCGAACCTGAAAGCCGTTCAGGATCGGAACGCGGATGCTGAGCGTCAGACTTTTGTACTGGTTGTTACCCAGTTGCTGAAAATACGTAATGCCTTCCGTGCCGGTTACGGGCGTCAGCACACGCACCGGATACGATTGCCCCGATACGTCGACAAAGCCAGTCGTGGTTTGCTCGACCATGTCGCCAGTCATCACACTGCGCCGGGCCGCGCTGGAATAAGACGTTCCCCAGTTGGCGTTCAGCGTAACGGTTGGGTACGCTAGTCCCTTCGCCAGTTTGAGGCCCAGCTGACTTGCTTTGGTACGCAAGTCGGCAGCTAGCACGTCGGGCATAAACGTTCGGGCCTGGGTGTAGACCTGATAGGCGTTGGCTATCGATGCCGGGGCAACGGTGCCGGTATCGCTGACGCGGACGAGAGATAGATGCGTCGTGGCGGGTAGGTTCAGCACCTGAAGCAGCGTTAGCACGGCCGTTTTCAGGTTGGTCTGCGTCTGTACGCGCTGAATCTGATCACTTGCCAGTTGGCTCCGGGCGTCGTAGCCGTTGTACGGGGCTGTCGTGCCCGCTTTCACCAGCTTTTCCGTCCGCTCGACCAGTGACTGCGACACGGCTACCTGCATCTCACTGGCCCGGTCGAGGTCCTGCGCGGTCAGCACTTGTAGGTACGCCAGCAGCGCATTGAACGTCACCGCGTTTTTGGCGGCTGCCAGATCGTATTGGCTGGCCTGCGCGGTCAGGCTTTGCTGCACAATCGTGTTTTTCAGTTGAAAACCGTTGAATACCGTCCAGTTGGCACCCAGCCCCATTGTGTTGGTGGCGATCTGCGAGTTGACAATCGAGTTGGTATATGGATCGACGTTTCGCCCAAAATTTTGCCCCTGATTCGTGAACGACGATACGACGGGCAACTGGCTTTTCCGCGTCTGTTCAACGGTATTGTCAGCGATTTGCTGCTGAAGCTGAGCCTGCCGGATCGACGGCTGATTGTCGATAGCCAGCGCAATGCATTGATCCAGCGTCATGGTAACGGCTGCGGGCGTCGTGGCGTCGGCCGGTGCCTGGGCGTAGGCTGCGCCGAGCCAGCCCGTCAGGAGGAGGGAGTAGACGACGAATTTCATGCGACTAGGCTGGTTGGGGTGATCGATGGTTCAGGTTGATCGCCGTTGGCACTGATTTGCATCAGGTTGAGCGCGGTCGGTTGGAGCGACGGAAAACTCAGCGGCATCTGCGACGCCCAGAGTTTGTAGTAGGCATTTTCCCGCAGTAGTAGTTCCGTGTGGGTACCTTCTTCGATGAGTTTGCCCTGCTCGATCACCACGATTTTGTCGGCGTGCATGACCGTACTGAGCCGGTGCGCAATCAGAATCACGGTCTTGTTGTGTTCGCGCAGATGCCGGATGGTTTCCTGTACGCACTGCTCCGAAATCGAATCGAGCGACGACGTGGCTTCGTCCAGAATCAGCACGTCGGGGTTCTGGTAGAGGGCGCGGGCGATGGCGATGCGCTGCTTTTGCCCCCCGACAGGCTGGCCCCGTTTTCGCCGAGGTAAGTATGGAACCCGTTGGGCAGTTTCTCGATGAAATCGGTGATGCCGAGCCGCTGGCAGATCGCGACAATGCGCTGCATATCAGGCTGGTATTCGCCCACGGCGACGTTGTCGATCACGTTGCCGGCGAATAGATCGATCTTCTGCGGCACTACGCTTACCCGCCGACGGATGCTGTCGTTGCTGATGTGTTTGATGTCGTAGTCGCCGATGTGAATGCTGCCGCTTTGCAGGGGGTAGATATTTTGCAGCAGCGACAGCATGGTCGATTTACCCGATCCGCTTTCGCCCACGACCGCCGTAATCTTGCCCTGCGGCACGGTCAGGCTCAGCTTGTCGAACACCTGCGTGCGGGTGCCGTACCGGAACGACACCTCCGTGAAGCGAATGTCGCCCAGCATCTCCGGTTGCAGCTCGATTTTGTTTTCGGTGGCCTCGCGCTCCAAGTCCATGATCTCGAACAGGCGGTCGGCAGCAATCAGCGCGTCCTGCACGGTGCGGTTAGCTCCGATCAACTGACTGGCCGGGCCGGTGAAGTAGCCGATGAGCGCGTAGAACGACAATAGTTCGCCGGGCGTGATCTGATTGTCGATGACGAAACCCGCGCCCACCCACAGCAGGATGATCGTGAACAGCCGCGATACGATTTCCGTCGCGTTGCCCGACCATACCGAGTTACGGGCCGAGGTGAAAATGGTTTTCAACAGCTTGACGAAGCGCGTTTCGGTTTTGATGTTGGCGAACGATTCCAGCCCAAACCGCTTGATCGTGCCCATCGCGTTCAGCGACTCCACCAGTTGCGATTCCAGTTCGGCTGCGTCTTCCATCAGCGTTCGCTGGTACTTCTTGTTCAGCCGGTTGACGACGACATAGATACCCGCGTAAAACGGGATGACGGCCAGCATAATCAGGGCCAGTTTCCAGTCGTAGGTAAACATCATACCGAACGAAAACAGCACGATAAAGACATTGACAACCAGACTCGTAGCGGCATCGTTGATGAACGCCCGGATCTTCACTGCGTCGTTGATGCGCGAGATGATTTCGCCGACGCGCATGGTGTCGAAGAACTGCTGCGGCAGTTTCATTAGGTGCTTGTAGTACCCCAAAATCAGCCGCGCGTCGATTTGCTGACCGGTTTTCAGGGCGAACATACTCTTGAGCGTACCGATGAACAGTTGCAGCGCCAGAATCAGAATCATGACGACGCTGAGCAGGTTGAGCAGATTCCGGTTGCCTGCCACGATGACGTTGTCGACAATTTTCTGCACGTAAATCGACGTCGACAGCCCAAGTACGGTGTAGATCAGCGCGCCGAACAGGGCCTGCACCATCACACTGCGGTGCGGCCGGACCAGTTGCCAGAACCGCTGCATGGCCGATACTTTTTCGTTGCCGGTTTCGAACTGCTCGTCGGGCAGAAGCAGGATCAGTACGCCCGTCCAGAGTTCTTTGAACTCCTCGTGCGTGTGTTTGATGAACTTGCCCGGGCCGGGGTCCATTACGACGACGTGCTTGTCGGTGACCTCGTAAATGACCACGAAATGGTGCAGTACTTCCTTGACGACAACGTGGGCGATAGCCGGTTTAGGAATTTTACTCAGGCTTTCGAACGTGCCGCGGACGCCCTTCGCCTGAAAACCCAGCCGGGTAGCTGCTTCGATCATACCGAGTACGTTGGTGCCTTTCTGATCGGTCGATGCCATCTGCCGGATGCGGGCAATGGGCATCATCAGGTTATAGTGAGCCGCTATCGACGCCAGGCAGGCCGCCCCGCAGTCGGTAATATCGTGCTGTTTGATGATTGTCTGTTTAGCCATGGTAAGTGAGGACAGGTTTAATGTTTAAGGTCTGATGTTTAAGGTTAATCGTCTATGTGATAGTGTTTTATGGGCGAAAATATTAAACATTGGACGTTAAACCTTAGACGTCTTTGGATTCAGCCAGTCGTCGGCGTTGTCGTAGAGGAGGTCGAACAGGCTGCGCTCGGTGACGACGAACCGCGCCCGCAACGTCATGCCCTTTTTGAGGTAGCCTTTGTAGCCTTCTTTCAGCGTCAGGTAGTTCTGCGACAGCTGGCAGCGGACTTTGAAAACGGGCTGCTCGTTCATCACCACGACGTCGTTGGAGACTTCGGCGACTTTGGCCTGCACCAACCCCCATTGGTTATAATCGAAGGCGTCGACCTGCATCCGGGCCACCATGCCGGGGCGCAGCAGACCGATATCTTTGGGCGACACGTAGCATTCGACTAGCAGATTAGAGTCGGGCGAGATCACGCCTAGTACTTCGCCCGGCTGTACGTAGCTGCCTGGATACCGCCCCGCCAGTTGACTCACCGTTCCGTCGACGGGGGCTTTGATCGTGTGCAGGTCGCGTTCGTTCAGGAGTTGGCGTTCCTGCGCCCGTAGTTCATCAAGGGCGAGTTGATGCTGCGTCAGGCTGGCCTGCCATTCGCTCACCTGCCGCTCGACCTGCGCGGCATACTGCGCCACGGCCGTTTTGTGGGCAAATTCCTTGTCTTCAAACTCCTGCTTTGCCAACACTTTGTCCTGGTAAAGCTGCTGCGTAACGTCGAGTTCGTGCTTACGCTTTTCTTGGGTTTGTACGTTCTCGGTTAGCAGAAACCGGAATTGCTCATACTGCTGCCGGATCAGGGGCGATTGCAAACCCGACACGCTGAGCAGGTCGTGGCGCGTGGCCCGCACGAGCCGGTCGAGGTCGTGGATGTTGAGCAGTTTCTCGGCCTGCTGCGAGTGATTGAGCCGGAGTTTGGTGTCGAGCACCTCGGTTTGCAGCCGGATCATGGGCTGCCCCCGGCGCACCGGCTGGTTATCGTGAACGAGCACCTGCGCGACCGTACCAGCTACCAGTGGGCGGAGGTCATTGCGCTCAGCGACTGGACGGATGATCCCCGCGCTCTGTACTGACACTTCGGTACGGATAAAGGGGAGGGCGACGAGAGCCGCGACAATGGCGAGCGCGACGGAGCAGTAGATGAGCTGCCCCCGGACCGTTACCTGGGGCAGGTAAGCCTCCGTCGTGTGCTCGATGACGGCAGGCGGGTGAAGTTGTTTTTGCATCGTTTCTGGCGTTTGGGATACTGTGTTCCGGCGTACCGGTTTTGTATACCAAAGGTCAGTAGAGGCTATACGGGGCTCAATAACAGTGTGTTGTACTCTATAACCCGCCGGAATAGCTTATGCAGCCAATAAAAAAGGTCGCCCGTTAGGAGCGACCTGAGTATAGGATAAGTGTGTCGTTTTTGTGCATCAGCCTGCGTTGACAGGGTTAATATCGATTCGTCGGAAACAACGATTAGGTCCAAAGCTGTACCTTCGTTATGGAGACAGTTAGGGCTACTATCGTATATGTGATGCTCTACAAAATAGTCAACAGTCTCAAAATGTTAACTATTGCGGCTGTCAAGAAGGCAATTTCAAGTATTGTCCGCCCTAAATTGAATTTAACAGCAGAATTCGTTTCATTTTCGACAATCCTCTTTTTCAAGAAGAAATTTGCGTATAACAGTGTAGGTACTACTATCGACAATATATCTTTCAAGATACCCTTCTCATTAATCTGAAAGGTGACAAATAGCAAAATGACAGCTATTAGGCTAGCAAAGCGATTGTAGGCTAAGACAGTTGTTAATTTCATGATCGAGTAATTTATATGGTAAGCAGACTACCTGAGTAGGTAGTCTGCTTATTCCTTTGTTTTGCAGTTACAAGAAAGCTATGATAGTAGCAGCTATTTGTACCAAGGCTCCTACTGCGCGCCCTGCCTCGTAGGGGGTCATACCACCTTCAATCAATGTCATCTCATCGAAGGTCATTTCGTCGAGATCAACTACTGAATAGTTAAAAGCAAGAGTTTGATTCATGATAGTTTTTGTTTGTATTGAAAAAATTAATTTTTAGACTATTAAGAATAACCAAATGCATCCATGAATCCGCGGAAAAATTCACCGATTGCCCGTCCTGCGCTATACGTGGCTTCGCTTCCGCCGTTGATATTTTCTAGTTCTGTGTTGCTTAACGTAATCATTGGTTTGTTATTTATTAAATGAAAAATAGATTTGAAACGTCTTGATTATTTGCTGGGGTGGCTAAAACCATCCCCAATACCACTAAAGAAATCTTTTACGTCTTGCCAGAAACTGCCGCCTTCTACTTCGTGCATATCTACTGCGTTCAGTTCTACTACTTCGGCTTGATCGAGATTAAAATTAGACATGGTGATTGATTTTTAGATAGTTATAAAATTGGTTAAACTATTTGCCTGTTACGCTCTGGACTTAGCCCGGGTGCCAGATCGTAGCAAACGGTACGCGCATTATGTATGGGCAGTTTCTTTTTGCTTGCTACTAATAGAGTCAGCTAACTGACGGATGTGCGTCGAATCGTGTCGATACGCAACTAAACCAATACCAGTTATCTTCCGCTGACGGTGTTAGTTAGCAAACAATTAGTTACTGCGTAATCTGGTTGTGAAAGCTGGTTTTTACACGTTCGGCCCTGCGAGTCGGTGAAGCGCTTCAGCTGCTGCTGCGATGGCTGCGTCAACTAGTTCACCTAATAGAGATCCGCCTGCAATTTCTTTTGCTTCTACGGCCGTGATTTCCTGATAGTCTACTTGCATAGTTTTTAAATTTAGAACTGGAAAGTATTATTTACTATTCGTATTGCTGATAGGGTCTATTAGATCCGTTTGTCTGGAGGTCGTCACTCAGGTCACAAAGCGTATCAACGACACGGGCTACAAATTGGACGAGCCAGTTTCCTCCCGTAATTTCTACCGCTTCCTCTTTCGTGATCTCCTGATAGTATAGTTGCATAGATTCAAAAGTGAACAAGTAAACTTTGAATTAATTAAGCGCTGGGTAAGCTTCGTAAGGCTTCTCCGGTGTAAGGTCTTTCACTTTAGCCGGTTTGCCTTTTGGCGTGTCAACCACGTCGTCGTCAAGAACATCGCCTTGCAGTTTTGGGGCGGGTGTTTCTTTTTGAACAGTTGGCGACGTCGGGACGATCACCTTATTTTCTTTGCAGGCGGTGGCCAGGAACAACAGTCCAGCGGCAACCAAAATATTTTTCTTATTCATCGTTATTGATTTTTTGCCTGTTTGTGTGATACAAAAGTCTGTTTGCCTATCTCGATTTTCAACAACCTGCCGTTGTACTTTATTCGGTCAGGTTATAAGTGGATGAGGGTAGTTTTTTTAAGAATTCCCCCACTGACTGGAGCGGGGGAATTACCCGGTTTATCCCACTTACCTACAGTTTTTTTGTCAAATCACTTTCCTGGGCGGTGTCTGTGTGTATCCGCCCGGTGCTCATTCGCGATGCCTATTTGTATGCCTACGTCTATAGATTCTTATCTATTCAGTCTGTTCTAGTAATCCATTACCGGGTCGTACGGCAGCGGCATCGGTACGGGTATTTTGATGGGCGGTAGCTTGATCGGTCCACTAATCGGCCAAATAGGGAATGGAAACGTGATTGGTATTTTGGCGAGTGACACATTGTCGATGCCACCGTTGGTTTGTTGTTGGCTAAGTGCGGATAATTCATCGCAGCTTGCCGGGGTGATTTGGTCGAGCGTTTTCATGATAGATCTGATTGTTGAAAATTAGATTAGTTAGCAGAGCCAGAAGCCATCGCCCGTCTCCGGGTCAACATACCAAATGGGTATCTTATGTACAGGCATGTCAATTACAGGTTGTCCTCCCGGCCGGCCGCCATTGATTTGCGCAAGCTCGTCCTGGCTCAGCATTTGGCTCGTAGCCAGCTCAGTTGTCGTTTCGTGCATGTTTTTATGAAGTTTTAAGGATATTGTTTTCTGATTGATGATGCAAAGTTTCAGTATATATCGTTGATTATCAATAACTTGAAATTTTACTTTAGTCGCTTTGGTTATATGCTATGCTGCGTGTCAGGCGGCTTCATTATAGTATTGCTGTGGGTCGTCTGTGGGCAGTTCCATATCACCGAACAGGTCACCGGCGGAGATGATCCAGTTGGTGTCGAACGAACTGATGTCATCGTCAAGAAGATCGTCCTGGTCGTTGGTCCAGGTATCGAACGAGAAAGTAGCAGGGTGGCGGTTTACGCCGGTGCCGGGTTGGCTGTTTAGTGTTTTCATGCGTTTGGTTAGTTTGGGAGAACGAATTGTTGGTCAATACGGAAGGCCGGTGATGGTCGGCGTTTTGTTGAATCAAAGGTGGCCGGTGTAGCGGGCGTTTTCAATAACGGGGCGTTGTAGTGTACAGCTTTCGGCTATAGCTTAGTCAGGTGGGTTATAATTGATTAGACGAAAAAAAAGACCGGTTGTGGCCGGTCTGTCAGTGCCCATGAGGGCGGGTCCTATACTGGTGCGACATACCCCTGCCCTTCAGGAGATGTAGGGGTACACGGCGCTTTATCGTGAGAATTCAATTGGGCTTGTTACGCTCAACACACCACTTGTCGGGCCTGTACGGAGTCGTAATGGCGGGCGAGGCAGTGGTAAAGCACCAGTTCATAGGCCCGTTGTTTGGAAGGAAATAACCGATTGACGATCATGTGAATCAGGCCGGTGATGATGCTGAATAGCTCGTTGGTGTCAGCGAACGTATCGGCAAGCTGACGCAGTAGACTGGTCTGCATGCAGCTCCAGTCGCCAAGGCTCGATGCCGCCGGAAAATCAGCGCTGAACGCCTGGTTCATTAATGGACGATACGTGCGGAATTTCTCATTGAGCTGATGCCGCAGGGCCGAGTTGCCACCAAACTCCTGAAAAAAACTTTCTTTCATGGCGTCGAGAATAGTGCGGCAGTGAGCGGCTGACAAGCCTGTGCCGGTCAGCAGGTGATCGATTTTGCGGATGGCGAAGGCGAAGCGCAGATTTTCGTTGAACTCGTCGCCGGTGCGCGCCAGAAATTCCAGCGTCGACAGGCTGTCGCAGTGAAACAGCGTCTCGCACAGGCTGATATGTTCCATACCGTACCGCTCGAACTCCCGCTGGTAGGTATCGACCTGTACCCGGTGCACTACCCCGGCCTCGACTGACTCGTGCAGGGCTTTTTCCATCGCCCGCACCACATGGTGGTAAAATTCCAGGTGCGGATTACCGCGAAACCGGAGCCGCAGGTGTGGGTCGGTGTCTTTGTAGCGGACGAAGAAGAACTCCTGAATGGTCTGGGTTTTCAGCAACTGCTGCACCACCGGATAGATGGTTTGCAGCAACAACGCGTCCGACGTTTTTTCGCCGGTGTACACTTTTAGGTAGAACCATTCGCTACCCACCGAAAATTTACGCTGCGGCAACTGGTTGATTGTCTGCTGCAAACCCGGCAACGGTCGGGCACGGTTGCTGGTGAATGGTAGAATCAGTTCGTGCGTGTATACGTCCCGCCGGTTAGCCAACGGACACTGATCAGGCTGGTGCAAAAACTCAACAAGCCGGAGGGTGACTGATTCGCTGCCCTGCGTCGACAGACTCCTAAGCCGGTGAATTTCGGCCGAGAGTAACGCCAGTGATTCGGGGATGTGCAGGTGAATAAGAAGTTCGTTGTCGCCCTGCGCCAGCATAAACTGGTCGGGCAGGCCAGCGGCTGTCAGCTGTGCCACGAGCCGCAGCGGGTTGTCGGGTGTCAGTTGCCGGGGCTGGAGCTGCCACGTCGCCCGGCTGACAATCACGCTCTGGTAGCGCACACGGGGCAGGTACGCCTGTGTGCGCAACACGCCCCAGTTCCAGACCACGTTGAGGTGAGCGTCCTGCGCCTGAAGGTCGCACAGGAAGCGGTAGATCGGCAGGCCGTGGGCGAAATTATGGGCGGTTGTCTGCCGGGGAATAACCCGCTGATTAAGCCGCTTCGACCGCAGTACGACCTGCCCGTTCCGCACCGACACTAGCAGATCCGACAGGGCAATCTGATGGTCGGCGTCGGCGGAGGAGTGACCCATGTACGGAATTTCGTAGGGGTGAATCGTGGGGCGGGTCAGGATGTTGCCGACGCGGTTTTCGGGCAGATGGACCACTTCGGCAATGATGACGTTGGCTTGTCGGGCTTCTTCTTCGGCTGCGCAGGCCCGAATTCGTTGCGCCAGCACCGGGTCGCCCTCGCCGAACCGGCTCAGCAGATTGACGGCCGATGGCCCCCGATAAGCGAGCAGATTGAAGCGGAAATGCCCTTCATCCAGCGCTCTGGCCGACGATGCCAGCAGCGAGCCAAACGCGTACAGCGTGTCGGGCATGACACTCGTCAGCGGGCGTTGCGTTGCGATATACGCCAGATCATCGTCGGTCAGGGCAATTTCGTCGATGTCGCTGGTGGCGCGTCGGTTTCGTAACACAGCCGCGTATTTGTCCATCACGAACGTCTGCCACCAGTCCCAGTTGGTGGTTTGCGGAGCGTTGTTACTGGTAAACGACAGGTCATCGATCAGGGGGCATAGCCGACGCCGAGGGTCGACCCGGAGCCGTAGCCGATGCCAAACTCTTGGTCGAGTGCCAGTGTCAGCGGAATTCCCTCGTCTTCGTACCGATTATAGAATCGTCGTTTAAACTCGTCCAGATCGGGGCAAACGGCGGGTTGATTGAGTAACAGCAGCTTTTCGAGGTCGCGTTGAAGGTGCTGTATGGCCCGTTCGCCGAGTTGCAGCGTCGGGTTGTCGAAAAACGAATCGACCTGCATCAGATCAGAAGTGGGCGGGCTAATCTGCCGGTCGAGCAGCCACTGTCGGATGTGGCTATACGTCTGCCGCCGGTCGCCTTGTTGCAGGCCGTTCATCAGCGTCTGTAGGGCCGTAACTTCCGGCCCGGTATCGGCTAGCGACGCGATGCGTTCGGTGAGCCAGTCGAGGTAGGGGCGACCCGTTACAGTTGGCTCTGTCTCGAACACCAGCAGTTGGCTGTCGATTAGTTGTTCAATAAAATCGGCGGCTTCGTCGGCGTCGGTTTGCAGGTCGGTGAGCAGGGTGGCGAGTTCGCCAATGGTGGAGCCCGTCCGGGCTGCCGTCAGAACGGTTGTCAGGTACTGATCGGCTTCGACGGCACTGATGAAATAATTGCGATGGTCCGTTTCCCATTGCTGTTCGACGTACCGCAGCGATGCCCCCGCCGAATACAGCGATGTGTTGGGGTACAGCTTGAGCTGCGCCCGGAGGTGGGGCAGGCTGGTCAGCCACCGCCCGATAGCCAGCAGACAATCCATGTCGATGCGGCTGTGGGTACGGAGCGTAGCCGATGTGCCCGCCCGATAAACCGACTGATCGCCGAATCGGCCCATCGTACAGCCGGCAAAAAGCCCGTAAGGCGTGGCCCGGCTGCACATCCGAATCAGGTACTTGTGCAGAGTCAGTAGCAGTTTGGTTTGTTCGGGAAGTACCTCCCCGGCGAGCCATCGCTGAAATCGCTCGTACAGGGTGGGCGACGCGGTAAAGATGGCTTCCTGCGCCAGCGGGTTCTGGTAGTGCTGACGGAGCAGATCATCAAACGAATGCGTAGCCAGTTGGTCGTAAAAGCGGGTTAATGTACTGATCGGGAAAGCAGGTTGCCGGAGTACAAAGAAGTCATGGCGTTGGATCATGAAATATGGTAGACTAGTAGAGTAGGGAGACTACTAATTTACCGTCCACTCAACATGTGACCAACGAAATGATCATTTTTTCGACCAATGCCACCAATAAATTATTGTTAACTGTTTTTCAGTTAGTTGGATGGTGTACCCGTACCGATTGAGATTACCCGTACATAGCGGTGTAACGAGCTATACACTGGGCAAATCGCTCGAATGAATAGGGTTCCGTCAGGAAATCGAACGGATGCAGGTGCAGATGACCAAACAGATGCTGCGGGTAGGGCGACGTAATGATGAGGGCCGGATAATCGCGCAGGTAGTTCAGAAAAGGGGCCGGAATTGTTGCATCGGGTGATACCAGCCGGAGGAAGACAGGCGCATCATCAGCCGATCGTAAGCTGACCAGCATTTCCTCCGAGAACGCCCCGGTCTGACCCAGCGTGAGCCAGCCGGAACGTTGGAGGTAATGGGCGAGTTGGTGCCGACTCGCCGTTGAATAGTTCAGGATGAAGTAGGAAGGCAAAGGGAGATTAAAAAATTGGGGGAATAATTGTGGTAAGCGTGAATGCTTTCCCACCGTTCTGAACAGAGTTCGTGGCTGTGAGATTGATGATACGCTCTTTCTTCAGCGTCAGACGGGGCGTGGAGGTAGCAGTCGTGTTTTTCATGGTAGAGGTTGATTAAGTTGTTTTTGAGGAGAGGGAGTGTAACCTGTGCCGGTTGACGATTCAAAAGTAGCAGGTTGCCCTAGCGCACTTCAACTACTTTAGACCAACCGCGGGAGAATTTTCGACCAATAGACGAATTAGTTCGACTAATGTGACTGGTTCAAATTGATAGTCAGCGTAACAGTATACGTTGTTTCGTCCGCCTGTGTAATTAAGGAGTAGTGTCCCGCATACAGGGCCTCAAGCCGACGCCGGACGTTGGCAAGTCCCACGCCCCCTGACCGGCCTGCTCCGAGTGCTACTGGCTGGCGGCTGGGTAAGCTGTTTTCAACAGCAAAGATGAACTGCCCCGCTGTATCAACCTCGGCTCTGACCTGCACATAAGCGGGCTGAGTAGCCCCTTTGACCCCATGTTTGAAGGCGTTCTCCACGAAGGCAATCAGCAGCAGGGGGGCAATCTGGTAGTGAGCTGGCTCTCCACTCTGCTCGTAGTCGATCAGCACGTCCTGGCCGCTGAGTCGGTTGCGTTCTAGGTCGAGATAGTTCTGGATGTAAGCCAGTTCTTTGTCGAGGCCGATGCGGGGCTGGTCGGTCTCGTAGAGGTTGTAGCGCATTAACTCGGAGAGGTGCAGCACCAAATCGGCAGCTTGTTGATCGGCCTCGAAGATGCGGGCGTAGACGCTGTTAAGGGTATTGAGCAGAAAGTGGGGATTAACCTGGGCTTTGAGAAAGCTCAATTCTAAATTTAGGTTATCGCGTTCGAGCCGAAGCTTTTCGCCTTCAAGTCGGAATTTATCGCCTTTGAGCCGCAGCGACCGTGAGAGAATAACAACTAGGTCTTTGGCTACTTTGGGGACTAGATATATGAATGATACATTACTAGTCAATATCACGTCTTGAATAGCTATTCTTACGCTGGTAAAACAGCCAAATAGACCACCTGCCTTAAAAAGAAACCAATAGCGGTTGATAAAATTATTAGTGACTGGATTATAGGTATGCAAGTAATATAACAGAGCATAGGTGCAAATGTGAACAAAGAGAAATAACAGGGCTAGACTGATAAGCAGCTTAACAGGTCGAAGTACATACAGATAGTGAGGGAAAATGATGTAGCCTGATACGTAAAAGAAGGTCAGTGTAAGTAGAGAAATACCGGGTGTGAGCCAGCTTCTAACGAAAATGTCGTCTGGAGTTAGGATTGACAATGAATAATTGGCCAAGCTGAAGGTAAATAGCCATAATAATGTATGCACAGTGGTGCGTATCCGAGACCAATGGTGTTGGACGAAAGCAATTAGCCGGGGCGGAGCGATGGTTAGGTCGTTCATGTGAAAGCGGAACGTGATAGGTTGACTAAGCCAGCTCAGCGGTCGGTGTTGGATGGCTGCTCCATTCGAGTTGCACAGTTAGAGTAACAGCGTAAGTTCGTTGACCGATAGTAGTATTGAGTACATATTGATCATTGTACAAGGCTTCGAGCCGACGTCGGACATTGACCAACCCCACGCCCCCGGAGCGTACCCCGGTGGTGGTTGGAGCCTGCTTTCGCTCGGGTAGGCTGTTTTCGACGATAAAAGTCAAGTGTCCATCGGGGTCTATCTCCGCCCTGACCTGCACATAAGCAGGCTGGGTGGCCCCTTTGACGCCGTGTTTGAAGGCGTTCTCCACGAAGGCGATCAGCAGCAGAGGGGCGATCTGATAATGGGTTGGCTCTCCGCTCTGCTCGTAGTCGATCAGCACGTCCTGGCCGCTAAGCCGATTGCGTTCCAGATCGAGGTAGTTCTGAATGTAAGCCAGTTCTTTATCGAGGCCGATGCGGGGCTGGTCGGTCTCGTAGAGGTTGTAGCGCATTAGCTCGGAAAGGTGCAGCACTAGGTCGGCAGCCTGCTGATCGGCCTCGAAGATGCGGGCGTAGACGCTGTTGAGGGTGTTGAAGAGGAAGTGGGGGTTAACCTGCGTTTTTAGAAAATCGACCTCCAGTCGCAGGCGATCCTGCTCGCTGCGGTAGTACTGGGTTCGTAGCTGTAAAATATCCCGGAAGGCCCTGATTGCTATTAAAATAATGACGAGCTGATAACTCCATAGTATACTTGTAACTGCGGCATTACCATCGATTATAAAGCCAAAAATGCCGCCCCTTCTGTAAACAGTCCACTCCGGAAGGTCGTGCCCCTTTGCGAAGAATATGTTTAGGACATACAGAGAAAAGTAATTTATTAGATAGGTGAGGACGTGGCTCAAAAATACCCAAACTAGAAAGAGTGCATGCTTCTTTTTATATAGAAACGTAGGAAATATATACAGACTAAACAGGTAGTAAAGTAATGCAGTGTCGGTAGTAAACTGTAGAGATCTCCACCAAAACGTTGAGGGCGTATAAGTAAAATCGGCTAAATAAATATATCTTATGAAGAACAAAAACAGCAGCCAGAGTAAGACTTGCTGGGCTTTATAGCTTTTTATTAAATAATATACGTTCATAGTTGCATCACCCAAGTAGTATCGAAGATAATCGCATAATAGAATTACCGAAGTCAGTTATTTTACTGTCCTCATCTCTACAATTGGGTTAGTCAGTTTGCTGGTGCGAGTAGGTCATATCGTTACTCGGTTGAGTGTATATCGGCTTGGAAACAAAGCCTGCTGCCAACCCCATCCCCCGGAGTGTACTCTACCAATCATCAGCTTACGCTTAGGCAGGCTGTCGACGATGGAGTCAGCCGCCCGCCCACGTTACATCATGTTCTTTTTCAACTCTTCCATCACCCGGTCACGGTAGGTAACACCGATGGTTACCTGTTTGCCATCGAGGGTCGTGATCGTGTTGCCGTCAATCTCTTTGATGGCCTGCCGCCGAATCAGATACGACCGGTTGATCCGCAAAAACTGCGAAGGCGGCAGCATGTCCACCAGCTTACTCATCGTCATGTGCGTAATCAGCACGCGGGTTGTCAGGTGAAGCTTGATGTAGTCTTTCATTCCTTCCGCAAACACAATGTCTTCCGGGGCTACCCGAATCAGCTTCTTGTCTTCCTTGATCAGAAAATACGGCACCGTCTCGCGACTGTCGACGGGCGGGGTCGGTGTGCGGATGGGGGGAGGTGTTAGGACCGATGAATCAGGATCGGGCGTAAAGCCAAGCCGCTTCGTCACGCGGTTGACGGCTTCCAAAAATTTGTCGAAGCCAACCGGTTTGAGCAGGTAGTGCGTGACGGAATCGAAATTATAGGTGTCGGCGGCAAACTGGGGCGATGCCGTCACCATGACCACGACGGGATGGGGCAGGGGCAGGGATTTCAGAAATTCGACGCCGGTCATAAACGGCATCTCGACGTCCAGAAACAGTACATCGGGTTTGAGCGCCTGTACCTGATCGAGCCCTTCGAACGGATCGTAGCTCTGTCCCGCAAGGGTCAGGTATGGGACGCGGCTGATGTATTTCGACAGAATAACGTGAGCCGGTGACTCGTCGTCGAGGAGATAGCAGGATAGGGTGCGGTTCATAGGGAGTACTAATGCGCTAAATATAGCGTCTGAGTAGCCGCATTGGTCGAAAACAGCGACTCATTGGTCGAAATAAATTCCTATCGACTCAGTAGGTGTATTCATTTGTATCAACCAAAACAGATCAGTTACCTTTTTCTACCAAAAGCCATGCACCCTATATCGACAAAGCTTCGCAAACTCCGCGAAATCTACGGGTACCCGCAGGAATACGTCGCGTTTCACCTGGGCGTCAGTCAGGCGGCCTACAGTAAAAAAGAAACCGGCCGGACCGAACTCTCGCTGACGGTATTGCAGCAGATTTCGGCACTCTACAAAATCAGCCTGGCCGACCTGCTCGACATGGCGCTGCCCGACCTGCTCGTGATGGCCCTGCGCCAGCAACACGCCTGAACCTGCCGCACTGGTCGTTATAACCAGCCCGACTAAAGCAGTCCCGAACCGACTCGTTTACAACCCGACGTTGTGGTTTAGCCGCTTCCCCCGCCGGACCTTTGACTCGAAAATCAACGCAAACCAAATAACCACAATCAGTCATGAAGAACCAGATTACAGACAAAATCGACGCGCTGAAAAGCGAGGCTGTCAGCCAGGAAGCGTTTATGAATCAACTGGCTCAGCTGGATGAACAGGGGCAGGCCAATCCCGAACTGCTGGATCAGGTCAACGGCGGTATCGCTGCGAATCAACTGCCCTTCCCCGTGCTGGGTCTGTGGCTCGATCCTGATACGATTAAGTTCTAGTAAGCGTCATCATTGCCCAACCTTCCCACACATGGCCTCTCTCCTCTGCCCCAGTTCAACCGCCAGGCCCGGCGCGGCTTTGTTCGGCGTTCAGACCGCCACCGGTCAGATCGAATACCTCGACGAGCCAGTCATCATCGATCAGACGTTCGTCGACAAAGCCCGCCAGGGCCGTGCGCCGGAAGAGCGGTTTCGCTTTGCCAGCAACTGCGCCAAATCGGGCTGCGGGCACTGGGATTCGGGGCAGGCGGGGTGCAGCCTTGTCGGTAAGATTGTCGACGCTATGAATCGTAAGGCCGACGATACGCTGGTCGCCTGCGCGATCCGCACCAACTGCCGGTGGTACCATCAGGAAGGTGCCCGCGCCTGCGCCAGCTGCGACGAGGTCGTGCGTAATGTACGGACGCAGGAAACGCTGGCGTTAGCCGGCTGACGGTACGATCATAGCCACTAACAAACGGGGGCCGGTCATCATGACCGGCCCCCGTTTGTTACTGAACCTCTTTTTCTTCGATGGCTTTCGTTAGCTGATCGTACCAGGGAGCGCCGTAGGCCCGAACCAGCGCTTCGCGGACGAATTTGTAAATCGGGACGTTGAGCTGCTCACCAAAGCCGCAGGCGGGGCTGCAAATGGGCCATCGGTCGTAGTTGAGCGCGTGAAACGATTCGTACTTCGTAACGCGGATGGGGTAGAGGTGGCAGGAAATCGGTTTTTTCCAGTCGACCTTACCGTGGTTATACGCTTCCTCGATGCCGCATTTCAGAATGCCGCGCTCATCCCAGGTGGCATACACACACTCGCGGTTGTTGATCGTATTGGTCACGTAACCACCTTCACCGTCGGGTTCGTAACCGCCCCCGCGTCGCTCGATTTCGGCAATGCCTTCGGGCGACAAAAACGGCTTGATGTCGGGGTAAATCCGGTCAAGGATGGCCGGTTCGTCACCTTCGAGCGGAGCGCCCATGTCGCCTTCTACGCAACAGGCTCCCTTGCACTTGTCGAGGTTGCAGACAAAAAATTTCTCAGCGATATCGTCGCTGATGCAGGTGTTATCAATCAGAATCATACGTCTGCCGAACGGGTAATCACAGTTATCGCAGCCCGTTCATTACGTAAATATACAGCGCTTCGGTTGCTTATCCGACCGCTTAGGCCGCTGGCGTATTGGGGCTTTCCTGCCGAAACCGGTCGATGCCCACCGTCTGAGTCTGGTGTGCAGTTGTCGGCTGCGATTGCGCCGGTGTATCCATCGAGGCAACGCGCGTATTCAATTGGGTTATTTCCCGCGTCAGCCGTTCGACCTGCTCGCGAATCTCCTGCTGGGAAAGGTACATCCGGGTGCGCGACTGCTTGTAGGCACCCGCCAGCACATTGCCGCCAAACGGCGTTGCGGCCCGTGTGAGCGATTCGAAGACGGTGCCGTATTGCTTACTCATTCCTAAACTATATTGACGAAGAAAAGTACAAACGCTCGTCCAGGTGGCTTCCAGCCGGTTATCGTGTCTTACTACCTGTGACAGTTCCATAGTTGATGTAATTTGTTTATTATCAAACAGATTTCAGCGAAAATCAATTCACTGTACGTACAAGCATAAAACAGGCCCGTTCTACTGAATAGTTTTCAAATAAAAGAATAATGCAAAAACTCATTCTGATAGGTCATCGAATCGGTGAATAATCCAGTCGATTCTGCCAGTAGTCGCATGGTTTCTGGCTGTACGTAAGAATAGCCGCAAGCGTTGCCTGACCGTACTGCATAGTATGAGTAGCCGGGCTGGGGGTTTGCGTTTGTAGGTTAGTCTGACCAGCCCGCCCTTGTTGCCCATGCGTTACCTGTTTGTTATGCTGGCCATCTGCCTGCAAAGCCACGCCCAACCGCTACCCAAAAAGACCAACGTACTGCGGAGTATGGCCCTTGCCAATGATTATTTCATGGCAAAGTGGCCCGATACAGGAAAAGAAATTGTCACGAACAAAACCCGGCCGAGCCACATCTGGACGCGGGCTGTGTACTACGAAGGGTTGATGGCGTTGTATGGCGTTGATGCCCAGACTCGTTACCGCAACTATGCCGTCGACTGGGGGCAGAAGCACCAGTGGGGGCTGCGGTCGGGTCTGGAAACCAAAAATGCCGACGATCAGTGCTGTGGGCAAACCTACCTCGATCTATACCAGCTCGACCGGCAGCCCGACCGGATTCGGGCCATAAAAACGTGCATAGACAACCGCGTTGCCAGCCCCGACAACGGCGACTGGACCTGGATCGATGCGCTGCAAATGGCGATGCCCGTCTACGCCAAACTAGCCGTGCTCTACGCCGATCATCCCGCCGTGGCCAACGGCTACTACGAGAAAATGTACCAGCTCTACAACCACAGCAAGTCGGTGGAGGGTGGCAGGGGATTGTTTAACTCCGCCGATGGGCTATGGTGGCGCGACAAGGATTTTGTGGCTCCGTACACAGAACCCAACGGGCAGGACTGTTATTGGTCGCGGGGGAACGGCTGGGTCGTGGCGGCACTGGTGCGTGTGCTCGACATCATGCCCAAAAACGCCCCCATCGTGCCGAATACGCGCAGATGTACCAGACGATGATGGCGGCTTTGGTACCCCTGCAACGGCCGGATGGGTTCTGGAACGTCAGTCTACACGACTCGACGCATTTTGGCGGCAAGGAAACATCGGGCACCGCTCTATTTGCCTACGGCATGGCGTGGGGTGTCAATAACCGGTTGCTCGATACGAAAACGTACCGGCCGCGCATCATCCGGGCGTGGAACGCGATGACTACCGACGCGCTGCATGCCGATGGGTTTCTGGGCTACGTGCAGGGAACGGGCAAGGAGCCCAAAGATGGGCAACCCGTTAGCTACGATAGCAAACCTGATTTTGAGGACTACGGTCTGGGCTGTTTCCTGCTGGCGGGAAGCGAAGTATACCGCATGAAATGAACCGCACGACCCTCTCTTTCACCTGCCTGCTGACCCTCGCTACGCTGACCGGCCGGGCACAGCCGGTTTCCGATTCGAAACCGCAATGGCCCACTATCACGCAGCAAACCCGCCCCTGGACGCGCTGGTGGTGGATGGGCAGTGCCGTCGACAATGCCAACCTGACCCGCCTGCTGACGCAGTACCGCGATGCGGGGCTGGGTGGGGTCGAGATCACACCGATCTATGGCGTAAAAGGTGCCGAACCGCAGTTCATCAATTTTCTGTCGCCAGCCTGGATGCAGCGGCTCGACCATACGCTGACTGAAGCCGGGCGGCTGGGGCTGGGCGTCGACATGGCGCAGGCGTCGGGTTGGCCGTTTGGTGGGCCGTGGGTGTCGCCCGCTGATGCCTGCCGCTACGTCGCGTACCAGACGTACGCGCTCAAAGCGGGGCAGTCGCTGACCGAGTCGGTGCGGTACGTGCAGAAACCACTCGTTCGCACAGTGGGCGAACCCATCGACATTCGACAACTGCGCGACCCCATCGCCACCAACCCCGATTTGCAGCAGCATGCCTTCGATCAGGTGCGATTTGAGAAGCCGCTGCCGCTGCAAACGCTGATGGCCTACGGTGACAAGGGCCAACTGCTGGACCTGACGAACCGCGTCGATGGGCAGGGCAAGCTGAACTGGACAGCCACACCGGGCAACTGGACACTGTACGCCCTGTTTATGGGCTGGCACGGCAAGCAGGTTGAGCGGGCGGGGCCGGGGGCGAGGGCGACGTGATCGATCACTTTTCTAAAACCGCTACCGACCATTACCTGAACCATTTCGACTCGGCTTTCCGGGGCCACAAACTGACGGGCCTGCGGGCGTTTTTCAATGATTCGTATGAAGTTGACGACGCGCAGGGCGAAGGCAACTGGACCCCGGCGCTGCTGGCTGAATTTCAGAAACGGCGGGGCTACGACCTGCGCAACTACCTGCCCGCGCTGCTGGGCCAAGCCAGGCCCGGTCAGGAACGGGTCAGTAAGAGTGCTGCTCAAGAGAAGCCCGGCGCGGATGGGCAGGATGCCGATGCGTCGACGGGGTTCCGTGTGGCCGATAGTACCGGCGTCCGCGTGCTGAGTGATTACCGCGAGACACTTTCCGACCTGTTACTCGACAACTACACCCGGACGTGGCACGACTGGGCAGGTCGGCGGGGCAAGCTGATTCGGAATCAGGCCCACGGCTCACCGGCCAACATCCTCGATCTGTACGCAGCTACCGACATTCCTGAAATCGAAGGCACCGACCTGCTGCGCATCAAATTCGCATCGTCGGCGGCCAACGTAACGGGTAAACCGCTGATCTCGTCGGAGTCGGCAACCTGGGATAATGAGCACTTCCTGTCGACGCTGGGTGATGTGAAGAAAGACCTCGACCTGTTCTGGCTGGGGGGCGTCAACCACGTATTTTACCACGGCACCAACTACTCGCCCCAACAGGCGGAGTGGCCCGGCTGGCTGTTCTACGCGGCCGTACACGTCAACCCCAATAACTCGTTCTGGCCCGATTTCGGCAAGTTGAATCAGTACGGTGCGCGGGTGCAGTCATTTCTACAGCAGGGCAAACCCGACAACGACGTGCTGCTGTACCTGCCCATTTACGACGCCTACGCCCGGCCGGGAAAGGTGCTGCTCCAGCACTTTGACGGTATTGAACACGGCTTCAACGGCCTGCCTATCGAACGCATCGCGCAACACATGCTCGATCGGGGCTACAGCTTCGACTACATTTCCGATCGGCAGATTCAGCAACTAAGCAACGCCAATACCCGGCTACAGGCACCCGGCGGCACCTATCAGACGCTGCTCGTTCCCGATGCCTGGCTAATCCCGCTCGAAACGTTTCAGAAACTGCTGACACTCGCCCGCAATGGCGCGACCATTCTGTTCGTCGGGCAGCTCCCCTCCGACGTGCCGGGGCTGGGTAATCTGGCTGGTCGCCGGGCTACGTTTCAGGCGTTGAGAAAGCCACTGTCGGTACCCGATAGGCTGGACGGTATTCGCCCGGTGCCGGTTGGGAAAGGGCGGTTAATCGTCGGGTCGACGGTGGAAGCTGTGCTGGCCTATGCCCGTATCCGGCAGGAGTCAATGACCAGCTCTGGTCTGCACTATGTCCGGCGCAGCAGCGGGGAAGGGCAGTACACCTATTTCGTCGTCAACCGGGGTAGCGAACCAGTCAACAGTTGGGTGATACTCGGCACCCCTGCAACCTCGGCTGTTTTGTACGACCCCATGACGGAGCAGATTGGGCAGGCACAGGTCAAGGAAAATGGCGGTCGGGGCGGTGAGGTACGGCTCCAACTCCAGCCCGGCGAATCGCTGATTATTGCGACCAACCAGCCTGGTGCAGCGGCACCGTATGCGTATCGGGCCACTGCCGGTCCTGCCCAGCCAATTACCGGTACATGGAAACTAAACTTCCTGACGGGCGGGCCGCAATTACCCAAAGCCACTGAAATCGCATCGCTGGAATCATGGACGGAGTTGAACGAAGCCGGTGTAAAGGAATTTTCGGGCAGTGCCAGCTATTCGATAACTTTCCCGCGCCCTACCGGCTCGGCCCAGCGGTGGCAGCTCGACCTGGGGAAAGTGGCCGAAAGTGCCCGCGTCCGTTTGAATGGTCGCGACCTCGCCACACTGCTCGGCCCGACCTACCAGCTAACCCTTCCCGACAGCCTACTCCGCGACCAGAACGAGTTAACCGTCGTCGTGTCGAACGGTATGGCCAACCGCATCCGTGATCTGGACAAGCGGGGTGTTAACTGGAAGAAATTTTACAACATCAATATGTCGGCGCGGCTGAAAGAAAACCGTGGCCCCGACGGGCTGTTCACTGCCGAACACTGGCAACCGCGCCCGTCGGGGTTGATTGGCCCCGTTACATTGACGCCACTCAACTAAGCGAAAAGATGTGGAAGAATAGAGTCTGGTTAGCGGGTCTTTTCTCTCACATCTTTTTGCTTTCTTCTACAAAATCAGTTTTCCTTTTTGCCCTCGAAGCTCCTGCCCTGCGCATCGAGCGTGACACCCGTTACTTTCCTGGTATCGTCGCGTTTGAAGGTCAGCGTAGCCCGACCGGCGGCATCGAAGGCATCCAGCGTGTTTTTGATGGGTGTCATGGCACCGGCTTCGCTGCCCGTGTCGATTGTCAGCTGACCGTCTTTAACGGCGATGGTAACAAATTCGAAGGGCAGACCCTCAAACTTATACTTGCCAACGTACTGGTTCAAATCGATAGAATCGGCCCGATAGACAGGTGGTTTGATGGGTGCCGGGGCTGTATGCGGAGCCGCGTATAGCGTTGTCAGCGAAAGCGCACAGGCAAGGGTAAAGACAATGCTTTTCATGGTACAGGTGAATTGATTAAGATACTTGACGCTGGAAAAACGGTGGAGGGTACTACTTCGGTGAGGCCATTGCCCACTGCAATGCATTAGTCAGCAACTGCACAAAATCAGTATCCTGCCAGACGGCAGCGTTATGGCCCATCGACGTGTAGAACGTTTTGCCCCGGCCCACTGTCCGGTACCAGGCAACCGGATGATTGTGGCCCATGCCAAAATTTTTATCCTTGATAAAGAGCACATTACCGCTGGGGATAATCTTGTCGCCGTCGATGTATGACACTACCCTGACGCCCCTGGGCTGGGTAAAGAAGACGTACCATTCGTCGGTATGTTTCCACGACGCCGGTAGCCGACGCGTCAGCGTTGAATCGACATTGGCATTGACGTGTACGTCCGCCTGCTGGAGTTGTGGATTGAGTGGATGGTGCGAAAATTTGGCACCGAGCAGGTTGGTTTCGTACCAAGGCCAGTGATGCGAATCGTCGCCGGACCCGTGAATACCTACCAATGACCCGCCCGCTTCGACGTACTCACTGAGCGCCTGTTGCTGCTCATCGTTCAGCACCCGCCCGGTCGAGTTGTCGAAAACAACGGCCTTGAACTGCTTTAACTGTTCCGGGGTAAACACGCCCCCTTCCTCGGTTTCGTACACGAACCAGCCGTTCCGCTGCGCCAGTTGCTGAAAAACTGGCTTCGACGCATCAATGGATTCACCGTGGCGGAAACCGGTTGTTTTGGAAAATAGCAAAACGGCTGGCTTGTTGGCCGGGAAATTGATCGCTGGTCGGTCGGTTTCGTAGCTGACGGGAAATCCATTTTTGACTTTGTAAAGGAACAGGCCGCCCGCCACGAATAGCAGTACGACGAGACCCAGCAAACTCCAGAGCGCGATTTTTAAACCTTTTTTCATGGGAATTAACGGGTAGTTGATGTGGATGCCCTGGCCTGATCGACCCAAAATGACCGGAGTCACTGGTTAATCGATTGAGCTGTAACGGGAACGAATAGCGGAACCCTGCCCGCTTTTCCGTTCACAAAGGCAACACATAGATCGTGTATACCCGTAACAGACGATAGATCAGCTAGCAACCGATGGCTGTAACCTGCACGCCAATTCGTTTACCACGTCGGAGTTGCAGGGCTAGTACGAGAAAAACGGTCCACCATTCTGTCTGGCAAAGTGCCGAATCTGTACCGGGTTTGATAAGAAGTGGTACGGGTAATGCCTGCCGGATGAAGATCGTTTGGGGGGGTGATAGTAACGGCCGGTTCAGTTGGGGGCTGTAGCGATTGCGGCAGTACATTACTCGCTAAGGATCGATAACAGCTGCTGACGAAGCTGAGCCGACTCAAATGGTTTGACGACAGAACCCGTAAACCCGCTGGCGTCCAGTTCGGCCTGGGGTAAGGCTGTCGCCGACGACGCCAGAATGGCGACTGACGAATCGAACTGACGAATGAGCTGGCAGGCCGTTGCGCCGTCCATAACGGGCATTTGCAAATCCATGATGATGGCCTGATAGGGCAACCTGTTGGCCGTTCCATCGCGGCTCAACTCGACGGCTTTTTCGCCGTTTTCTGCCGTATCGACACTGGCTCCCCACTTCGTGACCAGCTTGCGGATAAGCATCAGATTGAGCGGATTGTCATCGACAAGCAAAATGCGGGTGTCAGATAAGTCGTTTCTCATGCGTTTCTGAGTAAGTACTGTTCGAATCCGGCAGCTAACAAAAGGCATAGCTACCAAACGGATTTCAAGATACGGGCCAAACGTCGATTTGTTTATATGATAGTAGCGTTGTTAGGGATAATGTAACAGAAACAAAGCCACAGGTATGCTGATTTGTGAAAAAGTGTCTATAAATGCATTTATGATTAACTAAACCGGGTTTAATCGGTAGAGTACGCGTCGACGTTCAAATACGTGTGGTACTGTCTGCCGCTAACCGACTGGTTAGAAAATGGCTGGTTACGGGCTTTATTTGGGACGGGGGCATATCTGTGTCATCACGACTAACGCAGGCCGATTTGGTCTGTGCCCATAAAGTCCCGCTACAATGCACATAATCCAAACTGGAATTCTTACGGCTGCGCTCCTTGCGAGCGTGGTAGTCAGCAAGGCGCAGACACGACCATCGACCACACCGCCTGCCAATGCACTCTGGTACAGGCAACCCGCCCGCAACTGGAACGAAGCACTGCCTATCGGCAACGGGCGGCTGGGGGCCATGATCTTTGGCCGGGCATCGACCGAGCTGATTCAGCTGAACGAGGCTACCCTGTGGTCGGGTGGGCCGGTGAGTAACGATCCGACGCCGGGGGCTGCCAACGCACTCGCCGACGTACGGGCGGCTCTGTTCCGGCAGGATTACACGGAAGCGGCCAAACAGGTACGGCGCATTCAGGGGGTGTACACCGAAGCCTACCAGCCGCTGGGGGACCTGCTGCTCCGACAAAAGCTCGCTGGCGACTCGTCGGCGTATTACCGGGATCTGAACGTCGGCACGGCCACGGCCACCACCCGCTTCACATCGGGGGGCGTTACGTATACCCGCGAACTGTTTGTCTCGGCACCCGATCAGGTGATCGTCGTGCGGCTCCGGGCCGACCGGAAGGGGGCGCTTGATCTGACGGCGGCTCTTCGTAGTGTGCATCCGGTTCGGAAAACGGTAACCGGGCCGATGGAACTGGCCATGCGGGGGAAATCGCCCGCCAAAGCGGTTCCCAACTATGTTGACTACGATAAAAAGCCGGTTCGCTACGACGACTCGACGGGCTGCAATGGTACTCGCTTCGATCTGCGGCTCCGCATCCGGAGCACCGACGGGCAGGTGACGGCTGATACCGCCGGGCTGCATATTCGGAATGCCTCGGAAGCCGTGCTGTATCTGGTGGCGGCAACGAGTTTCAACGGCTTCGACAAGTGCCCGGATCGGGACGGACGCGATGAGCAGGCCCTTGTCGACGCGTATCTGAAACAGGTACTGCCCAAGCCGATCGAGGCCGTACGGCAGGCGCATATCCGCGATTACCAGTCATACGCCAACCGCGTCAGTCTGACGCTGAACGGCTCTGCCACGAGCACCGTCGCCCAATTGCCCACCGACGAGCGGCTCAAACGCTATGCGCAGGGGGATAGCGATCCGATGCTGGAAAGCCTGTATTTTCAGTACGACCGGTACCTGCTCATCAGTAGTTCGCGATCGACGGCGGCCAACCTGCAAGGCATCTGGAATCCGATGGTGCGCCCACCCTGGAGCAGTAACTACACCATCAACATCAACACCGAAATGAACTACTGGCCCGCCGAGGTTACGAACCTGTCGGAGCTGCACCGACCGCTGATCGACCTGATCGGGTCGGTAGCCGCGACAGGCCGGAACACCGCCCGGACGTTCTACGGGGCCGGGGGCTGGGTCGCGCACCACAACACCGATATTTGGGGCACGTCGAACCCGGTGGGTGACCGGGGCAAGGGCGATCCCAACTGGGCCAACTGGGCGATGGGAGGTAACTGGCTGTGCCAGCACCTGTGGGAGCACTACCAGTTTACGGGCGATAAAACGTACCTCCGCACGGTGGCCTACCCGCTAATGAAAGAGGCCGCCCAGTTCTGCGTTGATTTTCTG
Organism: Spirosoma rhododendri; assembly: GCF_012849055.1. Classification (NCBI taxonomy): domain Bacteria; kingdom Pseudomonadati; phylum Bacteroidota; class Cytophagia; order Cytophagales; family Cytophagaceae; genus Spirosoma; species Spirosoma rhododendri. Next base: position 5,556,871 of record NZ_CP051677.1, on the reverse strand, counting down.
GTAGAAAGTCCCGAAGGGCGGCTGGTGACGGCCCCATCTACGTCGCCGGAGAACATTTTTATCACGGAGAACGGACAAAAAGAAGCCGTGTCTGTGGCGACAACTATGGATATGGGGATTATCTGGGATCTGTTCAGCAACGTAGAACAGGCGGCTCTGCAACTGAATACAGACGCGGATTTTCGGCAGATGCTGGCCCAGAAAAAGCAAAAACTCTTTCCGCTTCAGATCGGTAAAGCGGGCGATTTGCAGGAGTGGTACCACGACTGGCCCGCGGAAGACCCACAGCATCGGCACGTATCGCATCTGTTTGTGCTGCACCCCGGCCGCGAAATCTCTCCCCTGACGACACCAAATTACGCTGATGCTGCCCGCAAAACGTTGGAAATCAGGGGCGATGGCGGAACGGGCTGGAGCAAAGCATGGAAGATCAACTTCTGGGCGCGGCTACACGACGGAAATCACGCCTATAAACTGCTGCGCGAACTGCTGCGACTAACCGGTGTAGAAGGAACGGAGTACGCCAAAGGGGCGGCACCTATACCAACCTGCTGTGCGCGCACCCGCCGTTTCAGATCGATGGTAATTTTGGAGGACTGTCCGGGATGAGCGAGATGCTGCTGCAAAGTCAGGACGGGTTGTTGAACCTGCTACCGGCTCGCCCTGATGCGTGGGCGTCGGGGCAGGTACGCGGGCTGAAAGCGCGGGGCGGCTACACTCTCGATATGGACTGGCAAGCCGGTAAGCTGACGCGGTTGGTCGTGCAATCGGCGCAGGGGGGCGTTTGTCGGCTGCGGCTACCGGGGCAATTGCGTTTAGCCGGTAAAAATCCGTTGGTCCCGGCGAAGGGTACGAATCCGAACCCGTTCTATCAGCTGCCGGACAACGCCTACCGTACCCGCCAGCCCAATGAGCAGACGGCAGGTTTCTCGGTCTACGACCTGCCGACAGAACCGGGAAAAACCTACGTATTGCTGGGGCAGTCGGAGTAGCGGTTGTCTGAGACAGCATCCCTGCTGTCGAGCCGAAGGCTATCTGGCGGAAAGGTGGTTAGCCTTCGGCTCGACAGCAGGGATACTGTCTCAGACAACCGCTATTCCGACTTCTCGATTTTCAGCTTCTGACCCTCTTTTACGTTGGTATCGGTCAGGCTGTTCCACTCCTGAATCTGCTGAACCGTTACGCCGTAATCCCGCGAAATCCGGTACATCGTCTCGCCTTTGCCAACCGTATGGTACACCGTTTTAGCCGAACTGGCAGCCGCCCCACTGGCAGGAGCAGCACTACCAACTGTCGGTTTTGGTGTCTGAGCTTTCGGCGTCGTTGTACCTGCACCCGTAGCTTTCAGCGAAAGTTTTTTCCCCGCCGGAAGCGGATCATTAGCCGTCAGCCCGTTGATCGTCAACAGTTCATCGACCGTCAGGCCGTGCATTCGGGCAATGCTGTAGTACGTTTCCTTTGGTTCAACGATATGCGTCGTTGCTGAGCGGTCGACCGGGGTTGCCGGGCGGCTGATAGGGGCTGGTTCGGCTGGAGCTGGCTTCGGTTCCGGCGTCGATTTCACAACGACCGGTTCCGCGGGACGGGACTCTGGCTTGGGCGTCGCTGGCCGGGAAACCGTGCGCGGCTCGGCGGGTTGCAGATCATCGTCACTGACCGATTTGGGCTTGGTTGCCCGGACGGGTGCGCTCATCTCCACCGAGGCAGTGGGTTTGCTGGCCGGTTTCTCAACCGCAGCCGGTGCGGCACTGACGGGTTGTGTCCGCTCCGGCGTAGTGGCCACCGGAACGGCGCGGGTTTCCGGCTGGCCCGCGTCGCCGGTTGGGGTGCGAACAATCACGAGCCGCTGACTGCCATCGGCACCGGCTGGCTGACTGACCGTTGTGCCTGCGGGGGTAGTCCGGGGTGTCTTCTTTTTGCTCATCCCGCTGCCGGTACTGCCCGTCGACCAGCCGTCGCCACCCAGCGATTGCACTTCGATTGCCGGTTGGGGAGCCGCCGGTTGCGAGGTGCCGTCGTTCGGTGTTACACCCCCACCGACCAGCTTGGGCTGGTACTTTTTGCGTTCCGCCATCGTGCGCGGCACACTGTTGCCCCCGGCTACCGTACGGGTCGGTTGCAAACTGCCATCGGCAATGTCGGTGCGGGCTGGTGGCGTCGGGGTCTGGTCGTAGACGGCGGGCGTTGGCGCGTTGATAATTTCAACGGGTTTGCTGGCCGGCCGACGCTCACGCAGCCACATCACCCGGCCCGTTGCCAGTTTCAGCGTCCGGTCAACGCGGTTGTAGCGCAACAGCCGTTTCAGGCGCAGGCCGTACCGCTGCGAGATGCTGCGGGCCGTTTCGCCAGCCCGTACCGTGTGGAAGGGGACCAGTGCTTTTTTGCGTTTTTTGGCCAGATAGTACACGTCGCCCACGATAATCGGGTCTGACTCATCCAGGTCGTTGTAGCGCAAAAAACTCGACATACTGATTTTCGATTTCCGGGCCAGCGTAGCCGCATTGTCGCCTGCCTGCGCCTGAATACCGGGCAAGCCGTTGATCTCGTACAGAAACGGGTCGTCTTTCAAACCCGTCGTTACCCGGCGCAGTACCGGAAAACCGACGTCGATCTGCCCGGCGTCGGCGGCTTTGCGGGGCGTTACGCTGACAATTTTCTGCCGTACATCGTTGATCTGATCAGTCGGGACCGGCACAACCATTACGTAGTCCTTATCCGCCGGAACCGCTTCATCGGTCAGCCAGCGGTTGTACTTACGCAGTTCAAACTCGTCGACGCTCAGTTCGTCGGCAACTTCTTTGAACGTCTTGTTCGCACTGCCGGGGTATTCGAGCAGGGCGATCCGGTTGCTGGTCTGGTGCGATTTGAGCGCGTTTTCGATCGCCAGCTTGTGGGCGAAAAAGCGCAGAATATAACGGTCTGTCCGGCCGTCGAGGGCAATTTCGCGGGCGTAGGCCCAGTCGGGGGGGATAAGCTTGGCAATGCCGCCCGCCCCCAGATAATACGAATAAAGCGACGCAATCCAGTTGTTGAACTGGGCGTTGCTCCGCTTCATGTACTGCGCAGCCCCGTGCGTCGACGCCGTGATACTCTTCCGCTCATCGACCCCTTCGTCGACGCGCATGCCGAGGCCGGTAGCGGTTTCCCGTTTGAACTGCCAGTATCCGACAGCCGCCGACGACGAAACAGCATCGGGCGTCAGCGAACTTTCCTGCACGGCGAGGTACTTAAAATCGGTCGGTACGTCTTCCTGAATCAGAATGGCTTCGATGATGGGAAAATACAGAGCGACTCGGTCGAGTTTGGCGGTCCAGTACTGCCGGTTAGCCAATAGTGAGTTGACGTCCTGCTGCACAATGCGCCGGGCATTATCGTCGAGCCGAACAGAAATGTCGGCAAACGTCAACCGGTCGGGTACATTTGGCGCCGGGGTTTGCGCCATCGTAAATGCGGCCGTCAGCCAGAGTATAAAAAACAGAAAGGGAGTCCGTTTAAGCATAGTTGGTTGTTGGGTTTTCGATAGATGATGTTCGATTTTCGGATCTGGATCGGGTGGTTTACCGGCAATTGCCACGCGAAGACCGGTCACCGTTTCCTGATGAGCATAATACCGTCGCGGATGGGGAGCAGTATGTTTTCAACGCGCGGGTCGTTCTGCACTAACTGGTTGAATGCCAATACGGTCTTCGTGTCTGTATCGTTGGTTTTGACTGGCGCAACAACTTTGCCGCTCCACAGCACATTATCCGCCAGGATGAACCCGCCCGGCCGTAGCTTGTCGAAAATCAATTCGTAGTACAGCTGATTATTCCGCTTGTCGGCGTCGATAAACACCAGATCAAAGGTTTCATCGAGTGCTGGAATAATGTCGGCCGCCGAACCGATGCGCAAATCAATTTTTGCCCCCAGGGGCGACTGTTGCCAGTAGGAGCGGGCAAAGTCTTCGAGTTCTTCGTTTTGTTCGAGCGTAATCAGCAGGCCATCGTCGGTCAGCCCTTCCGCCAGGCAAAGGGCCGAGTAGCCGGTGTAGGTGCCGATTTCGAGAATGCGCCGTGGGCGGATCATGTGGGCGATCATGCTCAGCAGCCGCCCCTGCAAATGCCCCGACAGCATACGGGGGGCCATGACCTGCGCCCGCGTGTTGCGGTTGAGTTGCTGAAGCAACGTCGATTCAGGCGAGGTATGCGTTTCGGCGTAGGCCGTCAGATCAGCGGGTAAAAAATCCATGCAGCGTACAGGAAGGATCACGCCAATGGGTGAGCCGCAGGGGTTTATGTATACCAGTTTTAGTAAAAGTAACGGTTCGGAAAAGATAAGTCATACAACCGCTCGGTCAAATCCGATTTTTTGTGTCGATTACAATCGTAACCGGGCCGTCGTTGAGCAGCTCGACTTTCATGTCCGCGCCGAACTCGCCCGTCTGAATTGGGCGCCCCAGATCCGCCGACAACTGCCGGATCATGGCTTCGTACAGCGGAATGGCGACTTCCGGGCGGGCGGCTTCGACAAAACTGGGTCGGTTGCCCTTTTTCGTGCTGGCGTGTAGGGTAAACTGGCTGATAAGCAGGATACTGCCGCCGATACTGGCCAGGTCGAGGTTCATCTTGTCATCGGCGTCGCCGAACACGCGCATCCCGACGATCTTCCGGCTCAGCCACTCCACATCGTCGGGTGTATCGGCATGGGTAACGCCCAGTAGCACCAGAAACCCCGCGCCGATCTGCCCTTTCACCTGCTTATCAATTGTAACGGACGCCCGACTGACGCGCTGAATGACGGCTATCATTGTTTTGAACTGTGATTTTTCTGATTTTTTGATTGCGCTGATTGCCTGAACTATGATTTTTCTGATTTACTGATTCCGCTGATTGCCGATTGTCTGAACTGTGATTTTTTTGATTTTTTGATTTCCCTGATTTTTTGATTTTCCTGATTTTTTGGAATCACAGTCTATCTGTGTAATCACCATTAATCACAGTTCAGATAATCTTGAACTGTGATTAATGGTGATTTACTGATTTCGCTGATTAAAAAGAAAATCATAGTCCATCAAAGCAATCACAAAAATCATAGTTCAGAAAAAATCACAGTTCAGGACAATCAGCGGTCACAGTTCAGACAGTAACCATTGCGCGATTAGGAAATAGACGCCGATGCCGATCAGGTCGTTGGCGGTGGTGATGAACGGGCCGGACGCTACGGCGGGGTTGATGCCGGTCTTGCTGAGCAGCAGGGGCGTTACTGTACCCATGAACGAGGCCAGTAACACTACCGATAGCAGCGACGTTGCGACGACGAAGAACAGCCGGGGCTCACCGATGAGAAACGTGTACGTTCCCGCGATTAGCCCGACGACCAGCCCGTTGATGAGTGCCACGGCCAGCGTGCGCAGCAGACGTCTGCCAAGTGTGGTTGTCAACCCCGACGTATCGGCCAGGCTTTGCAGGATGAGCGACGACGTTTGAATGCCCACGTTGCCGCCCGTCGAGCCGATGATCGGGATGAATGCTGCCAAAGCCGCGATCTTGCCCAATTCCGACTGAAACCCGTTGATGACCGTCGCGGCCATCAGACTGCCTACGGCCCCGGCTACCAGCCAGGGGAGCTGTACTTTTGAGCGGAGCCACACGCTGTCGTCTTCTTCGACTTCGCCCGCCAGACCCGAAATTACCTGCCGGTCTTCCTCGGCCTGTTCGGTAATTACGTCGACCACGTCGTCGATGGTGATTCGGCCCAGCAGTCGCTGCTGCACGTTCACAACCGGAATAGCATCGAGGTCGTATTTCTGCATCAGTTCCGCCACTTCATCGACGGGGCGGTAGGTTTCCACAAACACAATATCGTCGTCGTAGATGTCGGCGATCTTGACATACTTCTGCGAGAGCACGATCTTCTTCAGGGATACCAGTCCGAGCAGCTTTCCCTGATCGTCGACGACGTAGATGGCGTACACGTTCTCGACGTCTTCGGCCTGCTGCCGGATTTCTTCGATACAGGCATTAACCGTCAGGTTGACGTTGATCTTGATCAACTCCTTCTGCATCAGACTACCCGCCACCCCATCGTCGTAGTGGAGGAGATCGATGATGAAGCGGGCCTGTTCGCGGTCTTCGAGCAGACCGATGACTTCCTCCCGCACCTGAATCGGCTGCTCGTTCAGCATGTCGACCGCGTCGTCGGAGTCCATTTCGTTGACCAGCGGGGCCAGCTGCTCCGAGGTAAACGTTTTGAGAAAATCGGTGCGGTCGGCGGTGTCGAGATTGGCCAGAATTTCGGCACCGACGCTTTCGTCGAGCAGGCTCAGCAGGTAATGAGCCTGCTCGGCGTCGAGTTCGTTGAGAATCTCCGAAATGTCGGCGGGGTACAGTTCCTCCATCTCGGCCCGAAGCCGTTCATCGTCGCCCGCTTCGATGTACGCATGTAGCTGGTCGAGGTAGTCCTGCGTCAGTTCAAAGGTCATTGGTCGGCCTGCTGCATCAGGTTAGTCAGTTGAACAAAATCGGCGACGCTCAGCTGCTCAGCCCGCTTGTTCATAAACGGGCTCGCCAAAGCAGCTTCTGTCGGATTAAGTGGTTTGAGCGCGTTGCGCAGCGTTTTTCGGCGTTGGCTAAAACCGTGCTTAACCACCTGCGTAAACTTCCGCTCGTTACAACCCAGCTCGGTTTTGTCGTTTCGCTTGAGCGAAATGACCCCTGAAAATACGTTCGGGGGTGGGTTGAATACGTCAGGTGGTACCGTGAATTCGTACTTTATATCGTACCAGGCTTGTAGCAGTACGCTTAAAATGCCGTAGTCTTTGTTGCCCGGTCCCGACGCCACGCGCTGCGCCACTTCGCGCTGAAACATGCCCACCAACTCGGGTACCCGGTCGCGCATGTCGAGGACTTTGAAAAGAATCTGCGTCGAAATATTGTATGGAAAATTGCCGATCACGGCAAAGGGCGTAGTCGAATCGGGCTGCTTGGTGGGCAGCAGGTCGGGACGGATATTGAGAAAGTCGGAAGGTAAAATCCGGCCGCTAAGGGCCGGGAAATGCTGATTCAGATATTCGACTGATTCGCGGTCGATTTCGATCACATACGTATCAAAGCGATTATCCTGTAGCAAAAACTGAGTCAGTACACCCATGCCCGGCCCAATCTCCAGAATCTCCCGATAGGGTGCCTGCCCCGGCCCGGCATGGCCGGTTAGTAACGAGGCAATATCCTGAGCAATGCTGAGGTCGATCAGGAAGTGCTGACCGAGTTCTTTTTTAGGTTTAACAGACATACGCGGGTACAATTTCGGCCGCAAAGGTAGCCATATTCAGCCGCTAACCCGGTCAGTGATTAATTACATGATAGAATGACCATACTAAAAAGTGAGTACACCAGAAAAACTTTTTTTAAATTTTACCTTATTTTTAAAAACCATCAGTTCATTATGGCACACCATTTGTTTTGTAAACAGACAAATGAGTAACTCATTTTTTACGTTTTATCCAGCAATGAACACGGCTCTGTCCGTATCAACAATATACTGATATTCATGTAGTTTTGGGTTAGTTAGGTTGGGGGATCCCCGCCGTCGGCTTCGACGGCGGGGACTTTGTTTTCAGGCCTATTTTTTCTGCGCCCGTGGGTGAAACTCGCGCAAAGTCTGCCGTAAATAATCGCGGTCGAGGTGCGTATAAATTTCAGTCGTCGTGATTGATTCGTGCCCCAGCATTTGCTGCACCGCCCGCAAATCGGCCCCGCCTTCGATCAGATGTGTTGCGAAGGAATGCCGAAACGTGTGGGGACTGATATTTTTCTGAATCCCAACCAGATCCGCCAGTTTTTTGATCGTGGTAAAAACCGAAATGCGGGAGAGATGCTTGCCCCGCAGATTCAAAAAAATAGTGTCTTCGTCGCCCTTCTGCACGTCAAGCTGGCTCCTGACATGGTTGACGTAGATGCGCGTGTAATGCATGGCGTCCTGCCCGATCGGAACCAGTCTGACCTTGTCGCCCTTGCCCAGCACCCGAACGAAGCCTTCGTCGAAGTAGCAGTTGGTCAGGCGCAGGCCGAGCAATTCGGATACGCGCAATCCTGAGCTGTATAGCACTTCGAGCATGGCGCGGTCGCGGGTACCGCCGGGCGTCGACAGGTCGATCGTGTCGAGGATGGCTTCGATTTCGGGAAAACTGAGCGTGTCGGGTAGCTTCCGTCCGAGTTTGGGAGCTTCCAGCAACTGCGTAGGGTCATGCTGGATCAGGCCTTCGAGCAGCAGGTACTTGAAGAACGATTTCAGCCCCGACAGTATCCGTGCCTGACTGTGGGCCGTCAGACCCAGTTCGCCCAGGTACACCAGAAACCCCATCAGCTCCCGTTCCGAAACATCCATGGGCGTGCGGGCCGGGTCGGTCAGGAGAATGTACTGATACAGCTTTTCGGCGTCGTGCAGGTAAGCCTCAACCGAGTTACCGGCCAGCGACCGTTCCAGCCGGAGGTAGTTCTTAAAGGCGTTTATATAACTTTGCCACACAGGGTAATTCTGGGTTTGTGGTTGGTAGTTTGTTGTTCGTGGTTGGCTGACGCATGAGTAACCAACCGCGCGTCAGCTAACCGCCCGGCGGCCCAGTACAAACCACAAACCTCGACCTACACGTATGAAACAGATTTTGATTATCAACGGGCCGAATTTGAACCTGCTGGGTAAACGGGAGCCGGGCATCTACGGCAGTCAGTCGTTCGAGGCTTATTTCGAGACGTTGCAGGCCAGCTTCCCCGACGTGCAACTTACCTATTTCCAGTCGAACCACGAGGGCGCGCTGCTCGACAAAATTCACGACTTCGGCTTCGACGGCGACGGTATCGTTATCAATGCAGGAGCGTACACGCACACGTCCGTCGCGATTGGCGATGCACTCGCGGCCATCACCGCCCCGACCGTCGAGGTGCATATTTCCAATGTCCACGCCCGCGAATCGTTCCGCCATCACAGCTACCTCTCGGCCAAAAGCAAAGGCGTCATCGTTGGTCTGGGGCTGATGGGATATGAGCTGGCAATTCGGTATTTGATTGATTTATAAACACAGAGGCACGGAGCAATTCACGGAGTGCATGGAGAAAAGAATACTTCTCTTTTTCTCTGTGAAACCCTCTGTAACTCTGTGTTAAAAAAAGCATTTATGATAACCTTCTACCCCGGTCCGTCGAAAGTATACCCGCAGGTGGCTGATTATGCTGCGCAGGCGGTTCGCGACGGAATTGTCAGCATGAACCACCGCAGTCCGGGGTTTATGGCTATTGTTGAGCGGGCGTTTGCCCTGTTGCGCGAGAAACTGGCCCTACCTGCCGACTATCATATTGCGCTGGTATCGTCGGCGACGGAGTGCTGGGAAATCGTGGCCCAGTCGCTGACCGCGTCGACTAGTCTGCACCCGTCCGGTGGCGCGTTTGGCGACAAGTGGCGCGAATACGCCCACAAGATCAAGCCGATGATTGCGCCCAACCTGGCCGACACACTGTGCGTAGTGCAGAACGAAACGTCCAACGGTACGCAGGTCAGCATGGATACGCTGGCTGGGTTCCGGCGCGATTTTTCGGCCCTGATTGCGGTCGATGCGGTATCGTCGATGGCCGGTATCGCCTTCGACTGGATCCTGGCTGATGTCTGGTTTGCGTCCGTGCAGAAGTGTTTTGGCCTGCCTGCGGGGCTGGCTGTACTGATTTATTCGCCCGCTGCGCTGAAACGGGCGCAGGCTATCGGCGAAAACGATCATTACAACAGCCTGCTGTTTCTCCACGAAAATTTCAGCAAGTTCCAAACGCCCTACACGCCCAACGGACTGGGTATTTACTGCCTGATGCGGGTGCTGGAGCAGGTGCCGCCCATCGCCGAAGTCGACGCCCTGACGCGGCAGCACGCGGCTGAATGGTACACCTTCTTCGAGCGCGACATGGCCGATTCGCGGTTTCGCCTGCTCATCCCGCCCACGACGCCCGAACGCCCGGCCACCCGTTCCGACACGGTCATCGCCGTCAGCGGGAGCGAAGCCGATATTTCGGCGGTGAAGAAAGCGGCTCAGCAGGCTGGTATCATGCTCGGTAACGGATACGGCAACTGGAAAAACACGACCTTCCGTATCGCCAACTTCCCCGCCATCACGCAGGCTGAGCGCGATCAGCTCCGCGATTTTCTACGCAGCTACCGCCCGTAACTCGGTCTGTTACCAACTACAACCTGCCTAAACAGCTATGTTCAATTTCCGGGAAATCATTTCGGTAACGCTCATTCTCTTTTCCGTTATCGACATCGTTGGGTCGCTGCCGGTGATTATCGACCTGCGTAAAAAAGTTGGTAAGATCGAGTCGGAACAGGCCACGTTCGCATCGGGCGCGCTGATGGTGTCGTTTCTCTTTGTGGGCGAGCGCATCCTGAAACTGTTCGGCGTCGACGTTGCGTCGTTTGCCGTCGCCGGTGGCCTGATTATTTTCCTGATCGGACTAGAGATGATTCTGGGCCGCACCATTTTCAAATCAGAAGTGGAAGCGGGTGGAGCCACACACATCGTCCCGATCGCGTTCCCACTGATTGCCGGAGCCGGAACCCTCACGACAATCATCTCGCTACGGGCTGAATATCAGACGCTCAATATCATCGTCGGCATCGTTATTAATCTGATGCTGATCTACATCGTCCTGAAATCGTCGGAGTGGCTCGAAGCGCGTATGGGGCCGGGTGGTCTGGCGGTGCTCCGCAAAATATTCGGCATCATCCTGCTGGCTATCTCCATCAAACTCATCAAGACAAATCTGATTCCCGGTTTCTGATCATCCTGACCTGTGATTTGACGCTGATTACACAGATTTCGCTGATTGTCTGAACTGTGATTTTTCTGATTTACTGATTCCGCTGATTGAAAAAGAAGAATCATAGTCCATCTGTGTAATCATTACTAATCACAGTTCAAGATTGTCTGAACTATGATTAATAATGATTTATTGATTTCGCTGATTCGAAAGAGACAGAAAAATCACAGTTCATCAAAGCAATCAAAATAATCACAGTTCAGACAAACCACAGTTCAACTTTACCACCGTAATACATGATAAATGAACGTTACAAATACTCCGAATTGACGGGGCTGATAATTGGCTGTGCGATGGAAGTACACCGGCGGTTGGGCAACGGTTTTCAGGAGGTTATCTACCAGCGGGCGTTGGCGATTGAGTTGACCGAAGCCAGTATCCCGTACCGACGTGAGCTTGAAATGCCAATTTTCTACAAAGACCACAACATCGGCTCCCGGCGCGTCGACTTTTACATTGATGATTGCGTGTCGGTCGAACTGAAAGCGATCATTCAACTGGAAGACGTTCACCTCGCGCAAGCCATCAATTACCTCGAAGCGTATAATCTGGAAGTCGGCCTGCTCATCAATTTTGGTGCCCGCAGCCTTCAACACAAACGCGTCGTCAATCGGAAAAAGGACCGCTGATTTTTCTGAACCGCCGGGCGGCCCCGTGTGATTTTTCTGAACTGTGATTTTTGTGATTGCTTTGATGGTCTATGATTCATTTTTAATCAGGGCAATCTGTACAATCACAAAAATCACAGTTCAAGACAATCATAGTTCAGATAAATCACAGCTCATCATCAAATCATAAAAATCACAGTTCAAGACAATGCAATCCCCCGACTCGCTTAATCAGGTGGCTCAGTTTCACCATACGTTTCATGCTCCCGTTCTCGACAGCCCGCAGATTCCCGACGCCGGGCGGTGTCAGTTGCGGGTAGCCTTGCTGGCCGAAGAACTCGACGAACTGCGCGAAGCGATTGATGCACAGGACATCGTCGCTGTGGCCGATGCGCTTTGCGATTTACAATATGTACTGTCGGGCGCGGTGCTGGAATTTGGGCTGGGCGACCGGTTCAAAGCTCTGTTCGATGAGGTGCAACGGTCGAACATGAGTAAAGCCTGCCAGACCGTCGAGGAGGCCGAAGCGACCGTGGCGCAGTACCGCAGTAAAGGTGTCGACTGCCACTATACTGAGTCGGCGGGTACGTATCTGGTGTTTCGCGACGCCGACCGGAAGACGCTCAAAAGTGTTAACTATTCGCCCGCCGATCTGGAAACGATTCTCAACGAAAACGCCTGACCCAACATGACCGATTACCCATACACCGTTGTCGACCGGTTTCTGCGCTACGTGCAGATCGATACGCAGTCGGACCCGCAATCGAAAACCAATCCCAGCACCGAGAAGCAGAAAGACCTGAGCCGCGTGCTGGTGGAGGAACTACTGGCGATGGGTGTTGCCGATGCTGAACTCGACGAGTGGGGCTACGTTTACGCAACCATCCCCGCCAACACTGACAAGCCCGACGTGCCGACGATCTGCTTCTGCTCGCACGTCGACACCTCGCCCGACGTAACGGGGGCGGGGGTGAAGCCGATCATTCATGCCAGCTACGACGGTTCCGATCTGGTGCTGCCGGACGACCCGGCGCAGGTAATCCGCGCGTCCGATCATCCCGACCTGGCGCAGCAGCTTGGCAACGACATCATCACCGCCAGCGGTACTACGCTGCTCGGTGCGGATAACAAAGCGGGCGTGGCCGAAATCATGGATGCCACCAACTACCTGCTGACCCACCCCGACGTGAAGCACGGCCGCATCCGGCTGCTGTTCACGCCCGACGAAGAAGTGGGGCGCGGCACCGAAAAAGTCGATATGGCGAAGCTCGGCGCGCAGTACGGCTATACCATCGACGGCGAATCGCTGGGTACGCTTGAAGATGAAACCTTCTCTGCCGATGCCGTATCGATTCAGATTCATGGCGTCAGTACGCATCCCGGCTTTGCGAAGGGTAAGCTGGAAAATGCGCTGAAAATCGCGGCCGACCTATTGGCCTTGCTGCCCAAAGATCACCTGTCGCCCGAAACGACCGAGGACCGGCAGGGCTTCATTCACCCGACCCGGATGGAAGGCAATCAGGATAAGGCGACGGTCGAGTTTATCATCCGCGATTTCACCGAAGTGGGCTTGCAGGAGAAAGAAACGTACCTGCAAAACCAGCTCAACGAGGTGCTGAAACAGTACCCCGGCTCGTCGGCCACGCTGACTGTGCACCAGCAGTATAGCAACATGAAGCAGGTGCTCGACGACCATCCGGCTGTGGTCGAGAATGCCCTCGAAGCCCTGAGCCGGGCGGGTCTATCGGCGCGGCAGCGGAGCATCCGGGGCGGTACTGATGGGTCGCGGCTGTCGTTCATGGGTTTGCCCTGCCCCAACATTTTCGCGGGCGAACACGCTTTTCACTCGCGGCAGGAGTGGGTATCAGTGCAGGATATGCAGCATGCCGTCGATGTGATCGTCAACGTGGCGCAGGTCTGGGAAGAGCGGGGTTAGGTCATTCATTTCCGGTTGATTTAAAGACGTACACATTTCTTCACCTTATACATGATTCTTTTTCAGTGGGACGACGGCAACACTAAGCATATACTCAGAGATTATCCTGAACGCGACAATTCGATAAGTGAAGTGGAAAGCGTTTTTGCCGATCCGTTCGTAATGATTAAAGAAGTACGCTCATCGAATGACGGTGAGGCCCGTTTTCAAGCAGTAGGTTTATCGAACCGCTTTCGGGTATGTTCTGTTGTTTTTGTGGTACGAAATAGCCAAATTCGACCAATCAGTTGTTGGCCATCTAAAGCGAAAGTGCGTAATCAATATGCTGAAAACACCGAAAAAAGAAAGCAGGAAGCTAGTGGCCGTAATCAGAAATGAACTGACAAAATCAGAGATGAGCCGCTTAGACGACGAATGGACAGCTAGTCAAGCTCCGCTTCTGACGCTACAGGATGTACTGGCCGCTGGAACAGTAGCCACTAAAGACGACCAGGAAAAGTAAGCGTCGCTGTTTTTCCCGCATCAAACATTCATTTCCGGCTGAGGTTGAGTTAGTAAATAACTCGACTACGTATGGAAAGCATTGTTAAACCCGATCCGTTTCAGGTCAAATCCGGCGATTCGCCCTATCAGGTAACGAGCGATATCGCTGGTATTAAAACCCTGTTTGTCAACCTGTACTTTGTGGGCGAACCCGGCCCCGGTAATCCGTGGGTGCTGGTCGATACGGGGTTTATGGGCTTTACCAGTTCGATTAAAGACAAAGCCGTCGAACTGTTCGGGGAAGGTACCAAACCGCAGGCCATCGTACTGACGCACGGCCATGCCGACCACGTGGGTAATCTGGAATCGCTGCTGAAAGACTGGGACGTGCCGGTCTACGCGCACCGGCTCGAACTGCCGTACTTGCAGGGGAAATCCAGCTACCCACCACCCGACCCGGCTATCGGTGGCGGGGGAATGGCGTATATGTCGTGGGTGTTTCCCATCGGCCCAACTGACTTTGGCGATAGGATAAAATCCGTCGAAGACGGCGATACGATTCCCGAATTACCCGGCTGGCGGGTGGTCTTCACGCCCGGCCACGCACCCGGCCATATCTCGCTGTTCCGCGAATCAGACCGGACGCTGCTGGCGGGCGATGCCTTCGTGACGACCAACCAGAACGAGGTGTCGGCGGTGGTGACGCAGCGCGAAGAGTTTCACGGCCCCCCGGCTTACTTCACCTGCGACTGGGACGCGGCCCGGCAGTCGGTTAAAAAACTGAAAGAGTTGAAACCACTGGCCGTCGGAACGGGGCATGGGATTGCCGTGCGTGGCTCCGATCTGACAATTGGACTAAACAAACTGATCGATAAGTTCGACGAGTTGTCAATCCCGTCGCAGGATGGCCGTTACGTCAAACAGGCTGCCGTTACCGATGAATTCGGTATCGTGTCGATGCCGACGCCGATCTCCTTTCACGTCGCCCGGACGGTCGGTGTAGGGGTAGTGCTGGGTGTATTGCTCTATGCCTTCTGGCCCAAAAACGACGACTAACGCAGGAAATGCATCGCCCCGCGTTCGCCACTCTCGTAAAGCCGTTGAACCTGCTTGCGAGGAACGTGCCGGACGCGGGGCGAAATGCCTTCCGTGCTGATATACAGCGTCCGTTCACGCTCCGACAACCCCGACTGGCGGTTGTTGAACCCGTCAAGTACGAACGTGTACAGTGCGCCTACGTACTGTTTGATGTTATGAATCGGGTAGGGGGCAGGCCCGTCGGCAATGCGTGCATAATCGGCCTGCGCTGGCCTGACCAGCTTGAGTCCCAGTGTTTCCAGATTGGGCTTATTGTCCGTGTCGAACAGGTTGAGTGGGTAGTTGGCCAGTATTCCGCCATCGACCATCACCTGATAGTCCTGCCCCTTTTTGGGTTTCGTGACTACCTGATTCTGGTCGTCGAGGAGCACGGCCCCAAAGTACATCGGTACCGACATGCTGATGCGAATAGCTGTTTTCAGGGGCATGTCGGGCGTCTGTTCGTGCGAGAAAACCACGATTTTCTGTGTAGTTAGATTGGTGCCCGTCACGTACAGATCTTTGACGCTGGCATCGGCAAGGTGCCGCTGATGCAAGTCGGCGAAGGTCAGATCGGGCTGGTTCATCTTACGAACGATGACCGTCTCTACCCAACGCTCGAAACGGTCGCCCCGGTACCAGCCATATCGGCGGTTAAGCCGATGAAAACCACCCAGAAAAAACCATCGGCCATCATTGAACTGCTGGATTTTCAAGTCGCTCAACAGACTTCGTATCTCACCGGTGTTGTACCCTACCGCCAGCAGTAGCGCCGTGATCGCACCCACCGACGTGCCGCCTACCCGTTCAACCGATGCCAGTATGCCCCGCTGCTCCAGCACGTTTAGTGCACCTGCGTAAGCAATGCCGCGCACGCCACCACCTTCGAAAACGAGGTTCCTGTAACGCAGTGAGTCCGGCCGGGCAATTGATACGGTATGTGCGGCAAATAGCAAACAAGTAATCGTGAACAGTCTCATGGTGTAGTAGGTCAGCGCAGACAATGTGTGGCAAGCAGACCAATGATGCGCTTATTTGACAAACACGACAGACGGATCTATTATTTTATCTTTAAATTATAATATTTAGTAAAATGATTATAAATGTATGTCTTCTCTAGTTTTAAAAGGCGTGTAAAAAATTACAGGATTGACAAAACGCTCCGGCTCCCAGATGTCCTGTCAATCCTGTAATCCTGTCCGTAAAAATCTTCCTGTTACTTGTAACTGCCGTTGACCAGCAGTTCGCCGTTGTCAGCTACGGAATAGCTTTCTACGTTCTCATATTCTTTTACTTCGTAGTCGGCCCCCGGCTCGACCGTGTATTTTTGCTTAAACAGCTCTTCGGCCTGTTCACGCGTCTGGTTGACGAAAACGGCGAGGTACTGGTAAGGCTCTTTCTTGTAGACAATCAGCACAACGGGGCTTGGGCTTGATAGGTAGGATGCTGTTTCGTTTTGCATAGCTTCTCTGTAGTTGAGTTGGTCAGAAAACCACCTGTCGCAAGCCTTTGTTCGTCGCGCTTATGCAGGCTGCTACCCTTTCGGCTTACTTTTGCAAAGTCAATTACACCGCACCCACCCGCCGGGTGACCGGGTGCGGTGGTTGACCGTTGTTCCGTTTTACGAATTTGGTAAGCATGGCCGCGAAAAAGCCTAAATTTTATGTAGTCTGGAAAGGCCGGAAGCCGGGCGTGTACGAGAGCTGGGACGAAGCCAAAGCCCAGACCGACGGCTTCGACGGCCCGCTGTTTAAGTCGTTCGATTCAAAGTCGGCTGCCCTCAATGCCTACAAAGACAAACCCCATCAGCACATCGGGCAGGGGCCGAAACCCGCTGGCAAACAAGGCAAACTGCCGGGACTGGTGGGCGACCCGAACGAAGATAGTCTGGTGGTCGATGCCGCCTGGAACACCGCAACCGGCGATATGGAGTACCAGGGCATCTATCTGGCCACCCGGCAGCGGCTGTTTCTGATGGGCCCGTACCGCGACGGGACCAACAACATCGGCGAATTTCTGGCCATCGTTCACGCGCTGGCGCTGCTGCACCAGAAAAACAGTAATATCCCCGTCTACTCCGATTCGCGGACGGCGATTGGCTGGGTGCAGAAGAAAAAGGCGAATACCAAACTTGAAGAAACGGGGCGCAACGCCGAACTCTTCGACCTGATCGAACGGGCCGAAACGTGGTTGAAAACGCACCGCTTTGCCAACCCCGTTTTGAAGTGGGAAACCACCGTATGGGGCGAAAATCCGGCTGATTTCGGGCGTAAATAATGTTTCGATTCAAGCAGTTCACCATTCGGCAGGAGCGGGCGGCCATGAAAGTCTGCACCGACGCCTGCGTGCTGGGCGCGTGGGCCGACGTGGGCGCAGGTGGGCAACTGCTCGACATCGGAACCGGTACGGGGCTGCTGGCGCTCATGGCTGCGCAGCGCAACCAGACGGCTCTGATCGACGCGGTAGAAATTGACGGAGATGCGTTTGGGCAGGCCGTTGATAACGTGGCCGACAGTCCGTTTGCCAGCCGGGTACGGGTCTATCAAACGTCGATTCAGGCATTTGCCCAGAATTCCGCTCAGGCGCAGCAGTACGACCGAATCCTGACCAACCCGCCGTTCTACACCAATCAGCTGCGTTCGCCCGACGCGGTAGTGAACCGGGCGCTGCACACCGGCGATTTACCGTTCGAGGCACTTGTACTGGCCGTTCAGCAATTGCTAAAGCCCGGCGGGCAGTGGTGGGTCCTGTTGCCGTCGTACGAAATGGGGCTGCTCACGGCGCTAGCGCAATCGATCGGTTTACAGCCGTTTCGTCAGCTCGACCTGCGGCACCACGCGCAGAAGCCTGTTTTCCGGCGGGTGACCGGGTTTTCGCAGCGGGAAGGAACCTGCGAAACCCACGAGTTGAACATCTACGAAACCGACGGCCGCACCTATACCGACGCGTTTCGGAATCTACTACGCGACTACTATCTCATTTTTTGAATCTGTTTCCGACCTTTGCGGGCGAATTGATCGGGGTAAAATGGTGTTTTGCCTGTAACATCCCGGTACTTACCACAATCCATGACCGAACCGCTTCAGTTATCCATCCTGATTCCGCTCTACAACGAAGATGAGTCGCTGCCCGAACTGCACGACTGGATCGTGCGGGTCGCGACGGACAACCAGTTGACCTACGAAATCCTGTTTGTCGATGATGGTAGCACGGATAATTCTTGGGCCGTAATCGAGCAGTTGGCTGAGCGGAATCCGCACGTGCGGGGGATTCGGTTTAACCGTAACTACGGTAAAACGGCGGGGCTGCAAACGGGTTTTCTGGCTGTGCGCGGGCAGGTCGTTATTACGATGGATGCCGACTTGCAGGACAGCCCCGACGAAATCCCTGAACTGTACCGAATGATTACGCAGGATGGCTACGATCTGGTGTCGGGCTGGAAGCAGAAACGCTACGACCCGATCACGAAAACCCTGCCGACCAAACTCTTCAACGCCGTTTCGCGCTGGATATCGGGCGTAAACCTGCACGACTTCAACTGCGGGTTGAAAGCCTACCGGCAGCGCGTTGTGAAAGTCATTGCCCCGGCGCTGTACGGCGACATGCACCGTAATCTGCCCATCGTCGCCAACTGGAACGGGTTTACCCGAATCGGTGAAAAAATAGTGCAGCACCGGGCCCGGAAATACGGCTCGACCAAGTTCGGTCTGGAACGCTTCGTCAATGGCTTCCTCGACGTGCTGGTTATTGCGTTTGTACACCGGTTCAGTAAGCGCCCCATGCACTTTTTCGGCACGATGGGTACGCTGTCGTTCTTCGTTGGATCAGTAATTGCAATCTGGCTTATTGCCGAGAAACTGATCAACATTGCGCAAGGCGAACGATACCGCAACGTGACCGACAACCCGTTGTTTTTTCTGGGGCTGGTCGCCATTATACTCGGGGTACAGTTGTTCTTGGCGGGCTTCCTGGGGGAGATGCTGGTGCGTCAGACACTCGACAAGACGGGTGAGTCAACGGTGGCCGAGCGCGTTGGCTTCGCAGAAAAGCGGACCATTTAAACAGAAAACGTATACAGGTCGCTTCCCGCATGTATATTTGACTGTTATAAAGGACGTTCCGCCCGCTTTTGTCGCGCTTACACAGCGTAGTATCGACAAAGCCGGGCGGAATGTCTGTTTTACAAATCGATAGAACCTTTTTTTAGTGCAGTTTTTTCTTTAAATCGTATGCAGACTTACTTCGACGCAACTACTCCAGACGCAATGCCGAAAACTCCTTCAAAAGCCCACCCCTGGCACGGTATCTCACCGGGTGAAGACGCCCCCAATATCATCACGGCCTTCATCGAAATTGTACCGACCGACACCGTAAAATACGAAATCGATAAAGAGTCTGGTTACCTGACCATCGACCGCCCGCAGCAGTATTCAAACATCATTCCGGCCCTGTACGGCTTTGTGCCCCGGACCTACTGCGGTGATGGAATCGCACAGCTGGCGTCGGAGCGGTCGGGTCGGGAGATTGCCGAAGGAGACGGTGACCCGCTCGACATTTGTGTACTGACCGAGCGCGAGATTACGCACGGCGACATCCTGCTGAAAGCTATTCCGATCGGTGGTTTCCGCCTGATCGACAAGGGTGAGGCCGACGATAAAATCATTGCCGTTCTGAAAGGAGATGCCATGTACGGCCATTTCCGCGAACTGGCTGAACTGCCTGAGGGGGTTGTAAAGCGCCTTCGCCACTACTTCCTGACGTACAAAAACCTGCCCGGCGAACCAGCCGTAATGGAACTGGCCAACATCTACGGCCGTGAAGAAGCCTGTGATGTTATTCGGACGTCGATGGAAGACTACAATAACCTGGAAATGTAAGCTCAGGTTGCACCGTATACGCTTAATGAAAAGGGCCGCTCAATCGAGCGGCCCTTTTCATTAAGCGTATAACCGGCGAACTACCTCCTGCTGCGCGCGCAAATTCTGCTGGCGGTCGGGCGTTTGGTTTAGTAGCGCACCGGACGGGTAAATGCTGTGCTGCGAATAGCTGTCGGCGTATAATTCAGTGCGAAGCTGCGCCAGCCAGTTAGTGGCGGCCGGGCGTTGCCGGAAGTCCCGTATCGTTGCCAGATCAATGTCGGCCGTAGTCAGCAAATTCTCGCCAGTACCGGCTTCGGCGAGTACCTGTCCGCGCGGATCGATAATTTTTGTGCCACCCCCGGCCATCGGAAACAGGCTGTCGGTACTGCCCGCCGTATTGGCCGACACCAGATAAGCCATGTTCTCCGCAGCCCGTGCCTGCCGCGCAATCGATCGGTAGGGCGGCAGTGGGTTGTTGGCTTCGGCGGTGGCATGCAGCAGTACTTCCGCCCCGCGCAGCGTCAGGCAGCGGGCCAGTTCCGGGTACAGCAGATCATCACCGGCCAGGCAAGCCAGATTTCCGACGTTCGTTTTGGCTACGGGAAACAGCGAATCGTACCCGTAGGCGTCCAGATAAAGGCTCCAGACATCGTGGGGGGTTGGTATGCCCGTCGCGTTCAGTCGTCGGTAGCGCAGCAGTACATCGCCATTGGGACCAATGATAAAGCTGGTCTGGAAAAACAGCTCGGGAAAGTAGCTGTCCTGCTCGTAGGCGTTTCCGCAGAAATAAACCTGATGATGCTGAACCAGTGCCGACAGGGCTTCGTAGACTGGCCCGTCGATTTCGAGAGCCGCTTTGTCGCGCCACTCCGCGATGCCCTCGGTGCTGGGTGGGCCCGTCAGGAATGCTTCGGGGGTAACAACCAGTAGCGTATCACGCCCCGACTGCCCAATGGCCATCGTTAGCTGCTGATCGAGCCGGGCAACGCTGGCGAGCATCTGGGCTTCGGCTTCCTCGCGGGAAGACAGACGCGTTACGGCAGGTGAATTCACCTGTAAAGCAAGAACTTTGTACGCCATGACAAGTTAAAAAAAAGGTGGGTATCAGTTGGTTGCGAACAACCAGCGACGGCCAAAAGTACAACTCAACGAGAGTAATTCACTGTTTATACACGTACTGCTGATTCAGTTCACCATAGACCCCTCTGGCGATCAAAAGTCACACCAGTGGCCCATAAATGGGCAAAAAAATAGCCCCCCGTCTGTCGAGACGGGGGGCTTGCTGAATCGGTGTGTATCGCGGCTAGCGAAAAGCTGCGTTTAGTTGTCGGGCGGCCAGCGCCTGCGCCTGTGCTGCCTCGGGGACGATGGAGTACATGCCAAAGAATTCGTGGGTGACACCGGTATACAGCTGGTACGTAACCGAAACGCCCGCTGCCTGAAGCTTATCGCGCAGTTGCATACCTTCCGTCTGAAGCGGGTCAATTTCAGCCCCGATAATCGTGACCGGTGGCAAACCGTTCAGATTCGCCACGTCGGTGAGCGAGATAAGGGCATTGTCGCCGTCGGCCGTAGTATTGAAATACTTGTCGACAAACCACATAATCGACGGCTTATTCAACGGCATTGCACTGGCGTAGGTGTTGTACGACGCAGTGTTCAGGTCGTTGTTGGCCACCGGAAATACCGACAGGATATGCACGGGCAAAGCCAGACCCCGGTCGCGGGCCAGGAGCGCCGTCGTGATGGCCATGTTTCCCCCGGCGCTTTCTCCCGCAACGGCCACTTTCGCCGGGTTCCCGCCGAGGCTGGCCGCGTTTTCTTTCACCCATTTGTAAGCCGCATACGAATCTTCGTGCGCCGTCGGAAACTTGTTTTCCGGTGCTAACCGGTAGTCGACCGAAACAACGATGGCACCGGTATTTTTGGCCAGGGCCAGCGTCGAATACTCATACACTTCCGGACTGGCAATGACCCAGCCACCGCCGTGCATATAAACAATGACAGGTGCCGACGACGCCACTCCGCTCGGCGTGTAGACGACAATACGGATAGGCACATTGTTGTACCCCGGAATCATCCGCTCCGTTTTGGTGACGCCCGTTGCCGGCAGCGTTATACTGTTTTTGCTCAACAGTGAATTGACCGCGTCTTTAAACGACGGTTTCGTGCGGGCTTCCTGCGCCGACAGTGTTTGGATAGGGGTGGGGTTGAGCCGGCCCAGCTCCTCGATGATGGCCAGCATTTGTGGGGTGATGGTTGGTCCCCACGACGGTTTTGCGCTGCTCGACTGGATCGACTGGCCGGGCGACGTATTTATTACAGTTGTAGGATTTTCTTCGTCTTTGCAGGAAGATAATGTCAGGGCCAGCGCCAGCGAGAGGCCGATACCACCTCGTATGGCGAAGCGGTTTATCACGGAATTATTCATAACGGTTTGCTTTTAGAAGAAAACCGGGCATTGTCCCAACTGATTTCTATACTTATTTAATGGAGTTTATTCTGTGAGGTTATGGGCGCTCATCAGCCGGTATGATGAGCCTACTGCGCTGACTATTAGTCGATAATTTCGCTTACTAAGAATGATTGGTTCATTTCATGCACATACATCTGAACAAAGCGATGTAACAGGCTCTACTTTACACTGAGTTGTTGTACATACATCGTTTGTATGTTTACATTCTTTTTAACGGAATCGTATGACTGTTGATGTACTGGCCATTGGCGCCCACCCCGATGATATTGAAATGACCTGTTCAGGGACGGTTTTGTCGTTGATTGCGCAGGGAAAAACGGTGGCAGCCGTCGATCTGACGCGGGGCGAACTAGGTACGCGGGGAACTCCCGAAATCCGGGAGCAGGAAGCTGCCGAAGGTGCCCGCATCATGAAACTGTCGGCGCGGGAAAACATGGGCTTCCGGGACGGATTTTTCCGGAACGATGAGGAGCATCAACTGGCACTCATTGCCAAGATCCGCAAGTACAGACCCGCAATCGTACTGGCGAATACGCCCGACGACCGGCATCCGGATCATGGTCGTGCTGCCGAACTGGTTGTGCAGGCCTGCTTCTACGCGGGTCTCCGGCAGATCAAAACGGTTGATGAAGAAGGCAACGAGCAGGAAGCGCACCGGCCCATCTACGTGTATCACTACATTCAGGACCGGTCGCTGAAGCCCGACTTTGTTGTCGATATTACGCCTTACTGGAGCGGAAAAATCGAGTCCATCAGAGCGTATAAGAGCCAGTTTTTCAATCCCGACAGCGACGAACCGGCCAGTTATATTTCCGGTAAATCGTTCATGGATTTTCTGGAATCGCGCACCCGCGAACACGGGCACATGATCGGCGTTGATTTCGGTGAGGGATTTATCAGCCGTCGAATGTTGGGCGTCAGTGATCTGTTCAGCCTGATTTAACCGGCGTCAGCACCGTGCCGATGGCGCGGTGCTGACAGTCACAATTTCAGTACCCGCCGGACCTCGTTTAGCCACAGCGTACGGCCGTAGCAGGTCCAGTGCGTGTCGCCCAACAGGTAGACAGGCTCTGTCGCGCGGGTATACTGCGCGTAGATATCGACGGTCGGAACGCGCAGGCGGGGGTGTTGCTGAACCCGCTCGATGAGGTGATTGTAAGCCGCGCGGTTGGGCTCCAGCACGGTCGCTTTGTTGGGGACGACAGCCAGGTAAACATCCGAGAAACCCTGCCGCTTGTATCGATCGGCGGTGGCGTTGATACTGTCGACAAGGGCGTTGACCTGCTGATCGGACAGGCGGGAGAACGATGATTGCCGTTTTGTGCTGTCGGTATCGGTATTCAGAAAAATCTGTTTTTTATCCAGCGACAGATCCGCTCCCGTGCTGATCCGGTCGAACCAGTCCAACGTAATCCGGG
Organism: Spirosoma rhododendri; assembly: GCF_012849055.1. NCBI lineage: Bacteria > Pseudomonadati > Bacteroidota > Cytophagia > Cytophagales > Cytophagaceae > Spirosoma > Spirosoma rhododendri. The sequence goes on along the minus strand of NZ_CP051677.1, from coordinate 5,533,179 downwards.
CTTTTACTTCCTTAAACCAGAACGCCCAATCCTGACTGAACAGCAGTGATTCGAGCCGTTCTTCCACGTCTTTTCGGTGCAGATCCTGATACGTACGCTTGTACCAGGGTACAATTGCCGTACGGCCCGTATCCTGCACAACGATTAGTTCGCGAATGGGCTGATTGAAGTGGTCGCGGAGATGGCGCTCGACAGATTCGATCAGCAGTACGTTTCGGTGCGCCGGGTTGAGCTTGGCCTGCTGCGGAAAATCCCACTTGATGCGCTGGTAATGATCGATCGGGAAGTCGCTGCGGCCAATGCGTTCTGCTTCCGAAAAGCTGTCACCGATCAAGTACAGATCAGTTTTGGCCGTGTCGCTGGCCAGATTAGCCGTGGGGCAGGCGACTGTCGGGGTTTTAAATTGCGGCAGGGCCGACACACGGTACAGATCGCCGTAGCGGTAATCGTCAACGACAAGCCCCAGATCGTACAGCCAGTGACCAGCGGTCGACGATAGTCCGCCGATCCAGAACAGCACAGCTACGGCCAGTACGATGTATTTTAGAAAGCGCATTATTGGTTTAATGTTCAATGTTTAAGGTTTAACGTTTAAGGTTGGGCCCAGAACGTTAGACCTTAAACCTTAAACATTGAACCTATCATCTCATTCGGATGCTGAAAAGCTGTACGGCTTTTGATGATCCGCTGAGGACGTAAAGTTCGTTGGTCTGCGCGTCAAATTGCAAGGCAACCGGAAAATCACCCGGAATGGGGCGATCACCGACGATGCGGCCAGCCAGATCGTAGAGTGTCGTAAACGCGCCCGATTTGACACTGATAACGGTGATACCTGCCCCTAACCGATGGTAGCGCACGAGGGTTGTGCCCGGCTGTAACGCCCGCACATCGAACTGCTGCTCACCTTTCTGGTTCAGCACAGCCGCTTCCGTATCGGTCGTGCGGAGCAGTAGCCAGTTTGTCATCGATTCATCGGGGAGGAGCCGGAAATCACCCCGGCGCACCGGTCGATACAGCTGAATGCGTTTCTGTATCTGTCCCGTCGAGGCAAGCTGTATCAGTTCGCCTTCTTCCGTAATGAGTTGAATGGTCGACTGACCAGCCGGTAGCAGTGCCGGGCCCGCCAGCCGTACCTGAGCGGCCTCTTCGCTTTTGCGTTGAATGCGTACCGGAAAACCCGGAAATGGCGTGCCGTTTTCCTGCCAGTGCTGCACTGTACCGTCGATCTGCGCAGCCAGGATCGTCATGCCCTTAGGCGTTGCCTGCACCTGGAATGGCAGCAAAAGTGGCTCCTTCGGCGTTGGCGACATAATGCGGACGAACGATTTCTGCTGCCGGTCCAGGGCGTAAATCGAGCCGTCGGAGTGGGTAGTCAGTGCCACCCAGTTGCGTTGTGTGGCCCCACGAGGCCGGGTCAGGTACGTCGGAACGATACCCGCCGGGAGCGCAATGCGCGTAAGCTGAATCTTGCGGGGGGCGGGGTCAGCGACGTACAGCGAGCGGTCGGTCATGAACAGATACTGCAACCGGCCGTTATTCAAAAAATCAATAGCCAGCGCATTGCTGCGAATGGGTCCGTCTGTCGATACCGGGCCGATTTTGTCGCCGTAGGGTGAAATGAACACCAGCTGATTGCTGGTTTCCTGCGCGAAAAACTGCGCCGACCCCTGACTAAAGCTGCCGGTCGGGATAGGGGTGGCCGCCAGCGGTTCGTCGAGTTCCGTCTTTTTCTGGAGCAGAACCCGGTTCAGCACCGCCTGACTTGCCCGGCGCGTCGTGCGGCCCAGCACAACCGTCGACAGGATGTTTTCGTTGCCGTAACTCGCCTGATAGGCCATCGTCTCCAGATTATCAAACGACGACGTCATCCCGTCGGCCTGACTATCGAACAGGTTCTGCCACGATGCAGGCCAGGTACTCATCACCGACATTTGGCCGTTGGCCTGCCGGTTTAGGCGCAGCAGGGCAGTAAAATTGGCGGGGCGAAGCGTGTTGGCCAGCAGGTCGGTTTGTCGTTCGCCATTGGCCCACACCAGCCCACGCTGTAACTGTTGCAGATAATCCTGTATGACGTCTTCGCCATTGGCAACGATCAGTGCATTGCCGTGCTGAGTAATCCAGCTTTGCCGAAACCCTAAAAACAGACTGCTGAACACAGACGCAGGCAGTTCCGGAACATTTAACCGTAGCAGCTTATGACCCAGAAAGTCGACGGGAGTGGGCGTTTGCCGAGCCCCCGCCTGAATCGCCATCTGCTGCCAGGCCGTCGATAACGCTTTCAACGCCTGCGGGTTGGCCGTATTGAGCACCAACACCCGGGCATCGCGTACCCCAGCCGATTCGAGCCGACAAAGCAGTATGTCGGACCCCAGCGATGCGTAGATGGGCGCAACGGTCGATTTGATTTGAGCAAAGCGGTCGCGCAGGAAATCGCCGGAAGCCGAGCTAAGCAACTGACTCATCGACCGGCCGAAGCGTACCGGGTCGGTCAGGCCGATGTGGTAGATGGTGGCAGCCGTTTGTGGAATGAGATCAGTACTTTGAATCCGGCGGGGTGTCTGCCCGGCAAACAGATTGGCCACATCCTGCCGATTCCCAATGTCGTCGGACGCATAGCCGATCAGATGAGTTTGTGAACTCGATGGACGAAATTGTAGATCGATTGATTCGGGCAGGAACAGCCGAACTAATGAGCCGGTGTTATCGAACATCGACTGCAACACTTCGGGGCGCATCGTTAGCCCCGCCCAGTGATCGGCATCGACCTGAAACGTTGGTTCCGTACGGGCAAGTTGTACGGACTGATGCAGCCGCTCGGCTACGTTTTCGATCAGGATTCCGGAGGTACTGACGACCAGAAAATCGTCGGTCAGGATAAACGAACCCAGTTGCTCCCCGGAGCGGGAAACCAGATCGAATATTTTTTCGTCGTGAAAAACGTGATTCAGTACCCGGTGGTAGCGCGGGTCAGGGCTGGTCAGCTTATTGAGATACCCCCGGTCAGCGGCAGCGCCGGTGATGGGAATATAAACGATGAAGTCGAGCGTCGTTTTGGTGATCGGGTGCAGCGAGTACCGCACATTCTTTCCCGTGATAAAAGCCAGCGCGGTCGTGGTGTCGGCGGTGGCGTAAAGAAAGCGATCGAGTCGCTGACGGGCTTCGGCAAATACCGGAATTTGTTGCAGCGAAATCTGCGTGCGCAGGTCCTGCGCGGACACCGTGTCCTGAAGCCGGTTACTGGCCAGCACCAGCAACGATCCCGACGGCATCAATGATCCTACTGTGCGGCCGGGCGGGTGCATCTGCCGATACCCCAGCCAACCTGCAATGGCTACGATTACAACGCTGATACCAATCAGGACACGTCGGTTCATACAGTTGGTTTAATGTTTAAAGTCCAAGGTTTAAAGTTACGGCGCGGCAAAAAACTTTAAACCCTGGACTTTAAACATTAAACTGGTAACGCTTACTTACCCCACATCGCGTTGGCGGTGTCAGGGAAGGGGAGTGTTAGTTCGGGAACGCCCGCAGCGACGCGGTTGGCCCATTCCACACCCTGCATCAGTGAGTGATCCTGGTTGCTAACCTCGTATTTCCAGGCCCCGAACCGACCGCGCGAGTAGATGCCGAACGGCTCCAGCTTCGGCAGTACGGCTTTCAGAATACCATCGCGCTCAACCGACGGCGTTGGGTAGCCATAGTCGAAGGCCATGTGGAACGTCGATACGACGTCGTCAGCCGATTCGATGAGCTGATCTTCGATGAGGGCACGAATCGTGTCGGCAATGAGCGTTTCGCGGTTCACCGGCTTGGCCGACGATTCGCTTGTTTCGGTCATCAGCGACCAGTTCTGCGTGATGTCTGGTACGTTGTTGGGGCTGTAGTTCGAGAATACCGTTACGCGGTAATACGGACTGTTATATTCGGGGAAGTACATCCAGCACATCGTTTCCAGGCTCGGTTTCGGCTTGCCTTTCAGACCGATACCCACCACGTTGGTCGACGAGTGTTTCAGCCCCTGCGCCGTTTGTACAGTATCAGCGTCCAGCCCCTCTACTTTGTGCACAAACAGGTCGAGCGGTACAGTACTCATCAGGTACTCGTACTCGATCTCTTCGCCACCGGCGAGGATAATCTTCTTTTCGGGGCCGATTACTTTCTCGACGGTAGCGTTGAGTTTGATGTATTCGCGACCGATGAGGTTACCCACGGCTTCCCAGATACCGCCCGTTCCGCCATGCTTGGGGAATTTGAACGTGCTATTGGGGCCCCACGAGAAATCGTCGTTATTGAAGATGATATTTTTCGTTACCCGGCTTAGGTCGGTTACAGCGACGCGCTCACCTACCCAAACAGCGTTCATTTCCTCGGTAGGGTAGGCCCACACCTTGAAGTTGTACGGGAACATAAACGTTTCGGCCAGACCAGGTCCGAACGTCGCCAGAATCCACTCGCGGAAGTTGGCGGGTTTTACCGTCGTCGGGTGCTTGTAGTTGTGGATGATACCTTCGAGGCACTTCCACATTGTCTCGGGAGACAGGTATTTGATGTTGTTCTGGAACGGATAGGGCACAAACCGATTCTCGATCCATACCCACGATTCGCGCTGATGGCTGAGCCAGCCATCCTCACCGAGGGCCGCTACCATCAGATCATCAAAGTACTTGTAGTGGGAAAACTGAACGTGGCCGCCTACGTCCCAGGTAAACCCTTTTTCATCAACGAAACTCTTCGACAGGCCACCGATGCGGTCCTCTTTCTCCAGCACGATAAAGTCTGTGATGCCGAGTTCCTTAAGCCGGTGCGCTGCACCCAGTCCCGTTGGGCCGGAGCCTATGATAACATACTTGTACTTCATGAATGCAAACGTTGATTGTCTTGTCTGGATTAGTAAATAAACCGGCTGTAAAAGCCGGGGGTTTAGGCGGCAACAGCTTCGGGTTTGCGCAGAGCTTTCACTTTACTGCTCAGGTCCAGCCGAAACCGGGCCAGTTCCCGAAAGCTTTGAATACATACTTTGAGCAGCTTCCATTTCAGAATCGACACAGTACCTGTCAGGCGCTCCTTGTGGGTAATGGGAATGTCGAACGTGTTGAAACCGGCTTTCTTCGCCATTACGGCCAGGAAAATGTTGGGCGCGAAAGGCGTTGGCGTCGGCAGTTGCGCGAGGAGTTTTTTCAGGAAACTACCCCGGATAAGTCGAAACGGGATATTACTATCCATAATATACGTTCCGTAAATGGCGGCAATGCTCAGGCGCAGAATTCGGGTGATAACCAGCCGGGCAAACGCATCGTAGCGTTCCTCGCGGTAGCCCAGAATAAACGGCGACTTGTCGCGTACGGCCCAGAGCTTTGTAAAGTCATCGGTGATGAACTGATCGTCGCTGTCGGTCTGGAAAACGTATTCCGAATCGAGGACTACCGCCTGCCGATACCCATTAACAACGGCGTTGCCGTGGCCACCATTTGGCTGATGAACAACCATCAGTTTAGGATAGCGGGGTTTTATTTCGTCGAGGATAGCCCCGGTTTTATCGCGGGAACCATCGTTGACAACGATCAGGCGCGTATCGTCGGTGGGAAACTGGCGGGCTAACAAATCTGTCCATTGCTTGACAACGACTTCAATAACTTCTTCTTCGTTGTAAGCTGGCATTACAATTGACAGCAGGAGGCTCATGCAGCGTATTTGTGTGATTCAATGAGTGGGTGGGCCGTTTGCCAGTCCACCTGTACGCCGGTTGGGCAGCGAGCCACAACGCACGTAGGGTACTTGACTTACAAAGCGTAAAACAGGACAAATATAGGCAAATGTTAGGCGTACCCGGTCGATAATGTACTTTGCTTATTTAGTGGGATACCCATTTGCGCCCATTTCAGCCCTTATTCGAGCGGTGCCGTGTAACCGGTTAACTTTACGCGGCATCGCTTAACTGCCACGGACATGCAAATACAGATCAAAGGACGTATCTGGCTGGAAAGTCAGGACCGCTTCTTCGGCATTGGTCGACTCGAATTACTGACCCATATCCAGCAAACCGGCTCGATCAATCAGGCGGCCAAAGCGATGAATATGTCGTACAAGCGGGCGTGGGAACTGGTGCAGTCGATGAACGCGCAGGCTGATTCACCCCTCATCAGCACGCAGACCGGTGGCGAAAAAGGCGGAGGGGCTGTCGTAACGGAAGAAGGCATAAAGTACATCACGTATTTCCAGGGGTTACAGACCCGTTTTGAGGAGTTTATAGCGCAGGAGATGGGTCGGTTGCCTTAACACCCTCACCCCAACCCCTCTCCCAAACGGGAGAGGGGCTTTTTTAGCAGTGATCTGACATGTATTCGTGGCAAGGATGCCTTGACAACCAAGTAATCAGGTTACTTAACGACAAACATTTAGAATCAACATCTCCTCCGTTCCGTACGGTTAGCCGGTGAGTAAATGGAGTTAGCCCCTCTCCCGTTTTGGGAGAGGGGTTGGGGTGAGGGCAATCCCGTTAACTAGCGTTCTATTTTTTCGGAAATAACGGTTCGTTATTTTTGTCGGGAAATAACGCTAGCCGATGACTCACCTTTTCCTGTACGCATCCAGTCTGTTACCCACTCTCGTTGTTCCGGCTGATACCATCCCGCAGTCGAAAGCCGATTCGCTACGTTCCGTGCAGCTTACCGAGATTGTCGTGTCGGCGTCGCGGGTGCCGGAGCAGGTGCTGAAATCGGCCGTTAGTATCGAGACGCTCAACGCCCGGCAGATTCGACAGTCGGCCCAGCCGTCGTATTTCGACGCGATTGAAAACCTGAAAGGGGTGCAGATTCTGACGTCGAGTCTGGGGTTTAAAGTGTACAACACGCGGGGTTTTGCGAACACGACCAACGTTCGGTTTACGCAGCTCGTCGACGGGCGCGACAATCAGGCACCGCACATCGGTGCACCCATTGCCAGTGCGTTGGCCCCGTCAGACCTCGATATTCAGCGGGTGGAAGTGGTGCCGGGCGTGGCGTCAGCCCTGTACGGGATGAACGCGCTGAATGGACTGGCCAACCTGATTACCCGTAACCCGTTTGAGTCGCCGGGACTGAGTATTGGCCAGAAAACGGGCATTAACCACGTGGGCGACAGTCAGCAGTCGGCGCAGGTGTATTCCGAAACCAGTCTGCGGTACGCCCACGTCATCAAACAGCGGCTGGCGTTCAAAGTGAATCTGGTGTATCAGCGTGGCTACGACTGGATTGCCAACAATACGATGGATCTGAACCCCAACGGTAACGTGTCGCTCGGCCTGTTGGGGGCCGACAACCCGGCGCAGGATCCCGTCAGTTCGTACGGCAACGAATCGGCCAACCGGCGGACGCTGACGCTGGGCGGCAAACGCTACAGCGTGGCCCGGACGGGGTATTACGAAGCCGACGTGACCGACTACCGGCTGCGTAACCTGCGGGGCGACATCTCCGTACACTACCGCCTGACGCCAACCACCGAAATTGCTTACACGTATCAGGGTGCAACGCTCGACAACGTCTATCAGCGCACCAACCGCTTCCGGCTCAGCAACTACCGAATCGATCAGCACAGCCTGACGCTAAGTTCGCCTTCGGTACAGATTCGGGCGTACCGCACCAGCGAAAATACAGGTAACTCGTACAACCTGCGGTCGATGGCCGAGAACATCGAGAAAGCGTACAAAACCGACGATAAATGGTTTGCGGATTTCACGACCCAGTTCAACACCAGCACCCGCGCCGACCGGTCGGTACCCGACGCCCTGCGCGACGCCCGCACCTTCGCCGACGCGGGTCGGCCGGTACCGCACACGGCTACGTTCGACGCTGAAATTGAGCGGCTGCGGTCGATCAACAACTGGGACGTGGGCGCGGCTTTGCAGGTAAAATCGTGGATGTACCACGCCGAGGGGCAGTACGAGCCGACAAAGGTGGCCCTGCGGCAGTTCCGGCAGCGGACGGGTATCGATCTGCTGGCCGGTTTCGATTTCCGGCGGTACGTCGTTTACCCCGACGGCAATTACTTCATCAATCCCACCAATCCGGGCGAAAACCTGATCTACGGTAAGATGGGCGCGTTTGTGCAGGCGACCCGTTCGTTTGTCGAGGACCGGCTGAAGCTGGTCGCGTCGCTGCGGATCGACAAAAACACCTATTTCGATCCCCGACTTAATCCGCGCGTAGCGGCCGTGTACTCGATCAGTCCCGAGCAGACGGTGCGGATCTCGTACCAGAACGGCTACCGCTTCCCGTCGCTGTTTGAAGCGTTTTCCAACGTTAATTCGGGCGGAGTGAAGCGCGTTGGCGGGCTACGGATTATGTCGGAAGGTATCTTCGAAAAGTCGTACCTGCGTTCGTCGATCGATGCATTCCAGACGGCAATCAATACCGACGTCAACACCAACAAGCTGACTACGGCGCAGGCCATCGAGAAAAACAAAGGGCTGCTGAAAGCCAACCCGTACACCTATATAAAACCGGAGCAGGTCAACAGTTTCGAACTGGGTTACCGGGGGCTGGTGCTGAAAAAGCGGCTGTATATCGATGCTGACGCGTACTACACCATCTACCGCAACTTCATCGCGCAGGTCGAAGCCTACGTGCCGCTGGGCAATAACGCCGACTCGATTCCGTACTACCTCAACAACCGCACGACGCAGGGGCGCTACCGGCTCTGGACCAACGCCCAGACGACGGTTTATAACTACGGAGCCAGCCTGGGTCTACGCTACAGCATCGGCGGGGCGTGGTCGGTGGCGGGAAACGCGTCGCTGGCCCGGCTCGACCGTACCTCGAACAGCGATGGACTGGAAGAAGCCTTCAACACGCCCAAATGGATCACGAACGTCAGTCTGTCGAACGCGAACCTGTGGAACGGGGTGGGGGCCACGGTCAGCTACAAATACCAAAGCGAGTTTTTGTGGCAGTCGGCGCTGGCGACGGGGCTGGTACCGGCTATTCACAATGTCGATGCGCAGGTCAATTACCGCCTGCCAAAAGCGGGCCTTTCGTTTAAGCTGGGCGGAACGAATCTGCTCAATCAGTACTACTACACGTTTATCGGTGGCCCGGCGGTAGGTGGATTTTATTACACGTCAATCACCTTTGAGACAGGCCGTTAGCGATGTGTGATGGAAATAGACGCGCATTCATAGACCCGGATGGAGACAATTCCGGGGCTGTTCGTGTTACTACATCATATACTACCGTACATAACGATAGGTACTACGCGGTAGCTATGCGTACAACAATGGAAAAGCAAGCCTTACTGGAGCCGTATCAACTAGGCCCGATTACACTGACAAGCCGGGTCGTGATGGCCCCCCTGACGCGCACCCGCGCCGACAATCCGGAGAACGTACCCACTGAATTACATGCCGAATACTACCGGCAGCGGAGTTCGGCGGGCCTGATTATCAGCGAAGGAACGCAGGTCAACCCGCAGGGCGTGGGCGTACATAACACCCCCGGTATCTTCACCGATGCGCAGGTCGACGCCTGGAAAAAAGTGACCGATGCTGTGCACGAAGCCGGTGGCCATATCTATTGCCAGCTTTGGCACGAAGGGCGGCTGTCGCACCCGGAGTTTCACGGTGGCGATCTGCCGGTGGCTCCGTCGGCGATTAACCCGAACGTAAAAATCAGAATCAGCAGCGGGTCGGTCGATACCGTAACGCCCCGCGCCCTGACGGTCGAAGACATTAAGCAAACTGTACAGGATTACCAGAAAGCCGCTGCCAACGCCATTGCCGCCGGTTTCGACGGTGTGGAAGTGCACGCGTCGAACGGGTATCTGCTGCATCAGTTCTTCGTCGGTTCATCGAATCAGCGTACCGACGAATACGGCGGATCGATCGAAAACCGCGCCCGGATTCTATTCGAAGTGCTCGACGCGATCGGTGCCGTAGTCGATTTTGAGCGCGTTGGTGTACGGATGAACCCCGATTCGCACGGCCTGTTCGGCATGGAAATCGACGAGCAGACCCGCCCAACGTTTGAATACATTGTGCAGAAACTAAACGATTACGGGCTGGCTTATATCCACCTGTCGGAGCCGTTTACGCCAGTCGATAACGTGCCGTTTGCCATCAAACACATCGCGAAGCACTTCCGGCCCATGTACTCCGGTACGCTGATGACCAACAGCGCGTATACGAAGGAGAGCGGCAACGAAGTTATCGAAGCCGGGTACGCCGATCTGGTTGCATTTGGTAAGCTGTTCATCGCCAACCCCGACCTTGTCGAGCGGTTTGCGGCCAATGCTCCGCTCAACGAGCCAGACCCCAGCACCTTCTACGGTAGCGGTCCCAAGGGCTACACCGATTATCCGTTTCTGCATCAGGCGCAGGAAGCGTAACCTGAGCAACGTGTAGTCTGGAGTCGATGTAGCCTGGACCTCCAGGTCCGGGTGCCCGTCAGGGCAACTACATAAGGCGGGAGCTTTTCGGCCGCTATCGCGTCCACCCGGACGTGGACGTCCAGGCTACAGTTTTGTCGCCCAAGCGTAGGTTTGGGGGTTACATATAGCGTATAAGTTTCGCCAGTAAAGCAGTAGCTACAGACGGGCGTTGTGTTTGGGTAGTACACACTCCGAACCAACGCCCGTTTTTTTATGCGCCCCGCCGATATGTCGTCTCCACCCGTTTCGTTGAACCCGACGACTACTCACCCCATGAGTAAGTATCGCTGGACGATCGTTGCACTGCTGTTTGTGGCTACCACGGTCAACTACCTCGACCGGCAGGTGATTAGTCTGCTGAAACCGTTGCTGGCGAAGGAATTCGGCTGGACGGAATCCGACTACGGGGATATCGTCATAGCGTTTACGTTGGCTTACGGGACTAGCACGTTGCTGGTGGGGCATATCATTGACCGGATCGGGACGAAGCTTGGCTATATCGGCTCCATCCTGGTCTGGAGTCTGGCGGCTATGGCCCACGCGCTGGCGGGCAGTACGGCGGGATTCATGGTCGCGCGGGCGTTGCTTGGTCTTGGCGAAGCGGGTAATTTTCCCGCGTCAATCAAGACGGTGGCTGAATGGTTTCCCAAAAAAGAACGGGCATTGGCCGTTGGTATTTTTAACTCCGGGGCCAACGTAGGGGCGGTTGTGGCTCCGGCGGTCGTACCTGCTATTGCGCTGGCGGCAGGCTGGCAGGCCGCTTTCATCGCAACCGGGGCTATCGGCTTTGTCTGGATCGTGGCGTGGTGGCTGATGTACGACGTGCCCACGAAACATCCACGCGTCAACGCGGCCGAACTGGCGCACATTGCCGATGAACCGGCGATGGCTGGCGACGCTGCGGCTACCGATCTGGTTGCCGACGCTTCCGCGACAGGTTGGGGTAGTATTTTCCGCAACCGGGCGATCTGGGGCTTTATGGCGGGTAAACTGCTGACCGACCCCATCTGGTGGTTTTTCCTGTTCTGGCTTCCGTCTTATCTGTCCGACGTATACCACCTCGATCTGAAGAAGCTGGGCCTTCCTCTCATCCTGATTTATCTGGTAGCCACGTTTGGCAGTGTCAGCGGTGGGGCGCTGTCGTCGCGGCTGATCGCGAGAGGCTGGAACCCGACTCGTGCCCGGCAGTACGCCATGCTGCTGTTTGCGGTCTGCGTCGTGCCGGTAATAGCCATTAGTAAGATGGGGAGTATGTGGCCGGTTATCGCTATTCTGTCCCTGGCCGTGGCAGCCCATCAGGCATGGTCGGCTAACATATTCACCGTCGCGGCCGATCAGTTTCCCAAGCAGGTGCTGAGCCGGGTTGTCGGGCTGGGCACGATGGCCGGTACACTCGGCGGAGCAATGTTTCCACTGCTGGTTGGCAAGGTACTGGACAAGTACAAACTGGCCGGGCAGTTGTCGGAAGGGTACAATCAGCTATTCTATATTGCCGGTGTGGCTTATCTGGTCGCCTGGGTCATGCTGTATCTGTTTGTGTTCCGCCACGCGAAAAAGACAAGTCTGCCGAGCTAGAACCGGCACCCATTTACCCAAAACTTATGCTGGTAGATTAATCCAGCTATTGATTCTATGCAACATACGATGCGCTGGTTTGGCCCCGCCGATCCGGTTCCGCTGATGACCCTCCGGCAGGCTGGCTGTACGGGCGTGGTTACAGCTTTACACCAGATTCCGGTCGGCGATGAATGGTCGGTCGAGGCTATTCAGGAGCGAATTGCCCTGATCGAAACCGACAACGACCGCTATTGCCCGCTTCACTGGTCGGTGGTGGAAAGCCTGCCGGTTCACGAAGCCATCAAGAAAGCCCTGCCCGAACGCGATCAATACATCGCCACCTACCGGGCGTCGCTGCGAAATCTGGCACAGTGCGGCATCAAAACGGTCTGTTATAATTTCATGCCCGTGCTCGACTGGTCGCGCACGAATCTGTCGTTCGAGATGCCCGACGGGTCGCGGGGCCTGCGGTTTGTCTGGGAAGATTTTGCCGTGTTCGACCTGTTCATTCTCCGGCGACCCGGTGCGGTAGCGGACTATGACCCGGCTGTCGTTGAAGCCGCCCGGCAACAGCACGCTACCATGTCCGACGAGGCTATCACGGCGCTGGCCAATACGGTACTGCTGGGACTGCCCGGTTCGGGCGAAGCCTTTTCGTTTGATTCGTTTCAGGCCCGGCTCGACGAGTATAAGGCCATCGGCGACACGCAGCTACGCGAAAACCTGTACTATTTCATTCGGGAAGTGGCCCCGCTGGCGCAGGAACTGGGCGTGCGGCTGTGTATTCACCCCGACGATCCGCCGATGCCGCTGCTGGGTTTGCCCCGCGTGGTCAGTACCGAAGCCGATATTGCCCAGCTGTTTGCCGCCTGCGACGTATCGGCTAATGGGCTGACGTTTTGTACGGGGTCGCTGGGGGTACGGGCTGATAATGATCTGCCCGGTATGGCCGAACGGTTCGGATCGCGCATTCACTTTATTCACCTCCGCTCCACAAAGCGCGAACCCGTCGATCTGCCCGGTGCGCTGACATTCCACGAAGCCGATCACCTGACGGGCGACGTGGATATGTATGCGGTGGTGCGGGCGCTGGTGCTAGAAGAGCAACGTCGCGAACAGGCGGGCGAATCCGTCACGGCGATTCCAATGCGCCCCGACCACGGTCATCAGATGATGGACGATCTGACCAAAACAACATACCCCGGTTATTCCGCCATCGGTCGCCTGCGCGGCCTGGCCGAACTCCGGGGTATTGAACTGGGAATCAGGAGAAGTTTATAGTTTGAGGTTTGTAGTTAGTAGTTCGTGGTTGTTGCCATGCACCAACGACTTCGGAATGGGAATAACTACGAACCACTAACCACGAACTACTAACTCAATTCTCGCTCTTCTTCGTCTTGGTCGTCGTTTTTTTGCTACTCTGTGTCGACATAGAACCGGATGAAGTGCTGCCGGCCGGGTAGGCACGGGTAGCGCGCGAGTCGGTCGTGGTACCGCTGCCCATACCCGATGTGCCCTGTGGGTCGACCCCGGCTCCCGTACGCTCCGGCGATGGTGCCGTCGACTGACGTCGGTTCATCGAGCCTGACTTCATCGTTGAATTACTCGATCCGTTTGCCGGGTAAGCGCGGGTGGCCCGCGAATCGGTCGTGGTACCGCTACCCATGCCCGATGTGCCGTTGGCGTCTACGCCCGCGCCCGTACGGGTTTGCGTTGTATTGGGAGTCGAATTGGTGGTTTGCGCCTGTGCGCCTACAGCGGCTCCGATAAGGAGAGCAACTGCTATGGCAGTGATTTTCATACGTTGATTAGTTACGAGTTTCGTTGTTGACACTCGCCCTTTTAACTCGCCGTTACGCCAAAAGTTTACCTCCTGTTTATGCGTGGAAAGTAACGGGGTCACTGTCTGTCACGCGATGACATTCAGAGGTTGTCGGGGAAAGCTGTACCGGAGCAGAGGGGGCTTTCCGAGTGCAGATTCAGGGTTTTGCGGTCATGGCCGAGCAGGCTTGCCGCAGGATAGTTTTTAACTCCTCGAAGCGGGGGGGCTTGGTCAGGAAGGCGTCCATACCGGCATCGAAACACTGCTGCTGGTTTTCCTGGAGTGCGTTGGCCGTCAGGGCCACGATCCACGGTTGCCGGATGGATTGCTGGCGAATCAGCCGCGTTGCCTCCAGCCCGTCCATCTCCGGCATCTGCATATCCATCAGAATCAGGTCGTAGTTTTCGGGCGACGAGTCCAGCGCTTCCCGACCTGTGCGAGCCACCCCAACCGAGTAACCAAGTTTACCCAGTGCCTTAACCAGCATTTTTTCGTTAATGGGGTTATCCTCCGCGATCAGAATCCGTAGAGGGCAATCGGTCGCGAAATCGGCGGTAAATATCGCCGGGACAGGCTGTGGGGCTACAACTGTCCTCGGCATCTCAAGCAGTTTCAGCAGCGACTGTTCCAGCAACTGTCTGCGTACGGGTCGGGCCAGAATAGCCGCAAACTGGTCGACCGGGATCTGGGATCGATCGTCGCCTTTCGCCGTGAGCAACAGGGTTGGTATGCTGCCGTATTGCGTCCGGATCTGCCGGGCCAGTTCGATACCATCCATGTTAGGCATGTGCCGGTCAATTACCAGCAGAGAAAACGAGTGGCCGGCAGCCAGGATGTCGAGCGCCTGCCGGGCAGAATCGGCTACGTGGTTCACTATCTTGTGGCTGTCAAAACAGGCTTTAGCCATGAGCCGGCTGGTTGCACTATCGTCGACATACAGCACTGACAGGTCGGCTGGCAGGGTAAGCGGTTCAGCGGGCGGGTGGACCAGCTGACTTGGCTGATAGGTAATGGTGAAGGAAAAGGTGGTGCCTTTGCCCACTTCGCTCTGCATATCGATACGGCCGCCCATCAGCTCAACCAGACGCTGGCTGATCACCAGCCCCAGCCCCGTACCGCCGTACTGACGGGTATGCGACGAATCGACCTGTGAAAAAGCCCGAAACAGCCGGTCGAGCTTACTGTCCGGGATACCGATGCCGGTGTCGCGCACGGAAAAAGCCAGTTGCCGGGGCTGACCGGCCGTTTGTTCCGCCAGTTTCACCCCGACGATCACCTCGCCCTGCTGCGTAAACTTAACCGCATTGCCAACCAGATTCATCAGCACCTGGCGCAGCCGCAATCCATCGCCCAGCAGGTAAAGCGGTACTTCCGGATCGATGTGGTACAGCAGATTCAGGTAAGGCTGACTGGTTTTACTGGCGCATACATCCAGCACATCCTCGATACAGGCCCGCAGATCGACTTCGTGCACGGCCAGTTCCATGTGCCCCGATTCGATCTTGGAGAAATCCAGAATATCGTTGATGATGCCCATCAGGCTTTCGCTGCAATTCCGGATCGTGTCGGTATAATCGCGTTGCTCCTCGGAGAGAGCTGTGTCGGACAGTAAAGCCGTCATGCCGATTACCCCGTTCATGGGCGTACGGATTTCGTGGCTCATGGTCGCCAGAAATTCGCTTTTCGCCTGGTTGGCCTGGTCGGCTTCCTGCCGGGCCTGCTGTTCCTGCCGGGCCTGCTGCTGAAGCTGGTCGTTGAGGAGCGTCAGCCGGTCCGCCTGCTCGACCAGTACCTGCTGCTGACTGGTCACTTCCCGCGTCCGTTCGTCAACCTGCTGCCGGAGCGCAACCTGCTGCCGCCTAATCGACCGAATGCGCAGCCGGTAGATGCCGTACAGCAACAGTAGCAACCCGATCAGCACCAGTGATCGAAACCACCACGTTTGCCAGTAGGGGGGAATGATGTGCAGGTTGATAAACGTACCCCGGTTGTTCCAGACGCCGTCATTATTAGACGCTCTGACCCGAAACACGTAGTCGCCCGGATTCAGGTTGGTATAGGTGGCCGTGCGTTCGGTACCGGCCTGCACCCAATCGGCGTTAAAACCTTCCAGCTTGTAGGCGTACTGATTCTTGGCCGACTGCATGTAGTTGAGGGCCGAGTAACCAAACGTCAGGACAGACTGCTGGTAGGAGAGGGTGAGATCGTGCGTCTGGGTGATGGCTTCTTGCAGTACCGAGTTGGTATCCCGGACGTCGACGGGCTTATTAAAAATCTGTAGGCTGGTGTTGTAAACGGGCGGTACGAATCGATTGTACCGAATACTGTCGGGGTAAAAGCTGTTCATACCCCGAAGACCGCCGAAAAATAATTGTCCTCTGGCAGTCTGGGCGGATGAACGCCTGTTGAACGATGAGCTTTGCAGGCCGTCGCTCCGGTCGAAATTACGAACCGACTTTGTCTGCGGGTTGAAGATGCTCAGTCCTTTATTGGTGCTCATCCACAGATTGCCCTGTTTGTCTTCCTGAATGCTTTGAATAACTTCGTTCGGCAGGCCGTCCTTTATCCCGTATGACATAAACGACTGGTGAGCCACATCGAACAGATTGAGGCCACTACTCGTACCGATCCAGATCCGTTTTTTCGAATCCTGGAACAGCACGTTGATCATGTTACTGCTCAGACTGTGCGGGTTCCGCTTGCTGTTGAGGTAGTGAGCCGTAATGCCCTTGCCCGGCGTAAACGCATACAGACCATACGTTTCCGTGGTGACCCAGAACTGACCGTTGTTAAACCTGTCCAGATCCGTGATAATCGCAGCCTCAAACGGAATTCGGGTTGCCGTCTTCGTTTCTGGGTCATAGCCGATGAGGAGGTTGTCGAACGTACCCAGCCAAAGCGTGCCGTCGGGCGTTTCCAGAATGGAACTGACGCTGAGCTGCGCCAGTGCAGGGTCGGTAACGAAGCGGTTGGTGACCGGGTCGTACCGGCTCAGGCCACCCTTGTAGTTGCCGGTCCAGATGCGCCCTTTTGAATCTTCAGCAATGGCGAGTACGTAGTTGCTGCCGACGCTCTGCGGTGTGTTCTGGTGCTGGTACGATTTGAACGCCGTTGCCCCTTTCGCCAGTAAATTGATGCCGCCACCATCAGTGCCGATCCACACGTTTCCGGCTTTGTCTTCCAGGATGCTCAGTACGTTGTTGTTACTCAGCTGATCGAGTTTATTGGGGTTATTGCGGTACAGGACAAACTTGGGCCGATCCGTTATCAGCCGATTGACGCCACCGGAATACGTACCAATCCACATCAGCCCGGTGGGGTCCTGATACATGCTGTAGATCGAGCCGTTGTTAAGTCCGCCCGGTTGGTTCTCGTCGTACGGAAAGTAGGAAAAGGTGTCGTTGGGCGATCGAACCGTGATACCGCCATTGCGCGTGCCGATCCACAGGTTATGTTGCTGATCTTCGGTCAGGGAAATAACGTCCAGATGGCTGAGTTGTCGGGTCGTGCCAGCCGCTTTTCGGTAATGAACGAAGCCCTTCTGCCCGGATTCGACGCGATCGAGCCCGCCCCCTTCGGTGCCGACCCACAACTGTCCCCGACTGTCCAGATAAACCACATTGACATTATCGGCGCTGAGCGACGACGGATCGGCCTGATTGTGTCGGTAATGAGTAAACCGGCCGGTAGCTGGCTCAAAACGATCGAGTCCTTTAGGGGTACCGATCCATAATATGCCGCTTCGGTCGAAGCAGAGGGAATGTACGGTCGGGTCGCTGAGGCTGGTTGAGTCGGCAGCATTGTAGGTGTACGTAGTGAAGGTGTGCCTGTCGTGGTGAAAACGGCTGAATCCGCCCCGCCCGGTGCCTACCCACAGGTAACCTTCTTTATCCTGTACGACAGACAGAATCTGGTTGCTGGCGAAGCTGTTACGGTCACCGGCGATACGCTGGTAATTGGTGAACCGCTCCGTGCGGGCATCGAATAAACTCAGCCCACCTTCGTCGGTGCCGATCCAGAGCCGCCCCTGCCGGTCGATAAACAGTGTTTGTACGTAGTTGTGGCCAATACTGGTCGGATTTTTTGGGTCGTGCCGATAAACGATGCAGTTGTACCCATCGTATTTGTTCAGGCCGTCGCGGGTGCCGAACCACATAAAACCCTGCCGGTCGCGGACGATACTGGTAACGTTGTTCTGGGATAGTCCCTGATCGGTGGTCAGGTAGGTAAAGCGCCGGGTAGCGGTCTGTGCAGTGGCAGTACCTGTTAGTAAAAGCAGCGAATACAGAATCAGCCACCGTAAACAGTCGACCAGCCTGGTATGGAACTGTATGTGATTGGCTAACGGCGTATCCATTTACAGGGTATAACTATATTTTTTCGACACAAAATATAGTTATAATCTATACGCGCAATTAGTTTGCCAAAGAACGTGGCTATCAGCGTGTACCAGTCAGTTTCGGGGACACCACACAGGCCGGCGACCGGGCACGTTATTATACGGTAGGTTACCGGCGGGTTGGGGGCGTTAAACGGTGTACCGGTCTTTGAGATTGTTGATCGGCTTTTCGATCAGATACCACGAGAGCGTGGCAATTACGATGGTGAGAGCCAGATAAAAACAGAACGAGAATACGTACGAGCTATTCAGAAAGGGCAGTACGTCGGTGATGCGTCGCCAGGCCCGGACCGTGAAATGCGTCGGTTGCGTGTGGTAGACGTTGAACACAAAATTGTGGTAGAGGTACAGCCCATAACTGATGCGGCCCATATACTGACTAACCGGGTTTTCCAGCAGCCACTTCATCAAGCCACCGAAGCCGATAACGGCATGGCCAATCAGGAAAAAACCAATCAGCGACGAAACCAGCCGCTCCCACACGTCAGACATGACGTTATGATGACCCGGCAGGCCCGTTACGTCGGGGATAGCGGGTAGCAGTTTGGTCGAAACGGCCACGACAACCAGCAGCGCAATGCTGACCCATATCCAGATCGTACTGCTGAAAACGGCCGTGAAGCGGTCGCGCTGATACAGCCACCAGTACGCCATAATGGCCCCCAGCCCAAACGAATCCAGACAGGCAGGCATGGTTACGTAGCCGATAAACCACGGGTATCGGTTGGCGTACAGGTAATACCGCATGGCCACGGCCCCGACGATCATCAGCCCAGCCGTGAGCGGTACCCACCGGCGCGGCACGAAAAACAGCAGTAGTGGGAAAAACAGGTATACCTGCTCCTCAACCGCCAGCGACCACAGGTGATCGACGGTGCCCATCCAGCTGGTGTGGTAGGCCATGTACAGGTTCGTCGCGTAGAGGGCCAGCCACGCAAACGTCCGGCGAACGGGGGGCTCGTTAATCAGAAACAGAACGATGAGCGTCAGGTAATAGACCGGAAAAATGCGCAGCGTCCGGCGAATGTAAAAGACGCTCAGGTACTTACCCAGGCCACCGTTTGGCTGCCGACTCAGCTTGTCTTTGCTCGACAGCAGGATGCGCGTAATCAGAAAGCCACTGAGCACGAAGAAGATCGTTACACCCAGCGCCCCCAGCGGCAGTTCGACCCGCCCGGCCATCCAGTGATCGAACAGCACCAGCCCCACGGCCACAAACCGGATACCGTCGAGCTGACGAAGGTGGTTCAATACGGGGCGGGTGGTGGTTTGTTGTGCTGTCATTACCAGTTTTTAATCGACGTATCGGGTGGTGGTCCGGCCGCCGTAAGCGTTGTATTGGTTGGGTAGAGCCGGTACGGCTGGTCGGGCGTTGCCCGCAGGATATACAGCTCGTACTGCCCTTTGTCCAGTTCGTATCGGGTAATATCAGCGTGGAAGCCCGGCCTGAACAAGCGTCCCGGCAAGAACCGCGCCGAGGGCAGCGTACCTATTGCCTGCCAGACCGGAAACAGGTACGTGCGCTTCGTGGAACGGGCCACAACATACGCACCTGCATCGGGCCCACGCGAGGGGTCTGCCAGCAGCGACTGATTCGTAACCCGGTACCCCGCCGACGATGAGTCGACCTGCACCGGGACCGTTTCACCCGAAACCGGCCCGAAAAGTACGGATAAACCGGCGGTGTAAAAAGCCGGTGCCGGGTTGATGTATTGCTTCGTAACGGCGTCAGCCTGTTCGATGGGCTGGTTTGTCGAGTAGCGCCAGTTGAACTGATTGGTCACCAGCCAGTGCCGCCACCAGATGGTTTCGTCGAGAAACGACAGGTACGACAGCCAGCCGAACAGCACCCCGCCAACGATGCCCAGCCGCATAACCCACTGCCCCGGCCGACCGCTCAGCCAGACCACCGCGTAGGTGTACAGCAGGGCCAGCAACGTCAGCGAATACGGTTTGTAGCGGCTGGTAATCAGCAAATCGGCCCCGAACCCAACTCTGGCGCGGGCCACCACAAGACCGGTGATTAGCAGAAACAGGCCCGTTCCCCAGAAAAACAGCAGGCTGGGTGGTAGCACGGCTCCTGCCGGGGTGTCCCGCTTCTTCGGTGAAACGAATAGCCAGCGAAAACTACGCCCGATGGCCAGTCGATGCCCGAATCCGCTCCAGCCGATCACGCCCAGCACCGACACGACCATAATGCCGCCCAGCACGGTGCAAAGCCGCAGCGGGGGCGAAACGGGAATAACTTCGGCAGCGGCACCCATGAAGGCAAACCAGCCGCCGAGCAGTTGGCCGACACCCGCCTGTACGTAGGCAATATCGCCCGGCTTTGCAAAGCCTATAAAGTAACAGCCAATCGCGACGGCGCTGGTAATCAGCCAGATCGTCAGCGGGCGACGGGTGCTGTAGGGTTGGGCCAGCCGCAGAAATAGAATCAGCGCACCGATGGGCCAGGCCAGCAGCCCGTTGCCGCTGGTGAGCGTTGCCAGCCCCGCCAGCGTAAGCGCCAGCAGCAGGCGGTTGGTGTAGCTCAGAGAATAAACCATGCCCACGATCCAGAGCAGGATGGAGAAGTTCTGCACCGCAGCCATGCCCCAGTACATATTCTCCCACTGCGACAGGTTGAACAGCAGCCACGCCACCGGTACCGCGTACAACAGCGGCCGGCCGGCCCGGCGCAGCACCCGGATGAACACCAGCAGCAGCCCCAGCAAACTGAGGTTACCCACGACCATCAGATGCCGGAAATTTAGCTTGCCCGTCAGCTGATAGTCGAGCCAGGCCACGATCCGGTCATACACGATCCGGTGTTCGTTATGCTGCTTGACGAACTGATGCAGTTTGTCGGCCAGGGTCGGTGCCTGATCGGCGAGGTAGAGAAAATGACGCAGGGCATGGTCGTCCCATTTCGGCACGCTGACCGCATAGCGGTGCCAAAGCAGGGCGAACGCCAGCACCGGCAGGGCCAGCAGAAGCCACGCCCATAGCCGGGAATAATACGTCTCAATCGATTTACGCATGCCCCGCTTTAGTTCGTCAGGGCGTTTAGTTGCTGGGCAATGTTGGCGGGGTCGAGGCCGGACTGTTGCTGGTGGTATTTCTGGTCGCCGTAGCGGCCGCTGGGGTAGCCCTGCGCCGTCAGGCTCACAAACCGGCTGGGCGCGTTGCCGTTGCTCAGGAGCTGCGCCGAAAGCTGCTGCCCCAACCCACCGATGGCGATGTGCTCTTCAACCACCAGCATCGGCTTGCCCGCCCATTGGCCAGCCAGCTCGGCGGGCAGATCGAGAGGCAGGTTCATAGCCGTAAACACGTCGAACTGTCCCGCCAGCGATTTATCCTGCAAAGCCGTCATGACGTTGGCCGTCACGGGTCCCAGCGAAACGATGGTGCCTTTCGACTCGGTGCTGTGTACGACGTGTTTGAACGTGCCGCTGATCTCGGCTCCATCGGGCGTCTTCGGGCCAACGCCCAGCCGTAGGTAAGCCGGTCCGGCTTCGGCCACGATCTGATCGAGCATCGACGGCACTTCGTCGGCAAACGCAGGAATGTACGTTTTCACGTTCTGCAAGCCGCTCAGGCAGGCCAGGTCTTCGATGGCGTGGTGGGTGCTGCCCATGATGCCATAGCCGTAGCCTCCGCCGTTACCGACGATGAAGACGGGCATGTTGTGCAGGCAGGCATCGTTGCGAAACTGCTCCAGACAACGATACACGGCAAAGGGCGCAATGCTGTAGCAAAACACCTTGTAGCCCCGATACGCCAGTCCGGCTGCCATCCCGACCATGTTCTGTTCGGCCACACCCGCGTTGATGAAGCGGGGACCCAACGCGCTGGCAACGCTTTCGAGGGCATTATACCCCAGGTCGCCGGTCAGGAATACGATTTTTTCATCTTCCCGCCCGATTCGTTCAATGGCGGCTGCAAATTCATTACGCATAGCGCGATGCTGTTAGTTGATATTGACTAGCACTACGATAGAATACTAGCTCACTTCTGAAGCCATATCGTGTAGCCCAGCGGGTCGTCTGATGATCCCCAGCCAAAGGCGAGGGCTAAATGACCCCAGAGTACCAGTAACCCAATTACGGGAGCAAACACAAGTAGTAATAACACCTTGACTGGAAGCCAGAGCACTGACTCGGTCAGGGTCGACACGTTACCGAAATACAGTACAATGCTTTTGTTAACGATGGCATTGATGTCGGTTCCCCGATTCTGAACGCGAACACTGGCGAACTGGTTAAATAACGCTTCCAGCGTAGATGGCGTGTACCGGTGGTAATCATATGGCTTGTAATGGAAACGAGCCGACCAGGGTATGGTAATAATACCCGTGCCGCCAGGCTTCAGTACCCGATACATGTCGGCAATCAGGTCGTGCGGTTCTGGTACATGTTCCAGTACCTCCGTGCAGATCAGATGATCGACGGATGCAGCGGCAAAGGGAATATTTTTTCCGTCATAAGTCACGATTTTGCTATTGGTATAGTCCCATTTCTGTGCATCAGCGACGTCGATACCAATGTATCGCGCCTTGTTAGTGTCGACCAGGTGTTCAAACGGACAGTTTCCACAGCCGATATCAATGACGGTTCCGCTGTACTGCGGCATGGCGCGCTGTAGCGTAGAAAAAATTGTGTTGAACTGAAAGTCAAGTACCCGACGCAGGAAAAAGAGTGCTTTACTTTTTAAGCCGTCGGGGGCAACATGGGAGGGTGGTCTGAAGCGTTCTGTGGTGGACATTACGGTTGTGCAAACAAGAGATCATTTGTTGCTTCTTTGCTGCACCAATGTATTGATTTCTGCCGATGTTGTATACACCTGTCTCCCTTTCCGTACCATCGTTCGAATGAATTTGGGACGTTTCTTCGTTTCCTCGAAGATCTTGCTGATGTACTCGCCCAGGAAGGAGAGGCCAAGCAGGTTGATTCCACCAAAAAACAAGGTAAGTACGATGATCGTGGGTATGCCGTGCGGAATGTCGGGGTTTAGAATGCGACCGATGATCTGCGCTAAGGCGGCTATGAACGACAACCCAGTTAGCACAAAACCGCTATAGGTCATCAGTTCGAGCGGGGCGAAGCTGAACGAGAAAATGGCTTTTTTCGCCCACCAGATGTTCTTCGTCCAGTTGTTGGTCGAGACGCCGAACATTCGCTCGGGCCGGACGTAGTCGACGCCGGTTTGCCGGAAACCAACCCAGGCCCGCAGCCCCCGCAGAAACTGTTCAGTTTCGGGCAGGTTCACCAGTTCGCGCACTACCTTCCGATCGATCATCGAAAAATCGCCCGCGTCGACCGGGATGTTGATGTACGCCGTTTTGCGGAACAGGCGGTAAAACTGCTTGTAAAAGAAGTGGACGTGCGGAGCCATTTCCCGCTGTACGCGTACGCCGTAGGTGACGTCGAAACCCTGCTGCCACTTTTCGTAGAACTTCGGAATGATTTCGGGCGGGTCCTGCAAGTCGCCGTCCATCAGCACCACAGCGTCGCCGGTCGAAATTTCCATGCCGCTCAAAAAAGCCGACTGCGAGCCGAAGTTGCGCGAGTGCTTGATGGCGATTACGTTGGGGTCTTTGGCGCAGATTTCGTTCAGCACCTCGTCGGTATTGTCGGGCGAGTTGTCATTGACGAAGATGATTTCGTACCGCACCTTCATCTCGTTGAAGGTTTTCACCAGCCGCTCGTACATGTACGGAATGGCCTGCGCATCCTTGTAACAGGCGATGATGGGCGAGATGACGGGGTTGAGCGTGGGCGTCTGGAACGCGGGAATGACGCGCTCGGTATACTGGTGCGATGTTTGCCAGTTGGCGGTTTGCCGCAGGCCATCGCTCAGCGACGTGGTGGCTTTCCAGCCCAGATCGGCTTCGGCCGCTGCCGGGTCGCCGTACCAGTCGGCGAGGTCCCAGGCGCGGTTGCCCATGCTGCCCCAAACCGGCTCCTTCGTAACGCCGAACGCTTGCCGGGCCGCTTCGACCAGTTCGCGCATGGTCGTTTTCTGGCCCGTTGCAATGTTGTATGACCGCCCCCGAATCGCGGGGTTGACGCGCAGCGCGGCCTGCACAAACGCCCCAACGCAATCGTCGACGTACACAAAATCGCGGCTGATATCGGGCGAAACCAGCGGGGGCAGGCTGTGCTGACGGGCTTCTTCCACCAGCCGGGGAATCAGCCGGTCGGGTTCTTCCCAGCCGCCGTAGATGGAATACAGCCGCAGGTTGAGCGTATTCAGCCCACGCAGCCGGGCGTAATATTCAAGGGTATAAGCCGCCGACACTTTCGAGACGGCGTAATGGCTGTTGGGCTCAACGGGGTCGGTTTCTTTGGGCGCCGTGCAGTTGAAACCATATTCCGAACTACTACCCGCGTGGATATACACCATGCTCTCGGTGCAGTTTTCCAGGATATTGACCGTGCCGAGCACGTTGGTCTCGTAGGTCAGCCCAACGTTTTTCTGCTTACTGTAAGCGCCATAGGCGGCCAGGTTAAATACCGTCCGGGGATGAATTTTGCCGAACACATCCTTGATCGACGTATCAGACAGAATATCGCAGTGAATAATGTTTTCGGCGGGTACGTCGAGCAGCTTAAGCCGCCAGGCTTTGGTAGCGTCGTGCGTGAGCGCGAAAACGTCCTTGCGAACGCGGAACAGTTGTTCGAACAGGTTGGCGCCTATAAAGCCGCTGGCCCCGAAAATGACGATGGGGCCGTTAAGTTGACCGATCGAGTCAGCGAGCGTAGTCGTTTGATTCATTCAGGAAGTTGTAGGATGGTAGAAAGCATGGCAAGCGGCCCGACAAGTCGGGTCAGCTCCCGCACATCAGAAATACCGTTCTCTGACGTCGGCCTGGGCCTGGTCGTACTGCTCCGCTTTCATGGGCAGGTAGTGCCATTCCAGCCGGTTTTCCATGTATGATACACCACGGCCTTTCACGGTTTTGGCTACGATCAGTTTGGGCTTGCCGTTGGGGCGGGCCGTCAGCTCATCGATGACCGCTGTCAGTTCGTCAATGTTGTGGCCGTCAGCTTCCATCACGTCGAAGCCCATCGCCGACCACACTGCTACATCGGCCGTGTCGCCCAGCACATTAGCTGTGGCGTTGAACCCCTGTAGTCCATTTTTGTCGACCAGAATGATCAGGTTATCGAGCTGATTCTGAATCGCGAAGTAAGCGGCCTCCCAGGTGGTACCTTCGTTGGTTTCCCCGTCAGACATAAGCACGAACACCCGCGAATCGTCGCCCAGCATCTTACCCGCCTGGGCAATACCAGTGCCAATGGGCAGGCCGTGCCCGAGCGATCCCGTGGCAAACGGAATGCCTTTGTGCTTGTTGGGGGCCGGATGGGCGGGCAGGGTGGTGTCGTTCTGATAAAACGTAGCCAGATCGTCGTCGGTCAGTTCGCCGAGGTGATGCAGGCAAATGTACAGGGCCGCAGCCGCGTGTCCTTTCGATAGCAGAAACGTATCCTGAGGCCGCTTCCGCAGGATCAGCGTAGCTATCATAAGGTCGACGCAGCTTAGCGAGCAGCCTATGTGACCGGCATGTGCCCGGTTATACATTTCCAGAATGTTCAGCCGGAGCTGACCCTGTAATTGGCGGGTTTCGGTCAGTGCTTCTGTAGCTTGCATAGTTGTAATGTATTGATGGTCAGTCGCCATAGCGATATGTAGACCCTTTGAAATCAAATATAGTAATTCTCGCTCCGGTCCGTCCGTTGACCAGTACGATCCGGTCAGGTTCGGCTGGGTCAATGCGCTGAATATAAGTCGCCGATGGCGGTAAGTAAACGTTCATCAGCTGCGCGTCGAGCAGCGACAGGGGGGTGTAGGTTTTGTCGATGGCCTGCGAATAGATGACCCGTTTTTTGTTCGGATACAGGATCGTGTCGCCCGGCTGGTAGGTGCTGATAAGTTGCTGAGCCGCCTGCCAATACGGGTTGGCGATGCGGGGTCGGTCGAAGTAGGTGTACTTGGGTGCTTCGTCGGCGTAGATCGAGCCCAGCAATTTTCCGATATGCACCAGCTGAAGCACCAGCACGGCGGCAATTGGAGCAGCCAGCCACCACCGGGCCGACGCCAGTTGCTGCACGCCCATCGCCACCAGGATGCAAACGTACGGAAACGAAAAACCGGAGTACCGCTGCGTGATGCCGAAGGTGTGGCCCGAGCGCCAGGCCATAAACAGCAGAAACAGGGTAGGCACGAAGGCAAGCAGCAGCAGCAGCGTAATCAGGGGTCGCTGCGCCCGGTCGAAGCGGTCGTACACGTACCGGCCAATCAGGTAAACGAAGGGTACGGCTCCCGACAGTACCAGCAGCCGCTCCGGTACAACGCTGTAGATCGGCAGACCCGCCAGCAGCAGCACCGGTATGACCGCATAAGCCCAGACCGGCACGACCCGCGCCGACCAGTACCGATGCAGCACCGCCGTAGCACCCAGCCCCAGGGTCAGGGCGAGGGCCGAATTACGAATACCCGTCATGGCCTGCCCGATGCCATTGGTGGGCATGAACAGGTCAGCAAAAATAGGGATGCCCCTCACCGAAATATTGGCAAACGTAGCGGGCAGGATCAGGCCAAACGGGCTACCCGTCGGGTTGGTCAGGGCAATGTTTCGGTAGAACTGCGCCTGGTAATTCAGCGTGAAAAACGTGTACTGCCCACCGCCGAACAAAAACCAGAGCGACACGATGCCCAGCCCCAGCCCGGCCGTCAGGCCCAGCGATAGCCACGCCCGCCCATTGCGCAGAAACAGCAGCGCGTACAGCCCGTGGCACAGAAACACGGTCACGGTCAGGTAGTGCGAGAATACCGACGTGACAAAAACGAGTCCGTAGGCGACGTACAGACCCACCGGCCCCGCCGATGCCGACGCCAGTGACGGCTGGCGGACGCGTTCCATGATGAGCAGAAACAGGTGCGTAGCCAGCAGCGTCAGGAAAAACGTCATCGGGTAGTTCCGGGCGATGTGACTGTAAGCCACGAAAAACGGTTCGATCGTCGCGATAAAGGCACTGAGCAGGGCCAGCGCATTCACCCGCGCTTCACCCAGAAACCGGAAGTGTCGCCTGACGAAAAAAAACAGCAGCCCGATCAGCAGCGTGCTGAAGATAACCGACGGCATCCGGAGGGAGGTGTCGCTCATGCCGAACACCTTCAGCCAGGCCCAGACAACGGCGTAATAGGCGGGGCTGTTGCCGATGTCGCTGCGCGTATCGGCTTCCATGAAATCATTGAATGTCTTGGGCTTCCAGAACTCAGCGGGGGTGAAGTACGGCTTGTCGAACACGTCGCGCTGATTGAAGCCTTCCATGACAATACCCTGGCTGACGAGCAGCGTTGCTTTTTCGTCAAAGTAGATGCCGTACGTGCCAACCCGGTACAATCGTAAACCGAGCGCCAACACCAGAAGCAAACCAAGTAACAGGTAAGTAAAGCGGGATGATAAGGCAATCATTGGCCAAAACTACGGCAAATTCAGCGGACCTACATTTTCAGGATGGTGAATTCTACCCGCCGGTTCAGTTTCCGCTTCTCTTCGGTCTCGTTGCTGGCGACGGGTCGGCTGGGGCCCCAGGCCTTGGTTTGAATGCGCGTATCGGGTACGCCTTTGGCAATCAGGTAGTCTTTGACGGTCTGTACGCGGTCGGCGGAGAGTTTCATGTTGGGTTCCCACTCGCCCTGATTGTCGGAGTGGCCCTCGACAAGAATTTCCATTGTCGAATACTTATTCAGCATATCCACGACCCGGTCGAGTTCGGCGTCGGCACCCACCATCAAATCGAAGTGGCCCTGCTCGAACAGAATCTCGCGCATCGTAATCACCTGCCCCGGCTCGATTTTGAGCAGATACAGGTTACGCTTGATGTCGCGGAAGCGCTTGTCTTTGCTCAGGTCGAGAATATCTGTCGGGGCAAAATAACCTTCCTTGATAGCCTTGAGCGTGTACCGGTTCTGAGTCGGTAAAATCAGCCGGTACTCACCCGTTTCGGGGTCATAATCGACTTTAGTGATCTCTTTCCGTTCGCCAAACATATCCGAAACGACCTGCGCGGCTACGGGCTTTTTCGTCTGGGCGTCGAGCACCTGCCCCGACACGATGGCCACAGGATTAGGCTTGATCGTCGGGAAGAGTTTGAGCCGGAAAATGTCGTCTTCCCCCATCGAGTTCGAGCGGGAACTCAGGTACGCGAAATCCCCGGCGGCCGGGATGGTGAAATAACCGTCCCATTCGGGCGTGTTGATGCCCGGTCCCAGATTTTCGGGTTCGCTCCAGTTGGTCCACGACTCGTCGAGCCGACGCGACACGTAGATATCGCCGTTGCCGTAGCCCGGATGCCCCCGCGAGGTGAAATAGAGTGTTTTATTGTCCGACGCCAGAAAGGGGGCGCTTTCGGTATCGGCGGTATTGATCGTGTTGCCCATATGAACCGGCTCGCTCCAGGTCTTGTCGGGCAGCAGGTGGGTGGCGTACAGGTCGCGGTCGCCACGGGTATCGCGTCGACGCACCGACAGAATCAGTGTTCGTTCGTCGGGAGCAACGGCGAGTTCGGTTTCGACGGAGTTGTCGGTTTCGCGTTCGGGCAGGTTGTAGTTGTTTTTAATCGTCAACCCGGCCGGAAACGACCAGCCCGCTTTCGTACGAATCGATTTGGAAATGCCGTAGGTGGTGCTGCCGTTGGGCTGGTAGATATTCAGGAGATAGGCGGTCTTGCCGTCGGCCGAAATACCACTGATCGCGTTGTCGCTGGCGTTGTTGATAGGTGGGCCAATATTAACGGCATCGCTCCAGCCAGCCGGTGTACCGTTGCTGCCCGACGACAGGGTCGAGTACCAGACATCCTGCCGGTCGGGCGAGCCGATGTTGGCTTTGTTGTAGTTGCGGGTAAAGTATAAGGTCCGACCGTCGGGCGAAATCACCGGGGCTACTTCCTGACCCGCCGAGTTGACCCCCTTGCCCAGATTCTCCTTGACAATGTCTTTGGGCGTGTCTTTCGCCAGCCGAATGCCAATTGTTGGGGGATTGGCCGAAGCCGACAGCCCGATAGCGTCGATCTGATTGACACCCCGAATGGCTCCGCTGTTGATGCTTACTTTCACCCTGGCAACCGTCAGTCCGTTGCCGGGTAGCGCCACAAGCAGGAGCGGGTCGGGGCGGGGTTGCGGCTTGGGGTTGGTATACACCGTGTGGTCGGTGCCGGTTTCGTCGGTAACGACGACGCGTACAATGGCACCGGGATTGACGTTTTCGGCGACGATGACCTGCCGGGCGAGGGCAGGCTTGGGAAAACCAACCTGAATCCAGTCTTCAGCGGGGTTTTCGGCCTGCTGCGGTGCCCATGCCGTCGGGCTTTCGCCCAACTGCGGGAGTTTGCTGGGGAACCCCAACGCCTGCGACGCTTTGTACTGCTCGCCGTATTGCTCACCCCGCTTCTCCGATGAAACGCCCACTACGCTGCCCGCCCACTGTACCGGCGCGTCGGTTGCCGCCTGCGCGTACACACCGGCAGTCGGGGTAAGGATACCGAACGAAATAATGGTGAGAAGGCGTAGAGCGCGGCTACTAGGCATCAGGACTGGCAATGAAATGGGCAAACGGCGGTGGTGGACTGGATGCTCGTTTAGGCTGCCTTTGCTTACTAACGGTCGAACAATAGGCCGTAAGTCGCCACTGAACAGACTGGCAAAGTATGTATGTCCGGTACCGGCCAACAGGCAGATGATTTATTACTTGGGCGGTGTGTACCGAACGGGTTGCAGGTTCGTATCAAGTACATACATACGGCCTTTGCCGTCAATGAAGTAATCACCGGGTTCGACGGCCGAGCGTTTCTTGGAGGAGCTGGATGTACTCTTCGTATCGGTCGAGGTATTTTCTTTCGTTTGTGGCATAGCAGGTAACGATGAAGGCAAACATTGTATCAGAGTCCGGTCTTTTAGCAACGTGAAAACAGGTAAAATAGTGGCGACCCCGGTAAAAAGAAACGGCTTCGATCTGGCCTTCCTTTCCAGGGATTACTTTCATACTTACGTTACCTCTCAGGAGCTGATCGATATCGGAAAAGACCAGATCGTGGTGCCGTTTGGCTGGATTGATCTGGAGGTCTTTCTGATAGTTTTCCACCAGATGGTCGGCAAAAACGGTCTGATAATATAATTCGGCCCGCCCCAACGGTGTTTTGATCGTCGTATTTTTTTTGACAAGGAGTTTCTTCATAGGCTTTTACGACTGCCTTAGTTGGTGAAGACCCGATACCCCCAGGGTTGCAGTGTCATCGAACTATATGGGCGCAGTTCGAGCGATTGGTGGCTGAATACATCGGTGTACATGCCTTCGTAGCCTTCGCCCATGAGCCGAAACGTCTGGGGCTTGTCGCTCAGGTTGACGACCACTGTGACCCAGTCGTTGTCGCGCTGCCGGTGAAACGCATACACCGCGTCGTCATGATCGGTCGTGATTTTCTGCGCCCGGCCCCCGCCAGCCCGTTCCAGAGCGCCCGGTTGCGGTGTTTGAGCGTCAGCAGTGCCTTGAGAAAAGGCGCTTTCTCGTAGGTGCCCCAGCTGATACTGTCTTTCTCGAAAAAGGCCAGCCGCTTGTCCAGGTTCGATTCCATACCGTTGTAAACCAGGGGCATGCCTTCCAGCGTACTGCTTAGCACGACCATAGCGTCGGCGGCCGGGCCAAACGATTCGGTCAGTGTGCCGTTCCAGCTGTTCTCGTCGTGATTCTGCGTAAACAGCATCTGATAATACCAGGCCGGGAATCGCTTCTGGTTGGCGCTCCGCAGCGAGTCAAGGCTGGAGGTGTGACGGGCTCCTTTGGCGATAGCCTTCATCATGGTGTGCATGCTCCAGCCGTAGTTCATGTTGAAGCATTTGTCGAACTGTTTCGGCTCGTCTTCCCACTCCGACAACATAAACACCGTCTTGATCGAGTCGAGTTTGGGCCGTAACTGCGCCCAGAAGTCGACCGGTACGAACCCGGCGACGTCGCAGCGGTAACCGTCGACATCAAACTCGCGAACCCAGTATTGCATGGCGTCGATCATGCCGCTGCGCAGGGCCGGGTTGTCGTAGTTCAGGTCGATCACGTCGGTCCAGTCAGTGGGTTTGCCCGTGTTGGGGTCGATGGGGGCAATCATCTGCCCGTTGACGAGCGTGTACCAGTCGGGGTGTTCGCGAATCCAGACGTGATCACGGCCGGTATGGTTGGCCACCCAGTCGAGGATAACGTGCATACCCAGCGCGTGCGCCCGGTTGACGAGGGCTTTCAGATCAGCCGCCGTACCGTAATTCTGGTTGATGGCTTTGTAGTCGGCAATGGCATAGGGGCTGCCCAGCGTGCCTTTTTTCGCCGTCTGGCTGATGGGGTAGATGGGCATCAGCCACAGAATATCGACGCCCATTTCTTTCAGGCGGGGCAGCTGTTTTTCCACGGCCTTAAACGTGCCTTCAGCCGAAAACTGCCGGATATTTACTTCGTAGATCGTCGCGTTCTTCGCCCACTCCGGAGCTGGTGGACCGGCTAGTACGGCCGTATCGGTAGGGGTGTTTGCCAGCGTTGCGTTGTGCTCGGTGGATTTCTGGTCCCCGCAACCCGCTAGCAATAGACTGATACTGAGTAGCGTGAGGATATAAGTTCGGATCATACCGGATCTGGATCGTACAAGTCGAGTAGATAAAAAAATCAGGCGGGTACCGTCGTGCTGACGTGTTTCAGTTCCCGGATAGCGGCTTCTGGGTCAGCGGCTTTGAAGACCGAACTGCCTGCCACCAGTGTGTCGGCACCGGCCCGCAGCAGGTCGGCCGCGTTGGCCAGGCTCACTCCGCCGTCGACCTCGATCCGGGCCGACGAGCCATTCGCCAGCAGCAACTGCTTCAGTTGCGCCACTTTCCGAATCGTGTGCGGGATAAACGATTGCCCGCCGAAACCGGGGTTGACCGACATAATCAGCACAACGTCGATCTCGGCCAGCACGTCTTTCAGCAGTTCAACGGGCGTGTGCGGGTTCAGGGCTACCCCAGCTTCGCAGCCCAGCTCGCGGATGTGCGCCAGCGTACGGTGCAGGTGGGGGCAGGCTTCGTAATGTACCTGAATGACGGCGGCCCCACCTTTGGCAAAATCAGCGAGGTAACGGTCGGGCTGGGTAATCATCAGGTGAACGTCCAGCGGTTTTTTGCACAGGTTGTGGGCGACTTCCAGCAGTGGAAAGCCAAACGAGATATTCGGAACAAACTCCCCGTCCATCACATCGAAATGCAGATAATCGGCCTCGCTGCGGTTAATCATGTCCATTTCCCGATCGAGGTGGGCAAAATTGGCAGCGAGGAGGGAGGGGGCAATAGCGGGAAGCGACATAGCAGTTCTGAACCAACCGACCCTGAAAACCAGCCGCCATAAAATCATTCGGTAAAAGGGAATGGTTCTGGCTGTAATCGGTTGGATCGTACTAATTTTTATTCGGTAAAACTAGCTAATTTTTTCACTCGGTCACCGAAATACGGTCAATATTGCCAGTAAGATCCTACCCTTGTTTTTCGTCGTAGCGTACTGCGTTTTTACCCGGTATCCGACTTATTTTGTACCATGAATCCTCAACAGCGTATTAATGAACTGACCGATAAACTGATCTGGTACAATCAGCAGTATTACCAGAACAGCATTTCGGAAGTCGACGATTTTACCTTCGATCAGCAACTTCAGGAGTTAACCCTT
This sequence comes from Spirosoma rhododendri, assembly GCF_012849055.1. Taxonomy (NCBI): domain Bacteria; kingdom Pseudomonadati; phylum Bacteroidota; class Cytophagia; order Cytophagales; family Cytophagaceae; genus Spirosoma; species Spirosoma rhododendri. Next base: position 5,500,284 of record NZ_CP051677.1, on the reverse strand, counting down.
CTCGAAAAACAATACCCCGAACTACGCCGGCCCGACAGCCCCACGCAGCGCGTCGGCGGTACGATTAGCAAGGAATTTGCCACGGTGTACCACCGCTTCCCGATGCTGTCGCTCGGCAACACCTACTCCGAAACAGACCTGATCGAGTTCGACAACCGGGTACGGAAAGGGCTGCGCGACGAACCCTACGAGTATATCTGCGAACTGAAATTCGACGGCGTCGCGCTGAGCATGACCTACGAAAACGGGGTGCTGGTACAGGGCGCAACGCGTGGCGACGGCGTTCGCGGTGACGATATCACGGCCAACATCCGCACGATCCGCACGATGCCGCTGACCGTACGCGCCCAGGACGATCTGCCCGCGCTGTTTGAGGTGCGGGGCGAAGGATTTCTGCCGCTGGCCGAATTTGAGCGGATAAACAAAGAGCGCGAAGACATTGGCGAACCACTGCTGGCTAACCCGCGCAATGCCGCGTCGGGAACGTTTAAGCAGCAGGATTCGGGGGCGGTCGCCAAACGCCGGCTCGACTGCTACCTGTACTCGTTTTTGTCGGAACCCAACCCCGACGGAACCGAGCGGTTTCAGACCCACGAAGAAAGTCTGGTGGGGCTGGCGCACTGGGGCTTTAACGTGTCGCCGACCTGGCGGAAGTGCGCTACGATCAGCGAGGTGATGGCCTACATCAACGAGTGGGAAACCCGGCGCTTCGACCTGCCGCTGGGCACCGACGGTATCGTGATCAAAGTCAACCGCTACGATCAGCAGCGCGAGCTGGGCTACACGGCCAAAAGTCCGCGCTGGGCCATTGCGTTCAAGTACAAAGCGATGGCCGCGAGCACCACGCTCAACGCCATCAACTACCAGGTGGGCCGAACCGGTGCCGTGACGCCTGTGGCCATGCTGACGCCGGTGCTGCTGGCGGGGACCGTCGTAAAACGGGCATCGCTGCACAATGCCAACGAGATTCAGCGGCTGGGCGTCGAACTGCACGACACGGTGTTTGTCGAGAAAGGCGGGGAGATCATTCCCAAAGTCACGGGTGTTGACCTGACGAAACGACACGGGCAGACCGAACCGATCATCTACCCAACCCATTGCCCCGCCTGCGACACCCCGCTGATCCGGCGCGAAGGGGAAGCGCATTTCTATTGCCCAAACGAAAAAGGGTGCCCTCCGCAGCGGCAGGCCCGATTTGAGCACTTTATTCAGCGCCGGGCCATGAATATCGAAAGCCTGGGCGAAGGCAAGATTCAGCTGCTCATCGACCGCAATCTGGTGCAGACCCCCGCCGATCTCTACGACCTGACGAACGAGCAATTGCTGGGGCTGGAGAAAGCGTACCCGGCCGACGATACCGGCAAGGTGCGGGTGGTGAAGTTTGGGCAGAAAACTGTCGATAATATTCTGACGGCCATCGAACGGTCGAAAACCCAGCCATTCGCCAATGTCGTTTTTGCGCTCGGTATCCGCTACGTGGGCAACACCACCGCCGAGCGCCTGACCGATTATTTCGGCTCGATGGACGCGCTGATGGCGGCTTCGCTCGAAACGCTGTCTGGCGTGCCCGACGTCGGGCCGCGCATCGCGCAGAGCGTAGCTGAGTGGTTCGGCGAGGCCGATAACCAACACTATGTACAGCGGCTGAAGGCCGCCGGGTTGCAGATGGTGGGCGAGCGCAAAGTGGTCGAAGCGGTGAGCGATACCCTGACGGGAAAGACGTTTCTCTACAGTGGTACCTTCACCAACTACACCCGCGAAGAAATCGAAACGCAGATTGCGGCCCACGGCGGCCGGTTGTTGAGTGGCGTTTCGAAGAAGCTGAATTACCTGATCGTAGGTGAAAATGCCGGACCGTCGAAAGTTGCCAAAGCCCAGCAGTTGAACGTACCGATGATCGGCGAAGACGAATTCACGGCCATGCTGGGCGAGTAAACGCCCGAACCAACGCTTTCCCAATCAATTCCCGTAACTTTGTCATAACATTTCGGCTTGCAGCAACATGAATACTCGTTTTCACGGCGTCGGCGTCGCCATCGTAACGCCGTTTACCGCCGACCACGCCATTGATTTTGATGGCTTCGGGCGCGTCGTTCGTCACATTTCCGAGGGGGGCGTTCGCTATATCGTTCTTCAGGGTACCACCGGTGAGTCGCCCACGGTGACGAAAGCCGAGAAGAAACAGCTGCTGCAATACCTGAAAGAAAACAATCCGAAAAACCTGCCTATCGTTTACGGCGTTGGTGGCAACGTGACGAGCGAGGTTGTGGCGGGTATGAGCGACATCGATTTCGAAGGCGTCGACGCCATTCTGTCGGTGTGTCCGTACTATAACAAGCCGGGAAAACGGGGCGTTATCGAGCATTTTACCCGTATCGCCGATGCCTGTCCGGTGCCGGTTATTCTGTACAACATCCCGTTCCGTACCGGCATCAACATGTCGGCCGAAACGATCTGCGAACTGGCGCAGCATCCCAACATTATCGGGGTGAAAGAAGCGTCCTGCGTGATCGAGCAGTGCATGGAAATCGCCCGCGACAAACCCGACGATTTTCTGCTTATCTCCGGCGACGATGTGCAGGCGGTGCCCATCATCAGCATCGGGGGCGTGGGCGTAATGTCGGTGATAGCCAATGCATTCCCTGCTAAGTTCTCGGCTATGATCGACGCGGCTCTGGCCGGCGATTTTGCCTTTGCCCAGAAAGAACTAAGTCAGTTTCTGCGCATCGACCCGCTGCTGTACGAAGAAGGAAACCCCGTTGGCGTAAAGAGTCTGATGCACACGATGGGTCTGATTTCAAACGAAGTTCGGCTACCGCTTATGAAAGCTTCCGACGATCTGGCCGAGCGTCAGCGTGTTGTCCTGCAACGCGACGGGCTGCTCGAACTGGTCGCTCAGTAAGCAGAACGATACCAAACGAAACGAGCCCGATTTCTGAAGAAATCGGGCTCGTTTCGTTGTGGAGCAGATACGACTAACGCGTTCCACCACCACCGCCACCGAACATCTTGGACACCAGCCAGATGACAACGGCAATACCAACGACGACAAGGATTACCCCTGTCCAGACACCAGTTTTGAAAATGTCGCCAATAGCTGCACAACTGGTCATCATAACCAGCAGCAGGGTGAAGATGGCTGCGGTAGGAGCGAAGCGAAGAATCGATTTCATAAAGCCAGAGCGTTAAAATCAGTGAGTGAATGGCCACCAGTGTGATGGGATGCATTCTAAACCGACTCTCCTTTGCTTTGTTTGCCCCTGAAGCTATGTAGCGGGCCGTATGAGGACTTTTTGCCGGGATTTCCCCGCTTTTTTAATCCAAAATAAATACAAACGCCGTACCCCGCCAGCCTATAAAGGCGTGAACGTGAATAGTATGGTGGTTGAGTACGAACCGGCGGGTTTCAGAAACGCACTACCGCCAACGGTGCGGTAGCGAATCGGTAACGCGGTACTCAACAGCGACGTAGCCACCCCCGACGCCAGCGTTTGGTTGGTGGTCGTTAGCAATAACTCCGGCCGCGCCCCCAGCCCCGCCGACTGCATGCCGATCGCTGAGGCCGGAATTGAGTACGACTGGTAGCGAAGGTCGTCGAGTGCGCGTACCTGTAACGACCACGTCAGGCCCAGCGACAGGTTCAGTTGCAGCGTGTTGTGGTTGACCGTTACGCCATTCGTGAAGCCATCGACGCTCGACACCGTCAGCGACGGATTCCCCAGAACGGTAATGCCGATCAGCGACGCGGCATAGGCGGACTCGTCGGGCGGGGCGGGCTGGGCGATTCCCGCCGGGGCAACCGGCAGCAGAAACAGGGCGAATAAAACGGTGCGCCAGTTCATTTAAGGACGGTTTCGAGTTCGGCCACTTTCAGCGCCTGCCCCGGTCCGCTATCCAGCACGGCCACGATCAGGTATTTCCCCGCCGACAGATTAGCCGGTACGCTGGCTGCCACCTGAAACGAATCGTCGGGCATGGTATTGACGGGTATGGCCTCCGTCTTTACTTCTTCCATCGTCGTCATGTTCAGGTATTCCAGGCGCAACTGGCTTTCCAGCAACGCCTTACCCGTGTTATGTACCTTTACATTGACCTGATACGGCCGTGCCGACTGCCCGACCGTCATGCCCACGATCGCAATATCGGGCTCGGTATGTCCGTCGGGCAACACATACACATGAACGCCGATCTGAGCTTTGATGACAAACTGCGAGGCCCCTTTCTGACGGGCCACTTCCTGCTCATTTGATTGCGTCAGAAACAGCATCCCGTTCCTGATGCCGGTTGCTTTATCGGCCCGGTTCGCCGTCAGCGACACCAGAACATCCCGCTGCTCGCCGGGTGCCAGCTCGATTACGTCCGGTATGACTTTGACCAGCGGGCAACCAGACGTTGGCAGCGTACCTGGCGGGTAGTACACTTTCTCGCCCAACGAATCGCGTCGCCAGTCGGCGCAGGTGGCCTGTAGCACCAGCCGGGTATCCATCGGGTTCGTTAGTCGCAGCGTACGCGTCTGCTCGTCGCCAGTGGTCTGGTTAAAATAAAGTTTGGCTGGCGATGCCTGAAAACCAATCTGTGCCTGACAGAACAAGGGTTCTATCAGGCACAGTATCAGCAGCAGCCGCCACCCCGTCGATCGGGAAAACTGAGTCATGCCGTCGGTGTTAGCGGGCGGTGATGGAATAGGTCAGCGTGGCTGTATAAGCACCGCCTTTAACGAAGAAAGCCGCATTATTGGCCGCCGTCGAATACTTCACGTCGTAGACTTTGGCCATCGCGCCGGGCGCATTGGAAATTAGTACCTGGTCGGCAGCCGACAGGTTCAGCGGGGACGTGTAAGTCGCCGTAAGCGTTGGGGCAGCCTGCACAACGATATTACTGATCGGGATGCTGCTGCCCGTGGCGGTCAGTTGCCCCTGCAAGTCGCCATCCGACTTCACCTTGATATCATACGGGCGGTTGCTGCTGGCAACCAGTTGCGCAGGGGCTGTAAAGCTGGAGCCGTTTTGAAAGTCGTTTAGTGTACCCATCGCAATCGGTACTGCCGGTACCGCGACCACCAGCGACAGAACATCAACGACTGTGACGGTGACGACGGCGTTCCCGCTGGTGAGTAATTGGGCGTGGGCTGGCGTAGCCTGTAGAGCAATGCCTGCTAACGCGATTGACAGAGCAGAAATCAGCGATTTATAGATGCGTGAATTAGTCTGTGAAGAAGGCAATCTCCTTCTTTCGAAAGAAACAACGAATACGATTTCGATCTGCTTGCAAATAATCAACTTCATTCATCACGGCGGCTTGAAGCGATTCCAGAGTTGTGAAGACTCGGTTCTTCAAGGATCGCTTCAACTGGCTCCAGACTAATTCCACCGGATTGAGTGCGGGACTGTAGGCTGGTAAACGCTCCAGATGGACCCGCCCCGGTCGGCTTTGGAGCCAGTTCCGAACGGTTTGCGACCGGTGGATGGCCGCCCCATCCCAAACAACCACCATGTTTTGACGGCGATACTGCCAGCAAAGCTTGCTCAAGAACCAACAGATATCGTCACTAGTAAAGGGCTGATCCTGCCCCGCTAGATACAAACGGCCTGTTGGCGAAATGGCAGCAATCAGGCTGAGATGTGCGCGGCCAGCCTGTTCCAGAAGCAACGGTGTTTGACCACGGGGTGCCCAGCTGTGGGCCACAAAAGGCAACAAATAGCACGCTGATTCATCCACGTATAGAATCGTACGCCCCTCAATCTGCGCTTTTTTTGAGCGCAGGCAGTCGCTCGGCTTGCCAGTTGGCCACGGCCTGCGGGTCCTGCTGGCGAGCTTGCCGAGCCGGTTTCTGCCGACTCCAGCCTACTTTCTTAAGCAGCCGTCCAATTTGAGAGGGGTCATAGCTAACACCAAAAAGCTTGTTAATCACATCATTAATACGGGGCCGGGTCCACACTTGGCCTGAAAAACCGTGTTGCTCAGCCCCCTTGGCCAGTTCTTTTGTCAGTTGGTCGAGTTGATCCGCCGTCAGCCGGGACGGGGCTCCGGTGCGTTTACCGGTCATTAGGCCTGCTTCGCCTTGCTCACGGTAGGTTTTCAGTGTTTGGCTGACCCAGCCCTGTGTCAAGCCAAAGGCCCGAGCAATATCGGCCTGTTTCCAGCCTGCCTGTTTAAGTTCGACGCACCGCCGACGCAGCGCTTCGTAATCCGCTTGTTTATAGATAGCCATCAAGAGCTAAAGCATAAACCTTTATGGACTTACTCACGCATCAATAAAAGAGGTTTTCATGCGGTATAAGATTTAATAAAATGAAATATAAAATGTACTTAAAATTGAATCTTGGTGAACAATTTTTTTGCCAGAAATACTACTAATAATTACGAAAAAATACATTGTTAGTAAGCGATAAATTGATTTTGTAGAAAACAGTTTTTGGGCGTTATCTGCTGATAATTTATGCTTAGATAAAGTTAGAAAAATAAGCTAAGTAACTGTAAATAAATGATTTGTAGACAATTGATTGGTGCAAAACTTGTAGTCTGATTTTCTCCTGTGCGTCAGCGGTATGAAGAAAAATAAGGCTGTATTATGATAAACATAAATAGGATTTTCGTATACATAGTAGTGCTATTATTTTGGTCAATTAGAAGTAATGCTCAGTCTGTATCGATCTCGATTTTGCGCGATTCTATTACCATCGTAACCGGCAGTACATTTACCAATCAACTCACGTTAACAAATACAGGTACGAAGCCGCAGGATGTGCGGTTGGCCATCGATTCGCCCGAAGCCGTGACCATGTTGGCCAGCGTACCCGATAAGCTACAACTGGCACCTGGCGAAAAGCGGCTGATCCCGATCAAAGGGCTGTTGCATCGGCAGATAATCTCGGCAAATGCACCCGTTCGTGTCCGGATGAGCGACGCTGCCGGTAATCCGATTCAGTTCGTCGCGTGTCAGCTAATCGCGAAGGGGTCCGTGACGGCGGCCGTCAGTTTATACACTCCGCAGGAAACAATGCTGCTGTATGCCGCCAATGACGCAGCTCGGTTGCCCCTGCATTTGACGCACAACCGGGCCGACGCAGAAACATACACGATCGAAATATCGGCACTGCCGCAGGGGATGGCCCCCGCTTCGTTTCCCACGACGATTGCCCTGAAACCGCGTCAGGATACCATACTGACTGTTACCGCCGTCCCGCTGCGGCAATGGTCGGCCAATACGCCCTACCAGCTGATCGTCACGGTCAGAGATCGTCAGAAGGCGATTGTTGGTAGTGTGGTCTATAAAATGGTGGTTGCCGTGGCCGATAAAGTGTATCAGGATGCGCTGCCAACGACCGGGTCTGGCTACGGAGCCAGTGTGGCGCTTACGCGGTTTAGCACCAACCAGTGGGCGCGCGAAACACGCGTCTGGGGAACAGACTCCGTTGGTAAGGCCCGGCTTGAGATGAATCTACATTATCTCGATTACGGAACCGATCACTTTCGCCAGCTGCAAAATTCGTACATCGCCCTCACGACAGCGCAGACGGCCGTTCGGCTGGGAAGTGTCTACGATTTTCACGAACTGCCGCTTTTTGGTCGTGGGTTAAAAATAAGCACCGGGCCTACCGACCGGCAATGGACATTCTGGGCGGTCAACGCCAATCATAACTGGCTCAGTAGCGACCGAAATGCCTGGCGGGGCAATGTGTACTCGGCCCGGTACGACCGACAGCTGGCGAAACTGCCGGGGGCGGCTTTGTCGCTGAGCACGAGCCATTACACGCTGGCCGATGTTCAGCGGGCGGGCTACCTTACGTTCGCGTCGTTTCGATACAACCATAGCGACCGGCATTCGATGCAAATCATGGCCGGGCAAAGCGTGGAATTTGCCCCGCATCGTGCTTCGTCGGCGCAGGTGACTGGCTGGGCGGGGCAACTGGAGTACGCGTATCAGCGGGAGAGGTTTAGCTGGCAACTGCGTTCGTACAAAAGCAGTCCGGCCTATGCTGGCCTGCAACGGGGCGCGACACTGCTGTATAGCCAGCTTTTCTGGCAACCGGCGCCCGTTACCACCGTGCTGGCCCGGCTCAATTACCTGTCGTATGACCGCGTTGCCTACACGTCGCCGACTGACTTTGCGCGGCATCGATTTGGTAATGCAGTCGCCGAAGTAAGTATGAGTCACCGTATTGGCTCGCTGACGATGAGTGCCCGACCGTACTGGTTCTCGCAGCGCGACGAAGAAAATCCAGTCAGTCAGCGCGCCGATGCATTCCGGCTTGCCCCGGTCATTGCGTACCGACGCCGATCCGATCAGTATCTTGAGTTGACGTACGACGTCGGCCGATTTTATGGTCGTACCGATCAGGGGCCGTCGGCAGGAATCCTTAGTCAGCGGGTCGTATCGTCGCTCGGCATTGGCCGGTTCAACGTGTGGGGGTACTGGCAGAAAGGGCCTTACTATCTGTTTGACCTGCGAACGACTTACCCCGGCCTGATTACGACGACGTCGCTGACGCCAACGGTTTCCTTCGCGCTGCTCAACAGGCGGCTCAGCGGGTCGGTCGGGCTGAATTACTTGTACAACGCCACCACGACAGATGCCCGGTACACCGCCGTTGGCCGGGTGCAGTACGACGCTACGCCCAATCTGTCGGTCTACCTGTCGGGTAACGGGACGCCGTATAGCGAGCAGCCGGAGTTTGCCTACAGCCAGTACCGGATGGAGATTGTGCAGCGGTTCAACCGCTTGCAGGCCAAACGGCACGGTAAACTACAGCTCGCTTTCTTTGAGGATGCCAACGGCAACGGCAGCCGCGATGCCGACGAGCGATGGATGGACAGCCTGCTCGTTCGGGTCAATGACAACACGTTGCTGACCAACGCCAGCGGCCGCGTCGTCTACCGCCACATACCACCGGGGACGTACGCTGTTTCGGCGATCAGTACCGGTCGGATCGGTGATCCAGTATTGTACCAGGAGCAACTAACCATCGTCCGGTCCGTCAGCAAAGAGGTGCCCCTGTCGAGAACGTTTCGTATTGCCGGGCGGCTGCAATGCCAGACCAGTGCATACGACCACCAGCCCTGTCAGTTCAGCCGGTTCAGCCTCGACGTCCGGCAAAATCAGCAATCGATTGCTACCGTTGCGCCCCTGCCCGACGGTACGTTTTCGGTACACCTGTCGCCGGGGACGTACACACTGCTGCTCCACGACTACGGTCGCCAGCCGCACACGACCGTCAAAGCACTTTCCCTGACGGTGAGCAACACCGGCCAGTACCCCGCCATCGACTGGACCGTTGACGGATCAACCCGGCCGGTCGAGATAAAACGGTTCTCAACCAGCAAATAACCCCGATCGTACCGCGTTGACAAACGGTACAATCGGGGTTGTCTGATCTGTTTCGACTGGTTAGTTGACCATGAATATCGCGTTGCCAAACAGCAGCTTGCCGCCGTACCAGAAGCCCCGGAACAGCGGATCATCGGCCAGGTAAACGACGTTGCCCCGACCGAAGCTCTGTACGCCCATCAGCAGCGTATTTTTCAGCTTGTTTTTGGCATTGCGACCGGCAAAACCAGCCACGTAGTTGTCGTTTTTGAGGTAGCCGACGTTCCAGCCTTCCTTCAGAAAATCGAAGTTGTAGGCGTTCTGAACGAGCGTGTAGTACCCATTGTCGAGGCCAAAGCCCAGCGGGTGCGTCGTGTCGATGTTGACCCGGTAGATGCTGCCCGGCGTTTCGTCGGAGATAGCGACGCGCTCCCGGTCGCCGTAAATCTTCAGCGAGTCGGTTGCCACGGCTTTGCGGTCTTTGGCGCTATCGGTACTGCCCGCCTTTTCTTTCAGGTCGAACCCGTCTTTACCCGCGAAAAAAGCCGCTGCCCGTTCCATCGCGATCAGCTTACCACCGGCCCGAATCCAGTCTTTCACCTGCGTCAGTACGCGGTCGTTGAGAAAGCGGCCGTAGTTGTAGTTCGTCGGCAGAACCAGCACGTCGAACTTACCCCAGTCGACGGTACCCAGGCCGTTGCCGTCCAGCATCGTGACCGGGTAGTTCAGTTCCTGATCGAAGAAGTGCCAGACCTCACCAACGGCGGGCGGCTGACTGCCTTCACCCGATACTACCGCTACGCGGGGTGCTTTCAGGCCCGTAACAAAGTCAGAACCGAAGTCTGATCCTTTGGCCACGAAGCCGGTCTGTACGGGCGTCATATCGGCTCCCGTGCGGGTGGCTTCGGCGCGGATAATGGTGTCCAGTCGCGGGCCGAACTGCTCGTTGTTGCCGCGTGTCACGATCAGCGTACCGGTCGGGTAGGTTTTGTTTTCCAGCTCAAACGCTTTCTCGGCAACCCGCACCCGCACTTTCTGTTTCAGCAGGCCCGCCAGCATCTGCACCGACGGCATCGATTGCCACCGAATTACGTAGCCGTACGGGGAACCGCTACCCGCACTTGCCGGGGTTGCTGAGGCCGCTGCCGGAGCAGTACCGGGTGTCAGGCGGGTTGTCAGACCGTACGTTTGCAGGCCGAATGCGTAGGGCAGCGACCAGGCCGTGATGTCGTAGGTCGCTGAGTCTTCCAGCGTTGAATTGGGTTCAAACAGAATCTTCAGGAGCGTCGATTTTGGCTGGTAAGCACTGATGACCAGATCGCCCGCACCCACCGATACGCTTTTCTCCGTCTTCCGGTTCATGTAATTAAACCCACCCACCGACATCGACTTCCCGGCGTAGCCGTAACTGATTTTGTTGTTATCGAGCAACTGTTGCAGGGCCTTCAACCGGCTGGGGTCGTTATTGGCTTTGACGATATAGCTTTTGTAGGAGCCAACCGGCGAATTACGGGCCTTGTCGAAAAACTGCCCAAACTCCTTTACCACATCGGCCGAGCGGTCGGCGACGGATTCGAGCGTAGCAATGCTGGATGCGACGTGGTGATCAATGCGCTGCCGCAGCGTCAGCGTGTCGCCGTCAGCCCGTTGGATGGCCAGTCCGGCCCGGCCGCTGCCGCCCTGCTCGTAGGTCATACCGATAGCCCCGTTGTAGGTTGGGTAGGTGTCGCCGTAACTGGGGTAGAACAGGTCGAAGCGTTCGCGGGTGTAGTACAGCCAGCCGTTTTTGTCGAAATAACGGCTGCAATACTGCCCGATGATTTGCTGAAACTGCCGCTGGAAGGGCGTGATGTCTTCGTGGTACGGCTTGGCCGAGGGCGCAAAATAGTACGGGCTCTCGACCCCCATTTCGTGAAAGTCACCGTGCAGGTGCGGCATCCACTGCTGGTACAGGGCCATGCGCTGCCGGGTCGTTTCCTGCGTTTGCCACGCCCAGTCGCGGTTCGGGTCAAACAGGTAGTGGGTATAGCGGCCACCAGGCCAGGGCTCGTTGTGTTCGCGGGCCGAGGGCGTCGGGTCAGGCGTTTGGCCTACCATCTGATTGTACCAGTTCACGTAGCGGTCGTGGCCGTCGGGGTTTAGACCGGGATCGAGCAGTACAACGGCATTGTTCATGACCTTCTGCGTCACCGCGTCCGACAGATTCGTCATGCGGTACAGCACGTCCATAAACGCTTCCGAACTGACGGCTTCGTTGCCGTGAACGTTGTAGCTGAGCCAGGCAATAGCGGGTGTCGAACCAGCGGTTGGCTGCCCGTCCATCATCCCGATGCGTTTGAGGTTGTTTGTGCGAATGTCGTCGAGCCGGTTCAGGTTGGCTTCCGAGGCAATAGCCACCACCACCAGCGGACGGCCTTCGTAGGTTTTTCCGTACGGAATCAACCGGACGCGTTTGGGCAGTTGCCGGGCTACCTGTTCGGCGTAAGCAACAACTTCGCGGTGGGTTGTAAAATGTTGTCCGACCTTATAGCCCAGAAATTGCTCAGGCGATTGAACGCCGGTTGTCTGTTGGGTAGGTGGCTGGCCGGTGGGTGATGATGAAGTGGTCTGAGCCTGGCAAACGGTAAACAGACCGAGCAGACTAAGCGCGAGGAAAAATTTTTTCATGAAGAGGGGAAAAGCTAACTCACTCAAAAATAGGCTTAAAACAACTGAGAACGCTTTTTTTGAAAAAATTTTGGGGGGTATAGTTGCATTATCAGAACATCGCCCTACCTTTGCACCACGATTCGCCACCACGGCAGCTGAAACAGCAACCGGGTGGGTCTTTTAACAAAGACGGCCGATTCGTCTAGCGGTTAGGACATCGCCCTTTCACGGCGGTAACACGGGTTCGATTCCCGTATCGGTCACCTAACGATCAAGCCAAAGCCCACCCTCACCGGTGGGCTTTTTGCGTTTTATGTGCCCGAAATCATAATTTTTTAACTCCAATTTGGGCGGTGTAGTATAGTCAGGCATGGGAGTTGGTAGGAGTTATGAAAATAAACTCCCTAACGTCATGACGAACGTCTATTTCTTCGCGATCCGGCCCGTCTGCTGGCTACTCTTAGTGGTCGGTTGCCTGTTCCAGCCAGATTGTCTTGCCCAACTGCGTATTGGTGCTCCGTCGAGAGATACCCTGAACACGGCGGCTGCCCTCGAAGTCAAATCTGGCCCTTACACCGATAATTCCTACAAAGGGCTATTGTTGCCCACCGTCGCGCTGACATCTTACACCGTCTGGACGCTTGCCGGAAAGCCGACCGACGGAATGATGGTGTTCAATACGGCTACCACAACCGGTACCTATGCCGTGACGCCGGGTTTGTACTACTGGTCCAATTTTCAGTGGACACGGCTCAGCCCCGTCGTCGGACCGACGGTTATCAACGCGCTCGACTGCCAGTCGACCACGGCCGCTACCGGGATTTACATTGCAACAAACAGCCTGACGACCGACAATACCAAACAGGTTTCGATCACGCCTGGGTCAGCGGGTCCTTACACCGTCGCGACAAACACCGCCAATGGGTACAGTTTTAAAACGTCGGGTACGTTCACGGCGGCTCAGGTTGGTAAGCCGCAGTCCGTGACGCTGGTAGGCGATGGGACGCCACAAACGGCGGGCGTCAGTTCGTTTACGACGACGGTTGAAAACCGGGTGTGCAGTTTCACCGTCGCAGCTTACAACTACATCGACTGTAGCGCCCCGCTTTCGGGCACCTACAAAGTCAATCAGCCGCTCGACAATACGAACAAGAAGCCAATCACGATTACGCCGAAGGTAGCTGGCACGTATGATTTTGTTGGCATCGTTTACGCACCCGATGCTGACAACACGTTTTCGATGGTCAACCGGAGCGTGACGTTTACAGCCGCGCAGGTCGGCAAGCCGCAGACGGTTGTCCTGCTGGGAACGGGAACGCCCAAAGTGGCCGGTACACACAACGGGTTGTTACAGGTGTCGTCGGACGGAGGGCAGAATTATACGCTAGCTTGTAGCTTCTCCGTTACAGTCGTGCCCTGATGACAATTGGGGCATTTTGGCACTGTAGATTTATAGCATTACCGAAACGATAGGGTGTAGAAAAATAGATACACTTTTTGTGATGGATCGGGCGTAATAAACTGATAGTCAGTAGATGGATTGGTATTTGCTAGCTATATATGAAGAATACCCTGATTGTATAAAACTGAAACTGATTATGGCATCGCTAACCGATCAAATAACGGCCTTCTTCGGCGGCAATGACTCGGCTGCTGACGAGGGACTACGCGATTTGTTCATCACTGAACTGAAGAGCGTTTATTATGTAGAGAAAAAGATCGTCGACTCATTAGGTAAGCAGGTCAGTGCCGCCACGAGCGATGAGGTGCGGGACGCATTCCTGCACCACCAGGAAGAAACCCGCACCCAGATCACCCGGCTCGAAGATATATTTCGTATTCTGAGCATTGCCGCCGGACAGCATACAAACAAAGCCGTCGATGGGTTGATTGACGATGCCCAATTTTTTGTCGATGATACGGAAAACGGTTCGCTGACGCGTGATGCCGCCCTGATCATCGCGGCTCAGAAAATCGAGCACCTCGAAATTGCCTCGTACGGGTCGCTGCTGACGCTGGCGCGTGTGCTAGGCTTCGATCAGTCGGCGGAGTTGCTGACACTGACGCTGGAAGAAGAAAAAGCGGCTGATAAAAAATTGACCGTGCTGGCGGAGTCGTTCGTCAATCAGCAGGCGAAGGAAGAGGAGACGCCCGGTAGCCATCATCAGAGCCGGGCCCCGCAGATCGACCCCGATGACCCGAATCAAAACGTCACGCTGGGCGGTACGCTGGGTATATAGCTATCATCCGCAAAAAAGAAGGTCGCACTGAACACAAGTTCAGTGCGACCTTCTTTTTTATGGAGATATGACTTAGTTGGCTGGTGTGAAGTTGGCTGACGAACAGGTCGTACCCGCGTCGTTAATCACGCAGATTTGCCCGGTTACGGTGCCGGTCGGGATCGTGATAATCAGGCTGGTACCCGATATCCGGAACGGCGCGTTCAGGGTGCCGCCGTTAACGCGTACGGCTGTTGTGCTGGCAAGGTTCTGCCCCGACACGATCAGTTCACCGCCAATTTTGGTCGATTTAGGCGTAAAGTCAGTGACCGTAACCGGGCGGATAACGGTAAATACGTCGGTTTGTGCCCCTTCGCCAGTGGCGTTGGTGACCCGGATAGAACCGCTTTGCGCGTCTGTCGGAACCAGAATCCAGTGTTCGTTATCTTCGTTGCGACCCCCTTCGGCGGCTGGGGTGCTGGAATTGAAGAAATAAAACTGGGCGTTCTGTAGATATGTACCCCGCACGACGATGCGCTCGCCGGGCCGCGCTTTCTGCGGAATGATGTCGGTAACGGTTGGTCGCTGCACGATCACGAGCGGACTGCTGGTGGTAGCCTGCCCGGCCCGGTTGACAACCGTAACCAGCCCACCGGCGATACCGGTCGGGATGCTGACCTGCACAGATGAGCCTTCCGTACGCCCGATGATGGGTACCGTCTGAGTACCGATTCGTACATCCGTAATGCGGTACACGCTGTTGCCCGTAATCGACAGGTTGGCGTTGTTGACAATACGAGCCGGGCTGAGCGACAGGTTGCTGGGCGCGACGTAGTAGACGAACGGCTGCGAAAACTGGGCTGTACCGCCAACGCTGCTAACGCCGAGGGTGTAATTTCCGGCCTGCCCCAGCGCGGGCAATGTGGTCTCCAGCAGCGACGACGACAGCACCCGGAAGGGTGCCGGTACGCTGTTGAACGTCAGCGCAGTTACGTCGCCGAGGTTGACACCCGCCAATTGAATACGGTCGCCCGCGATGCCGTCGAGGGTGCTGACAGAAGTAATGGCCGGTGGCCGGATGATTTTCAGACTGTCGGCGCTGGTCGCAACCAGTTTTTCAAAAACCGTCACCGTCACCTTACCCGACGTCGCATTGTCGGGAATGATTGTTTTGATCTGATTATCCTGAATCGTGGTCTGATCACGGTTGGTTGCGAGTCCGTTGATGCTGACGACACCATCGCTGAGATTTACGCCCTGCACGATGAGTTCGGTCCCCGGCCGGGCCTGCCGGGTCGACAGGCTCGTGATTTGCGGAGTACCCGCCACAATGAACGGCACGGTGAAGGAGCCGCCTTTCGTCTCCACAACAATAAATGTCTGGCCGCGCGGAATCCCCGACGGTACCCGCAGTGTCAGCTTCGTATCGGTACTGTCCTGAATGACGGCCGACAGCTGATTAAACCGAACCGTATTGATCTGGTTGAGGTACGCCCCCGTAAGCACGATTACTGAGTTGGGCAGCCCATTCGCCGGGTCGATTGTGGTCAGGGTAGGGGCGGGCTGGAGAATTGTGACTGGAAGCGGGTCGGACGTGCCCTGACTATTGCTCACCCGTACGGTTGTTTGCCCCGGCGCAATCAGTGGTACGGTTACCTGAATTGTATTGTCGGTAGCGTTGACAACCCGCCCGGCGCTTGTCGATCCGTCTTTGCTGGTCGAAAACGTAACGGATGGCTGGGAGCCGAACTGATTACCCGACAGGGCGATCGACTGCCCAACGAACACCGAATCCGGGGTGGCCCGCAGTAATTCGGGCGGAGCCATCTGAATGCGGCAGGCAGCGAGCAGCGCGCCGAAGAACAGGATGAATAAGCGGGGTAAACTTGATTTCATAAACAGCAACGGACGGTTTTGCCCCGCGCATGAGTAGTAAAAGTAGCCAATTTCAGTGTCCAAAAACCATTTACAGATAAAGCCTGTTAGCTTTTATACAGGATGAGTACCGGACGCAGGCTCACGACGGCGCTTACACAGACACCCGTTTAGTCCGGAAAATCAACTGCCTATCTGCCTTACATCCAATGAACTACAGAAGCCTGAAAGCCTCAAATTTAGTAAAGATCACTACGCTTGGCGAGCTGAAAGCCGCTGGTTACCAGTCGCGAAGCATCAAACAGGAACTGCGCGACAACCTGATTGAACGCATCCGGGCCAAAGAAGTCGTTTTCCCCGGGATATGGGGATATGAAGATACGGTCATTCCCGATGTGGAACGCGCTATTCTGTCGATGCACCACATTAATTTGCTGGGGTTGCGCGGGCAGGCTAAAACCCGGATCGCCCGGCAGATGATTCGCCTGCTCGACGAATACATCCCGGTAGTGGCAGGAGCCGAACTGAACGACGATCCGCTGCAACCGCTGTCGCGCTTTGCGATCGACCTGATTGCGGAAAAAGGCGATCAGACACCCATTGCCTGGATGCACCGCGACGAACGGTACACCGAAAAGCTGGCAACCCCCGATGTGTCGGTAGCCGACCTCGTGGGCGACGTCGACCCGATCAAAGCTGCCACGCTGAAACTGCCGTATTCCGACGAACGGACCATTCATTACGGTCTGATTCCGCGCTCGAACCGGTGTATTTTTGTTATCAACGAATTGCCCGACTTGCAGGCCCGGATTCAGGTGTCGCTGTTCAACATTTTGCAGGAGGGCGATATTCAGATTCGTGGATTCAAACTTCGCCTGCCGCTCGATATTCAGTTTGTGTTTACGGCTAACCCCGAGGACTATACGAACCGGGGTAGTATTGTAACCCCGCTGAAAGACCGGATCGACTCGCAGATCGTGACCCACTACCCGAAGTCAATCGAGATTGGGAAAAAGATCACCATGCAGGAAGCCATCGTGAAAAACGAGCAGAAGAGCATGGTGAAAACCAACGAACTCGTTACCGACCTGATCGAGCAGATTGCGCTGGAAGCCCGCGAAAGCGAATACGTCGACGCCAAGTCGGGCGTGTCGGCCCGGATGACGATCTCGGCCTATGAGAACCTGCTGTCATCGGCGGAACGCCGGGCGCTGCTCAACAACGAGAAGGAAACGCAGGTACGTATCGCTGACCTGTACGGCGTAGTCCCGGCCATCTGCGGCAAGGTCGAGCTGGTATACGAGGGTGAGGTGGAAGGACCGGTGATCGTGGCGCAGAACCTGATCGGTAAAGCCATCCGCAACCAGTTTTTGCAGTATTTCCCGAACCCGGAGAAAGCCAAGAAAGACAAGCGTGGCAACCCGTACCGGAAAGTAACCGACTGGTTTGGGGATAGTAACACGATGGATATCCTGAACGATCTGAGCAATCGCGATTACGAAGCCCGGCTGAAAACCATCGACGGACTGGATGATCTGGTCGATACGTTTCATCCACGACTGAGCAAAGGCGAAAAACTGTTCATGATGGAGTTCGCGCTGCACGGCCTGGCCGAACATTCGCTGGTCGGCAAGAAGGCGATGGATACGGGGCAGTCGTTTAAAGACCTGCTGGGCTCGATGTTCAACCCCGGATCAGATTTCGGTAAAGAGGACGACGAAGAAGACGAAGACGATCAGTACTAATCGGACGTTGCCTTAGTCGGTAGTCTTACACCAGTCTGAGGTACGTTCAGAGGTCTGTGAAGACACAGACTTCGGGAAAGATAAGTAGTTCCGACAGGCGATAAAACACGATAGTATTAGTTTCTGAAAAGGCTATTCATTGCCAGTTGGGCAGTGGGTAGCCTTTTTTCGTAGCTGGTCATTAACAAATGTTTAACCCGGCATTAATGCTGTTTTTAAGTAGTTATACGTCTTTTGATGCGGGTCAATAAGCAGTTACATAGGCTTGACCCGCTGTATGTTCGCTATCAACCGCCGTACTTTCCTGCAAGTTTCGCTCAGTAGTGCCTCGGTCGGGCTGCTGAGTCAGTGCCAGCCCGCCGATGTGTCGCCCTCGCTGCGCTTTGCCGTGGCTTCCGATGGGCACTATGGCGAACCTAACACACCGTCGGACACATACTACACCGACCTGCTGACCGCCCTGACCAACCGCCACCAAAGCAGCCCGCTCGATTTCGTCGTTATTAACGGCGATCTGATTCATCAGGGCAATTCGGGCCTGCTCCCCGCTACGAAAGCGTATCTCGACAAGCTGCCGGTGCCGTACTATGTCACGCGCGGCAACCACGATCAGGTCAGCGTGGCGACGTGGCAGGCGCTCTGGGGCTACCCGACCAATCACGTTGTTGAACTGCCGAAGGCGACGCTGGTACTGCTCGACACGTCCGACGAAACGGGAGCATATCTGTGTGGCGATGCGGCCTGGCTTCGTAAGGCCATGACGACCGTGCGGGCCGACCTGCCGGTGTTTCTGTTTATGCACATCCCGTTTATTCACAACGTGCAGGGTACCGACGTTTGTGGCGACATCGTGAAGGTGCTCAACGACTTTCCAACTATCCGGGCGGTGTTCCACGGCCACGATCACACCAAAGATCTGGGCATTTTCTACGGGCAGGCGGCTCTGCTGTTCGACGCGCACTTCGGCAGTAGCTGGGGCACTACCTACCGGGGTTACCGCGTCGTGGAGCAGCGGGGTAGCGATATGTCGACCTACCAGTACGATTACGTCAATCAAAAACAGATCAATAGCCTGACCTTCTGAAGGCTGTTGTTTTGCTATCAACCGTAACTATGAACGTTCGTTTTTATCTGCTCCTGCTCGGAGGCTGGCTGCTGTTTAGTGGTCGGTATGGGCTGGCGCAACCCGTCGAAACAGCACCCAAAGCCGACTCGGTGGGTGAGAAGCCCGTCCGGGCGCTGCTGTTCAGTTATTCGTACATGAATCCGGTCAGCTACCGGGGCCGCACGTTTGGGGTGCATCAGTTCGGGATGATGCCGCAACTTACCTACCAGACCCCCACGAACTGGCATTTTTACGGTGTCGGCTATATCTGGAACAACTTCGCGGAATCGAATTTTGGCAAGATTGATCTGGGTGTTGAAAAGGAGGGGCAACTGGGTAAACACCTGGCGTACACGCTGGGCTACGAACGCTGGTTTTTCCCCTCCGCCGAAGCCGACGAGGTGCAGCCGCTGACCAACTTCACCGAAGCCTACCTCACCGGCGATTGGCACGACTGGTCGCCCGCCGTTGGGATGTACTATATGTTTGGGTCGAGTCAGTTGTTGCAAACCGACCTGCAACTCAGCCGGTACGTCGGTCTGATCGAGCGTGATCGCTGGTCGCTGTTTGCTGAGCCGCTGGTGAAGGCGGTGTTTTCCAACCAGAACACGATTCTGAACGGTATTTACCAGCCGCAGTACGACCGGCGGGGCCGCGCCCTGACGCCGACCAACGTAGCCTCGCGCCCGTATGGGCTGGTCGACGCGGAGGTAAATCTGCCCATCACACTGCAACTGCCCCGCTGGTCGCTACTGGTCGATCCGCGCATTGCGCAGCCGTATAATACCCTGCCCGGCGAACGGACAAAGCCGTTTTTCTACGCCGTTGCCACGATAACCTATTCACTGCATCTGCCTGATAGTCATGGAAAAGCACGATAAACAGGTGTTTTATACGCCATCCCGTCGGCGGTGGCGTGTGTTTCGGGGCGTACTGCTGGTCGGTATGCTTGGCTTGCTTACGGTCGTTGGGCTGATTTTCTGGAGTATCGACGAGCGCGTATTTCCGAAAATGCCCCGTTTGCAGGACAACGAAACGACCTTTCGTAAGCTGGCGATCGTCGACAGCAGCCAAACCGACGGGGCCGGTAGTCTGGGCGTACCGACCAACTTCCGGCGGCATCTGCCCGCCCGGCACGCCCCCGCCAAACGCGCGGCTATCCGGGCGGGGTTTTACGTCAACTGGGATGCGCAGTCGTACCAGACCCTGCGCGACCACATCGGGCAGATAAACATGGTGATGCCCGAATGGCTGTTTGTGGGTAACAAAGCCGAACTGCAAACCGACATCGACGCGCAGGCCGATTCGCTGCTGAAGGCTCATCCCGGCGTGGCCGTGGTGCCGATGATTTCCAATTTCTACCAGGGCAACTGGCGGGGAAAAAACGTGCATCGGCTGTTGAACCACCCAGCACGTCGGCGGGCGTTCATCGCGCAGGTTGTCGCCCAGCTCGACAAACACCATTTTCAGGGCGTCAACATCGACTTCGAGGAACTGAACGAGGAAACCAACGAAACCCTGACTGATTTTGTCCGGGAAATGCACGCGGCCCTGCACCCGAAAGGCTATCTCGTCACTATCGACACGGCCCCGCTCAACGAAGATTACGACCTGCCCGAACTACGGGAATACGTCGATTATATCGTGCTGATGGCGTATGATCAACATTTCAGCACGTCGGCCCCCGGCCCGGTGGCACCGTACCAGTGGATCGAGTATGTGCTGGAAGAAACCTGCAAGCAGATTCCGTCGGAGCAGGTAATTCTGGGTGTGGCAGGCTACGGCTACGACTGGCCCGCGAAAGGGGAGGGCGTCGACATTACGTATCAGCAGGCGATGGCCCGCGCTAACCGGAAGTCGGCCACGCCCGTCCGGTTCGACAACCAGACTTACAATTTGTCGTTTCGCTATCAGGACGACGCGGGGAAGCCGCACACGGTCTGGTTCAACGACGCGGCTTCGGCCTATAACGTGCTGCGGGCTACGGAAGATTACGAAACGGCGGGGGCGGCTATCTGGCGGCTGGGGTCGGAAGACGTACGCACCTGGGATTACTACGCCCGGAACGTGTCGATGCCTGCGCTGACGCAGAAACCGATGAACTGGCAGCAGTTGCAGCAGGTTCCGGCCCTGCCCAGCGTCGATTATCAGGGTGAAGGCGATATCCTGGACGTTGACGCGACGCCCCATGCTGGGCGGCTCAAACTGGAGTACGACACCACCGACCAGCTTATCAGCGAAGAGCGTTACCTGACCCTGCCGACGTCGTACGTGGTTCGGAAGGTGGGGAAAGCCGATAAAACGATGGTGCTTTCGTTCGACGACGGTCCCGACGAAACATACACCCCGCAGATTCTGGACATTCTCGAACGCGAACACGTACCGGCGTCGTTTTTCGTGATCGGCCTGAACGCCCAGCGCAACCTGCCGCTGTTGCAGCGAATGGCCCGCTCCGGCTACGAAATTGGCAATCACACGACGCTCCACCCCGACCTCACGACGGTCAGTCCGCGCCGGTTGTTTTTTGAGTTGAACACCTGCCGACGCCTGATCGAGAGCATCACCGGCCGGTCGACGATTCTGTTCCGGCCGCCCTACAACGCCGACAGCGAACCAAATTCTGCCAGTGAACTTCGCCCAATTGCGCTGGCCGAGCAACAGCACTACTACACCATCGGCGAATCCATCGACCCGCTCGACTGGCAGGCGGGTGTGACCCCGGAGCAGATCCTGACCCGCATCAGGCAGCAGGAAAATCTGGGTAACATTATCCTGCTCCACGACGCCGGGGGCGACCGTTCGGCGACGGTGAAGGCCCTGCCCGCGATCATTCACTACTACAAACAGCACGGCTACCGCTTCGCCACCTTGAGCCAGTTGATGAATCGGCCCGATAGTGAACTGATGCCCGCTGCGCCCGTTCAACAGGCCACGCTCGTCACCGACCGGACGCTGGTGCAGCTTATCTACTACGGCCAACGGACGCTGACGTGGTTGTTTCTGATCGGTATTCTGCTGGCTATGACGCGGGTGCTGCTGCTGGCGGGGCTGGCCCTCTGGCAGAAGAAACGGCAGCGGCCCATTCAAAATCCGTATACCGATCTGGTCAGCATCATCGTACCAGCTTATAACGAGGAACTCAACGCTGTGCGGACCATCGAGAGTTTGCTGGCCAGCACATACGCCAATCTGGAGGTTGTATTCGTGGACGACGGCTCGAAAGACAAGACGTACGATGTGGTAAAAAGGCGCTTTGCCGATGATAGCCGGGTGCAGGTGCTGACCAAACCGAACGGCGGTAAAGCATCGGCCCTGAACCTGGGTGTTGGCCGGGCCAACGGGGCGGTTGTCGTTTGTATCGACGCCGACACGCAGTTGCTGCCAGATGCCGTCGGGCGGTTGGTAGCAGGCTTCACTGACCCGGCCATTGGGGCCGTCGCGGGCAATGTGCAGGTGGGCAATCAGCGCAACGCCCTGACCCGCTTTCAGGCCATTGAATACACGACGAGCCAGAACTTCGACCGCCGGGCCTATGCCGTGCTGAACTGCATTACGGTGGTGCCGGGCGCGATCGGTGCGTTTCGCCGGTCGGCGGTGCTGGCTGTGGGCGGCTTCACAACCGATACACTGGCAGAGGATTGCGATCTGACAATCAGGCTGCTGCGAAACGGCTATCGGGTCGATACCTGCAACGAAGCTATAGCCGTGACCGAAGCCCCCGAAACGCTGCCAATGCTGATCAAACAGCGGGTCCGGTGGTGTTACGGCGTGATGCAGACCGTCTGGAAACACCGAGACCTGCTATTCCGGCGGGGTAGGGCAGGCGGAGCCAACACCGCCGTGGGCTGGCTGGCATTGCCCAGTCTGCTGTTGTTTCAGTTCGGCTTCCCCCTCCTGACACTCGTCGCCGAACTGCAACTGGCGCTGTCGTTCGTAACTGGCACGTGGGGCGTTGTGCTGACGTACTTTCTGGCCTTTCTGGGCGTCGATGCCGTAGTGGCCATGCTGGCTTACCGGCTGGAAGGGCGGTCGCTGCGCTCGTTGTGGTGGTTGCTGCCGCAACGCATGGCCTGGCGATACCTGCTGTTCTGGGTGCTGATTCGGTCGTACCTCAACGCTCTTCGGGGTGAAGTGGCCTCGTGGGGTGTGCTGAAACGAACCGGGCAGGTCGTGCTGACACCCGCTCCTGCGCTGACGCCCGATCTGATCGCCATGCCAGTACAGCCCCCGACTCAGTCGGAGTGATATGACCGTCTGACTGTCACAGTACAACAGCAAATTGTCTACCATCCCTTGCAGGCTCGGAATTGCAGAAAACGGTCGTTCTATAAACCAGGCGTAACCCGTCCTGACCGACAAACAAAAAGCGGCCCCGGAATCAGTTCCGGGGCCGCTTTTTGTTATGCTGACCTTTTTTATCGCGACGATGTTGAACTCATTGGCATTGTCGATTTGCTGCCGCTCTTGCGGTTACGACGACCATTACCACCGTTCATGTTCATGTCGTTGCTACCCGACTGTCCCGACATTGACGAGCCGTCTTGTCTGCGACTCCGTTTCGTGCCCGACATTGAACCGTTTTGATTGTCCATCGAGCCGCTGCTCATCGTGCTGCCACCGGTTGTGCTCATACCCGAGCCACTGTTGCTGCTGTTGCTACCCATTGTGCCTTTGCTGGTACCGGTGCCCGAGTTAGAACCCTGGCTACTGCTACTACCGGTTGTTGTCGAACCCGTTTGCGCCTGAGCACTAAGTGCAGCTAAGCCGAGCACAAATAGACTGGTTAGAATGACCTTTTTCATTGCGTTGAGCGATTGTTGATTTGCTGGTATAACCCGCTGTGTGGCAAAACGTCTAGCAGTGCTGTCTGAAAAGGTGATTAAAAAATAGATTGTCGCGGTAAAGTGTGGCAGCGGGCGACGTGCCAGGCTGTCACTCGAGTACGACCGCCGTGCCGTTGGCCGACACCATCAGCATCGAGCCGTTACCGCCGATGGTTTCATAGTCGAGGTCGACACCGATAATGGCGTTGGCACCCAGCCGCAGCGCCTGATCGGTCATTTCTTTGAGGGCGATGCTTTTAGCCTCGCGCAGTCCCTGCTCATAGGCCCCTGACCGGCCACCGACCACATCGCGGATTCCGGCAAAGAAGTCTTTGACGATGTTGGCCCCGATGATCGCTTCGCCGTTGACGATGCCAATGTATTTCGTGATGCGTTTGCCTTCGACAGACGACGTAGTGGTTATGAGCATAGGGGAGAAGCGGTTGTTTCGGCAAGATACAGCCAACGCTCCGTTTGTGCGTACTATAATCCGGTGAGCGAACGCAAATCGATCTGGGCGGTATCGTCTTCGCCGTTATCGGTGCCGTTGTCGGGTGTCGAGTCGACGTCGGCGGGGCTGGCCTGCCGAATCTGTGCTTTCGTAATGCCCATTTTAGACGCCGTAACCCGCGCCGTAAACCGGACACTGGTCTGGCCACCCGCCGGTATCGACGCCGTGCCCCCCGATACACCGCCGTCGCTGACGCTCAGCCCATCGCCACTAGCTTCAAACTGCTGACCGTCGGGCAGGTAAGCCGTTACCCGTACGTTCGAGGCTGTAGTGCCTCCCTGATTGGTGATGGTCAGTACGTACGTTAGCAAATCGCCCGGCCTGGGAACGCGGTTATCGACCGATATACTCAACGCGAGGTCTACCTTGCCGGGGTCGGGCGTGGGCTGATTCGACTGAGTGGGCGGCAGCGGTACCTGATTCGGGTTGGCCGATGCATAAACCGGGCTATTGGCACCACCCACCCGAATGTCGACCTGAGCCGCATCGTCCTGCCCGTCGCCCGTGCCGGAGTTCGGCTGGCTGTCCGGGTCAGGCTGGTCGGCGGCCGTAATCTGGGCCGCGCTGATGTATTGCCCTGGCTGGCTGGCCTGTAGCTGGTACATAGCTGTGACAGACTCCCCGGCGAGTAGCGTACCAAGATTGCCGGTGACGATGCCATTTTCTACAGAAAGGGTGGTGCCGCCTACGTATTGCACGTTGTCGGGCAAGCGGTGTTGCCAGACAACGCCCGTTGCCGTCGACGGCCCATCGTTTGTCACTGTCAGTCGATACGTTATCGTTTGGCCGACGCCCGCTGTCCGATTGTCGACGCGCAGACTCATACTCAGATCAGAACCAGTGCTAGCTGACGCCTGAAACTCATACGCCCCCATATCGATCCGGCTTTCTGCTACCCGCTTATTTCCCGCTAAGTCAGTCGCCGAAACGGTCGCCATTGTGCTGTTTGGATCGCCCGTGTTGATCGACGGACTACCTGCTTTCAACCGAAAATTACCGTTTACTGGATCGACAAACAGCGGATCGACGTCGATATTAGTGGACCCATACGCAAGTGCCTGAACGTTGGAATAGGTGATGTCGAGTGGCGGGTAAACCGTACTGCCGCTGCCATCGTCGCGGTACCCGAAACCGCCGTTCTTCACAATGCTGTTTTTGATCGCATAGCGCCCTTTCGTGTCGGCACCCGTATGATTGAAGATATTATCACCTGCATTACCCACCCGATTGTTAGCCAGGGTACAGTTTGTGATCGCGGCCTCTATGGTTGATCTGCCAACCCGGTATAGATATAGGCCGCCACCTAGTCCGCTGGCGGTGTTACGATCAATCAGGCAGTTGGTGAGTACTAGCTTCAGGTAAGCATCTGACGAATTACCGCAGTACAGACCGGCCCCATCGGTCGCCCGATTGCCGCTAATTGTGCAATTGCTTAAGCTAAATGTATTGTCGCCGGGTCTAAAGTAAGTGTAGTAATAGATGCCGCCACCCTGATCGGTCGCTGTGTTGTTTAAAAACGTGCAGTTGATGTATGTAGGACTACATAGTCCCGGTAATCCCCCATTATACGCTCCACCGCCTGACGAAGCGGTATTCTGAACAAACTGACAGTTTATCAGTGTCGGGGATGCGTTGCCATAGTTGCCGTCCGCATGCATACCACCCCCGTAGGACCGGGCGGTATTACCAATGACCAGACAGTTGCTTATTTTGGGCTCGCTCTTGTTATTCTGCCCACGCCCGTCGCAGTAGATACCTGCTCCGCTGCTGGGATCGGATAAAGTGCTGCCATTCGCATTTCCACCTGTTATAACAAACCCATCAAGAACGGTCTCCGCCGTTGCGTTTTTCAACACTACGACGCGGTAGCTATTGTCTCTAGTATCATTGGTAATGCCGACGTCTCCAGACAGTGTCGTGCTAAGTGGCTGAGTGAGCACCCGGTTACTGAAATCTGTTTCATTCCCGGCGAAGCCACCGTACACTTTTACACCAGGTGGAATAACAAATGAAGAAGAGCGATCACCCGTGGTAAAAGACGGGAAGTAACTGCCGCCAGCTACCCAGAACGAGGTGCCCGGTGCTGCTTCAGACAAAGCTGCACGCATCGTATAGCCGTTCAGGGCATTACCCCACGAGTTACCCGACACATTATCGCCCGAACCTGCGATGGTAACTCTGACGATACCCGTTACCGAATTGGGGACGTATTCGATGATACCCATATCGATTCGATTATTGTAAAAGCGGGATTTACCCTCATAATCGGTAGCCGATATAGACGATGCCGTACTGTTCGGATTCCCAGCGTCGATGGCTGGGCTAGCTTTTAGTAAGCGGAAATCGTTTGTGTAGTAATTGAAGAATTGAGGGTCCTGGCTAATGTTGCCCGTACCGGAATAGCCGTCTTCGATATCGCTGTACGTAACAAGATGATTGGCTGACTCGCTGTAGAATGACGGTCGCGAATTGGTCCACAAAATAGAGTTGACGATGCTTGGCTGGCAATTGCCGTTGAACCCTCTGCCATGCAGAACGCTACCTCCGTAGTTGTATTTGAATACGCAGTTTGCTATGACGGGTGATGAAAGCCCCTGCGACCCATCGCTTGTGATGGCACTGCCCTGCGCGGCCCGGTTACTCGCTAGGATGCAGTTAGTAAGTTGCGGGCTACAAATACCCTGAAATCCATCATTGTACATCCCCCCTCCATTGCCATTGTTAGACGAGTTGCCCTCTATCGAGCAGTTGACGAACCGGCTGGAGCATACCCCATATCGCCCATTGTTGTACACACCCCCGCCGTTCGAATCGGCATTGTTACCTCGTATTTCACAGTTAGAAAAAACAGGTTCACTACGCCCGCCATTACTACCGTCATTGTAAACACCAGCACCGACATTGTTAAAATCTGATGTGCCGTTTGCCCGACCGTAAATAATACTAACGCCGTCTAATCGGGTGTCTGCGTTTGCATTGCGAAATGTAACCACATGATAGCTGTTCTGCTCATCATTGCCCGCAACCAGATAGCCCGAAAAAATAGTACTGTAAGGACGGGTTGCTTTACGGTTACTCAACGTGGTTTCAGTTCCGGTAAAGCCACCGTATACCTGAACGCCTGATGGAATGAAGAAACTAAGGGTTCGATCTGTGCCAATCGTTGGCTTGTAACTACCGCCTGCGATCCAGAACTGAGTTCCCGCTGAGGCCGATGCCAGCCGCGGCTGTAATTGCGTGCCGGATAGGGCGTCGCTCCAGGAGCCGCCGGATTGGTTGCCGGAGCCGGTTGGCGTAACGTAAACAATGGATTGAGCGACGGCCGAGGAGAGAAAGAAGCAAACGAATAAAGCAGTAAAGAGTTGGCGCATAGATGGATGAACAGGTGCTAATAGGTTGGTAAAAATAGGAACCTGCCCCGTGTCGACGCAACACCGTCTACGAAAAACACGCGGCTTCGTTTAACCAGTTTCTAATCTGATCTCAGTATACCAGATTCTGTCATTCTGATCGCCAAACGGGATATAACCCGTTGAACAGTCGATAGTTTTCTGCAAAAATTGAGCATAACCGGTCGCCAGATTAAAACAATTTTAATCTGTATTACTTAAGTAGAACGAACATGTCAGTATGCATCGACAACCGATTCATTTACCCTGGCCAAAAACGCTTTCACCGTGAAAAACTCGTTCTACTCTATTGCATCGGCCTGCATGATCGCGGCCACGCTGACTGCCTGTGAAGACCATATGAATAGTCCGAATGCGGTTTTTCCGGAGCGCATCAATTTTGTGGCCGAACGGCAGTACCCGGAAGGTATCGCGTACTCATCGCAACTGGACCGATTCCTGATTTCGTCCATTCCGCAGGGGAAAGTGGGTACCGTCTCAACTGATGGGCGCTACGAAGACCTGCTGACCGACCCCGGACTGATTGCTGTTATCGGTATAAAAGTGGCGGGTGGCCGGGTATTCGTCTGTAACAGCGATCAGGGGCGGTCGGATCGGAGCAGTGCGGCTACCACACGGCAGAAAGCCGAACTGGTGGTGTTTAATCTGAACACCCGGCAGGTTGAGCGACGCACGGATCTGGCGGCTTTGATTCCAGCGGCCGAGCCAAACTTTGCCAACGACGTAACGATTGCGCCAAATGGCACGGCCTACGTAACCGACTCGTTTTCGCCCGTCATTTACCGGGTTACAGCAACGGGTGATGCCAGTGTACTGGTGCGCGACAACACCCGGTTCGCCAGCTCGACGTTTGGTCTGAACGGCATCGTTTATCACCCGAACGGCTACCTGATCGTTGCTAATACGGGGCAGGGTAAGCTTTACAAGGTAGATTTGGCGAATGGAAACGCGGTAACGGAAGTAAGCCTGCCAGCGTCATTGCCCGGTGATGGCCTGACCTTGCTGAACAACGATTTATACGTCGTGACGGGCGGCAACCGAGTGGCACAGGTGCGTAGCACGGACAACTGGCAAAGCGCGACTATTCTGAAATACGACGCCGACGTGTACACCGGGGCAACGACCAGCGTAGCTGTAAACAACCAGATTTATACACTCAACGCCCGCATCGGCGAAACCGGCACCGCCCGCGATTTCAGTATTCAGCGGTTCCGCCCGTAGTACAAGCCATAAATCATTGAGTGGGTAATGCGGAAGATGGAGTAACGTGCGTTACTCCATCTTCCGCATTACTCTGACCAGCTCGCGGGTGATAAGTTCGTAGCCCTTGTCGGAAGGGTGCAGGCCGTCGTAGGTGCGGGCGATAGCGCCGGGCGGGTAGGGGTAGTCGTCGGTGGCGGGGTTGAACGGGATGCTGGTGTAGGCCGGGTACCTATAATCGACGTACTGACCAGTGGCCGGGTCCTTTAAGTGTTTGTAGTTCACCAGCTTCTCCACCCGCAGACTACGCAGGTGGTACAGATCAACAACCGGAATTTTATCGGCGCGGCCGATGGAGTCGACGGCCATTGCAAACGATTCCAGCGTCTGCCTGCTTTTGGGCTTGTAAGAGCCATACGCGTTGTTCTTCGGGTTGTTAATCTGCACGAAATCGGTGCGGGGCATGGGCGTTATCAGCAGTAAATGCGCCTGCGGATTGAGTTGGCGGAGCTTGTCGAGGATGATGCGAAACGAGCCGTACACGGTGCCTGTGCCGGTATTTTGCTGGTAGTCGGTGAAGCGGCCGAGGGGTTTGCTGTGCCACCAGTCATTGGTGCCGAGAAAGACCGAATAAATGTCGGCTTTGGTTAGTCCCAGCGAGTCGATTTGCTGCGCGATGCGAACCGCTGTCCAGCCGTTGTGCCCCTGATTGACGAAGTTGATGTACGGCAGCTTCTCCACCACACGGGTCATGTAGCCCTTCGTGATGCGATTACCAGTTTGCTCGGGGTGGTCGTTGAGGTAGGTGATTGAATCGCCGAGCGCTACCCACGTCATCGGTTGCGGAGGGCGAAAGCTGAACGCGCCAATGAGCAGGGGCAGCAGGAACAACTGCCGGGTTAGTCTGAGTGTCATAGGTTTGGGCAACACATTACAGTTCCAGTTCAACAATCGTGTCGATGGCGCCAGCGGCCGGAGCAACGGGCATCGTCAGGACAACCCCTTCCGCCGACTGACTGACCTTGACCGGGCGCTTATCAGCAAACAGACGGGCGGATTTGATCTTGCCGGTCATCGCTGGCAACGACAGTTGACGATCCTGCCAGTCGAGAATGTGGACGTATACTTTGTTGCCTTTCGCGGTGCTGACGCCCCAGTCGCGGGCGGCTACGGGACCGCCCCGTGTACCGTAGATCGTTTCGCCGTTCTGTTGCATCCATTGGCCCATTTCGCCCAGCGTTTTGACAAATTCTGGCTGAATCCGGCCGTCGGGCATGGGGCCGACGTTGAGCAGGAAGTTGGCGTTGTGCCCGGCTGCTTTCACCAGGTACTGCACCAGGTCTTTCGTGCTCTTGTACTTGCGGTCGTTGATGTTGAAGCCCCACGCGCCGTTCATCGTCTCGCAGGTTTCCAGTGGTAGCTTGCTTATTTCTGAATTCTCGCTGAACCCCGTCTGATTCTGTCCCGGCAGGTCTTTCTCGAACATCTGAAAATCTTCGCCCGGAAACGGCGCGACGTGGTGATTGTTACCGATCAGCGTGGCTGGTTGTAGCTTGTGAATCAGCGAGTAGGTGCGGTCGAGGTGCCAGTCGAGTTTGGTTTTGCGCGGGTCGGTTTTGTCGCCGACTTGTTGATCCCACCAGCCGTCGAACCAGATACCGCCGATGGGGCCGTAATTGGTCAATAGTTCGGTGAGTTGCGTATCCATGTAGGCGAGGTACTTGTTGAAGTCGCCGGAATCAGGCCGGCCGAGGTTTTGGCCAGTGCGTCCGCGCGGGTAGTAGTCGGGGTTGTGCCAGTCGAGGTGCGAATGGTAAAAAAACAGCTTGATACCCTGCGCCCGGCATTCGTCGGCGAGGGCTTTCAGCACGTCTTTTTTGTAGGGCGTCCGGTCGACGATGTCGTAGTCCGACACTTTCGAGTCGTACATGGCAAAGCCGTCGTGGTGCTTGCTCGTGATGGTGATGTACTTCATCCCCGCATTCTTCGCCATCGACACCCACGCTTTGGCATCGAAGGCAATCGGGTTGAAAAAGGCAGGCAGCTTTTCGTAGTCAGCCACCGGAATCTGCCGGTCGTTCATCACCCATTCGCCCGACGACAGCAGGCTGTATACGCCCCAGTGAATGAACAGCCCAAATTTGTCGTCCTGAAACGCTTTGCGGGCGGCTACGTTGTCGGCGGTGGGCTGGTAGCCGGTTTGTGCCCCGGCCGACGACAACAGCAGGCTAAACAGCAACAGAGAAAGGATACGCATGAAGTGGTGAGGTTTGCGACTATAAAGAGACTCTGGGGCTGTTTTTTTACCGTTCCCAAAAACGCACTGCCGTTGCCTAAGTAGCCGCAGGTGGCTGACTGAAAGACACTGATATTTGTCGGCACTCACTTAATTCCTCATCATGCACACACCAAAAACAACCCGCCTGCTCACATGGGCGCTGATCGTAGCCGTACCGTTCTGGTTTGGCAGTTGTAGTAAGAGCGGCAGCGATTCGGTCACGCCCGCATCGTCGATCGAAGGAACCTGGGTATATACCGGTGTTAAAATCAACCCGGCTGTAGACCCGTTCAAGACAGGTCAAAAAACGAACGACCTGCTGGCCCTGTACACACAAGTGCTGGGTACTGATTTTCAGACGTGCCTGACAACAACAAAAGTCACGTTTGCCAGCGGTGGCAAAATAAGTGGCACCCCCGGATCAAAATGCACGGCCGCTAGCAGCTCTCAGGTGCCCGACCCGGAGACAGGCGGCACCTGGAAGTACGACGGTTCCAAACTCACGATTACGAGTGCCGACGGGAAAAGCTCGGAAGTCTACGATGCCGTTGTTAGTGGGAATACGCTGAAAATAATGCAGGTCGACAGCAGTACAGACTGGGATGGCGACGGCAAAAATGATACGGAAACGTTAACGCTGGAGATGGCCCGCTCCTAGCGGATACCACCGGATAGTATAGGGATACCCTGTGTGGGGTATCCCTTTTTTTATGCGCTTTCCAGGCAGTCGTGCAGCGTGCTGATGTACTGCTCCAGATAGTCGGGCAGGGCTTTGCTCTTGTATTGCAGGATGTAGCGCGGGTGGTCGAGCGTAACGATGCGGTCGAAAAAGCCCTGCTGCTCGTTGAGTCGTTTCAGGTAGGTTTCGTTTTTCCGGCCCAGGCACACCGCCACGCGCCGGTCGGCTCCGAAGGTAAGCTGCGTCTGAACCGTTTCCGTAATCGCGGGCCACAGGGCGGCCGTCGTCTGTTTGTCGTCGTAAAAATTGTAGTTGACTACGCCCCCACCGGGTCTGGCTTTCGTCAGTGCCAGTGGAAACAGCGACGTCAGGAAAAAGCGCCCATAGAACTCCGCTGCCCCACCAAAGGCCTCCACGACCTGATACACAAACCGACTCGACAGTTCAGGGGTGTCTCGCAACTCATTGTCGATGCCGCAGTACCGGCGTAGGTTTTGGGGCGTGGTAAACGAAATTCCCGTTACGCCCGCCCCGAACCGGCCGGGGTTGATTCCCAGCACAAACACGCGCGGCCGATTGTCGGCGTAAAATTTGGCGTAGAACTGCTCCACGATAGGCCGGACGCTGGGCTGCTCGTAGGGGTTCATCACGCCTATGCCGGGCGGCAGGGTGGTGGGGGCTGTCAGCGAGTGATAGTAAGCAATGGCTTTATCGGCGAAGGTAGTCATGAACGAATGTGTTAGCGGACGACTGCCCATAAGTGCATTGTAATGGCTGGCAATAGGTAAATCGCCGTCACGGGTTGGCCTTCGTACGAACCGGGTAGCCACTGCACATCCTTGAATGCCAGCGCAGCCCATTGCTGAGCATTCTGCCGAAACTCCCTGTCGGGGTGCGACGCAATGATCCGGTAGCGTGCTCCAACGGGCGAAACGGTGGCTGCGATCTGGTAGGATAACTCCGTTATACCCTCGCGGTGGAGGTGCATAGGTGGCCTTGACTCACGCGACAGAATCGCTGAAATCTGGTGTGTACTGGCCAGATAAATGGGGGGCGGAGTCAGGCGAACGGTCGTTCCTTTGCCTTCCAGTTGTATGATCCCCATAGTATCGGCCGTGGCTGTGGTTCGGTTGTTGGTTATCACCTGCGCGGTCGAGTAGTTATAGATCAGCTCCGGTTGACCCGTGCGGTTGTAAAACGTCCAGGTACCGATCCGGCGACTGTTGGCGTAGCTGCCTTCTTCCAGCAAGACGTCTCCATCGCGTAAATATTTGCGGTACGTTCCATCGCGCAGAGTGTCGTTATCGGCCCGCACTTCGTACTGTTCCAGCAGGTATTTGCTTTTGACTTTTACGGTTTTAAGCGACTGACCATGAGCGAACGTAAAGCAACATACTGCGATGATTGTGAGGAGGAGCTTCATAACACGTTGAGTAGCGTTTGGCCAATCAATGATAGTAAATCAGGACTGATTCCCCAATCTGTAGGCGCTGGGAATCAGTTTGCACTGGCGGGTAGTTTGCAAACAAGCCGACGGCGGGGGCTGTTGTTTGCCAGTATGCTTCACTAAATCCGACGGCTATGGCTCAACCCGATTCCGAACCTTTTACCGCTTTTGATACGACCCAGCTTATCGCGCCCGGTGCCGAGCTGACCTGCGTATCCAGTCAGTTTGAATTCACTGAAGGCCCGGCCCCCGACGCTGATGGAAACGTTTTTTTCTCCGACCAGCCCAATGATAAAATATGGCGCTACGGCACGGATGGTTCATTGTCGGTTTTTCTGGACAAAACGGGCCGTTCCAACGGAATGTACTTCGATCCGGCCGGAAACCTTGTCACCTGCGCCGACGAGAAAAACGAAATCTGGTCGATCAGCCCCGATAAAGAAGTAACGATTCTGATGACCGACCACGAAGGTGCGCGGCTCAACGGCCCCAACGATTTGTGGATTGATGCCAAGGGAAATATCTACTTCACCGACCCGTATTACGAGCGCAAGTACTGGTGGCATGGTGGCCCGGACGTGTTCGGCGAATACCTCTATCTGCTGCCAAAAGGCTCGTCGCAACCCGAACAGGTCGATACGGATTTCGACAAACCCAACGGCATCATTGGCACACCCGACGGCCAGACGCTGTACGTCGCCGATATCGACGCCGATAAAACCTACCGCTACGATATCCGCCCCAACGCGAGTCTGGTCAACCGGCAACTGTTTGTTGAGCAGGGGTCCGACGGGATGATTCTGGATGAGCGCGGTAACCTGTACCTCACGGGGGCGACGGCGTAACGGTTTACAGCCCCGCAGGAGAAAAAATCGCGCAGATTCCGGTTGATGAAGACTGGACGGGCAACATCTGTTTCGCGGGTGCCGACCGAAAAACGCTGTTCATCACCGCATCGAAATCCATTTATACGCTGGAAATGCAGGTAGCGGGCGCAGCACGGGCGTAACATTATCATTAAAACGGGGTTAAAGAAATAGGCCGCTGTGCTTCCGAGAAGTTGCAGCGGCCCATTTCTTTACTCAACAAATGCACCAGCGAACGATTGCAATAGTAGGAGGTGGAGCGAGTGGCACGGCTACGTTTATCCACTTGGTTTTGAAACTGATACTGGCCCCCGAACCCGAACCGGTGGCGTTTGCGCTCATTGAAAAGAGCGACGAAATCGGGCCGGGACTAGCCTACGACACTGGCCAGAAAGGGCATCTACTTAACACCTCGGCGGGGCTGATGGGCATCTTCGCCGAAGAAACCGATCACTTCGTCGACTGGATGGCCGAACACCGTGGTATTATCGAACGCGAGTACCCCGATACGGCTATCGACGCCAGCAGTTACCCACCCCGCGAGCTGTACGGCATCTACCTGAGAGATGTATTTGAGGAATATGTCGATCTGGCCCGGCAACACGGCATGCCGGTCGATGTGTACCACGAACTGGCCGTCGACGCAACGCTCACGGAGGATGGCGCCACGATTACGCTGAAATCGGGTCAGACAATCGACGCCGACGTGCTGGTGCTGGCAACGGGAACGCCGAAATCCAACAATTTCAAGCCGCTCGAAGCATCGCCTAACTACCTCGACTCGCCCTGGCCCGCCAGCCGGATACTTCAGACGATTACCGACAAAGACGCGTCGGTCTGCGTGCTGGGAGCCAGCCTGACAGCCATTGACGCGGTGATTACGCTGGTTAACAACGGGCACCGGGGGCCGATCAAGCTGTACTCGAAAGACGGGCTCTTACCCCGTGTGCAGTCGCCGGAAGAAAAGCCGTTTGAGCGGCAGGTGCTGACAATGGCAAATGTCCGTAAACTAATCCGCGAAGAGCAGCGGACGCTGCGGGCCAGCGATCTGTTCCGGCTGTTTCGCGCCGAAGTAGAACGCATATTGGGGCCGCAGGACTGGAAACGCTTCAAACGCATCGGTAAAAATCAGCTCGACCTGCTGACCGACGACATCCGGCAGGCGGAAGACTACGCCAGTGTTTTTCAGAACATTCTGTACTCGACCCGCCACATCTCGTTCGATATCTGGCAACTGCTGCCGCAGGACGAGCGTATTCGGTTTATGAAATGGCTCAAGCCGTATTCTGATATCAACCGCCACGCCATGCCGCTCCAGAACGGCAAGAAACTCCGCGATCTGCTGGCATCCGGGCAGGTGACGGTAACGGCCTATTCCGACAAAGTGGAGTGGGACGATGCCAACCGGCGATACACCCTGACGACCGAAAAAGGCTATACCGACACCGTCGATTACGTTATCAACGCAACCGGACCTGCTACGAAGGCCGAAAAAGTGCAGGTGCCGATTCTGCAAAAACTACTGGAGAAAGAACAGCTGCTCCCCTGTGAGGCCGGTGGTTTTCAAGCCGATGTCAACACCATGCAGCTTTATGTTCCGGGCGTGGAAGATGCACCTGCCTATGGCATCGGACACGTACTGGTCGGCGAACTGTTCGATACCAACGCTGTCTGGTTCAACGTCGAACGTGTCGACCCGCTTACGCACGCGATTATTAAACGCTTACAACATGAACGTACTGAACGAGTTACTGGCTAACGTTGTCCCCCTCTACGGGTTTATTATTCTGGGGTATGTTGCGAGTCGGTGGTTCGGTCTGAAGAGTAAGCCTATCTCAAGTCTGTTGCTCTACGTCCTGATTCCGCTGGTTATTTTCAACAATATCCTGAAAGCGGAACCGGCACAACTGGCCACCGCCTTATCGATCATTTTTCTGCTGGCCGCGCTGATGAACCTCCCTGCCGAACTGGTGAAACGGTGGTTAAAGCCCGACGTCAACCCCGATCTGCTGCGCTGCTCGTTTTCGTACTTCAACATTGGCTGGTTCGGTATTCCGGTCGTGATGGCCCTGTTTGGCGAGGAGAAGATGCCGCTCATCATCAGTGCGTACATGGGTAACGTGCTGTACGGCGACACGGTGGGTTATTATCTGGTGTCGCGCAGTAAGGACATGGGCGTTGGCGATTCGATCAAAAACGTGCTGAAAATTCCGGCTATTTACGCCCTGATTGTGGCTATCATCGCTAACCTGTACGGGTTTAAAATGCCCGAATCATTGGAGCCGGTGATGAAAGGAGCCAGCTGGACACTTTCCGCCCTGGGTATGATTATAATCGGCGTTACGCTCACGGCCGTCGACATCAAAAAAGTTGACTACAAGCAGTTCAGCAAGCTGATGGCCGTTCGCTATATAGCAGCTGCGTTAATTCTGGGAGTACTGGTCTGGCTCGAATCCCTGCTGATCGGTCAACTCGAAAGCGATGAACAGAAACTGATGCTGTTGATGGCGTCGTTTCCGATTGCCGCCAACCTCGTTGTATTCGCCACCTTCATCGACGCCGAAACCGAAGATGCATCCATTCTCGTAACGTTT
Source organism: Spirosoma rhododendri (assembly GCF_012849055.1). Classification (NCBI taxonomy): domain Bacteria; kingdom Pseudomonadati; phylum Bacteroidota; class Cytophagia; order Cytophagales; family Cytophagaceae; genus Spirosoma; species Spirosoma rhododendri. The sequence goes on along the minus strand of NZ_CP051677.1, from coordinate 5,463,576 downwards.
TCCTCGCTTATCTCACTGGTTCTGGTACCGGTTGCCTGTCTGCTGCTGTTTGGTCAATAGCAATTTAGACTACTGCTTGTCGAACCATCGATAACACACCAGCGCAAGCTCCGCGATGATACGTTCGGCGTCGGGCGTCGGTACGCCTTGAACCAGTACGGTAAGCGCGAAGGGTTTGGGTGCGTACACGATACCGGCGTCGCCCCGGATGTAGGCGAGCGTGCCGGTTTTATGCGCGACGAAAATGGTTTTGGGTAATAGCCGGGAAATGGTCAGCGTGTCTTCGTTCTGTTTCAGGATGTCGAGCATCTGATCGCAGAGCGCGGGTGTAGCCAATTGGTGCCGGTAAGTTTGGCTGAGCAGTCGGTTCATATCCCGCGCCGTAACATAGTTGTCGCGGCCCTGCCGGGTGGCCAGCGTGTCCATCATCACCCGGTTCAGGTGCGTGCCGGTTAGACCCAGAGCCTTGATCCGGGCGTTGATGGCGTCCATGCCCAATTCGTTGATGAAAATATTTGTGGCCGTGTTGTCGCTGTACACCATCATCAGCCGCAGCAGGTCGGCGTAGCTGATCCGGCTTCGGTGCGAATAGTTTTTTAGCACGCCATCGCCCCCTGTTTTTTCAGAATCGGTCAGGATGTGAATCTCCGACAGATCGAGCGTCCCGGCTTTCGCCCGTTCCATCGCTTCCACCATAATCGGTAGTTTAATCACACTTGCCGACGGCACTGATTTATCTGCATTCACAAATACCGCCACGTTGCTATCCGTCAGCGACTGCACCGCCAGACTAACCGTTGCCGACACGGGCAGCGTGCGCAGATACGTCGTAATCGAATCGTTGAGCGAGGGCCGAGTTTGTGAAAATCCGCTGGTTAGCGTCATGGCCAAAAGAAAAGTCGGAACCGTAGTTCCGACTTTCTGTAACGTCTTGGTAAGGTATAACAGGTAATACATTGGGTAAGTGAGGTACCGTGTACTGTAAACCGAAAACCAGTCTATCCCTTGATATTCTTCCGGCGGTTGCGCTGGAAATCCTCGAACATCATATTGCCCAGACCCTGCAAGCCACTGTAGTATGCCCGGCCGTTGTTGACTTTCGTAAACTCCTGCACAAACTGCTTCAGATACGGGTCTGACGTAATCATAAACGTCGTAATCGGAATCTCCAGCCGACGCGCCTGAGCCGCCAGCGTCAGCGTTTTGCTGACCACTTTCCGGTCGAGGCCGAACGAGTTCTTGTAGTACTTAATTCCTTCTTTCAGGCAGGTCGGTTTCCCGTCCGTGATCATGAAAATCTGCTTGTTCTTGTTTTTCCGCCGACGCAGCAGGTCCATCGCCAGTTCCAGCCCGGCCACCGTGTTGGTGTGGTACGGCCCGACTTCGAGGTAGGGGAGGTCTTTGGCCTGAATCTGCCAGGCATCGTTGCCAAACACCACAATGTCGAGCGTGTCTTTCGGGTATTTGACCTTGATAAGCTCCGTCAGGGCCAGCGCGACTTTCTTGGCGGGCGTAATTCGGTCTTCGCCGTACAGAATCATCGAGTGGCTAATGTCGATCATCAGTACCGTTGAGGTCTGCGTTTTTTGCTCTTTCTCCGTTACTTCGAGGTCACGCTCCATCAACCGGAATTCATCGACACCGCTGTTGATCTGTGCGTTCTTGATGGATTCGGTCATCGAAATCTGCTCCAGCGTGTCACCGAACTGATACGTCCGTAGGTCACTGCTCAGTTCATCGCCCGAACCGGTGTACGGCGTGTTGTGGTTACCGCCCGACTTCGACCGTTCGAGCTTACCGAAGATTTCCTCCAGTGCGCTCCGACGAATGGTCTGCTCGGTTTTTGGCGTCATCTGAATCTTGCCTTCCTCGTTCTTCTCGGTCAGGTAGCCCTTTTCCTTGAGGTCATCGAAGAAGTTGCCGATACCGTATTTGTCGTCGGTCAGGCTATACTGCCGGTCGAGCTGACTCATCCACGACATCGCCTGTTCAACGTCGCCGGAGGTGAGTAGCAGCAGTTGTTGGAATATGTTGAGCAACTTGTCGAAGTCGCTGCCGCCCTGCTGTTCGGGTGGTACGTAATCTGAAAATTGAAAGCCTTTCATGTATCAATGAGTGAATTTCGAATGAGTGATTGAGCGAATGCTTTGGTTGGCGTAGGTATGGAAAGAACAGCGCGTTTTTCGGATTTGTTCGGGTGGCTTACAGGGGAAGCGTAATTGAGAAATCGGGTAGTACGTCTTCACCCAACAACGTAACAGAATCACCCTGCTTAATCTCTATAGACCCGTTTTTGCGATAGATGAACAACTGCTGCCCCGCCCGGTCGATGAGCCATCCCAGCCGAACACCATTGTCGCGATACTCCTCCATTTTAGTCCTCAATTCCTTTAAATCGTCGCTTTTTGATCGAATTTCGATGACGAAATCCGGGCAGACCGGTGCAAAACCCTGCCGTTCTTTCTCGGTAAGCGCATCCCATCGTTCTTTGCCAATCCACGATACATCCGGCGACCGAACGGCCGAATTAGGTAGTGTGAAGCCTGTAGAAGAGTCGAAAATGTACCCCGATTTGGTACGTCGATTCCAATTCCAAAGCTCGCCCGATAAATTGGCATTGTAACGTCCTGTGTCTGATCCGGTGGGTGGCATGAATATGATATTTCCACTAGCATCGCGTTCCATTCGGGTCGTTTCGTTGGCCTGGCAAAGAGCAAAGAAAAACTCGTCGTCGAACCGGCGGTCGTGCGGTGGGTGCAGTGTGCGAAGTTCCTGGTCCATTGGCAGCAAAGCAGTTTTACCAAAGATAACCAGAGAACGGTACAGTTTGGTATGACAGACCTGCTAGCTTGCAGGAAAAGCGGTTCGCGAACCAGCCAGTTGTTCTACAAATTAATCCCTGCTATGCCCTATCATCTCCTGCTTGTTGCCTACCTCTTTCTGACGAATCCCGCTCCTAAACCGCCCAAAACATACCCCGTCGGGCAAATCAAAACGCGGTTGGGGGAGGTGCTTTTCTGGCTCTACGATGAAACACCCCGCCATAAAGCCAGCTTCGTCAAACTGGCCAACGCTGCTTATTGGGACACGCTGACGTTCAACCGGGTGATTCCCAATTTTGTCGCGCAGGGTGGTTGTCCCGATACGCCCGCTGGGTTCGCCGATTCGCCCTATCTGCTCGAACCAGAGTTTGTGCCCACGGCCCGGCACGTTTACGGAGCCGTCGGGGCCGGGCGCGACAATAACCCCGGCAAGTTGTCGGCCGGGTGTCAGCTCTATATCGTGCAGAACAAAGACGGACTGGCCCGGCTAGACGATAACTACACCGTTTTTGGGCAGGTATTTAAGGGAATGAACGTAATCGACGCGATCTGCAACACGAAACGCGACTCAACCGATACGCCGTTGGTTCCCATCAAACTTGACGTAAACGTGTTGAACCTGACCGCGCCGGAATTGAAAAAACTGGGTTATACAGGTAAACTGAACTGACCGGTGATTATTGATCGGCTTTGAGAAAAAGCGATGTGTTAGATAGTACCGTCAGCAGCACATCAGGCTGGCAAAAGCCAATGCGTTTGATAAAACGTCGTTTATCGAACGAACTAATCTGACGGGTCTTTATAATCGAGTCATGCAGAAGCCGATTCGTTGTATTTCTTGGAATCAGGACATCCAGAAGCGTTGATTTCTGAATTTGGCTAGAAATAGGTACGACAGTGAGCAGATTCCCTACACTGATATAACCAGTGTTCTCCAGAATCAGCGCTGGCCTAACTTTCTGGTATTCGTGCCCAACGCTGGGGTCAAAGTCTACCAACCATATATCACCCTGCTTATACATCCGTCAGCGACAAGTAATGGCGGACTTCCTGAACACTCAGAAAATCAGCTGCGGAGTCAGCAGCAGCAGCTGCTTCGATGTCAGTATCGGTTGCCCACTGCTGTGGCAGTAATTCTCTGCGTAATGCGTTTAAAATAAATGTCTCAACGTCGCCGGGAATATCCTGCAACGCATATTCAAGTTCATCGGGAATCGTTAGCGAGATTACAGTCATAAATGCTGGATAGTATATTAACGAATCTACAACATATAGTGCTGTCAGTCAACTACAACTGCGCCAGCAGATACAGGACCGCCATTCGCACGGCCACCCCGTTTTCGACCTGATCGAGGATAATGCTGTGGGCGGAATCGGCCGCGTCCGACGTTAGTTCAACGCCCCGGTTGATTGGGCCGGGGTGCATCAGTACGATGGGCCGGTCCAACTCGTCGAGCATCTGTTTCGAGATGCCGTAATACAACGAATATTCCCGCAGCGAGGGGAAGTATTTGATCTGTTGCCGCTCCAGCTGAATCCGCAGGACGTTGGCCACGTCGCACCAGGCGAGGGCTTCGCGCACGTCATGTCCAACGCGGATACCCAGTGCATTCATGTGTTTGGGGATCAGTGTTTTGGGTCCGCACACCATGACCTCTGCACCCTGCTTTTGCAGGCAGAAAATGTTCGACAGGGCCACCCGCGAGTGGGTGATGTCGCCGATGATGGCGATACGCTTTCCAGCTACGTCGCCGAGTTTTTCGCGGATGGAGAAGGAGTCGAGCAGGGCCTGCGTCGGGTGCTCGTGCGTGCCATCGCCCGCGTTGACGACGTTGGCTTTGATGTGCTGCGTGAGGTAGTGGGGCGCACCGGGACTGCTGTGCCGCATTACCACCATATCGACTTTCATGGCCAGAATATTATTGACCGTGTCGAGCAGCGTTTCCCCTTTTTTTACCGAACTGCCCGAAGCAGAAAAATTTACTACATCGGCCGACAATCGCTTCTCCGCCAGCTCAAACGACAGCCTTGTCCGGGTTGAATTCTCGAAAAAGACGTTGGCAATCGTGATGTCTCGCAGAGATGGTACTTTCTTGATCGGGCGGTTTATGACCTCTTTAAACTGACTGGCCGTTTCGAGAATGAGTTGAATATCAGCTTCAGTAAGATCTTTGATGCCCACCAGATGGCGGACGCTGAGGGCAGTACGATGGGTCGGTTGGGCCATGCGAGCAGTCGGGGAGTAAGCGCGACAAAGATAATGCGTCCGCTTGTAAACCGGTCAAATGGAATACCATCGACGACTGTACGAGCCACGGATCAAAAGCGAACCTTGAGCGAAAACTGGTTCAATTCGGCAAGTGCTCATCGACCAGGAATTTCATGCTGCCAGCGGAAGGGTACGGAATTGGGCTAATCGAACCGCGTAGTTCAGGCAGGCTTGAATATCAGCTTGTTCAAGGGCGGGGTAGTCGGCAAGAATTTCCTCCCAAGTCATCCTACTGGCCAGTAATTCCAGTATAGTCGTTACCAGCAACCGGGAACCCCGTATGGTTGGTTTGCCATGACAGATAGCGGGATCAATCGTTATGCGGTCAATCATGTGTGAACTAGTTACAAGCCAGGTAAAGATAACAGGCAGACAGATTTGGCCCTACTTCACTGCGGTAAACACCATCTTCGGCTGCTGCATAGCCCGGTTCAACAAGGCTATCTCCAGGTCGAGTATGTGCTTCTCCGCATCGACGTTGATCTTGTCGGGGTCGTCCGTTGGCTTGTGATAGTCTGGGTGGCCGCCCGTGTGAAAGAACAGCACCGGAATCTGCTTAGCGTAAAAAGCTGCGTTGTCGGAACCTCCATTGCCCGCCCGGTCGGTGAAAAACTTGATGGGGCTTGTCACGCCCTGAAATACAGTCGGCCAGGCATCACTCGTGCCGTAGCCACCGATGCCAACGCCCCGGTCGGGATTGTACCGGCCAATCATATCCATGCAAACCATGAAGTTCAGATTAGCGAGTGGTAACGTCGGGTTGTTCAGGAAGTAGCGGGATCCCTGCAAGCCTAATTCCTCCGCGCCGAATGCCATAAACAGCAGGTTGTACGGTTCTTTCACGTTGTTGTTTGCGTAGTAGCGCGCCAGTTCCAGCAGACCGGCAACACCTGATGCGTTATCGTCGGCCCCGTTATGAATTTTGCCCTGTGGCAGCGAATCCAGCGAACTACCCTGCCGACCCATACCCAGATGGTCGTAGTGAGCCCCAATGACAATAGTATAAGGTGCACCGTTGTCGAGAAAGCCGATCACATTCTCTGCCGGGCGCAGACTGTCGGGAACCACAACCCGCCGAACCTTAGCCACGAACGGTTGTCTGAATCCGTTTGTGCCGAGTGGATTCAGGCCATATCGGCGGAACTGATTATCGATGTAACGGGCCGCTCTGGCATTCTCCGGACTACCAGTACCACGTCCGTTCATGGCGTCCGATGCCAGAAAACGAACGTGCCGACGAATGCGTTTGGCAGCGGGTTGCTGCGCCAGTGCGACAGCAGGAAGCAACAACAGGAAAAGCAAAACGCGCATGCTGTATAAATCTGGGCAAGCCACAAAAATACAGGAACCGGCTACGAAACCGGTTCCTGTATCGGGTCAATATGAACCGGCTACCGTTAGCCAATGGGTCGCCCGCCCGTTGCGCCGTAGACCATCCCCGTGATGTAGCTCGCTTCCTGCGACGCCAGCAGCACATAGATCGGAGACAGCTCGACGGGTTGTGCGGCCCGGCCCAGATATGAATCTTCACCAAACGTTTTTACTTTATCGTCGGGCATTGTCGATGGAATCAGCGGTGTCCAGACCGGGCCCGGCGCTACGACGTTGACCCGGATACCTTTATCGATCACTTCTTTCGCCAGCCCTTTCGAGAAATTAACGATAGCTGCTTTGGTGCTGGCATACGCCAAAATCGACGGTTCGGGCATATACGCCTGTATCGACGCCGTATTAATGATTGACCCACCTTCGGGCATGACCGGTACGGCTGCTTTACATAAGTAGAACATAGCAAAGACGTTAGTCCGGTAGGTGCGCTCAAATTCGTCGTTGGGAATGTCCAGGAAGGAATCGTGCGCCATCTGAAACGCAGCGTTGATAACCAGAATGTCCAGCCCGCCCAGTTCGTCGATTGTCTGCTTTACGAGTTGCTTGCAGTGGGCTTCTTCCTGAATGTCGCCCGCGATGGCGATGCCTTTCTGCCCCGCTTCCTGCACCAGCCGAATCGTTTCCTGCGCGTCCTTGTCCTCGCTGAGGTACGAGATTACCACGTCGGCACCTTCTTTGGCAAAGGCAATCGCTACGGCCCGGCCGATACCGCTGTCGCCACCTGTTATGAGTGCTTTACGCCCGGCTAGCCGACCGCTGCCTTTGTACGACGTTTCGCCGTGATCGGCTTTGGGCGTCATTTTGGCTTCAGTACCGGGGTGATTTTGATCGTCCTGCGGGTAGGGAGGAGCGGGGTATTGGTGTCGCGGGTCCTGCATAGTAGTCATAGCGTTGAGTTTGATTTCCCTAACTCAACCCCGAATACCCTATGCTTGTTGATTATTTCTGCCCGTCAGCGCGCCCAGTCCGTAGCGCACAACAGATCAACTCGATTTTCGTATCTTGCGTAAGAAGCAGACTGACAAACCGATGGACACATACGTGGTCGATATCATCAATCCCAAAGCGCTGAGGCTGCTGGAGGATTTAGCCGATATGAAACTGATTGATTTGAAAAAGACAGAATCACCGGCTAATCAGGTTCCTGTCAATCAATTGTCGGATGAGGAAATAGCCCTTGCTCGTGAGCGCGTGATGCGGGGAAGCCCTGGTATTGATTTAGACGGACTGTTGGCTCACCTGCGTGAATCACGTCAGGATCGCAAACTACCTTTTCGAGACGAAGAATGAGGGTACTGGATTCTAATTTGATTATTTATGCTGCCAGTGATATGTACGCCTTTCTAAGGCCTCTCCTGATGCATAAAGACAGTTACGTTTCAGGTATTACAAAACTGGAAGTTCTCGGCTACAGACACTTGACAGCAGACGACAAATTGTATTTGGAGGGCGTGTTTGCAACAACCAGCTCGATCCCAGTATCGGATGAGGTGATTGATTTAGCAATCAGTCTGAGACAAAGCCGGAAAATGTCATTAGGCGATTCTATAATAGCAGCAACGGCTTTGTTGAATGGCTGTGAGCTGTACACTAACAATACTGCTGACTTCGTGCACATACCCGGCCTGATCGTGGTGAATCCGCTGGCCAGTTAATCAACGGGCTGTGTTTACCCCGCTAGTTCAATGACCTGACCATCCTGGCAGCGGAGGACGCGGGCAGGGTACTTGTTGAGCAGTTCGTAGTTGTGGGTGGCCATCAGCACAGCCGTACCTGAGCTGTTGATGGTCTGGAACACCCTCATGATCTGATCTGAAACAGCGGGGTCGAGATTCCCCGTCGGTTCGTCGGCAATCAGGATCTGTGGTTCGTTGAGCATAGCGCGGGCAATAACGACGCGCTGCTGTTCACCCCCGACATCTGATGCGGCATCTTTTTCTGAGCCGTGCCCAGCCCAACCTGCATCAGTACATCGGCAATGCGGTTGTTGATGTCATTTTTGTTGGTCCAGCCGGTCGCTTTCAATACGAAACGAAGGTTGTCTTCAATCGATCGGTCGGTGAATAGCTGAAAATCCTGAAAGACAATACCGATTTTCCGGCGCAACATCGGTACGTCGCGCGGCTTGAGCGATTCAAGAGAAAAGCCCGCTATGTGCCCCTTGCCGTTACGTAGAAACAGATCGGCGTACAGCGTTTTCAACAATGACGACTTTCCGCTGCCTGTCCGGCCGATGAGGTAGGCAAAATCGCCCTTCTGAATCTGAAACGTAACATCGCCCAGCACTAGCCGGTCGCCCTGATAAATATCGGCGTGATCGAAACTCAGTACAGGATCGGTGGAGAACATAGCGTTGATGAATAGACAGGATTACAGGATTGACGGGATTTCGTTTGTAGTATCAACAGCAGCTGTCGCTTTGGCTGGTGAAAAACAAAATCCTGTCAATCCTGTAATCCTGTCCGGGGAAATTACTTCTTTACAGACAGGTTTGCCTTTTCGTGATCGGCCATGAACTTCGCCAGACCGCTGTCGGTCAGGGGGTGGTTCAGCAGGGCTTTGATGGCGCTCAGCGGACCCGTCATCACGTCGGCACCGATTTCAGCGCAACGGATGATGTGCATTGGGCCGCGTACCGATGCGGCCAGTACTTCTGTCTCGAAGCCGTAGTTACCGAAGATGGTCATGATCTGGGCGATCAGCTCCATACCGTCGGTCGAGATATCGTCCAGACGACCAACGAAAGGCGATACAAACGATGCACCGGCTTTGGCTGCTACCAGGGCCTGACCTGCCGAGAAAATCAGCGTACAGTTGGTGCGGATACCTTTTTCCGAGAAGTATTTGATGGCTTTGATACCTTCGGCTGTCATCGGAATTTTTACTACGATGTTCTCATCCAGTTCAGCGAGTTCGTCGCCTTCCTTGATCATCTCTTCGTATTTGACCGAAATCACCTCGGCGCTTACGTCGCCTTTAACGATTTCGCAAATCTCTTTGTAATGCCGCATTACGGCGTCTTTGCCTGTAATGCCCTCTTTCGCCATCAGCGACGGGTTGGTGGTTACGCCGTCGAGAATACCCATTTCCTGGGCTTCGCGGATGTCGGCCAGATTGGCCGTGTCAATGAAAAATTTCATGGTAAGGAGTGTTTGTCAGTACCGACACTAAACAGAATCAGCAGATTCCGTTGGCAAAAGTAAAGAAGATTCCCGCTATGGTCGGAAGAATACACAAACTTAATCAGTTCATCCGGTGCGTACCGTCTTGCAGACTGCATACGTAGATCAGCGTGTCTTTCCCGGTGCGCTCTTTGTACTCGTGCCGAATATGGGCCTCAAAGCGCTCAATGGCCGATACCTGCACCAGATTGATTGTGCAGCCGCCGAAGCCACCACCCATCATCCGCGATCCCAGCACCCCCGGCTGATTCCGGGCAATGTCGACCAGAATATCGAGTTCGGGGCAGCTTACTTCGTACTTTTCGCTCAATCCGGCGTGCGAACCGTACATCAACTGACCAAACGTATCGAGGTCGTCGGCTTCCAGCGCCTGCACCGCATCGACCACGCGGGCGTTCTCCTGAACCACGTACGAGCACCGTTTGTAGATCAGCGGATTAGCGTCGCGCAGGTGCGTGTCGAGCATCGTCATCGTCACATCGCGCAGACTGTGAATGTCGGGGTAGAAGGTTTTCAGGAAGCGCACGCCCGATTCGCATTCGGCCCGGCGCGTGTTGTACTCCGACGTTACCAGTGAATGCTTCACCTGCGAGTCGCACAGTACGATGCGGATGTCGTCGGTGGAGAGGGGGGCGTACTCGTATTGCAGCGAGCGGCAGTCGAGTTTGATCACGTGGTTGGCCTGTCCCATCATGCTGGCAAACATATCCATGATGCCCACTTTCGCGCCGACGAACTCGTTTTCGGCCCGCTGCGACATACGCAGCAGCGTCATCCGGTCGATACCCAGCTCGTAAAGTTCATTGAGCCCGAAGCCCACCGCGTTTTCCAGCGCGGCCGACGACGACAGGCCCGACCCGATCGGAATGGTGCCGCTAAAGACACAGTTGAACCCGCCAACTGTGTGCCCAGCCAAACGGAGTTGTGCAACAACGCCCAGCAGGTAATCCATCCAGGAATTGGTCAGTGTAAGTTCAGACAGGGCCACTTCATAGGTCTGGTTCAGGTCGTGCGCTACCGCGTGAATCCGGTCGTCGGAGCGGGGGGCGATTGCCAGATAGATTGCCTTGTCGATGGCGGCTGGCAGAACGAAACCCTCGTTGTAATCGGTATGCTCGCCAATCAGATTGACACGGCCGGGGGAACAGATAACCAGTGGAGACTGATCGGTGGGGAATGACTGGTGGTAGGCGTCAGTCAGTTGGGTAAGCAGGTCCATAAGATGCAATGGTTACGCGCAGTCGTGCGACTAGTTACGTAACCAAAGACGGGTCGGAGACTGCGTTACCGCCCAAAAGGGCAAAAAAAAATGGCAAATCGAATGTCTCACCGCTACGACCACCTACCCTTGCTTCGGTCAAGACCTGGGGGATTCAGCAGGAGCTGGTAGCACCGATTTGCCGATGCAAAGTTAAGCGAATGTTGCGCGAACGACCAAATTTCGCCCTTACCTTTGGTGAAATTTAAAGAGCGAAAGAGCGAAAGAATGAAAGAGCGACAGGCCATTGTCCGCTCAATCCATCGCTCTTTCACTCTTTCATTCTTTCGCTCTTTGGTTAATAATGAAGAAGTTACTTGGTGTATTGAGTCTCGTTTCGGCACTGACTTTCGGCTGCACATCGTCGGATGATTTTGTTGAACAGGGACGTAAATTAATGCGTGACGGCAAATTTCGGGACGCCTTGCAGGTGCTGAATCAGGCTGTCGAAGCCGATGATGACAACGCGGAAGCGTTCAACACGCGGGGCGTCGCTTATTTCGAATTGAAGGAATATGCCAACGCTGCCCTCGACTACGATCAGGCCATTAAGCTGAACCCCGATTCGTACCGGCCTTACTACAACCGGGCATTGATGCGGGTCGCGCAGAATAACCTGACGGGTGCCCTGAAAGATTACTCCGACGCTATTCGGCTGGCCCCCGATACGAGTCAGCGGATGGCATCAGAAATTTACCTGAACCGGGGGCAGTTGTTTGCTACGCAGGACCAGATTCAGCCCGCCATCACCGACTTTTCGCAGGCTATCAAACTTGACTCTAAAAGCGCACTGGCTTATTATAATCGGGGTAATCTGTACTTTCAGCAAAAGAACCTGGCTGGGGCCGTCGCTGATTTTCAGCAGGCCGTCGTTGCCGACCCGAAATTTGGCAAAGCGTTCTACGGGTTGGGTATTGCGCAGATTGTGCAGAATCAGCGCGAAAGCGGATGTCTGAGCCTGAAGCAAGCCCAGCAACTTGGCTACGCCGACGCTGCCAACGCCGTAGCGCAGTATTGTTCGAATTAGTTTAAGGTTTAAAGTCTAACGTTAAAGGTTGATCGTAGCATCGGGCTTTAACGTTAGACTTTAAACCTTAAACATTAAACCTGTTACAAACTCGCCATGCGCAAAACCATCTCCCTCGTATTCGGGCTGCTGTTCGTGTTGTTTGCTGCCCTGCAATACAACGATCCTGACCCGGAAGTGTGGATACCGATCTACGGACTGGCGGCTTTGGCCTGCTTCATGACCTGGTCGGGGCTGGCGCGCTGGTGGTTTCTGGCCGGGATGGCGGTGCTGTTTGCCGTTGCAGCCATGTACCAGTGGCCGCCCCAATTTGAAGGCTTTCTGTTCAACGAGATGGGTATGCGCAGTCTGAATATCGAACTGGCCCGCGAAGCCGGTGGATTGGCGATCTGTTCGCTGGTGATGATTGTACTGGCGTTTCTGACCCGCTCTTTGCCCATCACCCGCCGATGAAACTGATCGAATGTCCGCGTGATGCGATGCAGGGGCTGGCGCATTTCGTGCCGACAGCATTAAAGATTCAGTACCTCAACGCGCTGCTGCGGGTGGGTTTCGATACGCTTGATTTTGGCAGTTTCGTATCGCCCCGCGCCGTGCCGCAGCTGCGCGATACCGCCGAGGTGCTGGCCGGGCTCGACCTGTCGGTGACGAAGACAAAGCTATTGGCCATTGTTGCCAATCAGCGCGGGGCCGACGAGGCAATGAGCCATCCCCAGATTCAGTACCTGGGCTTCCCGCTCTCGGTGTCGGAGACATTCCAGCAGCGCAATACCAACAGATCAATCGCGCAGGCTCTCGACGACGTGCGCTATATGCAGACGCATTGTCAGTCGACCGGGCGCGAACTGGTCGTGTATTTGTCGATGGGGTTTGGCAACCCGTATGGCGATCCCTATAGCCCTGAGCAGGTGGGTGCGTTGGTGGCTGAATTGGCCGATCTGGGCGTTTCGATCATTGCTCCGTCCGACACGGTCGGTAGTTCGACCCCCGACGATATAGACGCTCTGTTTCGGCACCTGATTACGACTTTTCCGCAAATTGAATTTGGCGCGCATCTGCACACCGAGCCGGGTCAGGCCGCCAACAAAGTACGGGCAGCGCTGCGGGCGGGTGTGCAGCGGATCGACGGGGCCTTACGCGGCTTCGGGGGTGTCCGATGGCAGCTGACCACCTGACGGGCAATCTGCCCACGGAAGAAATTATTCAGACGTTAACCGACGAAGGCATCAGTCTGCCCCTGAATCAGGATGCGTTCGCAGAAGCCATGCAGCTATCGACGGGGGTGTTTTTAGGATAGAGAAAAAAGCGGGGAAATGTGAAAGGCAGCTGATCGCTGCCTTTCACATTTCCCCGCTTTTCCCGTACTCACATAAACATGGTCTGAATTTCTTCCTTGACGGCTTTCAGCGCGATTGTGGTCGGCATCTTGTCTTTCTGGATGATACGCTCAAAAATCCGCTTCGACAGTTCGAGTGGGGGAGAGTCGGGCCGGATGTCGCCCGACGCCTGGTTGATGAGTGTAATTACTTCGTTCATCGCCGTCTGAATCTGGTCCCACACATCCTGACTCATGTACACCTGCTGGGATAGGTTGTGGTTGTACTCGTCCCGAATTTCCTGCAACAGTCGCTGCTGTAGTTCGAGCGCCGACGATGAACTGTTACCCAGCCGCAGCAGCAGATTGTTGGGGCTGATACGCTCCAGAAACAGCACCATTCGTTCGTAGGCCTGCAAGCGCACCGGTACCACGGCATCGGTGTAACGGGTTTTGGTATCGTGACGGTAGCGATCGGCTTCGCGTTCGAGCAGTAGCCTGACCGTTACGTACATCCCATACAGTACCAGCGCGGCCGGAATAATCAGCTTTAAAAAGTCACTCAGAAGTTCCATGTAAAGACAATGAATGCGTAAACGAAAAATGATAAATTTGTCCAGCGACTGCCATGCCCAACTTTGTGGCCGACAGTCGATTTTCTTTACTACCTACTCGTCATGCTCGACAAACCCGTAACCGTTCAGGAAACGGCCCGCCAGCAAATTCACGACACCTTACGCGCCAACAAAATTCCGGCGGAATACGGCCTGCGGGTCGGTATTCGCGGAGGGGTTGCGGGGCGTCCTGGCTGCTGGGTTTCGATTTGCCCGGTCCGACTGACGAGGTCTATAACGTTGAAGGAGTGCGCGTCATTATTGATCGCAAACATTTACTGTACGTACTGGGGGTTGAGATCGGGTATGAGCCGGGTGGATTTACCGTTGAAAAAGGTACGTCGGTGGCTAACTGAACGGTGTTGATGGAGGTGTGAAACCAGTTTTTCGCCGATTTTGGCATGATTTTTTATCCATTGACTGCAATACCTTCCCTTTTGAAGGCCTGTGAAGCGAATTGAGCAACATATCTTTCTGGTACTGGCTATTCTGGCATTTGCGCTGTCGGTACTCTGCTACTGGTTTTTGGAGCAGAATGCCCCCGGCGCGGCCGATGAGCAGTATCTGAGTGCGGTGCAGCAGCGGGTGAAAGACGAAATGCGGGTTAGTTCCGACGAACTACAGCAGATGACCACCCGCCTACAGCAGGTACCTGCGCTAACATTCCGTAACCTGAGCAGCCAAAGCCGGTTTCCATACTACATTTTTCAAAAGAAGCGGGGACAGGCAGGTCCGCCCAGTTTGCTGTACTGGTCTGACAATCAGTTTATTCCTGACTACAATCGAATCGCCACGATTACATACCCCCGGCTGGTTTCGTTTGATGGGGGGCGATACATCGTCAGCAGGCAACGGGTTATTCGTAATGCCGACACGCTAAACGTGTTTTCGCTGGTGAATGTGTACCGGCAGTACCGCACCGACAACAGCTACCTGCATTCCGGCTATAACCCCGATTTGTTTGCCACTGATCCGACGGCCATCACCGACGATCGCAGCAAGCCGTATCAGGTCATTTACGACAACACGCCGATCTTTCTGTTCTCGGTTGTACCACCCAAGGTTCTCGCTTATCAGAACCAAACGACGCCCGTCAATACGATTATTCTGGCCGCGCTGAGCGTAATTTTTCTGGGGCTGTACGTATTCCAGATTATGATACAGCTTCAGCAGGCGCGTCGGTACGGCTGGGGCTTTCTCTGGCTGGCGACTTACCTGCTCGTGCTGCGGGCGCTGATGCTGTATTTCGGGGTACCATTTCTGTTCGTCGAATCGGATTTGTTTAACTCCCGGTTCTACAAATCATCGGCGCTGGTGCCGTCGCTGGGCGATTTGTTACTCAACTCGATTGTGGTGCTGATGCTGGCCCTGTATTGGGTCAATAACTATTATCGCTCCTGGCAGTACAGCCGATTGCTGCAACTGCCCGACCGGGCGCGGCAGGGGCTGTCGATCGTGCTGGTTATACTGGGGTATGCGGTGTTTACAGTTTGCTACGCCGAAATCAACAACATTTACGAGAAGTCGCAGTTCACGCTCGACATTACGCTCAGCATTCAGTTTACAGTCCTGAAAGTGGCGTGTCTGCTGATCTTCATTTCAATCTCGACAATCTATTTTCTGCTGACGCATCTGCTGGCCAGCCTGTTTGTTCGGTTCAACCGGGTGGGGTGGGGCGGTCTGCTGTGGCTGATTATCGGTACGGGCCTATCGTTTGTGTGGGTCTACGTGGCGGGGCTGCCCATGGAGCCGGTCCTATTTCTGAACGGTATTTACTGGCTATTACTGTACCGGTATCAGTTCCCACGGTCGTTGTACATGTTTCGGTACAAGACCTCGATTTATCTGTTTCTGGCTGCGTTCGTTTCGGCGGCTGCTACCGCTTACGTCGTTTACCAACAGGAGTTACACAAGCAACTGACGCAGAAACAGGCGTTTGGGCGTCGGATTTTGGCTGAGAACGATGAACTGGGCGAATTCCTGATGAGTAAAGCCCAGAAGGCCATTGCCACCGATACCGACATTGCCCAGACCCTGCGCAACGACACGCTGAAGTTTCAGCGGCAGCAGATACAGGCCCGGGTAAAAGGCGTGTATCTGGACCGGTACTTCGATAAGTATACCATTGACGTGATGTCGTTTCGGGCCAATGGGCAACCTACCGATGTGCTGCCCGGCGCTACCCGACTGACGGCCCTGAACAACCTGTACCGCCAGCCTACCTACCAGACCGCTTACCCGGGTATCTACCTGCTCAACAAAGCAACGCAGCAGTCTTTTAAACAGTACGTCTGTTTTATTCCGATTCGGGGCACCGCCGATTCGGTTCGTACCGCCGATACGCTGGGGTATGTCGTGATCGATTTTCGGTTGCAGAACGAACGGCCGGAGAGCCCGTACCCGGAGCAACTTGTCGATACGCGCTTTATTCAGCAGCCCGACATGCCGGAATACAGCTACGCGATTTACAGCGGTCCGGGGCCGGGTGGCAAACCACTGCCCAAACTGCTGTACAGCGCGGGCAGCTATAACTACGAGCGCCGAATGCCCCTGTCGATGCTGACAGATCCGGCCCTGTTCCAGACGGGCATCGTCGTCAACGAGGGGCGTCACGTCGGTTTGTGGGGGAAAGGTGGGCAGTTGGTCGTGGTGTCTTCGGTTGGGTATCCACTTAAGAATGCGTTCTCCAATTTCTCGTTCCTGTACCTGCTGCTGGTACTGACCGTCATCGTCGTCATTATCCTGTACGCGGTTCACTACAGCCGGTCGCGGTTCAGCATCAACTATTCGACCCGGATTCAGATTCTGTTGAACCTGGCGTTTTTCCTGCCGCTCGTATTGGTTATCGTCATTATTCTGACGGTCATCAGTAACAACTACATCACCAACCAGGAAAACACCTACGTTACTAATACGCGCAACGTGGCTGCCAATCTGGTTACGGCGCTTGACGAGGCCAAAACCGAACGGCGAAGCAAAGCATCGGTCGAGGAAGAGCTGGGCAAACTGGCCCGTGACGCTGGTATAGACCTGAATCTGTATGATCCGCAGGGACGCCTGTACAGTTCGACCCGCCCACTGATCTACGAAAGTGGCTACCTCTCAAAGCAGATAAACCCGGAGGCATACGTTCACCTAGTCGAAGAAAAAGAGAATCAGGTGCTGCTCAGCGAATCACTAGGCCGGAAGCAGTACAGCACCGCCTACGCCAGTATCAAGTCGTTCGATGGGCGGCTATTGGGTATTCTGGGCGTACCTTATTTCTACGCCCAGCCCGAACTCGATCAGCAGTTGATCGAGGTGATTTCGTCGGCGCTGAGCATCTTCACGATCCTGTTTCTGTTCTTCCTGATCCTGTCGTATTTCGCATCAATCCTACTGACCAAACCGCTGAAAATTCTGACGGGAAAGATCAGCAAAACAAACCTCGACCAGCTAAACGAAACCCTGCCCTGGCGCTCCGACGACGAGATCGGTATGCTGATCCGGGAGTATAATCGGATGCTGGAGAAACTTCAGGAAAACAAGCTGGCACTGGCGCAGACCGAGAAGCAGTCGGCGTGGCAGGAGATGGCGAAGCAAGTGGCCCACGAGATCAAAAATCCGCTGACGCCTATGAAGTTAACGCTTCAGCATTTGCAGCGGACACTACCCGGCATGCAACCCGCCACTGCCACTGCCCGCCCAGCCAACGATGCGACTACGCGCCGGGTGATGCAACGCACGTTCGACTCGCTGCTCGATCAGATTGATAACCTGAGCGACATTGCGACCTCGTTTTCTGACTTCGCCAAGATGCCGATGCCGAAGAACGAGACGTTCGAAGTAACGTCGGTTATCAACAAAGCGGCTGACCTGTACGCCGACGATCAGCGGATTAGTCTGAGCCGGCAGATTGCCAATGGGCCACTGATGGTAATCGGGGATCGGCAACTTATTGGGCGAATCCTGACGAACCTGCTCATCAACGCAATTCAATCGGTACCCGCCGACCGCAAGCCTACGATTGAGTTGCGGGTGTACACACACGAAGAGTCCGTACGTATCGAGCTACACGACAACGGTGCCGGTATCCCCGAAGCTATTCAGGCTAAGGTATTTCTGCCGAACTTCAGTACCAAACGGGGCGGTTCCGGGCTTGGTCTCGCCATTGCCAAGCGGGGTGTCGAACACGCCGGTGGAAACATCTGGTTTGAAACAACAGAAGGGGTTGGCACTTCCTTCTTTATATCGTTGCCGATAGCAGAAGTGCCAACCCCTATTGCAAGGCCCGTTTGATTAACGGGTCAGTTCCAGCTGTTTAACTTTTGGCTCGTTCATAACCTGTACTTCGTCGATCTGAACGTGTTTCCAGTTTTCGCCCGACCGAATCCGGTTGAGTTGTGTATGGGTGATGCCAAATTGCTTGGCGATCATCTTCAGCCGGTTCTTGTCGTTTCGCAGCAGTTTTTTGATGATCTTGACTTTGCTCTCCGTCAATTTATAATTGCTCGTCGCCCGCTTCACCGTTCGGTCTTTAAGGTTCGGGTTCTGCCGGTTGTGCTCGATCATGTCTTCTTTCGTCACCCATTTCAGGTTCTGGTAGAAGTTGTTTTGCTTATCGAAATCAAGATGGATAACGAAGGTGTTGTCTGCGTTTTTCGCATCGCAGAAATGCTCGGCCACTAGTTTGTGAACGTAGCGATTCAGCGTCTTGCCCTCAGCGCGTATGTTCAACGACTTATAGCCCTGAATGGTCGACCCTTTTATAATGGTGCCGGTCACTGCTTGCTTTTCGTCACCGGCTTTGCTGCGCGCGCCGGCCTGAAAGCTGCGTAGCCGCCCATAGTTTGATACCTGATAACGAGGTGGGTTTTCTACTTCATCGAAAGCGATGGGTACCCACTTTTCATTCCAGAAGTTCTGGTTTCTCCGGTCACTCATAGTATGACTACCTGAAAATGTTCAACAATGCACGTTAATGATTTTACTTGAGATTAAGTTTTTTGTTTACATTTTTAATATAAAACCTAAACAGAAATAATGACCGCCGTACTGTAATTAGTCTAAGATATACGGATATAGTACAATAAAATGACTTTAGTATACTTTATGCAGCACTCAGTGTCATATTCAGGGTCAAAAATAACATATCTCGTTTAAGTGAATATAAACAAAAATAATTTTCGATTAGTAGTCGAGAACCCGTGGAAGAAACGCCCTGTTTAAGACAGAAAGATAAGGGAGTCCAATTTAGACTACAGCAGATAGATGAATGTGAATCATAGAAAAACGGTTGTGATCGGCGCAACGGAGAACGTAGGCCGGTATGCAAATCAGGCTGCCCGAAGTTTGCTACGGCATGGGCATGAAGTCGAACTGGTGGGGCTCCGGCCGGGCACGATAGAGGGGCGCTCGATTCAGACCGGGCAACCTGCGCTGAATGATGTCGATACGGTGACGTTGTACGTTGGTACGCGCAATCAGGCCAATCTGTATGAGTATGTAAAGGCGCTGAAGCCTCGCCGGGTTATTTTTAACCCCGGCACGGAGAACCCGGAATTTGAGAAGGAATTGCAGCAGGTGGGCATAGAGCCGATCGAAGCCTGCACGTTGGTTATGCTGTCAATTGGGAATTATTGAGTGCCTGAGTGATAGAATGATTGAATGGGCTGGCGCAAACTCTCTTGGTTGCACCAGCCCATTCAATCATTCTATCACTCAGGCATTCTACCATTTAATTAGCGCCGACCCCCAGGTGAAGCCGCTACC
The DNA here is from genome assembly GCF_012849055.1 of Spirosoma rhododendri. Taxonomy (NCBI): domain Bacteria; kingdom Pseudomonadati; phylum Bacteroidota; class Cytophagia; order Cytophagales; family Cytophagaceae; genus Spirosoma; species Spirosoma rhododendri. The sequence goes on along the minus strand of NZ_CP051677.1, from coordinate 5,443,949 downwards.
GAAGGCAGCGAGGCAAATCAGATCGCCGGGCTTGACACGACCTTGCTCGAAGGCTTCGGTAAGGGCAATGGGGATCGATGCGGCTGTCGTGTTACCGTACTGCTGAATGTTGTTGAATACTTTGTCTTCGGGCAGGCCCATTTGCTGCCGGACGTATTCAGAGATACGAATATTGGCCTGATGCGGTACGAGCAGGTCAACGTCGCTGGCCTGGTACCCGTTGGCCGACAAGCCTTCGTTGATAACCTCCATGAACCGGACAACGGCGTGTTTGAAAACAGCATTGCCATTCATAACAACGCTGCTATCGGGTGAGCCGGCCGTTTCAGCGTTGATGAAGTGACCTTCGCGACTGCTACCGGGGTCTTTCAGGTATAGATCTTCCGCATACCGGCCGTCGGCGTGGAGGTGGGTCGACAGAATACGGTGGTCGGGGTCGGTGGTGGCCTGCACTACAGCGGCACCCGCACCATCGCCGAAGATTACGGCAACATTACGCCCCTCCGTCGTTTTGTCCATCAGCGTCGACTGAATCTCGGACCCCACAACGAGGGCCGTCTTGTACATGCCCGTTTTGATGAACTGATCGGCGATGGAAAGCGCATAGACAAAGCCGGAGCATTGCTGCCGGACATCGATAACGGCGCAGCCTTCCAGTCCCAGTTCGCGCTGCATCAGAAATGCCGAACCGGGGAAATAGTAATCCGGGGAGAGGGTGGCGTAAACGATCAGGTCGACGGCACTGGCGTCCAGACTGGCCCGCTCAAGCGCCATTCGTGACGCGGCCGTGGCCATACTGGCGTTGGTATCTTTGCCGTAGGTGAAAAAGCGTCGTTGCTTGATGCCGGTGCGTTCCTGAATCCAGGCATCCGACGTTTCCATGTATTGGGTCAGGTCATTATTAGTCACCACGTTGTCGGGGACGTAGAAACCCAGCCCGGTAATCCGCGAATAAGTCGTTGTCATTTGTCGATAAAACTACCGACAAAAGTACAAAAACGAGATTGAATTGACAGGATTACAGTCTGGCGGTCTGGCTGTAATCCTGTCGGTAAAAAATCAGGCGGGGCGGAGTTCGATGGAATAGTCTTCCATGATGAGGTTCGCCAGTAGCTGACGGCAGGCTGCATCGACTGTCTCGCGGGCTCCGCTCTCCGAGTCGGCATCAACTTCCAGCCGCACGTGCTTGCCAATCCGTACGTTGTCGATGGAGTCCATCTGAAGATTGTGCAGACCCAGTTTAACGGCTTTACCCTGCGGATCAAGAATCTCGGCGCGGGTCATAATGTCAATTTCAGCGATGTATTTCATGTGGTGAAAAGCGAAAGAGCGAAAGAATGAAAGAGCGATTGTACTGGCGGTAGCCTTTTCGCTCCGCTTCGACGGTCCGATTTCATTCTTTCGCTCTTTCGCCATTGGAAAAAAGTGAAACGGCTATGTAAAGAATAATGACGAGCGGAAGTGCTGCGAACTGCAAAAATAGCAACAGGAGCAGCGATGTCAGTAAGAAAAGGTATTTCGTTTGGTTGGCTGCCCAGCTAAACGACTTGAATTTCAGGGCGAGCAGCGGGATTTCGGTGACCATCAGCAGCGAAAACGCCACCAACGCGCCCATGACGATATCGTTTTTCCAAAGTGCATCGTACTGCGGCTGGTAACGCTCCATCAGTGGGAAAGCCGCAATCAGCAAGGTGTTGGCAGGTGTGGGCACCCCAATGAACTGATCGCTCTGCCGGGTGTCGATGTTGAACTTCGCCAGCCGAAGCGCCGACAGTACCGCAATCAGAAAGGCGCTGTACGAGATGATGTCCAGGTTCTGAAACCACATCAGCTGGAAAACGATGATGGATGGCAGAACCCCAAACGTAACGACGTCGGCCAGCGAGTCGAGTTCTTTGCCGAACGGGCCGGACACGTTGACCATCCGGGCTACGAACCCATCGCCAAAATCGAGGACACCCGCCAGCAGAATCAGCCACGCGGCCGTGTCGAGGTGGCCGCGTATCGCCATCACGATACCGATACAACCGCATAGCAGGTTGCCGCAGGTCATGGCGTTGGGCAGGTGGCGGAGCAGCTTCATGGGCGTACGAAGGGGTTTGACCGCTTTTCCTTCCCGATGGTTGTCGGCTCGTTATGGCCGGGGTACACCACGTAATCGTCGGGAAGGGTGTAAAGCTCCGTACGGATGCTGTTGACCAGGTCGGCGTGGTTGCAATAGGGCAAATCCGTCCGGCCGACGCTGCCGCTGAACAGCACATCGCCCCCTACCACGTAGCGCTCCGCGTGGTTGATGTAGGCAACGTGGCCGGGGGCGTGGCCCGGAACAAACACCACATCGAGCACCGTATTTCCGAATTTGATCTGATCGCCTTCCTTGATGTGTTCGTCAATTTCAGACGGCTCGTAGCCCCGCAATCCGTAGACAGCGCAGCGGGTCGGCACGTCGTTGAAAATCACCTGATCCAGCTCGTGCAGGTAGGCTTTGACGTTGTATTTACGTTTGACGTAGGCGACACCGAAGACGTGGTCGAGGTGCGCGTGAGTCAGCAGCAGATAACGAACGGTCAGCTTATGCTCGTCGATAAACCGGCTCAACGCTTCTTTTTCTGCCTGTTCGTAGCAACCGGGATCAATGATAACGGCATCGCGCGTGGCATCGTCGGCGATGACGTATGTGTTCTCACTAAACGGCGAAAATTCAAACGCTTGAATCATTGGCAGGAGAGTACGGTTGTCACTTTTCAGTTTACGGTGCACCTTACCAAAGGCAGACGCTGATAGGACGGTGAATACTGTAAACCGTGAACCAGATACCGTAAACTGACTTTACAAAAGTAGAAACACGGTTGGTTTTTTGCGCAGGTCGGGTACGTTCGATTTCCATTCCCGAATGCTCATCGTGCGGACAAAGGCGTCGGGGGCCGTCAGGTTACAGGCTACGCACAGCCGCGTATTTTGCTGACAGTTGGCCAGAATATCCGCAAACAGCGCGTCGTTGCGGTAGGGCGTTTCCATGAAAATCTGGGTTTGCTGCCGCTGCTGCGCTTCTTTCTCCAGATGCCGGATCGCCCGACCCCGGTCTTGCTTGTCGATGGGTAGATAACCGTGGAAAATAAACGATTGACCGCTCATCCCCGATGCCATCAGAGCCAGCAGAATCGACGATGGACCAACCAGCGGCTCAACTTTCCAACCCAGGCTGTGGGCGAAGCCAACCACCACCGAGCCAGGGTCGGCTACACCGGGGCAACCGGCCTCCGACAGTACGCCCGCGTTGCGTTTCCGCTCCATGAGTTCCTGAATCTGTCGGCGGGTGTCGGCAGGCGGGGTGTCTTTGTCCAGGTCGAAAAACGTCGTTTGGTCGATTACCCGGCTGGTTTTCAGTCCGCTGATGAAGCGACGCGCCGACCGGACGTTTTCCACAAAATAAGCGTCGGTACTTTCGATCACGTCGCGGATAACCGGGGGCAGCACCAGATTGGCCGTATCGTCGGTCAGTAGCGTCGGAATCAGGTATAGAGTAGGCATTTTTTTAAAGTTGTAGAGTTGGATGGTTGGATAGTTGTAGAGTTATAAGGTCGTGAAGTTGCTATCGCCGGTGATGGATGTGCCAGTCCCTGCGGGGAACCGCAACTTTACAACTCTACGACTATAAAACTTTACAACTCACCTGTTACAAATCTCATCAGCATGGCCACAAATTCGTCGGGCTTTTCGGCCTGTACCCAGTGGCCGGCTTCTTCGATGGTGGCGACGGTGGCATGCGGAAACATCAGCTGAATCGCTGGAATATCGTCGTCGGTGATGTAAGGCGATCGGCCACCACGGATAAATAGGGTAGGCGCGATAACGACAGTCGTGTTGGTGAGGTCGTCGCCGATGCCGTGCAATTCACGTTCAATCAGCGGCAGGTTGATTCGCCACGCAAATTTTCCCCCCTCAGTGCGGTACAGGTTTTTGAGTAGAAACTGTCGCACCGGCAGCGACGGCTCGTACTGACTCATAACCCTGTCGGCATCGTTACGGCTCTTCAGCGTAGAAAGGTCGATGGCGTTGAAACCACGAATAATCTCGGCGTGGTGGATAGGGTAAAACTTGGGCGCTATATCGACAACGACCAGCTTGCTGAACGTGCCGGGGTACAGCATGGCGTACTGCATCACCGTTTTGCCACCCATCGAGTGGCCCACCAGTATGGCGTCGCTCAGGCTGTGGTCGGTCAGGAATTCGCGCAGGTCGTCGGCCATGCTCACGTAGTCGTGCTCGGCCGCGTGGGGCGACTGCCCGTGGTTGCGCTGGTCGACAAGAAAGACGCGGTAGCCCATCTCAGCAATAGTCTTGCTGTTTGTCAGCCAGTTATCCGACGAGCCGAACAGGCCGTGCAGAATAACGATAGCCGGGCCCGTTTCCCCGACCTGACGAAAGTATAATTTCATACGTAAACGAAATGTGGCCCAAAGCTAGCCGGAGTAGCCGGGAATTGGAAATTAACGGGGGAAACGGACCGGACGCTGTTTCCCCGGCCTCCCTGCTACTGCACGTAGATGACGCGTTCGCGCTGCGGTACCAGCGTACCGAACGGGTGCAGATCGAAGCCATTTTCGGAGGCTACCCGTTCGAACTCATCCGTATCGTCGGGCAAGACAGCAACCAGCAAACCACCCGACGTTTGCGGGTCGGCCAGTACGTAGCGCTGCGTTTCGGTCAGGTCGGCGATTTTATGCCCGTAGCTGGCCCAGTTGCGGCCCGTACCGCCGGGAAAGCTTTTCTGCGCCAGATATTCGTCGACCACCGGCAGTTTCGGCACGGCGTCGTAGTCGATCTCGGCGCTAAGGCCCGACCCTTCGGCCATTTCAGTCAGGTGGCCCAGCAGGCCGAAACCTGTTACGTCGGTCAGGGCTTTTACGTAGGGCAGCTTGCCCAGCACGGCACCAAGGCTGTTGAGCTGCGCCATTTGAGCGGGTGCCAGATCGGCGTGTTCGGGCTTGAGAATGCCTTTTTTCTGCGCTGTGGTCAAAATTCCGACGCCCAGTGGCTTGGTCAGGTATAGCCGACAGCCCGCCGTCGCGGTGTTGTTTTGTTTCAGATCCTCGATGCGGACACGACCCGTAACGGCCAGCCCGAAAATAGGTTCGGGCGAGTCGATGCTGTGCCCGCCAGCCAGTGGAATACCCGCTTCCCGGCACACTGCCCGTGCCCCTTCGATCACCTGCCCGGCTACTTCGGGGGCAAGCTTGTCGATAGGCCAGCCCAGAATTGCGATAGCCATGATTGGTTGTCCACCCATCGCGTACACGTCGCTAATCGCGTTGGCCGAAGCGATACGCCCAAAATCGAAGGCATCGTCGACGATCGGCATGAAAAAATCGGTCGTGCTGATAACCGCTTCACCATTGCCGAGGTCCAGCACAGCGGCATCGTCGCGCGAGTCGTTGCCAACGAGCAAATCAGGAAAAAGCGGCTGATCGGCGGACTGTTGGCGACCCGTTGTGCGGTTGTGTAAAATCGTGTCGAGCAGTTGGGGCGAAATTTTACAGCCGCAGCCGGCCCCGTGACTGTATTGAGTGAGTTTGATGGTACTGGTGTCTGTTGAGAGCATGAGGAATCAGTCAGAACCGATTTACGCGAGATGTATAAATCAAATGTATGTTTGAGTACACGCGCGGTGCGCGAATGGTTCGGAGTGGAAGGAGATGCGCGACCCGTACAGTCTGCTTAACAAAAACTTAACACTGGAAATAGAACAGAAGAATACTGTTTTTGGCCTATTCCGTGAATCTGGTTTGGTATGCATGCATAATAGTACTTTTGGAAGAAGTGGGGCGTTGGTGCCGCCAAAATTTATGGCATATTTGCGGCCAAAAGTGGAGTACTCAACCGGAGAGTTTTTTCTCAACAGTACAAACTAAAACCAACCAATTTTTATGTCTAAACAACTACTGCAATTCAGGTTAGCTTTTTTGCTGATCAGCAGTATGCTTTTGATCGTGTTCGGCGTGAGCACAGTCAGAGCGCAGGGGGTAACTACCTCCTCGATCAGTGGCGTAGTTACTGACTCAAAAGGTGAACCATTGCCAGGTGCAACCGTTGTCGCTGTCCATACACCCTCAGGGACTAATTACGGAACCACGACTAACACACAGGGACAGTACAACTTCCCCGCTGTTCGTATTGGTGGTCCGTACACCCTGACGATCAGCTACGTAGGCTACACTGAAAAGAAGGTGGAAAATCTGACCGCCAACCTGGGGGCTGCTGCTAATGCGGACGTTATACTGGCTGAAGAAGGAAAGCAACTGACCGAAGTTGTCGTGTCGGGGGCTCGCAGTTCAGTTATCAACTCCAATCGCACAGGAGCAGCTACGGGTATCTCAAATACGCAGATTACTACGTTGCCTACGTTGAACCGCTCTTTCGCTGATTTCACTCGTCTGGACGCACGTGCTAACGGATTAAGTTTCGCTGGCCGGAATAGCGGTTATAACAACTTCACGGTAGATGGTGCCATCTTCAACAACGCGTTTGGCTTGTCATCGACGGTAGGCGGTCAGGCCGGTGCCCAACCGATTTCTATTGACGCTATCGACCAGATTCAGGTGACCATTGCTCCTTATGACGTGCGACAGGGTGCCTTTACTGGAGCTGGTATCAATGCAGTGACCCGTAGCGGCTCAAACAAAGTGCAGGGCTCGGTATACTACTATGTTCGGGATCAGAGCTTCGTCGGTAAGAAAATTGCTGGGCAGGAGCAACCGATCAACAATTTCAGTCTGAACAACATTGGTTTCCGGTTGGGTGGACCAATCATCAAAAATAAACTGTTCCTTTTCGTCAACTACGAGCGTGAACGCCGGAATGACGGAGTACCAGGTAACTGGGTAGCTGCCCGGTCGGGCTTAACTGGTGATAACGTGTCGCGGTCATCGGCGGCCGACCTGGACCGGCTCTCTACGTTTATTCAGCAGCAGTATGGTTTCAATCCTGGTCCATACGAGAACTATACGTTGCCATCGAACAGCGATAAAGGAACTGCTCGCTTAGACTGGAACATCTCGCAGAATCATAAGCTGAACATAAAATACAATTTCCTGACATCGTACGCAGACATCACCCCATCGTCTTCCGGTGCGCTGCCTCAGGGGCGTGGTCCGAACGTGAACGCGCTGCCGTATCTGTCGTCGTTCTACCGGATCAACAACAACCTTCAATCAGTTATCGGCGAGTTGAACAGCACCTTTGGTTCGAAGTTCGCCAATACGTTGCAGGCGGGTTACTCCGCGTTCCGGGATTTTCGGGAAAGCCCATACCTGCCCAGCACATTTCCGCTTGTCGACATCGGAAATGGTTCGGGAACTCAGCTGACATCGTTCGGCTATGAGCCATTCTCTGCGTTCAACATCTTGAATTCGAACGTATTCCAGATTTCTGACAACTTCACGATTTTCGCCGGGAAGCACACATTTACACTGGGTACCTACAACGAATTCTACAGCTTCCGAAACGGTTTCGCGCCTAACTACTACGGGAACTACCAGTTTGCCAGTGTCGACGCGTTTATCAGCAATGCGACGCAGACGCCCATTGCCGGCGGCACTACCATTGCTAATCCGACTCGCTTCCAGATTCAGTACTCGGCTCTGCCAGATGGAAGTTTCCCCTACGCTGATATCAAAGCAGCTCAGTACAGTGCCTATGTTCAGGATGAATACCAAGCTCGCCGGAATCTGAAATTTACGATTGGTCTACGCGCCGATGTTCCAACGATTCCAACCGAAATTCAGCAGAATACAAACCTGCTGGCATTGACTGGCTTTCGTGATGGCGTACGCCTAAATACAGCTGAGTTTCCGAAGGCATCGCTGCTGTTCTCTCCACGCGTTGGTTTCAACTGGGATGTTAACGATGACCGTATCACGCAGATTCGTGGTGGTGCCGGTGTCTTCACGGGCCGCGTACCGTACGTCTGGATCTCGAACCAAGCTAGTAACAACGGTGTGTTGTTCGGTTCATCGCAGATCAATAACCCCCCCGCAACCGGTGATAATGCTCGTCCATTCAGCCCTGACGTGAACCGGTATCGTCCAGCTGGTGCTGCGGCCAATACATCGTATAACATTGCTATCGCCGATCCTAATTTCAAGTTTCCGCAGGTATTCCGGGCAAACTTAGGTATTGACCGTAACCTTGGTAAAGGCTTCATTCTAACGTTGGAAGGTATCTTTACGAAGGATATAAACGCGGTATACCATCAGAACGTAAACCTGCCCAACTCAACCCAGAACCTGCGTGGCCCAGACGGTGGTGACAACCGGCCTATCTATTACACCAACAACACTGCTGGATTGCCCTCTGTAGCCTACAACCGGATCTACGGTCAGAATGCTACAACCGGTGCCGCTCTATCGGGAACGGCAGTTAGCGCGTCTAGTCCGATCATTACGGACGCTATCCTGATGCGTAATACGAATCAGGGCTATTCGTACAACCTGACAGCTGAAATTTCTAAGCAGTTCGCCAATGGTTTCTACGCGAAAGCGGCTTACTCGTACACTGATTCACGTTCGGTAAACGATGGTGGTTCTATTGCGCAGTCGATCTGGCGTGACCGCTCTATTTCGGGCGATCCTAACGCAAACGTGCTTTCTTACTCTAGCTTCTTGCAGCCACACCGGGTCATTGGTGTTGCTGCCTACCGCTTTGAGTACGCTAATAAGCACGCTGCTACCACCGTTTCGCTGTTCTACAATGGTGCTTCGGGTAACCGGTACTCCTACGTGTATGCTGGCGATTTGAACGGAGATGCCCAGAACTCGAACGATCTCATATTCGTGCCACGTACACAGGACGACATTCGCCTGCGTGATGTTACGGCAACTACTGGTGGTGTTACGACTGTTACGTATTCGGCTGCCGATCAGTGGAGAGATCTGAACAATTACATTGATCAGGACCCTTATTTGAGCAAGCGTCGTGGTCAGTATACCGAGCGCAACGGAGCCATGACCCCTTTTATAAGCCGTCTCGATCTGAAAATTCTTCAGGAGTTTGGTCTTAATATTGGCAAAACCCGCCACGCGTTCCAGGTATCGCTTGACGTCTTCAACGTCGGTAACCTGATTAACTCCAACTGGGGTAACGCACAAACGGCTGTCACGGCTTCGCCAATCTCGTTTGTCGGTTACGATAACGGCACCGGTGGTACAGGACGTCCAGTATTCCAGTTTCCTTATCTGGATGCAACGAACCGGGTCGCTCGTACAAATACCTTCCAGGTTGGCTCGGCTATCGCCAACCGCTGGCAGGCACAACTTGGCCTGCGTTACATCTTCAACTAAGCGCAGTACAGATTTATATGCAAAACGCCCGGCTAGCAATAGCCGGGCGTTTTTGTTTGTGATGATATCAGAAATAGACTTCGTGTCAGTGAGGGGCCTCGGTGCGTAGCGCGTCGACACCCGCCTGATAGCCCTGCACGATCATCCGGCCGATGTCGTCGGAGGTGAATTTCATCAGGTTCAGTGAGAGCGGCTCGGTAGGGCGGATGACGCTGATGTGCAGTGGCCGACCGTGAAACTGCTCGCGCTCGGCAAATCGCTCGGCCCAGGCAATGTCGTTGTTCACCAGCTGATTGACCGTGATGTCTTTCACCCGGTCCATCAGGTTCAGCAGGTTGCGGTAGTTAAACTTCTCGTTGTAAACCTTCTTGGCGTGGCAGGCGACGCAGGCAATGTCAGTAGCTCCGTCTTCGATAGCTACACGCAGCGGAGCCACTTCGCGCAATCCCCCGTCGAGAAAAGCCCGGCGATGGTCGCCCCCGATCTGTACGGCGGGCATCAGGATGGGTAGTGCACTGCTGGCAAACACATATTCCAGAAAATTAGGGTCGGTTGCGTCGGCGTAGCGCATATCGCCGTCGATAATATCAACCGTCCCCACTTTCAGGCTGACCGGGCCGGTTTTCAAGGCGTTCAGATCGACGTGCTGCCGGATGAGGTTTTGAATGGGTGAATTGTCGAGCAGGCCATCGAATCGGCTCATCAGCGTGCTGTAGCCCATACGAAAACGCGAACGCAGCACGGCCACATCGTCGGGGCGGGTGATGTTGCGAATCCAGAACTCGATCAGGTATTTGCCCGCTTTCACCCAGTCGACACTACCCGTTTCGGCCTGCTGTTTGGCGGCTGAGTTGGCCAGAAACGTAGCGTTTAGGCAGCCGACAGAAATGCCGTACAGCTTATCGGGAACGAAGCCACTTTCAAAAAGCGCCATTACCGCTCCCACCTGAAAAGCGCCTTTGAGTGATCCACCACCCAGCACGAGTGCGCTGACGGGCGGACGCGACGGCGGGGGAACCTGATCGGGATGGGGTGACGGCGGGACCGGATTATCGATCATACTGGAAACCTGCGACAAATGATACCGGGGTAAGTTGGGCGTTTTCACTGAATATACAAAAGAAACTTACTCGCTGGCAGTCAGCCCCAAACCGCCTATTTCTGTCGCAATAGAACAGGGTCTGCGCTTTCGGTGTTATACTTGCCTACGATTTCCCGCCATCCGGTACTCCGGCCCACCAGGCCAGAAACCCCACTGACTGACTTATACTCCTACAATGGCCCTTACTGTCGCCGATATTCAGGATCCGATTGCTGCTGAAATGACTTTGTTCGAGCAGAAGTTTCGGAACCAAATGAAAAGCGACGTCCGCCTGCTCGACCACATCATGAGTTATATCGTGAAGCGGAAAGGCAAGCAGCTGCGGCCGATGTTCGTTTTTCTGATGGCGGGCGTCTGCGGCACCATCGCTGAAGCAACGTATCGGGGAGCATCGCTGATCGAACTGCTGCACACGGCGACGCTGGTTCACGATGATGTAGTCGACGATTCGAACTATCGGCGTGGCTTTTTCTCCATTAACGCGCTCTGGAAAAACAAAATTGCGGTGCTGGTCGGCGACTATCTGCTGTCGCGCGGACTACTGCTTTCGGTCGATAACGGCGATTTTGAGTTGCTACAACTTGTCTCGACGGCAGTACGTGAAATCAGCGAGGGCGAACTGCTACAAATCGAGAAAGCGCGTCGGCTCGACATCACGGAGCCGGTTTACTACGAAATCATCCGGCAGAAAACTGCGTCGTTGATTGCCGCTTGTTGTGCGGTGGGGGCCCGGTCGGTCGGGTCGTCGGCCGAGCAGGTTGAGCAGGCGCGGTTGTTCGGCGAAAAAGTAGGCATCGCTTTCCAGATCAAAGACGATTTGTTCGATTATGGCACGGCGGAAGTCGGTAAGCCACTCGGTATCGACATCAAGGAGAAAAAAATGACCCTGCCGCTCATTTACGCCCTCAACAATGCGGGTTTCTTCGACCGGCGACGAATCATTAATCTGGTTAAGAACGAAAGCGAAAACCCCCGAAAGGTCGACGAGGTAATTACGTTTGTCAAGCAGTCGGGCGGTATTGAATACGCAACGGAGGCTATGAATCAGTACGTGACTGAGGCCCAGCAATTGCTCAATGCCTTCCCCGATTCGCGCTACCGGCAGTCGCTTCACCAGCTGGTGCAATACACGATCGACCGGAGTAAATAGACGGTTTTCAGTACACGGTATTCGGTTTACGGCACGCAAAAGCTCCGTCGGGTGGGCACTTGCCTATGTCAGCCACTGTGAACCGTACACTGTAAACGGAATACCGCTTTCTTCCCCCGTTAACAAATTGATACGTATCCCGCAGGCACTGTCTGTGTTTGTATCTTTGCGGCCTGTTGCCCAACCTCATTAACCAGCGTGTATGCGTTTACTCACGTCTTTTCTGTTAACGGCAGTACTGGCCGTACCAGCTGTCGCTCAAACCAAGAAAGCCGCTTCCCAGCGTCAGAATGCCGTGTCGGCGTCTGTTCCAGCCCTCAACAAACCCAAATTGGTCGTCGGCATCGTGATCGACCAGATGCGCTACGATTATCTGTCGCGCTACTACAACCAGTTCGGTAAGGGCGGTTTCCGTCGGCTGATGGATCAGGGATTCAACGCCCGCAACAACCATTACCACTACGCAGCTACTTACACTGGTCCCGGCCACACGGCTATTTACACAGGCTCAGCCCCAGCGCTCAACGGTATCGTTGGTAATGATTTCTACGATCGTAACGCAGGCCGAATCGTTTACTGCGCCGAAGACACGACCGTCAGTACAGTTGGTAACACGGGTTCGGCGGGCCGAATGTCGCCCCAGAATATGCTGGTTACGACCATTGGCGATCAGCTAAAGCTCGCTACCGACGGGAAAGCCCGTGTAGTTGGCATTGCGTTGAAAGACCGGGGTGCTATTCTGCCAGCGGGCCACGCAGCCAACGGCGCGTTCTGGTTCGACTCCAAAGACGGTAATTTTATCTCCAGCACGTTCTACGGTCCGCAGCTACCGCAGTGGGTTCAGGAATTTAACGACCGAAAACTGGCCGAACAATACATCCGGCAGAAGTGGGAGCCGCTCCTGCCGATGGCGAAATACACTGAAAGTACGATCGACGATAAACCGTATGAATCGTTGATGACGGGAGAAACGAAATCGGTATTTCCGCACGGATTCGTGGTGCAGGCGGGTAGCCCCAAATACGAAGGCTTGCGGACCAGCCCCTTCGGCGACGAACTGACGAAGCAGTTTGCGCTGGCTGCGCTGAAAGGTGAGCAGCTGGGTAAGCACGACGTAACCGATATGCTATGCGTCAGTTTCTCTACCCCCGACTACATTGGCCATGCCTTCGGTACGCACGCCATCGAAACGGAAGACAATTACATTCGGCTCGACAAACAACTGGCCGAACTGTTTGCCGAGCTTGATGCATCGCTGGGTGCTGGCAGCTGGACTGCATTTCTGTCAGCTGACCACGGTGCCGCCGATGTGCCGGGCTTTTTGCAGGAATACCGTATTCCGAACGGGGTGCGCGGTGGCGGTGAGGTCAGTACAGTAATTCGTGAAACGCTGGAGAAGGCGTATGGCCCTGGCAAATGGATGCTCACATACCTGAACCAGCAGGTTTATCTAAATCAGCCGTTGTTCGCTGAGAAGAAAATTCCGATGCAGCAGGTGTATGAATTGCTACAGCCCGCACTCATCAAACTCAACGGGATTGCCAACGTTATAAATCTGCACAACCTGGGGGCCGAAGCAATTCCCGAAATTCAGCTAAACATGTTCCGCAACGTGTACTACCCTAATCGGAGCGGTGATTTCTATGTATTGCAGCAGCCGGGCTGGATCGAAGGTCGCAACCGGGGTACGACCCACGGCACGACGTACGCCTACGACACTCATGTGCCCTTTCTACTCTACGGCTGGGGGGTGAAACCCGGCCATACGTTCCGCCGGACGCACATTCACGACATTGCCCCGACGATCACTGCCATCCTGAACGTGCTGGAACCCAGCGGTAACATCGGCACACCAGTGGAAGAGGGGATTTTGAAATAAAGAGCGAAAGAGCGGTCGTCTAGGACAATCGCTCTTTCGCTCTTTACAAAAAGATTACTTCCTTAAACCCAAACACCCGTTCCCGGCCGTATTCGTTGATGATGAGCCGTCCGGCTTCATCGACGCCGGTTATAGTGCCGCTGAAGCGCTCTTCGTTCGCTTCGTACGGTGCTTCCTGCTGATAGCGATAGAGCGTTTGTAGGTACGCGGCACGAATTGCGTCGCGTTGCCCTGTTCGCAGTTGCAGGTAACGCGCTTCCAGTTTTTCACAAAGCTGGCCAAGTAGCCCCGGCAAGTCGTAACCGTCGGGCAGAGCCGCTTCCTGCTGAAGGGAAGTGGCTGTCGAATAACCAAACTGAGTCTGATTGATATTCAGGCCCATGCCAATGATCGACGTTGCCAGCTGATAGCCCTGCACGCCGTTTTCAATCAGAATACCGCCCATCTTGCGCGTGCCTACGTAAATATCGTTTGGCCATTTGATGCGCAGTTCCGACGCCCGTTCGCCGAGGAGCGGATGTAAGGTGTCATAGATACCGAGCGAAACAGCCATGTTGAGCCAGAACTGTTCGGTGGCCCGCAGGAAAGTCGGGTGTAAAATAAGCGAGCAGGTAAGGTTCTGTCCGGTCTGCGCTTCCCACTGATTACCACGCTGCCCCCGGCCAGCGGTTTGCTGATCGGTAATGACCAGTGTTCCTTCGGCGGGGTCGCTGTGGGCAATCAAACCGGCGGCTTCATCGTTGGTAGACTGACAGCTTGGCAGGTAATGGACTATTTGCCCGGTGAAAATCGTTTTGGGATAGATTTTGTACAAAACTTTGTTTAGATTTAAAGAGGAATGGGTCGAACCATGGTGCGGCAGACGTGTTTAACGTCTATCGGTAATGCACCCGCTGAATGACCCGATTTGCAATGTTAAACCGAAAGCATGATAAGTACCCCTGAAAATATGTTCAGTGCCGAAGAAATGCGCGATTTCGTCGTGCGCGGCATGCAGGAAAAGAAAGGCCAGGATATTGTGGTGATGGACCTGCGAAACGTGAAGAATGCCATTTGTGATTACTTCATTTTGTGTTCCGGTAATTCCGACACGCAGATTGACGCTATCTCGACCTCAGTTGAGGAAGAGGTCTACAAACTCAGCAAGCAGGACCCCTGGCACAAGGAAGGGAAGCTGAATCGTGAGTGGATTCTGCTCGATTACGTAGACGTGGTAGCGCACGTATTCAAAAAAGATCGCCGGGAGTTCTACGATCTTGAACAGTTGTGGGGAGACGCTGAAATTCAGCGAATTGCGGAAGATACGCAAGTGGCTGCCTGAGGGTAATGCCAGCGTTGTTTTCAGCCGCTCCCAAGTACGATCAACCGCTTGTCCCAACTAGCATAGCCGGGAAACATTAGCCGCTCACGCGGTGTTACTTTTTTAAATCCGCTCGTACAGCCTGAGGAAATGTCAGAAAACAACAATAAGAATTCAATGTTGCCACGCGGAGGAAGTCGTAAGCCCAATTTTCAGGGTTGGATTGTCGCTCTGCTGATTGCCGCCATTCTGGGTATTACGTTTTTTAACAAGAGTTCTGCCGTGCGCGAGATTTCGCAGAAACGGTTTGAACGGATGGTAAAAGATAAAGAGGTCGCTGATGTCGTTGTCGTTAACGACCGCATCGCCGAAGTATCGCTGACCCAGCAAGCCGCGCAAAGCCCCAAGTACCGGACTATGTTTGCCGACAAGCCGTACTTCGGAACGAACCACGGTCCACACTTCCAGTTCCAGATCGCATCTGCCGAGTCGTTCAAGAAGGACCTCGATCAGATGCAACAGGGAGTGCCAGACAATGAGAAGGTCGACTACAAGTTTGAGAGTCGAAATGACATAGGCAGTATGATAAGCACCTGGGGTTTCCTGATCGTGATGATTCTGGCGATGTACTTTCTGCTCGGCCGGATGTCAGGTGCTGGTGGTCCTGGTGGTCAGATATTTAACATCGGCAAATCGAAAGCTGCCCTGTTTGATGCTGACAATAAGGTACGGATTACGTTTAACGACGTAGCCGGACTAGACGAAGCAAAGGAAGAGATCAAAGAGATCGTCGATTACCTGAAGAATCCTACCAAGTTCACCAAACTTGGTGCGAAGATTCCAAAAGGCGCATTGCTCATTGGCCCTCCGGGTACTGGTAAAACGCTGCTGGCGAAAGCTGTAGCGGGTGAAGCGGGTGTGCCGTTTTTCTCACTGTCGGGATCCGACTTTGTCGAGATGTTCGTCGGTGTGGGTGCGGCCCGTGTGCGTGACCTGTTCAAGCAGGCCAAAGAAAAAGCGCCCTGTATCATTTTTATTGACGAGATCGACGCCGTTGGCCGGTCGCGTGGACGCGGTGCAATGCCGGGTGCAAACGACGAGCGGGAAAATACGCTGAACTCGCTGCTGGTAGAGATGGACGGTTTTGCGACCGACTCAGGTATCATCATCCTGGCGGCAACTAACCGCCCCGACGTACTCGATCCAGCCTTGCAACGTCCCGGCCGTTTCGACCGTCAGATCAGTATCGACAAGCCAGACATCATCGGTCGTGAAGCGATCTTCCGGGTTCACCTGAAGCCAATCACGCTCGCTGCCGACGTCGATCCGAAAGAATTGGCCGCGCAAACGCCTGGTTTCGCCGGTGCTGAAATCGCCAACGTATGTAATGAAGCTGCCCTGATTGCCGCTCGTAGCGACAAAGATGCGGTTGACATGAAGGACTTTCAGGACGCGATGGACCGGGTAATTGGTGGTCTGGAGAAGAAGAACAAGATCATCTCACCAGAAGAGAAGGAGATCGTCGCGTACCACGAAGCGGGTCACGCTGTAACGGGCTGGTTCCTCGAATTCGCCGATCCGCTTGTGAAAGTGACGATTGTCCCACGTGGTGTGGCCGCACTGGGCTACGCGCAGTACCTGCCGCGTGAGCAGTATCTGTACCGCACCGAGCAGCTCATGGACGAGATGTGCATGGCATTGGGCGGCCGGGCGGCTGAAGACATAATCTTTGGCAAGGTATCGACGGGTGCGCTGAGCGATCTGGAACGCATTACGAAGCTGGCATACAGCATGGTAACGATGTACGGCATGAACGACAAGATTGGTAACGTGTCATTCTACGACTCCAAGCAATCGGATTATGCGTTCAACAAGCCATACTCGGAAGAAACGGCGAAGCACATCGACGAAGAAGTTCGCAAGATTGTTGACATCGCCTACAACCGGACGAAAGATCTGTTGACCGACAAGCGCGAAGCACTGGAAATAATCGCCAAAGAACTGTTGTCCAAGGAGATTCTGTACCAGAATGACTTGGTGCGGTTGATTGGTAAGCGACCATTTGAGCGCGAAACGGTTTACCAGGCGTACAAGAACCGGGGTGTTGCTGAAGAGGTGAAAGAGGAGATTGGCCGTGAAGCTAAGCCCGAAGAAACCGAACCGCAGGAAACGACACTGCCGATCTAAACGCAGCTGATATATTACAGAAATGGCCCATCCGCTTTCGTAGATGGGCCATTTCTGTTTTTAGTCGGTCGCTATCAGCGCTTACCTAGTTCGATCACCTGCATATCCTGCGTCTTTTGATCGTTCAGAGTAAAGCGTACTGCCGTTCGGACAATAT
Organism: Spirosoma rhododendri; assembly: GCF_012849055.1. Classification (NCBI taxonomy): domain Bacteria; kingdom Pseudomonadati; phylum Bacteroidota; class Cytophagia; order Cytophagales; family Cytophagaceae; genus Spirosoma; species Spirosoma rhododendri. Next base: position 5,426,836 of record NZ_CP051677.1, on the reverse strand, counting down.
GAAAGCCTGTTTTCCCGGCCGCACCGGGATTAACATACAGCATGTTGTCCATCGTTGGGTCGCGAAGGACTTTCAAAATATGCGAGTGGCCGCACACCAGAATATTGGGCGGATTCAGCTTGAGATTCGGGCGCACAATCGGGTTGTAGCGGGGTGGGGCACCCGCAATGTGCGTCATCCAGATGTCGAGTCCTTCAAGCGTAAACCGCAGGTGCGACGGCAGGTAATCATCTTCGACATCGACATTACCGCAAACGATCCGCACCGGTTTGAATGCCTGTAGCTTCTTCAGCACATCTAAATCGCCCACGTCGCCGGCATGCCAGATTTCGTCGCAGTTATCAAAGTAGCGAAATAGCTGGTCGTCCAGGTAAGAGTGGGTGTCGGAAAGTAAGCCAATACGGGTCATAGGGGAGGTTAGGTGTTGAGAATTTGGTCTTTCATGTCGGTGCGAATGCGCTTCTTATCAATTTTACCGACGCTGGTTTTTGGTATCTCCGCAACAAACAAAATACGGTCGGGCAGGTACCACTTGTTGAGGTGATCCGCTTCGATGCGATCGCGGAGCATTTGCCGGATGCTGTCGGCGGTCAGATCAGTGCCGGGTTTCAGTACAACGAGCGCGTGCGGTCGCTCGCCCCACCGCTCATCGGGCAGACCCACAACGGCGGTTTCGGCAACCCCATCAATCTGCGACAACAGATTCTCAATGTCAAGCGACGACACCCATTCGCCCCCGGTTTTGACCACGTCTTTGGTACGATCGGCAATTATCAGCCAGTTGTCGGGCGTCACGCTGGCAACGTCGCCGGTGTGGAGCCAGCCGCCTTTCCAGAGATCGGCCCCGCGTTCGGGGTCTTCGTAATAGCCCTGTGTCATCCAATAGCCCCGCGCCACGACTTCGCCCAGCGAATGCCCGTCGTGGGGTACGAAATTACCATCGTCGTCCATGAGCCGGATATCGACAAAGGGCGCAACCCGCCCCGCCCGTGTGCGGTAATCGACCTGCTCATCGATAGGAAGTGGCCGCTCGGTATCGTTGAGCTGGGTCAGGGCCATGATCGGTGCCGTCTCCGACATGCCGTACCCCTGATACACCTGAATGCCCAGTTCAAGGGCGGCTTTGGCCAGCCCCTTCGTCAGTGCTGACCCACCGATAATTACTTTCCAGCGCGACAGATCGACCTGTTTCGCAACGGGGCTGTTGACCAGCATCGTCAGAATCGTCGGAACGCAGTGAGAAAGCGTTACGCCTTCGGACAGAAGCAGTTTCAGCAACACTTCGGGTTCGTACCGGCCCGGATAGACCTGTTTGGCCGATAGCAGCGTCGCCAGAAACGGAAAGCCCCACGCGTGGACGTGGAACATGGGCGTGATGGGCATATATACGTCGGCAGTAGACGAGAATGGCACCGCCTGGTAACCGCAGACAAACGTGCTCAGGCCCATCGTGTGCATGAATAACTGCCGGTGCGAGAAGTAAACGCCTTTCGGATTACCCGTTGTGCCAGTCGTGTAGAACGTCGTTGCCCAGGTGTTCTCGTCAAAATCCGGAAAATCGTATTCGTCGGATTCGTCGCGCAGGGCGGCTTCGTATTCGCAGCTAAACCCGGCCGGTACCTGACCCACGGCGTTCAGGTCGGTATATACCTTATCGTACAGAATGACATACTTCTCAACCGTTGTCAGTTGATCTTTTATGGCTGTCAGAATCGGCAGAAAATCTTCGTGAATCAGCACGACTTTGTCCTGCGCGTGATTCATCGTGTACAGAATCTGCGCGGGCGACAGCCGGACGTTGACCGTGTGCAGTACGGCTCCCATGCTCGTTACACCGAAAAAACACTCCAGATACCGGTGGCTGTCCCAATCCAGTACCGCGACCGTATCGCCCGGCGCTATGCCCAGTCCCGTCAGCATATTGGCCAGCCGCCGAACCCGCTTGTTGAACTCGACGTAGTTCATGCGAAACAGATCGCGATAGATGATTTCGCGCTGCGGTTCATACCGGAGCGACTGCGCCAATATGGATTTAATCAGCAGCGGTGGTTCAACGGCTTCGGGTGTACGGGGGATTAGTTTAGTCGTAACCATGGGTATAAAAGTCGGATGTGAAAATCCGAAGATAGGATTGACTCCTGGAAAGGTAACGGATTTTGCTGAAAAGACGCTTAGGGCATGTAGAATACCTCGCGCAGGGGGACGCTGACGGGTGAGTTATCGTCATTCGTATCCATCAGGTCGGCCATATAGGCCCACCAGCGTTTCACGATTTCGGTTTGGCCCAGCGCCTGCGATGATTCACCCGAAATTGTTTGACTGGCAAACAGCATGTCAGTGGATTCGTCCAGAAAAATACGGTAGTCGCTGATGCCGCTGTCGTGTAGGAGCGTCAGCAGCTCAGGCCATATCTCGGCGTGGCGTCGCTGGTACTCAGCCTGGCAACCGGGGCGGAGTTTCATGCGGAAAGCTACTACAGGCATAAAAGCGTGGGTTTTGGCGGTCAACAGCCGTTAATAAACAGCTATTTCTCGCCAAAACCCACGCTTTTACTTGATCTGTCGGTTCGTTGCCCTTAGTTGACCCGCACGGTATCGCGTTTTGGTTTGCCAAACGGTATCGACACGCCGAACGAACGAGGGCTCGATGGGGAGCTGTCCGCTTCCGGCGACCTTCCTTATTGAGCGGCTCAGCGGCCGCGCTGGGGTTGGGTGTTGACTGCATCAGCGTGCCGGGTGCCGACAGGGGTGAGTCGATTCCCGGCGGCACAACGGGCTGCGTATTGGTCGTTGCGGGCAACCGTCGGGTTGTCGAGTCGCTCGTTTGAGCATAGGCCGACGTGGCGGCACAAAATAGAACGGAAGCAAGCAGCAGACGCATGGTATAGAATCAGCTAAACGGATGTGAGTTTATAACCACTGTGCCGCGATAGTGTTGCGAAGTTGCGTGGTCGGGCTACACATTCGCTACAACTGCTTACACGATACGTAATAGTCGGCGTCGACAGTGAGTGTTTTGACGTTGGGGCTGTTTGCCGTTTGCCACCGCGCCGTAGGTTTCAGCAGTTGGTAGGGGCCGTTTTCATTGGCGCAGATACGCACCGGCATCGCGAAACCCGGTACCGTGTTGGCCCAGCGGTATTGAAATCCGCCCGGTGTAAGCCGGTATTCCAGCACCGGGACTTGTGTTGTCCGCAGGTATTGGTCGAAAACGGGTTTCAGGTTAATGCCCGACTCCTTTATCATGTAGTTCTCGATCTGCGCGGCCGTCACGGTCTGGTGATAGAACGTCTTGTTCATGCCCCGCAGGATTTGTCGCCATTTCTCGTCGTTGCCCACAAGCTGCCGGATGGTGTGGAGCATGTTGCCGCCCTTGTAGTACATATCGCCCGACCCCGACCGGTTGACGTTGTAGGTGCCGATGATAGGCCGGTCGTTGCGGATGAGGGCGCGGCAACCCACCACGTACTGCGCTCCGGCGGGTTTGCCGAAATAATATTCCGTGAACAGACTTTCCGAATAGTTGGTAAAACTTTCGTGAATCCACATATCAGCGACGTCGCGGTACGTGATGTTATTGGCGAACCACTCGTGCCCCGATTCGTGAACGATGATGAAATCCCAGAGCAGGCCCAGCCCCGTCTGCGACAGATCGCGGCCCCGGTAGCCGTTGCGGAAGCCGTTTCCGTAGGTCACAGAACTTTGGTGTTCCATGCCCAGATACGGTGCTTCAACCAGCTTATAGCCATCCTCGTAGAACGGATACGGGCCGAACCAGTACTCGAACGCTTTCAACATACGCGGCACCTCGCGAAACTGCTTGCGGGCTGAATCGCCATGGGTGGGTAGCGCGTAGTAATCGACCGTGAGCGGGCCTTTTTCGCCGTTGTACACCTCCGACCAGTGCTCATAATGGGCGATGTTGAGGTTGACACCGTAGTTGTTGATCGGGTTCTGTACGTACCAGTCGAAGGTGCGGGTATGGTCGCTGTTGGTCGTGACCTTACGGAGCCGCCCGTTCGAGATGTCCATGAGGTCTTCCGGTACGGTCACGCTGATGGCCATTGAGTCGGGCTCGTCGTAAAGGTGGTCTTTACAGGGCCACCACGAACTCGCGCCCAGCCCCTGATTGGCCGTGGCAATAAACCAGCCGCCTTTTTTATCCCGCGACCAGACGAAGCCACCATCCCAGGGTGGTAGCTTGGCGACGTGCGGTTTCCCCGCGTATCGTACAATCACGCTTTCCTGCTGACCAGTCTGCTGTGGTTTGGTAAGCGTGATGAAATACGCGTTGCCATCCTGCCGAAAGGGGAGCGACTTACCATCCTGCTCGACGCTGACCATTCGCATCGGACGCTGTAGATCGATCTGCATCCGCTGCATGGGTTTCAGCACTTTGTACCGAATTTCATTGGTGCCGCTCAGGGTACTGTCGGTCGGGTCGACGCGGACGCTGAGGTGGTAAAACTGAAGATCCCACCAGGCCCGTTCGGGCGTAACAGACCCGCGCAGCGTATCGTCGTGGGTAAATTCATACCGCTGTGCCTGCGCATGGGTCAGGCTGAGGAGGCAGACGGTAAGCAGAACAAAAAACGATTTCATAGCTAGTGTACGGGGGTTAGGAAGGTTGTCTGAGACAGCAGGGATGCTGTCTCAGACAACTAGAAGATCAGCGTGCACCCGGCGGGCAGTACTGTTTCAGGTAATTGGTGTAGAGCGTCCGCAGGTGCTGATTGGTGCCGGGGCCTTCCGATATGCCGTGCGATCGGTTGGGGTAGGGCATCACCTGAAACTGCTTGTTGTACTTCACCAGTTCGTTGATCAGCACTTCGGCATTGTCGTAATGCACGTTGTCGTCGCCCGTACCGTGGATGTAGAGCAGGTTACCGCGCAGGTTTTTGGCGTAGGTGATGGGCGAACCGGCAACGAAATCGTCCAAGTTTTCCTGCGGCAGGCCCATATATCGCTCCTGATAGATGTTGTCGTAGAACAACTGATTACCCACGGCGGCAATGGAAATACCGGTTTTGTAGATATCGGGGTATTGAAACAGCAGGTGCAGCGTCGTTGAGCCGCCACCGCTCCAGCCCCAGACCGCCACCCGGCTACTGTCCAGATACGGATGCTGGCTCAGCAGCTTACGCGCACCCATCGCCTGATCGCGGATGTTAAGCCGACCAATTTGCCGGTAAATCGACTTGCGCCAGGCGGTCCCTTTCAGGTTGGGTGTGCCCCGGTTGTCGAGCGCGACATATACGTAGCCATCCTTCGCCATGTCGCCGTTGTACAGCCGGTTGGTGCCGACCGAAAACCCATCGTCGACGGTGCTACCCGCCGGTTCGCCGTAGACGTAGAAAACGACCGGGTATTTTTTCGTACTGTCGAAATCGGCGGGGCGGGCCATCCAGCCGTCGAGCGTAACGTTGTCGTCGGTGGTGAGCTGAAAAAACCGCACGTTCGACTTGTTGATTGGTTTGCTGTTAGCCGCGATGCTGTTTTGTGCGTTGACGGGCGTATGCGCGGGCAGGCTTATCCACTCGCGGGTGGGGGGCGTCTGATAATTGCTGAAGCCGTGCAGGGCTAGTTTGCCGCCGGGCGAGAGCGTGTACGTATGCGTTCCGGCCAGGCCCATCGGCGTTACGCGGGTCGCTTTGCCTTTGCCGTCAAGCCCCGTGCGATACAGATACCGCTGCGTTGGCTGATCGGGTGACGCTACGAAATACACCTGCTTGCCTGCTTCATCGACCAGTTCGAGCGACGCGATGTCGTAGTTGCCGGGCGTGAGCAGTGTTTCCTGTTTGCCGTCGGCACTGATGCGGTAGATGTGCCGCCAGCCGTCTTTCTCCGACACCCACAGAAACGACTTACCACCGTCGAGCCACTCCCAGCCGCTGGGGTCGCCCTCATTCCAGCGCGCTTTCGAGTCGATCCAGGTTGTGTTGGTTTCGGTGTGAATGGCGTTGGCCGCGCCCGTAGCGGGGTTGCAGACGAATACTTTACTTTGATTCTGCTTGCGGTTCAGCTGTTCCAGAATCAGCGTGCTGCCAGTCGGGAACCATTCCATCCGGGTCAGGTAATGCTGCCGCGAATCGCCGGGGATGGCGAGCCAGCGCGTCGGGCCACCCGTTACCGAGACTACGCCGGCGCGGGTAGGCGAGGGGTCCTGCCCAACCTTCGGGTACTCGACCGGCACGACGTGCGAGTAAGCCGAGTCGGTGGTGTTGAGCATCAGATAATCCCGGATCTTGCTGGCGTCGACCTGCCAGTACGCAATCTGCTTGCTGTCGGGGCTCCACCGGAAGCCGTCGCGGCAACCGAATTCTTCTTCGTACACCCAGTCGAATGTACCGTTGATCAGCCGGTCGGTACCGTCGGTCGTCAGGGGCGTTACGCGGCCGGTCGCAACGTCTTCGGCATACAGGTTATGGCCACTGACATAGGCTACTAGCTTACCATCGGGCGACAGTTTGGCAAACATCAGCGACTGAGCGGGCCGGTCTTTACCGATCTGCCGCAGCTGCCCCGTTTTGCGGTCGAGCAGGTAGTAGTCGCCCCGTGTGTTGTAGCGCCAGACGCGGGCGGTGTTGGTATAGACCAGCACCGCATTCGTATCCGCTGATAGCGCAAAGTCAGTGATTTGAAGGGGCTGATCGGTGCCTGGCTGCTTGAGTTGGCTACTGCTCAGAAACGGTGTTTTCAGACCCGTACGCATATTGTTGCGCGAGATCATGCCGGGTTCGGCGGTCAGCAGCGTGTTGCCATCGGGTGTCCAGTGGGGTTGTCGGCCCGGCACCTGCGCCTGTGTTGTCAGAGCGGCAAGCAGCAGCGAAGCAGTTAGTAAACGAGTGGAGTGAACGGGGTTAGTCACAAACAAAGTGGGTTCATGATGAAGAATTGACAAAAATAGGTGCTTTTCAGCGGTCAATCGGTAGAATAGTGATGAGAGGTGGTACGGTTTTGGTGAAGTCAGCGCGAGTTTTCATGCGGTTAGTCTATACTTGTAGACACAGTGTGTACTTCGCACTACCCGTAACTGACGCATGGATTTGTACAAAGACGAAAAACGATTTATCCCCTTAATTTCTGACTACGGCTTTAAAGTGACGTTTGGCAACGAGTCGGACACCCGCTTTCTGCGGAAGGCCCTTCAAGCGCTTATAAACTCGCCCAATGCCATACAGGAAGCAACGTTTGTGCAGAATGAGATTCAGGGCATAACCCGCGACAGCCGAAGTGGCATATACGATCTATTTTGCACCGATGAGGTCGGGAATCAGTTCATTGTAGAGATGCAACTGGGCAGATACCCGGAGTTTATTCAACGCATGAAATTCTATGCCCTGTACCGACTCAACACGTTGATTCAAAAAGGTGAGTATTCGTTTGATAAACTACCCCGTATTTATTGCATTGGTATCTTGGCGGCTACGACTCTGCACCACGTGTCTAACTACCATAACGTAGCAGTTTTGAAAAACGCCAACAACCAACTGATTGACGACCAGATAACGTATATTACGCTGGAGTTAAGTAAATTTAGCAGAGAGCTTTCCGCGATCAGCAGCGATCTGGATAAACTCGCCTACACAATGAAGACACTTCACGAAATTACCGATACAACGCAGTTTCCGCCGTTTTGGGACGAGGAATGGTTACGCCTTGCCATTGATGAACTGGACAAGCGATCACTCTCGCCAGAACAGCGGCTACAGTATGAAATGACTATTTCGGCCAATGCGCAGGTCGTGCAGGCTGAAAAGCGCAAGATTGCGGAAGCAAGAGAATCGGTAAAGACAGAAACAGTGCGAAATGCCCTGCGGAAGGGGCTCGATACAACCCTGATCGCTGAGATCGCGGGTGTGTCAGTCGATTTTGTCAATGCGGTTCGGAAACAACTACTGAGCGAGTAAACCTGAACCGGTTTTGCCCGGAAGCGGTTAAAAAGGAGTCTGTCATTGCGTTTGCTGGCAGGCTCCTTTTTCATTATGTCGTTAGTGTTTGCAGCCCTGAATTCGGGGAGTAATGCCAATTGTTATTACGTCGGTAACGACGAACAGGCCGTACTTATTGACGCGGGCTTGTCCTGTTCGCAAACTGAGTTCAGGATGCAGCGGCTGGGGCTGGACCCGCGCCGAATTCAGGCTATTTTCGTATCCCATGAGCACACCGACCACGTACGGGGTGTGGCCCGGCTGGCGAAAAAATACGGTCTGCCCGTTTATGTTACCCCCAAAACGGGGCGGCAGCTATCGGGTTTAGATCAGAAGCTGGCCGTGCTGTCGCTTTGTGATGACGCGCTGATTCAGGTTGGGGATTTGCAGGTACACGCCTTCACCAAATACCACGACGCCGTCGACCCGCTTAGCTTCGTCGTTAGTCAGGCGGGTGTCAACGTCGGGGTATTTACCGACATCGGCACACCCTGCGATCGGCTGACGTATCACTTTGCCCGTTGTCAGGCGGCTTTTCTGGAAGCGAACTACGACGAGCAGATGCTGGAATACGGCTCGTATCCGCACTACCTGAAACAGCGAATCCGGGGTGGGCACGGTCACCTGTCGAATCAGCAGGCCCTCGACCTGTTCCTAGCCCACCGCTCGTCTGACCTGTCGCACCTGGTACTGGCGCACCTGTCGGCGCAGAACAACTCCCCGCAGGTAGCCCACGACCTGTTTCGCCCGCATATGGGTACTACCCGCCTGACCGTCGCATCGCGCCTTAGCGAAACACCTTTATTTTCTATTTAAAGAGGGTTTTTAAACACAGAGGCACAGAGACTTCACAGAGCAATCAGAGAATTATTTTCTCGATTTTCTCCGTGAAGTCTCTGTGCCTCTGTGTTTAAAAACCCTCTCAAACCTCCATGGACTATGTCTCCACAGTCCACTTTCGCGCCAGCCTGTTCATGCGCAGCCATTCGGTGCAAGCGGTCCGTGAAGACACGGGCCGAGGTAGATAAACTCTGTTTTCTCCGTGGAAACCTCCGGGCCTCTGTGTTTAGAAAAAATTTTCAGCGCAGTTAAAATATCCACTCACCCTACCGCGACTATACTGTATAGCGGCAAACAAATGGGTGCGCACCTGATACCGACGAGTTGGTTTGTTGGCCGCTGTTGAACCATAAAACAGACATCATCATGAAAATTTGGCGAATAGCAGCCCTGGCGTTGGTAGCCGGACTAGCCCTGTTCCTGATAACGGTATTGCTCAAAATGCTCATTATAGCCGTAGCGGTGGGTTTGCTGGTGCGGGTCGTTGGCTTCCGGTTGGCGAGTCAGGTATTTGGCCGGGTCGAGCGGGGTGGATGGCAAATGAATCAGCCCATTGCTATTGATAGTCCGGTCTACCGAACCCCCGCGCGGCAGATGGCGTACGACCGGGTCATTCAGATCGGCTAAGTTGGCCGACACGTTTTAACACAGGTAAACACAAAACAGAACAACACAATCATGTATAACAAGCAAGGATTTCAATCAGAACATAAAGGCGGTTGCGGCCAAATGGGGCGCGGGCGGTTTGGCGGTCAGTGGGGCCGTGGTAAGTTTGGTAAATTCTGGGGTGGACGGATGGGTATGTTCGGTCAGCCGCCAATCAACATCGAAGAAACCGATGCCGCTTTCACCATCTCGCTCTATGCCGCCGGTCTCGACAAATCGAAGGTGACGATGGCCGTGAAAAACGACGTGCTGACTATCGCCTATCCGGGTGCTGAGTCTGACAATCAGGAACCAACCGATACAGGCTACACTTATCAGGAGTTCAGTCCACGCGGCTTCGAGCGGCAGTTTCAGCTCAACGGCAAAGTGTTGATCGACCAGATTTCGGCGACGTATACCGATGGCGTACTGAAAGCGACATTGCCCAAGAACCCCGAAACCAACAAACCAGCCCAGACAATCACGGTCGGGTAAGTGGTTGTAAACCAGAGTCGGATGTCTGGTTTACATAAAAGCCAGTTCACGGTCGTGGACTGGCTTTTTGTGCGTATGCATTCTGGCACGAAAAACGCAACTGATTGGGTAAAATAGTACTTTCGCCGACGGTTCGTTCTGACGGTAACCGGTACTTTTCGCCTATGGATCAGCAAGCGGCTATCGACTTCATCACACAAGCAGACATTTCCAAAGTCAAGTATGCCTTTGCCGACGTCGACGGGGTGCTGCGGGGTAAGATTATCAGCAAGCAGAAATTCCTCGACGGGCTAACTGATGGCTACGGCTTCTGCGACGTAGTCTGGGGCTGGGACTGCACCGATACGCCCTACGACAACGGCGCACTGACGGGTTGGCAGTCGGGCTATCCCGATGCCCCCGTCCGGATCGACCTGAGTACGTTGCGGCAGGTGCCGTGGGAGAACGGTATTCCGCTTTTTCTGGCCGATTTCAGTCAGCCCGGCAACACGCCCGACTGGGTGGCCTGCCCGCGTAGCCTGCTCAAACGCATAGCCGCGCAGTGCCGCGAGATGGGCTACCACGCCGAATACGCGCAGGAGTTCGAGTGGTTCAACTTTCGCGAAACACCCCAGAGTTTGCAACAGAAAGGGTTTCGGCAGCTGGAACCGCTGACGCCGGGGATGTTTGGCTATTCGATGCTGCGCCCGTCGCTGGAAAACGCCTTCAATAACGACCTGTTCGACGGCCTGACCCAATTCGACGTCGCGCTGGAGGGGCTGCACACCGAAACCGGGCCGGGTGTTTACGAAGCAGCCATCCTGCACGACGAGGTGGTGCGGGCGGCTGATAAAGCGACGCTGTTTAAAACGGCAGTGAAAGAAATCGCGTACCGGCACGGCATCGTCGCGACGTTTATGGCCAAATGGAACGCCGACCTGCCCGGTTGCAGCGGCCATATTCACCAAAGCCTGTGGACGCCCGACGGATCGAAAAACCTGTTTTTTGACGCCAGTCAGCCCGACCGGATTAGTCCGCTGATGCGGCAGTTCATTGCCGGGCAACTGCACTGCCTGCCCCACATCACGCCCATGTTTGCCCCGACTGTGAACAGCTACAAACGGCTGGTGGAAGGCGCGTGGGCACCGACGACCGTTACGTGGTCGCTCGACAACCGGACAACGGCCCTGCGCGTGCTGAATCGGAGCGAAGCCTATACCCGCGTCGAACACCGCGTATCGGGTGCCGACACCAATCCGTATCTGGCGATTGCGGCTGCGTTGGCGTCGGGCCTGTACGGCATCCGGCATCAGTTGTCACTCGACATCGATCCGTCGACGGGGAACGGCTACGCCGATACGCGCAACGGGGTGTTGCCAACTAATCTGGCCGACGCGACCCGGAAAATGGCCCAATCGCCGGTTGCCGCCGAACTATTCGGCCCCGAATTTGTCGACTACTTTACCCGTACCCGCGACTGGGAAGCCCGGCAATATGCCCGGCAGGTCAGTGACTGGGAGTTGAAACGGTATTTTGAAATTATCTGAGTATGCGTTTAGTTGATTATCCCACAATCATCCGGGCGGCCTGGGCGGGTTTCGACGCGACGGTGCCCATTCTGTCGATCACCGACATCAGTGCGAAAGTATCGACCAACCACGTCTTCAAAGTAACCTTCGACGATGGCAACTCGATCATTGCCAAGCTGTCGTATTTTGGGTCGTATGAGCAGTTTGTGGAAGACCATCGCATCATTCACGCGCTGTCGAACAACCTGCTGTACCCGTTTGAGAACGTGCTGGCCAAGTCGCTCCTGCGCGATGGGCAGGTGTACACCTACCGGCACAAAGACGGGTTTGTCGACGCGTGGGTGGTGTTTTACAACCCCATCCGTAGCGTATCGAAGCTGCCCCGGCGGCTGAACGAGCAGCAGATTCGGCGGCTGGGTCGCGAGATTGCCTTATTCCACAAGGCCTGTTCGCGGGTCAGTACCGTGCTGCCCAAATCCTCGAAAACGATGCGGTCCGACATCTGGGATCTGCTCGATTTCCTCGACTCCGACACGGGGCAGTTCGAGCACCGGATGCACATTGACGAACTTCGGCGGCAGTGCGACATTTTCCTGCAAAACCGGCAACGGCTCGTGGCCGGAACGGTCGAAACGATGCCCGTTTTTGTCGACTGGAACATCGGTAATTTCTCCGTTACCGACGATCTCGAACTGTATTCACGCTGGGATTACGACTGGTTTAGGATCAGTTACCGGGTGCTCGACTTTTACTTTTTCAGCCGCGTAACATCGAATGTTGGCGACCGGACGGTGTTCAGTTACCACATCGGCCCGCTGATGGAAGACCGGTTCATCATGTTTTTGCAGGAGTACCACAAAGCCTACCCACTGACGGAGAACGAGATTCGGTTTCTACCCGAAGCGTACCGGTTTTTCCTGCTCAACTACGTCATCAAGTACGGCCGCTACTTTTTCCACCGCACTTACGCCATCAAACTGCAACGTGAAGCCTACGAACTGCACTTCCCGTCGATCGACACCTTCGACGTCGACAAGCTGCTCCGGGCATTGAATTTATGAGTTTAAGGTTTATGGTTTGATGTTTAAGGTTGTTCTGAAAGCCTGCATATCTAACCTTAAACTTTAGACATTAAACCTTGAACCAAATGGACCTGTCTTCCTTTAAAGCCGTTGCCGATAAGTATAAATTCATCTTTTTCGATGCCTTTGGCGTGTTGAAAAATGCCGAGGGGATTTTGCCCGGTATTCAGGATACGTTCGACTGGATGCGCGACAGCGGTAAAGAGTTTTTTGTCCTGACCAATGACGCGTCGCGGAGTCCGCAGGCATTGGCGGAGTCGTACTACCGGCAGGGATTTTACGCCATCACGCCCGAACGGATTATCTCGTCGGGGATGCTGGCCCGCGATTATCTCGACCTAAAAGTACATCACGGTACGGTGGCGTACCTGGGTACGGCCAATTCGGCCCACTACCTCGAAACGGTCGATCTGAAAACGCTGCCGATCAGTGAAGTTGATCTGAAAGATGTGGCCGATATCAACGCGCTCGTCCTGCTCGATGATGAGGGTTTCGACTGGAACACCGACATCACCAAAACGGTCAATCTGCTTCGTAAACGCAATATTCCCGTTATCGTGGCCAATACCGACGCGACTTACCCGACCTCGAAAACGCGCATTTCCATTGCCATCGGGGCTGTAGCACGTATGATCGAAGGCATTGTCGGGAAGCAGTTTATTAACTTCGGCAAGCCCGACGCGCAACTCTTTATGTTTGCCTACGAACGGGTGCAGGAGCAAACTACGGGAATCGGCCGCAGCGATATTCTGATGGTGGGCGACACGCTGAAAACCGACATCCTGGGCGGCAACAAATTCGGCCTCGACACCGTCCTCGTCCTGACCGGAAACACCCAATCCGACGACGCCGATATTCTCATTCGAAGCACGGGCATCATCCCGACCTACGTGTGCGACTCGATCGTGGGTTGAGTTTTGGTAGGTGACAAAATTCACGTATATTCAAGACATAATTCACTCGAACATGGCAGGTATACAGTCATCGCCTATTTCTTCCTCCCGCGTTGCATCGTTTGCGCTAGTGCAATCGTCGCGTCAGGGAATCCTGCGGGCACAGGTCGATGAAGTGGCTGCGCTGGTTGGGCTGACCGACAAAGAGATGGCATTCGCCCTTAACATGACGCCCCGCAATCTGCACCGGCTTCGCGACGATCAGCGGTTCGATACCAATGCGTCGGAGCGATTGATTCTATTAAAGAATCTGCTGCTGCACGCATTGGATACGTTTGACGGGCGTAAACCGACCGTGTTGAACTGGTTGCGTACCCCGATTCGTGAACTGGCTAATCAGGCACCCGTACAACTGCTGGATACCATAACGGGCTTTGGATTGGTCGATGACGTACTCGGTCGGCTTGACTACGGCCTGCCAGCCTGATCCGTCGATGCCTACACTGTACCGTATCATCCGGGATAAGTTTCGCCACGAATCACTGTCGACGGTTGGAAGTCGGTTGTATGGCGGCCGCTGGAATCCTAAAGGCACTGGTGTTCTCTATACCACATCGACGCCCGAACTGGGACTTATTGAAACGCTGGCGCATGCCCCCGCCGTTCGGTACGAAGAGCTACCCACGTACTGGGTGTTTACGCTGCACGTTCCCGACGATATCCGCTACTATCAACGCAGTGAACTACCCGATTTCTGGCAGGACGATACCTATGAACGAACCCAGCAGTGGCTGAACGACTGGCTCACAGAACCCGATGTGCTGGGTGTTGCGCTGCCGTCGGTGCTGGTACCCCTCTCGTTCAACGTCATGCTACACCCGGCACATCCGCTTTTCGCGCAGATAGACGTCGTGGCGCAGGAGATACAGCCTCTTGACCGTCGTCTTTGGCGAGACCAATAAAAAAACGCACATGTATTGACTACATGTGCGTTTTTTTATTGAGTCGATGTGGGTTAACTGTACGACCCTTTGCCGTTGTCGGGTTTGTCCATACCCCGGTTCTGGTGGGTCATCGGTACGTTTTCGGCGGGTTCGTCGCCGTTCATGTACTCATCTTCCAGAGCCTGATTAGCGACGTCGCCGGTGGGTAGGTCTTCGTCGGGGAGTTCGCTGCTGACGCCACTGTCACCCTCTACCGATTGATTTTCAAGACCGTTGGGTGAAATGGCCTGTTTTGCCCGGATGATGTCGTCTTTGTCTTCGCTTTCCATGATCATTGAGTTTGTGGGTAATTGATTGCTTATTTTCGGGTTGTCAGCACGGTTGGACCGGCGGGGTATTCAACCTCCGCATTGTCCTCGGCCGAGATAAACACCACGTCCGGATTTGCTACGGCCGTGGCTGCCAATTTTGCTTCCAAGGCTTTGCCTGACGGGGTGAGCTGGCCCAGCTTACGAACGGTCCGGTCGTTCGATTCCATCCAGACCAGATATGTGGTCTTTGGCGGATCGAGGTTTTTCGACGGGGCCAGATTCGCTACGTCGACGTTGACAACGTAGTTGGCGTTTTTGTCTTTCTTGACCCGAATTGTACCGGTTGCCGCTGGTGCAATTGTCGAGTTCAGAAATGTCATCTTCGGTGTACAGGCCTGCAAGGAAATGACGGCAAGCAATAGCACGAGTAGTGTACGGAATGGCTTCATGGAACAAGTTGTTTTGGTACCAGATAAACCGATGAAGTTACAGGAGTGTTTACCGAAGCTGATTAGCGGGTGTAGCCTACCGGGCCTGAGAGGACGGCTGAGTCGCCGGACTGTCGGGTTGGTTGTCGAACAGAACGACCGTGTGCGGAAACGGCATATCGATACCCGCCCTGTCGAGGGCCAGTTTGATGCCCGTAACAACCTGATCGCTGATTTTGAGCACGTTGGCCTGTGTCGATTCGGTCCAGTAGAAAACGGTCAGGTTTACGGATGACCCGGCCAGTTCCGTCACGTACACCCAGGGGGCGGGGTCAATCAGTACACCGTCGATACCCGCCAGCACGTCGTGGATGACCTGCCGGGCGTCTTCAATTGAATCGGTATAACCGATACCAACGACGAATTTTGTCCGGCGCTTGTTGTAGGCGGTTCTGACGAGTACCGAACTGGTATACACATCGCCGTTGGGCAGAATGGCCCGTTCGCCGTCGTAGGTTTTCAGCCGGGTCGAGCGCATGTTGATTTCCTCAACCGTACCCTCAAAGTCTTTCACCCGAATCTGATCGCCGACTTTGAACGGGCGTCGCCAGAGCAGCAGCAGTCCAGCGAAGAAATTTTGCAGGATATCTTTGAATGCGAAGCCGATAGCTACCGATGTGATGCCAAGTCCGGCAATAATATCGCCCGGTTTGAACGAGGGGAATATGACCACGCAGGCCGCCAGAAATCCAAAGATAGTAATGAGCGTACTGGCGATACGGCTGATTAAGTTGGCCAGCATATCATCAATTGAGTGCGTCTGAACGGCTACCTTGTTGATGATTTTCCGGACGCCTTTCCCCAGCAGCCAGAACACCAGAAAAACGACTACGCCAACGATCAGATAGGGCAGTCGTTCGACGCTGTCTTTGAGAAATCCTCTGACGGTACGCCAGAACAGTACGATACCGTCGTTAATGGTAAATGGCGGGGTATTGACTTTATCGGGCTGGCCATACAGCCACAGCGTCTGTAGACGAACAGCATCCATGGTAACTAATCGGTTGGGTTAGTAGTACTTGCAGGTGGTTGCCCTGTATAAGCTATCAAACCGACTATTTGTTATGGACGTGTTCAGCGGGTGCGGGGGTACCTAGCGCATACTTACATTGTCCCGCAGAATCTGTACGTAGCCTTTTAGTACCTGTGGGGCGGCATTCCGGTCCAGCACCGCGTAGCGCACCGTCGCCTGGTAGTAGTATAAGCCGCTGGGCAATTCGGTGCCATCACTCGCCCGACCGTCCCAGTTGAGCGTGGCCGTCGTCGTCTCATACACCTTCGTACCGTAGCGGTTGAACACCACAAAACTTACACTTTCTACCGCCCGCGCGCAGCGCAGCGGCTGGAAGGTGTCATTCTTGCCGTCGCCGTTGGGGGTGAACACGTTGGGCAGCGCAAAGTACGGACAGGCATCGTTGCACACCTTGTTGGACGGTACGCTTTCCTGCCCCCGCGCATTCACCGCTGTCACGTAGTAGCAACCCGCCACCGTCGTTAGACTGCTGTGTTCGAAGGTAATCGTTGGCGCGTTGACGCTGGTCAGCAGCGCGGGCGTATCCTGACTGTAGCGGCCGTAGTAAATCTTGTAGCTGACCACGTTGACGTCGCAGTTAATGCCGCTCGTCTGCCGCCAGCGCAGCTTGTTGGTGAAGCTGGTCTGCCCGCACTGACTTTCGGGCGTCAGGCTGGCGCAGTTCAGGCTGTCCAGGCCCAGACTCACCGGGCAGGGCTTTGTCGTGTCGGTAGGCATGGCGCAACTGATCTGACTGTAATTCTCCAGCGTTCCAAACACGGCCAGCCGGGCGTCGGTGTAGCGGCCCCTGGTTATTACCCGGTAGCAGTAACTGCTATCCGCCGTCAGTACCCGGCTCGTGTTGCCGTCCCGCGCCACCAAATCGTTACCCGTGTCGGTAAATGTGTACGTGTTGGGGCCTTGCACGGGTACTTCGGCAATGATGTTAAACGGTCCATTGGGTCCTGATCGACTGCGCAGGATAGTGTGAGTTAAGTTGTCGTTGCTCCAGGGCGTGTTTGTCTGCCAGCTTAGCACTACCTGCCGGTTGGCCGGATTCGTACTCAGCCGCACACTTGAAGCCGCGTCGGCTAGCCCCAGCGAGGTTAGTTGCCGGGTAGTGGGGTCGGTGTAGAAAAACTCGATTTGGTAACGATACGCGTTGGCCGTTGTGTTGAGCGCGCTGGTCGAACTGCCCTGATCGACGTAAACTGTGTCGATCACGTTGCGATCCAGATTAGTGTTGACCGTGCCGATGGTGACGAAGTTAGTGCCCGTTAGGCCCGTCGCTCGTTGGATGCGGTACTCGTAAGGCGCCCCCAGATCACCGGCTTTCAGATCGAGCGGGCGTGCCCAGCGCAGGGTAATCCGGCCTCTGGTCTCGTTGGTGGAATCGACGGTGACCTGCGTAAGTACGGGTGTCAGGCGGGGTAGTTCCAGACATACTTGCTGGGAGGGTAGACCCAGCCCGCCGTTGTTAACGTCGCCGGGGTTACGGGCAACGATGATGTAGGAGTAGGTGACTCCGCGCCGGAGGGCAGTGGTGTCGGTGAAGCTGGTGGCGGCGTAGGGCACCCGACCCACTTCCACAAAGCCCAACCCGGCGGGTGGTCCGGTTACGCATTGTTGCGGGTTAAAAGGTGAACAGGAACCTTCGCGCCGGTAGACAATGAGTTTAGTCGTATCGGGTCCCAGTCCAGCATCGACAATACGGCCGCAGCCGTAGGCCGACCAGTTGATCTGGATAGATCGACCTCCCGCCAGTGCACTCGCGCGGCCGGTGATATTGCGGACGGCGGGAGCAATAACGCGGACACTCAACGTAGCAAAAGACACCAGGGAAACGGTGCCGCGCGGAACAACGTCATTGACTTTGAGCGTGATGTCATACGGTTGGTTGCGAACCTGATTGCAGTTCGTTTGCCAATAAAACGTAGCTGTGCCGGGCTGGGCCAGCGGTATCCCGCCGTTGATGAGCCGGGCATATTCAGGGCTGATACTCAATCCAGCGGGTAGGGGCAGGCCGTCGGCGGTCAGGTTCAGCGGCCCTCCGAACGCCGTGATGTTGACCCGCTGACCGTCGGGGTCGGTGGCGGTGATGGGCTGCTGAATCAGGGTGCCCGCTTCCACGCAGAGCGACGCTCCCGCAATCAGCGGCCGTTTGTTTGGCTGATCGACTACTACGATCTGCATATCGCGGGTGACTTCGCCGATGAGTACACCGTTGCGCCATTCCTCCACTATGAAGGCGAAGTTGAATTGCCCGGCGCGGTTGGGTGCATCCCAGCAGAGTTGGCCGGTTCGAGCGTCGATGGTGAAGCTAGGCGTACCGCCCGATTCGCTGGTGGTGCTGTAGACGGTTGGGTCCTGATACACCGGAATGAAGCGGCTCCGGCAACCACCCAGGCTTTCACGTGGCCGACTCAGCCGGTATGCCAGGCTGTCGCCGTCGACATCGTAGGCGGCTGGGTTGTGGCAAAACCGCTGCCCCACGCGGGCCGAGTCGAGGGGTGGGTTAAGTAGAACCGGCGTCGAGTTCAGGCCCAGGTTGGGCGCAATCAGAATCGTCGTTGAAACGGAGAAGCTGATATTGAGCGATTGATCCGGTGGTGGTAGATTTATCGTCAGGTTATTTCTATTGACGATAAATGTGCTGATCGTATAAGTACCCGGCCCGGGAAACGTATGGGTGGTTCGATAGATGTTGATCGATGACGTACGACCGTTCAGGAAGCGAATCGGTGCCAGACGACTGACTTTTTCAGTTGAATTATCACCGAAGCAGAAATCTACTTCGGTCGTAGTAGCAGCGGCCTCTCGTCCACGTTGCTCATCGAAATAAGCCGTCAGGGTTATCTCGTACGTAAGTGAGGTGGCCGACAGGCGTCGGGTGGTAATTTCCCCCGCTCGTACGTGTGTTGCCCGACTCTCGTTTGGCAGCAGAATAAACCCGATAAAAAGAACCGTAAGGACGTAGGTACAGAGCAGGCGCATATTCTTAACGCTGTTTTAACACCAACGACGGGTTGGGTTAGATCAGCGTCATATATACACTATACGGTAGGTATTTTAATGCTCTGCGAGTGACGAGTCTAGATGTAGTTTTGACTGGCAGTCAGCAATCAAATTGTCTGGGTGTACACAGCGAGTCAGAAACCGTTTTTTACAACAGCAGGCCTGCTAGTGTGGCCGACATATAAGAGGCTAACGTGCCGCAGATCAGGGCTTTGAAGCCAAGCTTTGCCAGATCGCTTCGGCGCTTGGGCGCCAGCTCACCGATACCGCCAACCTGAATGGCGATGGAGCTGAAATTGGCAAAACCACACAGGGCAAAGCTGGTGATGGCCACCGTTTTGGGATCGAGGGTGGCCTTGAGTTTGGTTAGTTCCAGGTAGGCCACAAACTCGTTGACAACCATCTTGGTGCCCATCAACGACCCGGCCGTTTCGACATCTTTGCTCGGTACACCCATCGCCCAGGCGAAGATGGAAAACAGCTTGCCCAGCAGGAAATTCAGGCTCAGTATCGGGAAGCCGACCAGACTGCCAAACTTGCCGAGCAGCAGATCGACCAGCGCGATCAGTGCGATGAAGCCAATCAGCATGGCAACAACGTTCAGACCAATTTTCAGCCCTTCGCTGGCACCGGCGGCAATCGCGTCGAGCAGGTTGGCGTGAGTTTTCGAAATTTCCAGTTTTACCGTTCCCTGCGTTTCGGATACCTGCGTTTCAGGATATACGATCTTACTGATAACCAGCGCGCCGGGAGCTGCCATCAAGCTCGCTGCCAGCAGATATTCAGCCGGAATACCAAATGAAATATAGATGGCCATAACGCCACCGGCGATACAGGCGAAGCTACCGGTCATCGACGCCATCAGTTCCGAGTTGGTCATCGTGTTGATGTACGGCTTGACCATGATCTGCGCTTCAACCTGCCCCACAAACGCACTCGACACGTTAGACAGCGCTTCGGCACCACTGACTCCCATCAGCCATTTCATCACGCGCGCCAGTACGGCTACTACGCGCTGCATGACGCCCAAATGGTAGAAGATGTTGACCAGTACGGCTACGAAAATGATGGTCGGGATGATCTTGAAAAAGAAAATGGTTTCCTGACCAAAAGCCCGGTTCAGCATCGCCCGGCTTACCAGCGGACCAAACACAAAGTCGCCCCCTTTGTCGGCCAGATCGAGAAGCTTCTTGACGTAGTTGCCGATGATGCTGAACAGGTTTTTACCAGCAGCCGTTTTCAGAATGAATACCGCCAGCCCCGCCTGTAGCCCCAGCCCGACGCCCACCGTTCGGAGATTGATTGCTTTGCGATTATTCGACATTGCGAAGGCAATGCCCAGTATTAGAACGATGCCAATCAGGCCAGTAAAACGCTCCATTCAGTTCGTACAGGTTGCGATTAAGGCAGCGAATATACAACAAAAAGGGCTTGCCATGCCCGAGACAAGTCAAGGTAGTATGCCTGCATACGATAGGGCCGCACCATCGTCTTGACAGTGCGGCCCGAATCGGTCCGTGTGTGGGAAGTTGCCGACTAAATATTGGCAATGGCCCGTTCGGCGTTTTCCTGATATTCGTCTTCAATCTGCGCCACATCGGCGGGCTTTTGCTCCGAATCGAACAGCCGGGCGCTCATCGACTCCTTCTCGGTAACGTCAAAGAACAGTTCGTGAATATTGATCGGTTCTCCGCCTTCCGGCACCTGACATTTCTCGAAATTACCATCTTCCAGCAATTCATACGCGTTGACATTGTCGCGCAGGTTATCCTGCAAAATCAGGATGGCGAGTTGCTTGACCCGCTCATCGGCCAGGAAAAACAACGATTCGATGCGCCGGTCGAAACTACGGACCATCACGTCGGCGCTACCGCCGTAGACCTTTGGGTCGCCGTTGTTGTGGAAGTAATAGATGCGTGTGTGTTCCAGAAAATCGCCAACAATCGACCGGACCGTGATATTCTCGCTGAGCCCGGCCCGTTGCGGACGCAGGCAGCAGATACTCCGCACGATCAGTCGAACCGGTACACCAGCCTGCGATGCTTTGTACAGTTCATCGATCACCTGCTTGTCTTCCAAGGAGTTGACTTTGATGCAGATGCCGCTTGGCAGACCCCGTTGCGCGTGTTCAGCTTCGGCCTGAATCAGCCGGATCAGTTGATCGCGCATGTCGCGCGGAGCCGTGATCAGGTAGTTGTATTCGTTGGGCAGCGAGTGGCCGGTGATAACGTTGAAGAACTCCGAAATGTCGTGCGTGTACGTCTCGTTGGTCGTCAGCAGGCCAATGTCGGTGTACAGTTTGGAGGTGTCTTCGTTGTAGTTACCCGTTGCCATGTGGGCGTAGCGAACCACCCGGCTGCCCTCGTTCCGAACCACCAGCAATAGCTTGGTGTGGGTTTTATAGCGGCTGATGCCGTAGATAACGAAGCAACCCGCTTTTTGCAGCCGCTGCGCTTCGCGGATGTTGTTTTCTTCGTCGAACCGGGCTTTTACTTCAAACAGTACCGACACGTGCTTGCCGTTCTCGGCAGCTTTCAACAGAGCCTCGGTGATGCGCGA
The DNA here is from genome assembly GCF_012849055.1 of Spirosoma rhododendri. Classification (NCBI taxonomy): domain Bacteria; kingdom Pseudomonadati; phylum Bacteroidota; class Cytophagia; order Cytophagales; family Cytophagaceae; genus Spirosoma; species Spirosoma rhododendri. The sequence goes on along the minus strand of NZ_CP051677.1, from coordinate 5,405,114 downwards.
GCGTTTCGCCAGCCGGTAAACCGTTATTTTTATCGCCAGCACATTCGGGTCTTCGGCAGCCTGCTCCAGCAGTTGCAGTACGGGCTCGAAGTTGTTGTAGGGGTGGTGCAGGAGAATATCGCGCTGCCGGATCGTTTCGAAGATATCGTCGCTTTTATCGCGATTCACACCCAGCGGCTGCACCGGCGGGCGCGGACTCGGCATATCGTCTTTGAACTCAGGATTACCGATTATCTGCCACAGCGCCGTGAAGTCGAGCAGGGTTTCCGATTCAAAGACGTTCAACTCGTCGATTTCCCACCGCTTTTTCAGCAGATTCATCATCCAGGACGATCCTACGTTACCGTTGCAGTCGGTTTGTACCTCAACCCGCGTCACGCGGCCCAGACGCCGGTTCTTGATCTTCTGCCGTACTTCGTCGATGAAGTCAATTTCGTCGTCGTCGTTTTCTTCGAGGGTAAAATCGCCGTTTCTGGTGATGCGAAACAAGTTGATCGATTCTATTTCGACGTTGCGGTACAGTTTTTTAATGTTGTACCGCACAACCTCTTCGATTGGAAGAAACAGCACCGTGTCGTCGCGTTCAAACGACAGGAAGCGGGGCAGGTTGGCCGGAATCTGCACAAACGACAGCCGCTGACGGCTTTCTTCGTCTTCGGGGCGCAGGCTTTGCAGATTGGCCGTTTCGTTGTTGTGGGTCACGACGCCGAAAATCAGCACTTTCGCCAGCAGCACCGGGAATGTGTGCGTGTAGTCGTACAGCATCGGCGTCAGGGTCGGGTACACGACCTTGTCAAAATAATCCGTTGCCACCGCCTGCTCGTCGGCCGTCAGGTTCTCGAAATCGCTGAGTTGCAGCCCGTTTTCAGGAAACAAGGGTAACAGCTCTTCGTTGAAAACCTGCTGCTGGTCGCGTACAAACTGCTGAGTAGCAGAGAGCAGCGTCTTGCGAAACGGTACTTCCCGCAGGCCCGAGTAATCGATACGCTGCTTGTGATAGTCCAGATAATTGTAAAGGCTACCCACGCGAATCATGAAAAACTCGTCGAGGTTCGAGGCCGAAATCGCCAGAAACTTTAGCCGTTCCATGAGCGTCCGGTTGCGGAGCGGAGCCTGTCGGCTACGGGCCTGATCGAGCACCCGCTCATTGAATTTCAGCCAGCTCAAATCACGACTCAGGTAGTTACTCTGATCGATTACGCTGGTAACTTTTTCACTTACTTTCACGAGTTTGTCTTTATCAGCCGGGGGCGTTGCCGCTGCCGGTTCGGAGGAACGGTGGGTCAGTCGGGAAACCAGGCTACCCAGCATTGTTTTGTTGAGGTGTTGTGAATAGCGCATAAGGGAAGGATTTTTAAAGTAGCAACAAAAAGGCGGACTGTTAAGCCCGCCCATTGTTACTATTAGGTTAAATGTCGATTCGAGCGTACTTGGCGTTTCGTTCGATGAACTCACGCCGGGGGCAACTTCGTCGCCCATCAGGGTTGAGAACACATGGTCGGCATCGGCTGCGGATTCAACCGTGACGACTTTCAGGGTGCGGGTATCGGGGTTCATTGTGGTGCTCCAGAGCTGCTCGGCGTTCATCTCACCAAGTCCTTTATACCGCTGTACGCTCACGTTTTCTTCCCGGCCACCGCCCGCCAGTTCTTTTACGGCTGCTTCGCGCTGTGCTTCGTTCCAGCAATACCGCTCTTCCTTGCCTTTCTTGATCAGATACAGCGGGGGCTGCGCGATATAGATGTAGCCATTGTCGATGAGCGTCTTCATGTTCCGGTAGAACAGCGTCAGGATCAGCGTACGGATGTGACTACCGTCGACGTCGGCATCGGTCATGATGATGATTTTGTGGTACCGCAGCCGGTCCAGATTCATCACCGTTTCGTCGTCTTTCTTCTCCAGCCGGATACCCAGTGCGGTCCAGATGTTTTTGATCTCTTCGTTTTCGTAGATCTTGTGTTCGAGCGCCTTTTCGACGTTCAGAATCTTACCGCGCAGCGGCAAAATGGCCTGAAATGCCCGGTTACGACCCTGCTTGGCTGTACCACCCGCCGAGTCACCCTCTACCAGATATAGTTCGCACTTCTCCGGGTCGGTGTCCGAGCAGTCGGCCAGTTTGCCCGGCAGGCCCGCGCCACCCATGAAGTCTTTGCGCTCACTCATGATGCGCTTGTAGGCCTGATCGGCCGCGATACGAGCCTGCGCCGACACGAGCACTTTCTTGACGATGCCCTGCGCTGTTTTGGGGTTTTCCTCCAGCCACGTTTCCAGCAGGTCGGCCATTGCCTGACTGACGGCACTGACCACTTCCTGGTTGCCCAGCTTGGTTTTGGTCTGCCCTTCAAACTGGGGCTCCTGTACCTTTACCGAGATTACGGCGGTCAGCCCTTTCCGGAAATCTTCTCCGCTGAACGTTACCTTACCGGCGTTCTTGGGCAGCACACCGGGGTTTTTATCGGCGTAGTTTTTCAGAACCCGCGTCAGTGCCGAGCGGAAGCCCTGCACGTGCGTACCGCCTTCGTGTGTATTGATGTTGTTAACGTACGACAACACGTTCTCGCCGGCTTCGTAGTTGTACACCAGCGCAACCTGTACGGGCGTTGAACCTTTATCCGACTCCATGTATACGGGCTTCATGCTGTCGAGGGCGGGGCGGGTCTGATCGAGGTATTCGACAAACTCAACCAGACCACCTTCCGAGAAAAAGTCATCCTGCCGCGTGGGGTTACCGTTCTCGTCGAGTTCGCGCAGGTCGTTGAGGAAAATGTGGATGCCTTTGTTCAGGAACGACAGCTCGCGCAGGCGACCCGCTACCGTTTCGTACTTGTACTCCGTTTCGGTGAAGATGCTGCCGTCGGGCTTGAAATGCGTCCGGGTGCCGGTATCGTCTGCATCGCCGATAACGCGCACATCGTACTGCGGAATCCCGATTTTGTATTCCTGTTCAAAGATTTTGCCTTCGCGGTGTACTTCCACCCGTACGTCGGTCGAGAGGGCATTGACGCAGGATACGCCCACGCCGTGCAGACCGCCGGATACCTTGTATGTGTCTTTGTCGAACTTACCACCCGCGTGCAGCACCGTCATCGCAATTTCCAGCGACGACTTGCCCATTTTGGTGTTGATCCCCGTCGGAATGCCCCGGCCGTTGTCCTGAACGGTGATCGAGTTGTCGGGGTTGATGGTTACGGTAATTTTGTCGCAGAAACCCGCCAGGGCTTCGTCAATCGAATTGTCGACTACCTCCCAGATGAGGTGGTGAAGCCCCCGGATACCCACATCGCCAATGTACATCGCCGGTCGTTTGCGAACGGCTTCCAGCCCCTCAAGAACGGTGATGCTGTCAGCGCCATACTCCTTTACCGGTCCATCCGCTACGGGTGCTTCTGCTTCAATCAATTCGTTGGTCATATTGGCTCCAGATAATGTCAGAAAATCGGTGGTATCAGACAAAAAATCGCAGGATTTATTAGCTGATTACAGATGGTAAAAATACAAAAAATATGATGAATTTCCTAGCCTGTTTTCTGGGAATAATGGAAAGTAATGGGTATGTTTTAGTTGTTATATACGTTGTTGTTTTAGATTGATAATGGCCTTTTATGCCCGGATTACCGCTTTATCGATGAATTTAACCGACACAGAAAATTACCGCTACAGCGCTGACGCTGAGGTATTGCGCATTCCCGAAAAAATAGTATTGAGTTTGAGCTGGTTTAAAAAAAAACAGCCGGATTTTGCAAAATCCGGCTGTGCGTATAAATGGCTTGTATGGCGGCTTAATCTTCGGGATACGGGATATAAACGAATCCGGCAAAATCGCCGTGTATGACGAACAGGCAGGCGTATTCGTCGGCCTTTTTGTAATTCTCTTTCCAGAGTTCGATCGAGTCTTCGCCGATCAGTTCGCGCTGGATAAATTCATCCAGAAACGATGCTCTGTAGTTCCATTTGTTGCCCATCTCATCGACGCCGATGAGCAGTTGCCCAACCGGCACTTCCCGCCGTGACGCGACGAAGATCGGGAACTCTGAAAAGCCGCGTTTCCGAATCTGGTACGACGCTTCTTTCAACGTGTCGGCCACCGTAACGAAGTCCGACGAGATGATGCCCATAAGCTCTTTGTTGACGTCGTACGAATTGGCGTCGTCGAGCAGGGTGTTTTCGTTGCTATGATTTATCATCAGGTTCAAGGTTTGTTGTTCAGTGTTTAACGTTTTGCGATGGCCAACCTTGAACGTTGAACCACAAACGGTAAACCGAAAAACTAAAAGCGCGCTGCCAGCAGCAAGTCCAGGGCTTTGAAGCGCATGTTGAACTTCTGGGCGATGTACAGGTTTGTCAGCGTGCCTTTATGAGCATAAACACCTTTCATAAACCAGCGGTTCGCGTAGAGCATCTGCTCGATACCGCCCGTCGTACCCGTTTCGAGCAGGAAGGGTAAAAAGATGTTGCTCAGCGCCATACTGGCGGTGTAGGCCACGCGGGCGGCAATGTTCGGTACGCAGTAGTGAATGACGTCGTGCTGCCGGAAGGTCGGTGTTTTGTGCGTTGTCATCCGCGACGTTTCGAAGTTGCCGCCCTGATCGATGGATACGTCGATGATAACCGAGCCTGGCTTCATCCGGCTGACCATATCTTCGGTGACGACCACCGGACTCAGGCCATCATCGGCCCGCATCGCTCCAATAACGACGTCGGCCCGTTGAATGGCTTCCGTCAGCGTATCGGAGTCGATGATGGATGTATACACGTGCTGTCCGACGGCGTATTTGAGTCGCTGAAGTTTATACAGCTGCTTGTCGAATACCTTCACGTCTGACCCCATGCCCAATGCCGTGCGGAGTGCGTATTCGGTTACGGTACCGGCTCCGAGCATCACTACTTTTGTCGGCGGGATACCCGTAATACCACCCAGAATAATGCCCCGACCATTGTCAGCATTGCTCAGGTATTCACCCGCAATCAGCATGACCGTGCTGCCCGCAATTTCGCTCATGGAGCGGATCACCGTCATATTCCCGGCTTTGTCTTCCACGAATTCATAGCCGATCATGGTGAGGTTTTTCTCGTTGATTCGCTTGAAATAATCGCGGTCCTGCGCGGGCAGATTGAGCGCCGAGATAATCGTGCTGCCGTGCTTGACGAATTCAAACTCAGCTTCAACCAGCGGCTCGACTTTCAGAATCAGGCTGGCTTCGTACACTTCTTTGGGCGAATACGCGATGCGGGCACCGGCTTCGCTGTATTCGTTATCCGCGAAGTGCGCTTTTGCACCAGCCCCCTGCTCAACGATCACGTCGTGGCCGTGCCGCACCAGGATGGCTACGGCTTCAGGCGTCAGCGCAATGCGGCTTTCCTGAAGCGAAACCTCTTTTGGCAGGCCGATGAGCAGGCTGTTTTGCCCTTGTTTGACAGCCAACGGTGATTCTTTCGGGTAGAGGGCCGTTTGCTTGGCCAATTCCTCAAATCCAGTCAATGCGGTGGTTCGTTTAAGCGTATGGGGTGTACCGATACGGTGGTGGGGAGTGGATAGCTAGGTAGATATGGCCCGGTCATTCGTTTACCAAATCAGCCTCGATCGTGCGTTGCTCGTCGGGGCCGGAGGTGATACGGACCTGAAAATAGCTGGCTGGCCAAAGCGATTGGACGCGTTCGGGCCATTCGATGAAACAAAAATTGCCGGAGTCGAAATACTCTTCGATACCGATGTCGAGGGCTTCGGCTTCGTTGCGGAGTCGGTAACAGTCGAAATGGTAAATGGAGTGGCCTTCGTGGGTAGTGTACTCGTTGACGATCGAAAATGTTGGGCTCTGCACGGGGTTCAGCACGCCAAGCGCCCGGCACAATGCTTTGATCAACGTGGTCTTGCCCGCTCCCATGTCGCCCTCAAAGAGCCATATCGGCTGTACCCGCCCTTCGGCCAGCAAACGGTGGGCTACCGAGTCGATCTCGTTGAGGTGTTGGCATTCAAGCGTCATAGGCAAGCTGAATAAGCCTGCGAAGATACAAAAAACCCGGCAGTCGGCTGAGTGTCGTATACGCCTAGTTTTCTGCACACAACCGATCGCCGGGCTTCTGTGGACATGAAATACAACACGACTATGAATCCGTCGTGTTGTTGATAAAATGCTGTGGAATGAGCTTAAATCCGGGTTTCGGGCACGGATTTCTTCACCGCCCTATTGCTGTATGGGCGTGGCACGAAAAAGCCCGGCTGTGTTTCTGCACAGCCGGGCTTTTTACGTATCGGTTTTAACGGGTTACGACAGTTTCAGGTCGTCGGTAACACGCTGTACTTTGGCTTTCAGTTGCGCGTACGTTTCGTCGAAAGCTTCCTTGCTGGCGAGGGGCTCGCGTACACTGACGTAGAACTTAATCTTCGGCTCCGTACCCGATGGCCGGGCCGAGATTTTGGTACCGTCTTCGGTAAAGAATTGCAGCACGTTCGACGATTCGATACCCATCTTGCCCGCTTCGATCGCGGTCGAGTTTCCAGCGGCATCCGTTCGCGACAGGGCTTTATAGTCGTCGATCCGCACAACGGGCGAACCAGCGATTTCTTTGGGCGGATTGGCGCGGAAATCGGCCATCATCTGCTGAATTTCCTCCGCTCCACTTTTGCCTTTCTTCGTCAGCGATACCAGACTTTCGTAGTAAAAACCATTCTCCTGATACATCGCCATCAGCATATCGAACAGACTTTGTCCTTTGTCTTTGGCGTAGGCGGTCAGTTCGGCAATCATGGCGCAGGAGGCAATGGCATCTTTGTCGCGCACGAAATCGCCGATCAGATAGCCGTAGCTTTCTTCGCCACCGGCGATAAACTGCTCCTTGCCTTCCAGCTCGCGAATGACCTCGGCGATGTACTTGAAACCGGTCAGCGTGTTGTAGCAGCTAACGTTGTAGCGCTTACACATCTCGTCGATCAGGTCGGTCGTAACAATCGTCTTGGCAATAAACTCCTTGCCCGTCAGCTTGCCGGCATCTTTCCACGCATTGAGCAGGTAGTAGATAATCAGGCTGGCCATCTGATTACCGTTCAGCAACTCAAACTCGCCGTGGTGATTCCGTGCTCCCGCGCCCACGCGATCGGCGTCGGGGTCGGTTGCCATGACGAGGTCGGCGTTCAGTTCGTTGGCCAGGTCGAGTGCCAGTTGCATAGCCGCCCGCTCTTCCGGGTTGGGCGATTTTACGGTCGGGAAGTTGCCGTCTGGCGTAGCCTGTTGCTCAACGATGTGAACATTGGTGAAGCCCAGTGCATCGAGGGCGCGGGGAACCAGCGTAATGCCGGTACCGTGAATAGGCGTGTAAACGATGTTCAGATCGGCCTGCCGCTTGATAATGTCAGGGTTGACCGCGTTCGACTTGATACGCTCGATATACGGCGCGTCGATTTCTTCGTCGATCAGGTGAATGCGCTCGGGTACACCCTCGAACTTGATGCTGTCGATCGACGTGATTTTGTTAACCTCGGCAATGATGTTCTTATCGTGCGGAGCTACCACCTGACCGCCATCGCCCCAGTACACTTTATAGCCATTGTACTCCGGCGGGTTGTGCGACGCCGTCACGACGATACCGCTCTGGCAGCCCAGTTGCCGGATGGCAAACGACAGTTCCGGCGTAGGACGCAGGGCACTGAACAGGTACACCTTGATACCGTTGGCCGAAAAAATATCGGCGACCAGCCGGGCAAATTCGGGGCTCATCCGGCGGCTGTCGTGCGCAATAGCCACGCTGATGTCGTCCTGACCGGGAAAGTTGCCCGCGTCGGCGCACCGATTGATGTAATTACACAGCCCCTGCGTAGCCGCGCCCACCGTGTACCGATTCATCCGGTTCGACCCGACGCCAAGCACACCCCGCAGACCGCCGGTGCCAAATTCGAGATCGCGGTAGAACGAATCGGTTAGCTCGGTCGTGTTGCCCGCGTCGACCAGTTGTTTGATAGCCGATTTTGTATCAGCGTCGTAATTGCCGTCGAGCCATTTGTCAACGCGCTCCTGTGTTGACGGGTCTAATGTTGTGGTCATAGATGAAACAGACTGGAATGATTGTTAAACTGGATTGAGCTAGGTTAGCAACGTATTAGTAAGGGCGTGAATAAGTCAAAAAGCCGCCCGCTGTCAGGTCTTCGTCGAGTTCTTCCCAATGGATACCATAGCCATCTGCCATAAACTCGAATTGATTTCGTTGAGCGGAGGTTGCCTTTTGCAAACGGGGAAACCACGCCAGTGGACTGCCAATAATTCGACCATCGTTTAATTCAACGAATATACGTTCGTCGTCAAACCAAACCCGTTGCGCGGTGAATTGATCTGTGTTCATATGGCCTGTTTATTGATGAAAGAATTCTTTCCACCGTTGGGCAATGATGTCTTCATTCTCTTCGATTAAGCCCTCTGCAATTTTCAAATCTTTTGGTTTCATTCCCCTGTTGTCAATGAGCTGTACTGGGTTAACAGAGAACCGCGCTTCGCCGTCACTGTTTCGAACATGGACATGAATAGGTAAGTGATCGTTACTGTAGAAGAGAAACCGAAAACCGAAAACTCGGAAAATTTCAGGCATAAATGGGTGGGATGAAGCTATAAGTTAGCGAGCCAAAATTACACTTCTCTGTGCGCCAACCAAGCCCGTCGGCCGGAATGAGATTTTATGGACAGGATTACAGGATTTTGACGATGCCCAGCTATCAAAATTCTGTAATCCTGTCGAAAAACCTTACACGTACCGCTCGGTAATGTGCGCCGTTAGCTCGGCGGTTTCAATCAGCAGCGGATGGCGGGGCTGCGTCAGGCCAGCTTCCAGTTCGGCGATCGTGTCGCGAAACAGCAGATACACCGGCACGTTGACTGACTCTGTCTGACTTTTCTGATAAACCAGTTGCGGCCGGGCCGTACCCGAAGCTGCCAGTTCGTTGTATTGCTGCTTGGCCGCTACCCATTGGTCATCTGTCGGCCCAAATACCACCGACTGATCGGGTAGGGGTGTTTGCTTCCGGTCGGCCAGCCGCTGATCGAGGTCGGCCAGCATCCGCTTCAGGTGGGCGGTGTCTTTTCCCGTACGAATGCGTTCCCGCAGCGATTGCCGTATCAGGTAAGTAAGGGCGTCGGTCAGGTTGAGTCCGATTTCAGCCATCTGCTTGAAAATCAGCGACGACGGCGACATACCCGGAATCGTATTGGGGTCGTGGAGCAGCACATCGCCAGCGGGGGTTAGAAAACCGTCGATGCGGGCATATACGTTGATGCCCAGCCGCGTAAATACATCCGATACGGCCAGCTGAATCTTGCGATTATTCTCCAGACTGGTTTCGACCGGGATCCGCTTTTTTGTCGTGCTGAGTTTGTATTTCGACTCGAAGTCGAAGCTCGTCACGTTGTAGATTTCCGTTGGGGGCAGCGCGATCGCTACCTGATCGTCGTCCTGAATGACGCCACACGAAAACTCCTGACCGCTAATAAACTCTTCAAACAGTACTTCGTCCTCTGCATTAACGGCCGACAGAGTAATCGTGGGCAGGCCGTCGGTAAGTAGCTGATCAAGGATCTGTGCAAATTCTGCCGGGTGGCTGATGTGATCGCCCGTCTGCTCGATGACAATTGGAAAGCTGATACCCGCATCCAGACTCGTCATCTGCTGCGCCAGCGATTCTTTTTCGGCCGCCGATAGACTCGACCACTCACCGAGTTTCGACCAGCCATCGGGCTGAATAGTTGTCGTAAAAAAGCATTGCTCAACGGCCCGACAGAACTGCGCCAGGTCGTTTTCGCGCACGATAGAAACGCCGATACTTGAGCCCTGATGGGGTGCTTTTATCACGATTGGCAGACCCAGATGCGCCGTTAGCGATTGAAAAAACTGCGCTTTGTCGGTCTGTTCGTAAGCGTCGCGGTTGATCGTCGCCGTCTTTTTCTGTTGGCCATTCGCCAGCGCGATCAGCTCGTTTTGTAAAATCTTGTTGATTCCGACCGCCGAACCCGCCAGTCCCGGACCCGTGTAGGGCATCTTGTACCACTCCAGCAACCCCTGAATGGCTCCATCTTCGCAGTCAGGGCCGTGCATCGCCAGAAAGACCATGTCGAAGTGCTCACGAAACTGTTCGGGGCGAAGTTCGGGCATTGCTGCGTCGACGCGATCGACCGGCCGCGATTCGTCGTAGACCGAGAAGCCGGTTTCATCCTGCGGCAGCACATCGCGCAGGGAGTTGCCCAGCAGAAAGTCGGGCTCTACAAGCCGGAATCGGCCCCGCCCGTCGACAAACACGAGGACAGGTTCAAACAGGCCCTTATCAAGATTTGCCAGGGCGGTGCGGCCACCTGCGTACGAAACTTCCCGCTCACGCGCCGGGCCACCGAAGAAGATACCAATTTTCACAGAGTAAACAGTCAGTTGTACCAGCGCAAAGAAACAAAAAAAGCCGTCTGAAACGAGCAGACGGCTTTTTATTGCGGTGTCAGTATAACCACTTTGCCCGGCGGAGGGGAGAGAATGGTATCGAAAAGCTGGTTAAAAATAGGTTGGATATCTTCGTATCTAGTCGTCTTGACGTTAAGCACCACGACAGTCACCGAAAAATTATCTAGATTCTGCTGTTTGTATAGACTTTTATCAATGGTAATCAGTAGGTTGAAACCATTAAGCGTTAATAAGCCAAGCAGTTCCCCGTTTTTTCGTCCGGTCCAGCCCATATCACGAACAGTCTGAACCTCAGTCACACCAAGTCTGGATTTTAATCGAAAACGAAGCTTTTTCGGTACATTTTCATCCAATAGAATCTTCATCCCTTCGCTTCATTCACGATAGAAGCAAGGGCTACCTCAAGCAGCGAAACAGCTTGATCCCTTGAAACTGATGGGAAGTCATCGAGGAATTCTTCGATGGGTATGTTTCCTTCGATATGATCGATAAGCGACTGCACCGGTACGCGCGTACCGCGAAAGACGGGCGTACCACCCATCACCTCAGGGTCTATGTTGATTAGTTCCTTCGCGGTCATGGGATGAGCCGTTAAAACGCGGGTGTGATGTTGACAGCTTCTACTCTCGTGATTTCGGGTACAGCCTTCAGAATAGCTTCTTCCAGCCCGCCTTTGAACGTCATAGCCGACATGGGGCAGGAGCCGCATGAACCCATGAGTTCCAGCCGTACGGTGCCATCGTTGGTTACTTCTAAAACCTTCACGTTCCCGCCGTCTGCTGCCAGGTAAGGCCGCATGCTGTCGAGGGCGCGATCTATTTTCGTAATCAGTTCGTCTTGATTGACTACAGTCTCCATTGTGTCCTGTGATTTACCGTAAATTTATCATTCAGCGGCTACTTACGCAACCACTACACGTTTTGTCTGTTCAACAGCACTGTTGCGAATGGCGACCTGCTGCGCCAGCGCCTGCGCGGCCGACTGAAACGCTTCGCCAACGATTGGTTCGCTGGCACTGAATGCCGGCCGGCCATCGTCGCCAGCTTCGCGGATGCTCTGCACAAGCGGAATCTGCCCCAGCATCGGTACGCCAAACTGATCGGCCAGTTGCTGACCACCGCCTTTCCCGAAAATAAAATACTGATGATCGGGCAGTTCGGCGGGAGTGAAGTACGACATGTTTTCCACCACACCCAGCACCGGCACGTTGATCTGCGGTTGCTTAAACATAGCCAGCCCTTTGACGGCGTCGGCCAGCGCCACCTTCTGCGGAGTTGTCACGATGATGGCACCCGTAACCGGCACCGTCTGCACCAGCGTCAGGTGAATGTCGCCCGTGCCCGGTGGCAGGTCGATCAACAGATAATCGAGTTCACCCCAGTCGGCGTCGGAAAAGAACTGTTGCAGAGCCCGCCCCGCCATCGTACCCCGCCAGATAATTGCCTGACCCGGATCAACCAGAAAACCCATCGACATAATTTTGATGCCGAACTGCTGAATCGGCTCCATCCGGTTCTGCCCGTCGACCTGGAAAATGCGCGGCCGGATGTCTTCCGCCCCGAACATCGTCGGCATTGAAGGGCCGTAAATATCAGCGTCGATGATGCCAACTTTAGCGCCAGACTTATGCAGTGCCACGGCCAAGTTCGCCGTAACCGTCGACTTGCCCACGCCCCCTTTTCCCGATGCCACGGCGATAATATTCTTGACACCGGGCAGCGTAGGCGCATTGACACGGGTCGACGTTACATCCGACGTCATGTCGACCTGCACCGTAATCTGCGGGCCGATATGCGTATGGATGGCGTCTTCGCAGCGCTTTCGAATCACCTCCTGCAACGGGCAGGCGGGGGTAGTCAGTACAACAGTAAACCGCACGGAGTCGATACCCAGCGTAACGTCGCGCACCATGTTGAGCGAAACAATGTCGCGCTTCAGGTCGGGCTCTTCGACGGTGCTCAACGCCTGCAAAACAGCGTCTTTGTGTAAACGATAATCAGACATAACAATAGAAAAAGCAGGGCTGCTTACGCATCAGGTAGTCAGCGTGTTCAATTCGTTTTGATAACCTGCCTGTATACGCAGCAAACGGCTGCGTACGTCACTCAGTTCCGCCGACGTATCGACGCGCTCAGCCAGTTTTTCCAGTCGGGCTACCAGCTGAGTCAGGAATTGCCGGTCGGCGGTGGTTGTGCCGCCATGCAGTGGCCGATGGTCGAGTGCCTGCCGGACACGTTGCCACTCGGCGACGAACGCACGAAGTTCGGGAGTAAAGGCGCTCTCCGCAAACTTTCCAAAAATATAGTCATGCGCCTGCGCATTAGGGTGAATCAGATCGGCGTCGTAGAAACGGTAGTCCCGCAGGTCGTCCATCATCAGTTCGTAGGCGGGAAAGTAATGGACGGTGTCTCGCCAGCTAGTCAGTTCATGAGCCAGCACCCGCAGCATCGACTTACTAACCTGATTGAGCGGCAGCGTGTCGCGCGTGTGCCGCACTGGGCTAACCGTCACCACAATTCGCAGCGCCGGGTTTGCCCGGCTCAATAGTCTGACCAGCGTAGTCAGCGAGTCGCGCAGGTGGTCGATCTGGTACAGGTATTTCTCGAATAACTGCCCCGGCATCTTGTGACAATTGGCTACTACCTCGCCCGTTGCCTTGTGCCGATACACCACCGCCGACCCCAGTGTAAGCAACAGGCAATCGGCCCTACGGAGCGCATCTCCGGTCTGTTGCAGTGTCCGTACAAGCTTCGTTTCCAGCTCATCACGGCTGTGCGCCCAGAGCGACGAGTGAAAATCATAGTGAAACCAGATCCCGTCGCGTTCCAGATAGCCGCTCTCAGCAGGTGCCGTACCGCTCAGGGCCATCGTAACCAGCTTGCTGATCGATACCGGGTTGAAGATTGTACCAAACGGGTTGTTCAACACCATCAGTTTAGCGTCGAGTAATCGCTGACCCATTACATCGGCAAAGCAGGAGCCGAGCGTAACAATCCGGCTGTTCAGATCAAGCTGGCAAGGCAATGAATCGGGTGTAAGTTCGGTGTGAAACTGCATACTAATTCAACAAAAAAGCGGTCCGGTTAGGTCCGCTTTTAGAGAGTTTTATGTCGTTTAATTAGCTGATTATTAATTGGAAAGAATGGTTGACAATGCCTGCATATTGGCAGCCTCGTCGAACAGTGACAAGACGGGAACACGGAAACCGGCTACCTGCTGCGCGGTTAATTCATCTGAACCGATAACTGTTCCGACGAGGGCATATTCGCCGGTTTGAGCGTCGAGTGTGTATTGTTCCACGAACCGCTTACCGGGGTTGACGATCCAGTATTCTGCGATTCCGTTTGCTGCGTAGTCAGTGAATTTGATACCGCGATCCGTGCGGGCTGTACCCTTCGACAGTACCTCGACCACCAGATCCGGAGCCGGGAATTTCATCTGTTCGGCCGTAAACTGCGCGGCTTTTTCCTGCTTCCAGAAGCAAACGTCTGGTTCGTAGTCGTTTCGCTTCAATGTAATCAACGCCTTCTCCGACGCAACCCGCCCCAGTTTGTTTTTGATGACGTAAGCGCGTAACAGGCTGTGGATATTACCAACCGCTGTCCAGTGCCGCTCCTTGACCGGCGACTGCATGACGACGTGGCCGTTGATAAACTCGGCTTTTACATCCTCCTTGAGCCACGCATAGAACTCATTCCGCTTTCGTGATTCCTCCCGTAATGCCCGTTGCGCCTGCTCGATGAGTTGCGGCAGGTTGGGAATCTCCATCAATTGCTCCAGGTTTACCATTACGGTATGGTGTGTTTTTACTCAAATATACAAAAAAACCGACCGGCCTGCCATAAGCAAACCGGTCGGTTCAATAGGGGTGATTCGTTGTGCTTATTCAGCCGAAACGACGTCGATTTTTACCTTGTGCTTCACGTCCTTATGCAGGTCAAGCGATGCCTCGTAGGTACCCAGGTTCTTGATATCGTCGATCGTAATTTTCTTCCGGTCGATGTCGAAGCCTTTTTCGCGTAGTGCGTCGGCTACCTGCGTGTTAGTTACGCGGCCGAAGATCTTACCGCTGTCACCCGCTTTAGCTGGGATCGTCAGCGTCAGATCGCCGAGGTTATCGGCCATCGCCTGCGCGTCGTTCTTGATTTTCTCCGCTTTGTGAGCCGCCTGACGGATGTTTTCAGCAACGATCTTTTTGTTCGAATCGGTTGCCATCATGGCGTATCCCTGCGGGATAAGATAATTGCGGCCGTAACCGGGCTTCACCGTAACGGTGTCGTTCTTATAGCCCAGACCGGCGATATCGGTTTTGAGAATGATGTCCATTTTAAGAAAGTGGTTGTCGAGTTATAAAGTCGTATAGTTTTAACGTTGTAAAGCGTTTGCGTCAGCCAACTCTACAACTTTAGAACCCAATAACTTTACAACTTTATTTCAGTGAATCGCCTACGTATGGGAGGATGGCCAGGTGACGGGCGCGCTTGACGGCCTGAGCCACTTTGCGCTGGTTTTTCAGGCTGGTGCCGGTCAGACGGCGGGGCAGAATTTTGCCCTGCTCGTTGAGGAGCTTCAGCAGGAAGTTACCGTCTTTGTAGTCGATATACTTGATACCAGCTTTCTTAAAGCGGTCGTATTTTTTGCGGGTCTCGGTCTTCGAGACAGATTCGTTTTGCAGACTCATGATTACTTAGCCTCGTTTTCGGTTTGTTTTTTCTTGCCCACCAGTCCGTTGCGCTTACGGTCGTTGTAGTCAACGGCGTGCTTGTCGAGCGATACCGTCAGGTGACGGATAATGCGCTCATCACGGAGATACTCGGTGTTGAGTTTCTCGATGATCGTGCCGGGAGCCTTAAACTCGAAGAGTTGGTAGTAACCCGTGTTTTTGTGCTGAATTGGATAGGCCAGCTTACGCAGACCCATGTTCTCTTCGTGAACCAGTTCCGCGCCATTTTCGGTCAGCACATTACGGAACTTGTCAACGGCGTCCTTCATCTGAAGATCAGATAAAACGGGAGTTAAAATGAACACCGTTTCGTAATTATTGGGAAACATTGTGTAATTGGTTTGAAATGAGGGCGCAAAGGTACAACAAAAGTTATAAAGTTATAGGGTTGTATGGTTATAAAGTTGGCTGACGCCGGTATTGTATACGTCAGCCAACTTTATAACCATACAACCCTATAACTCTCCAACTCCAAACTACCGTACCGTAAACTCGCCTTCGCCGATTCGGAAGCCCTCGCAGTACACTTCGACTACGTGTTTACCTTCTGAAAAACGCTGTGCCCCCCGCCCGTATATGAAGTCGATTTCCTGCCGGTCGTTGGTGAACGTGAAGGATTGTTTGGCGGTGTAGATCGTGCCCTGTCCGTTGTAAGTGAATTCACCGGAACCCGTTGCCATGTCGGAGATGACGGCACCGTTGGGGTCCAGAATGCGCATGTACATCTCTTTCTCGTTCTGCTGAGCCAGTCCGTTGGGAGCCAGTTTTACCGCCACCTTTATTTTTTCAATGCGCTTGGCTTTGTAGCTGCCGCCGTCTTTCTCCTTGCCGCGCCGGTTGATGGCGTCTACGTTGATTGACTCGGCCCGGAGGGCGGCTGCTATCGTGACTTTCTCGTTTAATTCGCGGTTACGGGCCGAGTACGAGCTTACTGAATCGTTGAGACTCTGTCGTTCATTGCGGAGCGTACTGTTCTCGGTGCTGAGCGAGTCATTTCTGGCGACCAGAACCCCATTTTCTTCTTTCAGTCGGGCGATTTCCTGGTCTTTCTGTGCCAGCAGCGACTGGTAATTTTTGATCTTCTGATCGTATTTCTTGCTGTTGAAACTGGTGACGTTCCGCAGTTCCCGCTTGTCGATTTCAAGCTGCGCCTTCACTTTCATGAGTGAATCAACGCTACCACCCAGCCGCTGAATCTCGGCAATTTTAGCATCCAGTTCATTGGAGATCGAGTCGAGCCGGGTTTTTACGGCAAGTACTTCTTCCGTCTTGGCTGCGATAGTGGCATCCTTGTTTTTGTTGAGCTGGTGTTCCTGGTAGTAGAAGTAAAGCAGTAGTACGTTCAGAGCAGCCAGCACCAGCAGGGCAACCAACAGATAACTGCGGCTGTTGTTAGTCTGAGTTCGGGGTCTTGATTCCATAGGAAGGTTGTCAGGATAAGTAGTGAAAATATTGACATCAACAACGCTGCGAACATAGCTACTTATTGTCGTTGCGCCGATAATATACCTTAGCGGGCCAAAAACTACGGGATTCTGCGTAGTTCTCAAACCTATCTTTGCACAATAGTAACGAATGGACAGGGGCTTACCTGCCCGGAAATACGCATGATTGCAGCTAGTATACACACGATTGAGCAGGAAATAGAAGGCCGTGCCCGGCTGATTGCGGTGACGAAAACCAAACCGGTCTCGATGCTACAGGAAGCATACGACGCCGGTGCCCGGCTCTTTGGGGAGAACAAAGTGCAGGAAATGGCTGAGAAACAGCCGCAATTACCTGCCGACGTTGAATGGCATCAGATCGGGCATTTGCAGACCAACAAGGTCAAATATATTGCCCCCTTCGTAAGTCTGATTCATTCGATTGACAGTCTCAAACTGCTGGACGAGGTGAACAAGCAGGCAACTAAAAATGACCGCGTTATCGACTGCCTGCTTCAGATTCACATCGCCGACGAAGAAACTAAATTTGGTCTTCTCCCCGACGAAGCTGAGACCTTACTTCGCTCACCTGAGTTGCGGGCTATGCAGAACGTCCGGATTGTGGGGCTGATGGGGTTAGCAACGAACACCGACGACGAAACGCAAATACGGCAGGAGTTTCGCGGCTTGAAACAACTGTATGACAAACTGGCGACGCTTTCGACCGCCAACGTACAGTTCAGCGAACTATCGATGGGCATGAGTGGCGACTACCGGATTGCTGTCGAAGAGGGTAGCACGCTGGTACGCGTCGGTAGCGCTATTTTCGGTGCGAGAAGCTGATTGTCTGAACTATGATTCGTCTGATTGTTTGATTGCCCTGATTTTCTTTTTTGAAATCACAGCCTATCAGCGTAATCAGCGTCAATCATAGTTCAGACAATCCGAACAACCATAATTCAGACAATCATTATGAAGTTCTTTATTCAGGCAGGGGCAATTTTGGGTGTAGTAGGTGTTGCGCTTGGTGCGTTTGGAGCCCACGCCCTGCGGGCAATGCTGGAGTCGACGGGGCGGGCGGCTACGTTTGAAACGGCTGTTAAATACCAGTTTTACCACGCGCTGGCGCTGGTGCTGGTGGGCATACTGATACAACTGGTGGGTAGCAATCCGACAGCTGTCCGGCTGCTGGGCTGGGCGGGGTACTCGTTTCTGGGCGGGACGCTGATTTTTTCCGGTTCGCTCTACGTCCTGTGTTTCACGGGTATTACGTGGCTGGGGGCTATTACGCCACTTGGTGGTGTCGCGCTGATTGCGGGCTGGGCACTGCTACTTTGGGCTTTTTTGTAAAAAATTCTGACTATGTTGTTACCAGGCTTGGTAGAATGCGTCTGAACCCCGTAATCCGAACTAAAGACATGTCTCTCCAACCTGAAACCTATCATCTACTAATCTACATCGCAACGCTGGGCGTAACGCTACTCGCTGGGCTTTTGCTGGGTACGCTAACCAACGGTTGGCAGTACAACAAACCTCGTCCGCAGAAGGTAACGCATCGCCACTAGGGTACCGTACACACAAATCAGCCATACTTTTTCTGATTGACACGACAGGCCCGACCGTATTTTCATGGCCGGGCCTGTCGTTTTGTAGCGGTGGTTGACCGGGCAACTGTCTTTGCTTTTTCGTATCTTTGCATCCTGATTCTGAGAATAATGCAAACGAATATACAGGCCGAAACCGCTCGTCGACGGACTTTCGCCATCATCAGCCACCCCGACGCTGGTAAAACGACGCTTACCGAAAAACTGCTGCTTTTTGGTGGGGCTATACAGACGGCTGGAGCCGTCAAATCCAACAAGATCAAGAAAACGGCCACGTCCGACTTTATGGAAATCGAGAAGCAGCGCGGCATCTCGGTGGCTACGTCGGTAATGACGTTCGAGTACGACAATCTAAAGATAAACATTCTCGACACGCCCGGTCACAAAGATTTCGCGGAAGATACGTACCGTACGCTGACGGCCGTTGACAGTGTTATTCTGGTTATCGACTGCGTGAAAGGCGTCGAAGAGCAGACGGAGCGGCTCATGGAAGTGTGCCGCATGCGCGATACGCCGGTGATCATTTTCATCAATAAACTGGACCGCGAAGGGCGAAACCCGTTTGACCTCCTCGACGAATTGGAGGAGAAGCTGAACATCCGCGTTCGGCCGATGACGTGGCCGGTCAATATGGGGTCTGACTTTAAAGGTGTTTACAATCTGATCGAGAAAAAATTATATTTCTTCAAGGTCAACAAAACGAAAGTCGAAGACGACGTAATGGCCATCGAGCTGGCCGATTCGATGCTCGATAAGAAAGTGGGTGAGCGCGACGCAGCTCAGCTACGGGAAGACGTCGAACTGATCGAAGGCGTGTACGACGCGTTCGACCGGCAGGCGTATCTCGACGGTAAACTGGCCCCCGTATTTTTCGGGTCGGCGGTCAACAACTTTGGCGTGAAGGAGCTGCTCGAAGGGTTCTGCGATATTTCACCCGAACCCATCGCCCGCCCGACTGATAAGCGGGAGGTGCTGCCGGAAGAGAAAAACTTTAGCGGTTTCGTCTTTAAAATTCACGCAAACCTCGACCCGCGTCACCGCGATCGTATCGCGTTTCTGCGGATTTGTTCGGGCGTGTTTGAGCGGGGTAAATTCTACCACCATACCCGGCTCGACAAAAATGTGCGCTTCGCATCGCCGTTCAGTTTCATGGCCGATAGCAAAAGCGTAGTCGAAGAAGGTTTCCCCGGCGACGTGGTGGGGTTGTATGATACCGGCACGTTCAAAATTGGCGATACGCTGACGGAAGGGGAGGAGCTACAGTTTCAGGGTATTCCCAGCTTTTCGCCCGAAATTTTCAAAGAGCTTATCAACCTCGACCCGATGAAGGCGAAGCAGCTCGACAAGGGTATTCAGCAGTTGACCGACGAGGGCGTCGCGCAGTTGTTTACGCTTGAAGTTGGTAACCGGAAAATCGTTGGTACGGTGGGTGAGCTTCAGTTTGAAGTTATTCAGTACCGGCTCGAAAACGAATACGGGGCCAAGTGTCGCTGGGTGGG
This sequence comes from Spirosoma rhododendri, assembly GCF_012849055.1. Taxonomy (NCBI): domain Bacteria; kingdom Pseudomonadati; phylum Bacteroidota; class Cytophagia; order Cytophagales; family Cytophagaceae; genus Spirosoma; species Spirosoma rhododendri. Next base: position 5,385,439 of record NZ_CP051677.1, on the reverse strand, counting down.
TCTGAACTACACTAAGGCTTGCTGGATTACCTCCGAAGATCCGTCGAAGCTGGCCGAGTTTATCCGGCTGAAGGGCAACCAAATTGCGTACGACAAAGACAACCGGCCGGTGTTTCTGGCCGAATCGGACTGGATGCTGCGCATGAATCAGCAGAACAACTCCGATGTACAGTTTCACCTGACCTCAGAGTTCGACATGGTTGTCTAGATAACCACTATAGATTCTGGTCTGATTTTTTAAACCACCGGCAACGAGTGGCGTTATCATAACAACGAACCTAAATCGCTCACTATGAAAACGCCACTCGTTTCGTTTGCGCTCGCGTTGCTGCTCAGTTCAGCTGCGTTGGCACAACAACCCGCGAAAAAAAGTAAGTCAACCAGCAAAACCGGCGGTACTATGTCAGAGATGGATGCAAAGCGGTCAAATCAGTCGGCTTCCAACGCTTATGACGGGCTACCCGCCGGCACAGGAACCACCATGGAACAGACACAGGCTGCCAAAACGCCAACGCAGCCCACTGCAACCGATGCCCGTAGCAGCACCATGACGGGGCCATCGTCGGTGAAAGCCCGAAAAAATCCGGCCAAGCGCGGTAACTAGGTTAAAGCAGGTTTAATAAATATCGCCCAACATTTTCAGCGATAGCCGGGTTAATACACAGATTAATCTGATTTAAACCATACACTCTAATGAAAAAGTCACTGATTGCTTTGGTCGCTGTTGTAATGATGTCGGGTGCTGCTTTTGCGCAGGATGATGCAAAAAAGGCGCACAAAGAGATGAAGAAGGAAGCTAAAGAAATGAAGAAAGACGCCAAGCGTGCCGGCGACGACACGAAGGCGGAAGCGGCCAAAGACATGAAGAAAATGCACAAAGAGATGAAGAAGGACGCCAAGAAAATGGACAAGTAGTTCTTCATGGTGCCAATACAAAAAGGGCTTCCCAATTATGGGAAGCCCTTTTTGTATTGGCACTTCTGCTGATTTATAACGCAGCCAGTGTTGATTCTTTGAAACGGTAGATCGACAGGTTTGGCTCTAGGTCGGCAAGGGATACCTGCGTGTCGGTGAGTTGCCCGTTGGCGAGGTCATATACCCAGCCGTGAACCTTGATGTCTTTGCTTTCAAACATCCGCTTCTGCACAAACGACAGCTTCATCACATTCAGGCACTGCTCCCGGACGTTGAGTTCGACCAGTTTCCGGTGCCGGGCGTCTGCGTCTTCAATCGAATCAAGTTCGTCGCGGTGAATACGATACACGTCCTGGATGTTACGCAGCCAGGTGTTCATGTACCCGTAATCTTCGTGCGATACCGATGCTTTGACGCCCCCGCAGCCATAGTGCCCACACACGATGACGTGTTTTACTTGCAGGCTCTCAACAGCGTATTGCAATACGGCCAGCGAACTGATATCGTTGTTTGGTACCAGGTTGGCAATGTTCCGGTGAATAAACACGTCGCCCGGCTTGGTGCCCATAAACGCGTCTGGCGACACCCGGCTATCAGAACAACCGATATACAGAAAATCGGGGGTCTGATTTTTAGCCATTTCAGAAAAATAGGAGGGGTCGAGATCCAATTGCTTCTGAACCCACTCTTTATTGTGACTGAATACCTGATCGTACAAGCTCATAAGTTTCTTTGATTTTTTAATCCAAAACTAACACTACTCGGTGGTATTGCGAAGTCTTTTTCTAACGGAGAACGCGCCGGATTGTTACTCAGCCGGCTATAAGTTAGGAATCGGTGACTGGTATCCCCTCGCGGATGCCAGTCGCAGTGGGCGTGGCTGATTCGCTGCTGACCGATTTGTTGGGCAAGCAAACCCGGAACGTAGTTCCTTTGCCGGGCGATGAATGCACGTCGATCGAGCCCTGATGAATTTCGATAATGCGCTTGGTGAGGGCCAGGCCGATACCATAGCCGCTGATTGTCATGGTTGAGTCGGAGCGGTAGAACGGCTCGAAGATACTCGGCAAGTCGCTGGCGGGAATACCGTAGCCCTGATCACTGACCGTCACCTGAATTTGCTGCGACAGAAACGAGATCCGCACCATGACCGAATGGTCGGGTGAATATTTACACCCATTTTCCATCAGATTCTGAAACGCAGTCTGTAGCAATGATTCATCGCCAAGGATTACCAAATCGTCTTCCTGGTTGGGCAGCTCATCGAAATCGATATTGATCTGGTAATCGGCCTTCTTGTGCGTAAGCTGGCTCTGCGCCTGCCAGAGTAACTCATCGAGCCGAACCGCGTGCTTGGGCAGGTTGGGAAAGCCTGTATTGGCGCGGGCCAGTTCGAGGAGTCCGTTTACCAGCCGAATCATATTCTGCACTTCATCGAGCAGCCCGTCGATTGCGGTTTCGTACTCGGCAACGGATCGGGGCTGGAGCCGGGTGACTTCGATTTGCCCCATCATAACCGTCAGGGGAGTCCGCAGCTCATGCGAGGCATGGGACACGAAACTTTTCTGCGACACAAACGCCTTTTCCAGCCGACTGAGTAGTTCGTTGAACGTACGGGCAAGATCGGCAAGCTCGTCGCGCTGACGACCCACTTGCAATCGTTTGTGAATATTGGTTGCCGAAATCGTGTTGGCCTGATCGATCAGTTCGGCCACGGGACGCAGGGCATCAGCGGCAAACAGATAACCGGCGATAGCAACGATGACCAGACAGAGCAAGCCTCCAAACAGCAGAATATTACGAAGTCGTTCAAGCTTGGAGAAGCCATACCGGTCGTACGCCGATGCGACCGAGATCGAAATTCGGCCACTGTTGCTGGCATTGGTATAGCGGACGCCCACCGTTTCCCGATCGCCCTGCCTGACATACGGGGTTTCCCCCAGAAGTACCTGCCGGAAGAAAGCCGGCGTGAACGCATACCGACCCGACGGCTTTCCCCGGCTGTATAAAATCTTTCCTTTATCGTCGTAGATAGTAACCTGTTCGGCAGCCAGAATAGGCAGGTCGGCTGCGGCTACTTCGCCCGCATCATTTCGCAGACGAACCGTTGTCGTTGCCAGCTCCTGAAGTCGTTTCTGAAATTCCTGCTCTCTGAACTGACTGTATAGGTAATAGACAGACACCGAAAACAGCAACAGGATAGACCCTACCAGCAAGCCGAACAGCAATGTTAGACGAACGCGGATGTTCATGAAGTGAGGCATACGGTGCTGGCGACAGAAATAGCCCCGGTGCTATTCATCTTTCAGCATGTACCCCATACCAATTACGGTATGAATCAGCTTTTGTGGAAAATCTTTGTCGATTTTCTTCCGAAGGAAGTTTACGTAGACGTCGATAACGTTGGTGCCGGTGTCGAAATGGATGTCCCACACTTTCTCGGCAATGTCGATCCGCGATACAACCCGTCCCCGATTACGCATCAGATATTCAAGCAGGCCAAACTCCTTAGCCGTCAGTTCGATCCGGCGGCTATCCCGGCGGGCAATCTTCTCGTTCAGGTCAAGCTCCAGGTCGGCTACTTTCAGCACGTTGGCCTGAATTCCGTTTTCGCTGCTGCGCTTGGTGAGCGCTCGTAGCCGGGCCATCAGTTCGCGAAACTCGAACGGTTTGACCAGATAATCATCAGCACCCGACTCGAAACCCGTCAGTTTATCGTCGACCGAGCCCATTGCTGTTAGCATCAGTACGGGTGTGTGATTCTTTTCCTGTCGTATCGACTGTACTACGTCGAAACCATTCAGCTTCGGCAGGTTTACGTCAAGTATGATAACGTCGTATGGATTACTGAGCGCCATGTTACGCCCCATCTGACCGTCGTAAGCCACGTCGACTTGGCATGACTGTTCTTCCAGACCTTTTTTTACAAACGACGCCAGCTTTGGCTCATCTTCAACGACCAGTATTTTCATAATCTAGTATAAACAATTGTGGGGCATATTACTGAAAACGCGCAGCTATCACATTAGTTTACGGCACCTTTTAACTACCTTTTAAAAACGGCGGTTAGAGACGCATACAACATGTGTATATACGTTGCGGAACAGGTACAAAAAAGCCGCTCCGAAGATCGGGGCGGCTTTCCGCTTCTATCCACACCATTTCGGGAAATAAGCCAGATAGACCTATTGTCCCGATTGTTCAACCTTCCCTTTGTAAAGGATTAATTGCTAAACTAGTCAAAGCTTCCTTAAGTTCAAAATTGATCAAAAGTCTGTATGAGTTGTAACTCCTTCGAGCTAGACTAAACAATCTATATTACTAACGCGGTGAGCGTATAGAAACGTATACCGCAACCGATTATAAATCCAGAAACTTACCGCGATAAAACGAATAGAATATGAGCGGGAAAATGAACAGCGTTAGCAGAGTAGCCGTAATCAAACCACCAATTACGACGATCGCCAGCGGGCGCGCTGTCTCCGACCCGATACCGTGCGAAAGGGCGGCTGGAATCAGGCCAATGCCGGCCATCATGGCGGTCATCACCACCGGGCGGATGCGCGAAATAACACCCTGCCTGATCGATTCGTTGAGTGACAGCCGGTTGTGCAGGTTTTTCTTGAATACCGAGATCAGGATGACGCCGTTCTGAATGCAGATACCAAACAGCGCGATAAACCCGATACCGGCCGAGATGCTGAAGTTGACGTGGGTGACGAGCAGGGCCGCGATGCCGCCGATGATGGCAAACGGTACGTTGACCAGCACCAGTCCCGCATCTTTCACGTTGCCGAACAGCACAAACAGGATAAAGAAAATGGCCAGCAGGCTGATCGGCACAACCTGCTCAAGGCGTAGCGTGGCCCGTTGCTGATTCTCAAAATCGCCCGCCCATTTAATGGTGTAACCCGGCGGCAGCTGCACGTGCTCCTGCACGTTTTGCTGCGCTTCGGCTACCGCCCCGCCCATATCGCGGCCCCGAACCGAAAACTTGACGGCTCCGTACCGCTGACTGCCTTCCCTAAAAATCAGTACCGGGCCCGTCTGCGTGTACACATTAGCGATCTCCTTGATCGGAATCATGGAATTATTCTGGGTAGGCACCATCAAGCGGCTGATCTGCTGTTCACCCGACCGGAATGGCTGCTCGTAACGAATACGCAGGTCAAACCGGCGTTCACCTTCGTAGATCTGCGTGGCCGCCTTGCCGCCGATAGCCATCTCCACAACCGCTTCGGCATCGGCCTTGTCGACGCCATACAGCGCGATCTTACGTTCGTCGAGTTCGATACGCATTTCGGGCTGACCAGTTGTACGGATAACGCCCAGATCGTCAATGCCCTGCACGCGGGCGAGCTGCTTCCTGACTTCGTAGGCTTTGTTTTCCAGAATGGTCTGATCGGGACCGTAAATCTTGACGGCAATCGAGCCTTTTACCCCCGACACAGCCTCCTCGACGTTATCCATGATGGGCTGCGAAAATCCGAAATTAACCCCCGGGAATATGCGCAGTTTATCCTGCATCTGATCAATAAGTTCTTCCTTCGTGAGCTTACTTTTCCACTCCTCCTGCGGATAAATATCAACCAGAAATTCAATGTTATAAAACCCGGTTGGGTCGGTACCGTCGTTGGGGCGACCTGTCTGGGAAATTACACCTTTTACTTCGGGAAATTGCCGAAAAATCTGCCGCATCTGAATCGTTTCCTGCACCGATTCCGGTAAGGAAATACTCATCGGCATTGTCGCCCGCACGTAGATCGAACCTTCGTTCAGTTCCGGCAAAAACTCGGTTCCCAGTAGGGGGAAGCCTGCCAGACCAACAACGACGATTAAGGCGGTTGCAATCAGGCTAGTACGCCGATGTGAAAACGTGAACGTGAAAATTCGGGTCGACCATTTCGTGATAAAATTCACGAACGGATTGTGCTTCTCGCGTACGTTTTTCTGTAGCAGAATACTGGCCAGTACGGGTACGAGCGTCAGGGTAAAAATCAGCGCACCCAGCAAGGCAAAGCCCAGTGTCCAGGCAAGGGGAGAAAATAGTTTGCCTTCAACTTTCTGGAATGAAAAGATGGGGATCAGACAGGTGATGATAATGAGTTTGGAAAAGAATATGGCCTTCCCCATTTCTGTACCCGTCCGGCGCAGTACGCCCATCTTGGCCAGCCGGTTGAACCGCGCCATACCAACCCGGTGCGCCAGTTCGTCCATCGTCACAAAAATACCCTCGACCATGACCACGGCTCCGTCTACGATGATGCCGAAGTCAATAGCACCCATGCTGAGCAGGTTGGCCGACATACCTTTGAGCCGCAGACAGATAAACGCGAACAGCAACGCCAGCGGAATCACAATCGACACGGTCAGCGTTGTGCGCCAGTCGGCCATGAACAGAAAGACGATTACCGTCACGAAAATAATCCCTTCGATCAAGTTGTGCGTAACCGTATGAGTAGAGAAGTCGATCAGGGTTTCGCGGTTGTAAAACGTGTCGATCTGCACGTCGCCGGGAAGCACCTGCTCGTTGAGGTCCGTAATTTTGGTTTTGACGCGCTGAATAACTTCGCTGGGGTTTTCGCCCTTCCGCATAATCACGATGCATTCCACTACGTCGTCGGTAGGGCCGCGCCCGGCCTGTCCCAGCCGGGGTAGGGCCGACTCCGACACCTGCGCCACATTGCCAACCATGATTGGCGTACCGTTGACGTTCTTGATGATAATGCTTTCGATATCGCGCTGATTGCGGAGCAGACCAATGCCGCGCACGACGTAAGCCTGCGAGTTTTTGTTGATCACGTCGCCCCCGACATTGACGTTTGAGGCTGCGACAGCCTTGTAAAGTTCGAGCGGGGTAATGTCGTAATCGATCAGCCGGCGGGGGTCGAGCGAGATTTCGTAGGTTTTTACTTCACCGCCGAAGCTAACGACGTCGGCCACGCCCGGCACACCTTTCAACTGCCGTTCGATCACCCAGTCCTGCAATGTTTTCAGCTCGCGCGAATTGCGGGTGGGGGAGCTGAGTGTATAGCGGAAGATTTCCCCCGTTGGGCCGTAGGGGGGCTGTACGTCGGGCCGGATGTCTTCGGGCAGTTCGATACCATTGAGCAGGTTGTTGACCTGCTGCCGGGCAAACGTATCATCGACCCCGTCATCAAAAATAATTTTAACGACGGACAGCCCGAACAACGAAGTCGACCGGATATCGGTGCGTCGCTGAACGGGGTTCAGGCCAATTTCAATGGGGATGGTTACAAATTTTTCGACCTCTTCCGCCGACCGGCCCGGCCACTGGGTAATCAGCGTGATCTGCGTGTTGGTAACGTCGGGGAAGGCTTCGATGGGCGTGTTGCGGTAACTGATAACCCCCGCTACGACCGCCAGAAATGTCAGGAAAAAGATGAAAAACTTATTCTTCAGCGAAAACGACAGAATGCCCTTGATAAACTTGTTCATGTACGGCGAAATAGGAGGGCTTAGTTACCCAGGGCGTTGTAAATCAGCAGCTGATTCCGGCTGACGACGCGGTCGCCGGGGGCCAGGCCACCCGTCAGGTACGTTTTATCGCCTACCGTGCGGTAAAGGCTTACCTCCCGGACAACGGGATTGTGCTGCCGGTCGACGGTGACGACGTAATTGCGGTTTTTGTCGAACACAACCGCCCCGGCCGGAATCGTTACCCGCTCATCTTTGCCGGCATACGTCACATTGACGTTGGCAAACATTTCGGGTTTCAGGCGGTAGTCGGCGTTATCAAGCGTTACCCGGACTTTCATGGTCTTACTGCCGGGGTCCAGCACGTTGAAAATCTTGTCGATATGGCCTTTGAACACTTTGTCAGGATACGAGATCGTCGTAATCAGAGCGGGGTCGCCTTCGTGCACGTGCGACAGGTCGGACTCATAGACGTTGGCCAGTACCCATACCCGGTCGAGGTTCGAGATAGTGAACAGATTTTCGGGATCGTCGGAGCGGAGTTCCATACCGGCCGAAGCTGATTTTTCAACAATGAACCCGCTCATCGGTGCTTTCACGACGTACGAAGACCCGCTGCCACCCAGAATCCGACGTCGCTCAGTAACCCGGTTTACTTCACCCTTGGCTGCCTGCAACTGTTCCCGACTCGCTACCAGATCGCGCTCCGAACTAAATCCGGCCTTGTTCATGCCCTCCGTTACCTGCATATTTTTCTGCGCTACGGCCAGTTCGCCACGCGCCGTCACGGCGGCCTGTTCCAGGTCGGCCAGATCTCCCGACCGGATTATGGCCAGTACCTGTCCTTTTTTGACGTAATCGCCCAGATCAACCCGCAACGCTTCGATATGACCACCCACCAGCGGAAACACCTTAACGACCTGATCCTGATTGAACGACACCTTGCCCGTCAGGCTAAGTTCGTTGTTTGTCCGCTCCAGCCGGGCCGTATCCAGTGTAGCTGAACGCAACAGATCAAGATGTTTTCTGGCTGGCCTGTTGGCTTGCTCGGGTGTGGCTGATGAGCCGCAGGCACTTAAAAAGGCCCCAAGCACCACGCAGGAGAGCCACGAACTCAACGATGAGTTTTTGGGCAATATGAATCGATAAATCGGTGAAGTTAAGCGGAGCAACATCAGTAGTGCGTTTACGGGTGGCTACCAAGCCAGCCACAAATGTGCCTAACAGTTCTTAAATATTACTTAAGCAAGAATTAAAAGTATATTAAAGGACAGGAAACACAAAAGAGCCCGCCAACTCACGTTGACGGGCTCACTATACTTCACTTGACTAATCTATTCTAGCTTGCCTTCAAGGAATCTTTAGCCTTGTCGACGCCTTCTTTCGCGCTGTCAGCCAGATCGTCTACTTTGTCGTTGTAGACCGATTTGTCTTTCTCAAACTGGTTCTGCGCGTCGCTTTTGGCCGCGTTGAACTGCGATTTCGCCTGGTCCGCGTATTGGTTAACCTGCGTCTTCGCCTGATCGGTGTACTGGTTAACCTGTGTTTTTACCTGCTCGTAGCCTTCTTTCGCCTGAGCAACGCCTTTATCCCACTGATCTTTCAGCCCTTCGCTACGCTTGTTAGCTTCATCGACCAGTTTCTCGCGTGTTTCTTTACCGCTGCGGGGGGCTGTCAACAAACCGATAACAACACCCGTAATGATACCTGTGAAAAAATCTCTCGTGCTTCTCATGATTTCCCTGCTTTGACGGTTACTAGGTTGAATCAATATTTTACCTTACGCTTCAGTTCGTCGGCAACATCTTTCGACTTAGAACCGGCCTGATCGACGAAATCATTGTACTGACTCTTGATGCTGTCAAGACCGTCTTGCAGTTGATCCTGCAAATCGCTGAAGAATGAATCTGACTCCGACGAGATACGCTTCCGCGTTTTCTTGCCGCTTTCAGGAGCCAACAAAATACCAACAACAGCACCAACGGCCAGTCCTACCAAGATTCCGGGTAACGATCTCATTTTTTTATGATTTAGTGAGTGAATAATTTCAGTCTATAAATAGATAAATTGATACCAATGTTTTTGATTTTCTGATAAAATACTGATATTCAGATGTTTATTTGGTAATTGTAGGCGATTGTTGACCAGCTACGACGAGGATAAAATTCCCCATATCTGCCTAATAATTCCTCAGTCCGCTCTACACCGCATTACGCAGGATGAGTCGGATAAATGATAAAATGTAACCTGATAAATAAGATCAGATTGTGTAGCAAAGCGGTTGGTGGGGGCCGAAAAAATAAAAATCCCTACGCTCAAATTGGCGTAGGGATTCCGTACCCACCGTAACTTGTACTTAACCTAAAGTCTAAATGCTGTTTTCGAACATAAGGTTCCGAAACTAGCTATATCTGTGTGTCGTAATTCGACAGAACAATTCGTTTTTATCAAACGCCACGCCCTTGTATAAGGCGTAGGACGATGGCAATTACTGCAATCACCAGAAGTATGTGAATCAAACCGCCAAGACCGAAACTGTTGAAACCCAAAAAGCCGAGTAACCAAATGATGATCAGCACTACGGCTATTGTGTACAACAAATTTCCCATGACGTTTCAAATTGAGTAAATCAGAAGTGTCTCGTTGCTATCTAACTAGAAAAAGTTGTGCCAGAGTATCCCTATACGTTATCCGGATAAATGGTATCCCGCATACTACTGTAAATGAGTCTATAAACAGCGTTGTGTGCCTGTTTATGGAGCTAATAGCCACATTGGGATACGTGGACGTTGTGTAGACTTTTTTCTACGGTTGTGGAATTAGTGTAGAAAAAGCACACGGCGCTAACCGCTCGGTAACAGGGCCTGGCCGGTTTGCGTATATGGACTGATGACCGAAAATTCAGTATTACTCATTATTAATGGTCGGAGAGGCTTTTATCAACGAAAAGGACGGTTAAATGACAAACCCGGCATAGAATTATAGGGGATGTAGTCAGGTTGGAAAAACAACCACACGCTAATGGTAAGTATGATGATGCGAACGAATGTCGGTCCACAACCGCTGACGACCCCTATAAAATCCGCCAATGCTGCAACGAAGCGGGTTCTGATAATAGATGACGAATCGGATATCTGTCTGCTGCTTTCGGGCTTGCTGCGCAAGCTAGGATACATTCCAACCTGTGCTCAGTTCATCGAAGAAGGTCGTCAGTGCCTGTCAACTCAACAATACGACGCGATTTTTCTGGACTTAAACCTTCCCGACGGACTGGGCTTCGACTTGCTGCCGGTGATTCGCGAAGACCAGGTGAATGCCCGTGTTATCATGATCAGCGCCTTCGACGGGCAGGCTGAACGGCGCCGTGCGGAGGAGCAGGGGGCCGACTTTTTTGTGGGCAAACCATTCACCCGGCTGTCGGTTGAGAAGGCTTTGCAAAGCACACAGGTTTAAGTATCTTTGTTGACAACGGAAAACCAGCCTGCCAATCCTGACAGGCAGTATCCGTTACCTGTTACCGGCTACATAAACCGGCGGGTTTCTCTTTCATGGAAAAAATTCTGATCGTTGACGATAATCATGATATCTGTCTGTTGCTCGAGCGGTTTCTGAGCAAACAGGGGTATAAAACAGCATCGGTTCAGCGGGGAGAAGATGGTCTGACGTTACTGCGAAAAGAGGCTTTTGAACTGGTAATCTGTGATTTCAAGCTGCCTGATATCGACGGGTTGGAAATGCTTCGCCGAATCAAGGTGCTCAATCCGGCTACGGCTGTCATCATCATCACCGGTTATTCAGACGTTCGTATCGCTGTGCAGAGTGTTAAGCATGGTGCTTACGACTACGTAACAAAGCCACTGTACCCCGATGAAATTCTGCTGACCATAAAAAGTGCCCTTGAACGGCGCGCGCAGACGCTCAAGCAGCAAACAGCGAGCGACGGCCAACCGGCTGCGCGTTCGGCTGCTAAGTCAACTAGCGGCAAGGCCAGTGCCACGACCGATGGCAAACGCTTTATCTTTGGTAAAAGCCGGGTGGCTGAACAGCTTCAGAAACACATTGACCTGATTGCCCCGACCGATATGTCGGTGATTATTACGGGTGAAACGGGTACCGGTAAGGAGTTTGTGGCCAACGCCATTCACTTGCGTAGCAAACGGGCCGACAAACCGTTTGTCGCCATTGACTGTGGCGCGTTGAGCAAGGATCTGGCGGGGAGCGAACTGTTCGGGCATGTAAAAGGGTCGTTTACCGGTGCGATGTCCGACAAGGCGGGTAGCTTTGAATACGCCAACGGAGGCACACTTTTCCTCGACGAGATCGGCAATCTGTCGTACGACAACCAGATCAAGTTGCTGCGCGTGTTACAAGAGCGTAAGATTCGCCGGATTGGTTCTAACCAGGATATAGCGGTCGATGTACGGATTATTGCCGCTACCAACGAAGACCTGCGCGACGCTGTCCGGCAGGGTCGCTTCCGGGAAGATATCTATCACCGGATCGATGAATTTGAGATTCATCTGTCGCCCCTGCGCGATAGAAAAGCTGATATCATGATCTTCGCTGATCACTTCCTCGATCTGGCCAATCGTCAGCTGGAGAAAAATATCAGCGGTTTTGACGAAGCTGCCCGCGAGAAACTGAAAGATTACTTCTGGCATGGCAACCTGCGCGAACTGCAAAACGTAATCAAACGGTCGGTGTTGCTGACGCAGGGTGATGTGATCGAAACCGACGTACTGCCGCGCGAAATCATCTCTCCTCAGTACCTGACAACGGAAGATACGGGCGTCAGCGCGCCGATGGGTGTCGATGCAGTCCGGTCGGCGGGGGCACCGAATGGCCAACCGGGGGCTAACCTTAAATCGGTTTCGGAGAATGCGGAACGGGCGGCTATCCTGAAGGTTCTGGAAAAGACCGGCTACAACAAAACGAAAGCCGCCGAGGTGTTAAACATCGATCGGAAAACGCTGTACAACAAGCTGAAAGCCTACGATATTCATCTGTAATCAGTAAAGGTTACTACCCATACGAACAAAGCCCGGCATTGGCCGGGCTTTGTTCGTATATACACATACGGTACTTCGTTAATTGATGCTGAACCCGACCGATAACATACCGACGGAGTTCTTGGCATTGCCCAGCAGGGTAGAAGCTGCTCCGCTGTTCGCGATCTTTTGCAGACCCTGACCGTAGCGGGCACCGATGAACGCCTTCCCGAAGTAGAAGTTCAAGCCACCGGCCAAGCCGTAGTCGAACCGGTTGAAGTTGTCGGCGTTGATGCCTGAAGTGCCCGTACCAAACGACCCGTTCGAGTTTACGTTGGAGTTGATCAGATAGGCAGCATACGGGCCAGCCTGTAGTTCGACGGCCTGCCCCAGCTTAAACGTGAGCAGAACGGGAAGCTCGGCGTAGTTGAGCCGGAATGTATTACGACCATTCAGGCCCAGCACATTGTAGTCGGCCGATGCGCCTTTGGTGGTGTAAAGTAATTCGGGCTGAATGGCCAGAAATTCGCCAAGGGGTGCCTGTGCAAATACGCCCAGGTGAAAGCCGATGCGTTCGTTCTTGTTTGATACGCCCTGACTGTCATAAAACAGCGAACTGGCGTTCAAACCACCCTTTACACCGATACGGGTTGTACCCTGTGCGAGTGTATCGGTATTGGTCAGACAAAGAGCACTTGTTGCGAGGAGTGTAGCTGCGATTAGCCTGGTGGAAAATTTCATAACATGGTTCGATTTACCAACCGGAAACACGTTCCGTGTGGCGTCATGCCTTGTAATATCGTGCCACAGCCAGCAGAATTACCCTTATTGACTGTCTATCAACTAACCAGAGTCTGCCCGGCACGGGTGGGCCGGGTGGCGCGGTGACTACCGATTGCGGACGGAACTCCACACAATGGGGAAGAAAAAGTAACATTACCGCAGGCCGATTGGTTGACATATAACGGGTTGCGACACACGGTGCCGAAAATCGTGCCGACCAGACTGTAAAATACCTATAGTAGCTTACCGCAGTGATGTATGATAATTAATGGGACCCATCAGTGATTGTCAAGCTGTTTCAGCTACTTTTGAGATAGGATCGCTCGAAAGCAAATGCGTTGGCTACAGATCATCGCAATAGCCTGTCTGAGAATGCCCTACCCGTAAACCGTACTTATTCTTAACTGAAACTCATGGATCGTAAAGTGACAACAATTCTGATTGCAGACGACGATCAGGACGACCGGATGTTTCTGGAGCAGGCCATGCGAAAATGTGGTTATACGCAGTCCATTCACTTCGTTAACGACGGCGAAGACCTGATGAACTACCTCAACCGTCGGGGTATCTACACCGCAGAGAACGCCCCCTGGCCGAACTTGCTTATTCTCGATCTGAACATGCCACGAAAAAATGGCTTTCAAGCGTTAAAAGAAATAAAGGAAGACAGCAACATGCGTCGGTTGCCGGTGATCGTGATGACCACATCGGCGGCTGATGAAGACGTCGCTAAATCCTATAATCTTGGTGTAAACTCCTTCGTTACCAAACCATTCCACTTCAGCAAACTGGTTGAAATGATCAGTGCATTAAAAGTTTACTGGATGGATATCGTCAGGTTACCTTAGTCAGACCAGCTTATACGATCCATCGGTTACCATTTTACTGCCTACGATGACTAATGACTCTCTGCTTGACGCACCCGTAAAACAATCAAAAATCAACGTTCTGCTCGTCGAGGACGACGAAGACGACTATATGCTGACTCGGGCATTGGTATCGTCGCGCGAGAACGCCAACATCCGGCTCGACTGGGTCGATAGCTACGAACGGGCTATCGAGATGATCCTGGCCGGGAAGCACGACGTGTACCTGATCGACTACCGGCTTGGATCGCACACGGGTATAAATCTGATCCAGGAAGCGTCGCAGATGGGATGCCGCGCGCCTATGATTTTGCTGACCGGACAGGATGACCTGACCGTCGATCAGTCGGCGCTGGAGATGGGAGCCGCCGATTACCTGGTGAAAGGTCGCATCGACGCGCAGTTGCTGGGTCGCAGCATCCGCTACGCAATCCGGCAGGCAAACGTGCTGTCGGAAGTGGCCGATAAGGAAAACAAGTACCGGTCGCTGTTTGAACGATCGATCGACGCCATTTTCGTAATCGACAACGACCTGCGGTTTCAGGATGCCAACTCCTCGGTGGAGCAGCTACTGGGTTACACCCGCGAACACCTACAGGTGATGAATCCCGCCCGGCTGTTTGCCGACCTGAACTGCCTGCGCGAGCTGCGTTTCAACGTCCGGGAGCACGGACAGATCAAAGATTTTGAAGCGATTCTGCTGACGCGGGAAGGCCGCAAGCGTATCTGTCAGGTTTCTCTCTGGGCGGTCGATGACAGCCGGGGCGGCCCGAGTGGTTCCAGGGTATCGTGCGTGACATCACGGAGCAGAAGAAAGCGCAGCATGACCTTATTCTGGCTGAAAAACTTAGCATGACCGGCAAAATTGCCCGGAGTATCGCCCACGAAGTTCGGAATCCGCTGACCAATCTAAGCCTGGCGCTGGAGCAGCTCAAAGACGAGTTGCAGACGGACGACGAATACGTGACGATGTTTACCGACATCATCGGCAGAAACGTCGATCGGATTGGGCAGCTGATCACCGAAATGTTGAATTCGTCGAAGCCGCGCGAACCGGAGCGCCGACGGCAGGATTTGAACGAGGTTGTCCGGTCGACGGTGCAGATGGTCAATGACCGGATAAAACTCAAACGGATGCGGCTGGAAACAAGCTATTCCAATGAGAACTGTCAGCTACTGCTCGATCGTGAGCAGATAAAAACGGCCATCCTGAATTTGCTGGTCAACGCGGTCGAAGCAATGGAAGAGGGCAAAGGTATTCTGACCGTCCGGACAGGGACTACGGAGGGCAATAAGGTGTTTGTGCAGATAACGGATAACGGGGGAGGTATCAGTCCCACAGTCCGGCAGCGGCTGTTCGACCCATTCTTTACGGGCAAGTCCGGTGGAATGGGACTGGGGCTGACGGCTACGCAAAACATTGTCAGTAGCCACAAGGGTACAATCGACGTAGAGAGCGAAGTTGGCGTCGGTACGACGTTCCGGCTGACGTTTCCGCGCTAGCGTCAACGCGATTAGTTTCGCCTGTAAAAAGGTCGGCCTGTTCTGAGCCGACCTTTTTTGTGGAATTATATTGTTCCCACTGAGTAATTTTTTACACACCACACAGCTACGGTACAGCGGCTGCCTGCGGGTGAAGCTACCGAATTATAAAGCAAAAAACGTGTAAATGGTTGTTATACAAAGTATTGTGATACAAATATGGGTTGTAAGGGTAGCTATATGATAGAGATGGCATAGAAATAGACCTGTTGAACGTATGATCAGTTCAGCTACGACTATGTGGACACCAACACACTTCCCGGCAGCCATGCGCTCGCTCAACCCGACGACGCGGGCAAAAGCAATCGAACTTGCCAATCAGCTGTTGGTGCAAGGTCGTATTGACAAGCAACAGGCAGTACACGACAGTGTCGCGGAGGCCCGGCGGTGGGCGCGGGAAGCGTCTCACGTATCCGACAAAGCGTTTTCAACTGCTCAGCATTCAGCCTTATGATCAATCAAGCAGCCATACACGACTCGCTGCTTCAGTGCGCTGTCCAATGTCGGGAGTTTGTTCTAAGCAACCGGCATAACGCCGATCTGTGCAGCGAAACGATCGTTCTGGGTATAGACTGCGCCGAGCTGTGCCGACAGATGTCGGTGCTCATTAGCCACAAAACAGAGAAGAGCGCTTCCGTCGCAAAACTGTGCATCCGTGCCTGTGAGAGTTTGTTGCGCCAGTTAACGTTTTCTGCTGAACCGTCGGCACAGCCGCTGATCGACAGCTGTGTGCAGGCCCGGCGGTGCTGTCAGACCGTGGTTGACCAGCATATGGTACCCGATCAGTTCGCGCCTGCAAAGTCGTCCGTCGTGTGTTACGGAATTACGCTGCCCGTCAGTGTTTATCGGGCCTAGATCAAACAAGTCGATTCGAGGCTTGTTTAATACACTATACTAAGTTTGCTACCATAGGTTATGAGCACAACAACGCAAGACCCAAAATCAATAGAGAAGGTTCTCGACCTCATCAAGGATATTCACATCGCGATGATGACAACCGTCGACGAGCAGAAGAATCTGGTTAGTCGGCCGATGGCTGTTATTCACACGGATGCAGACGGCTCGCTGTGGTTCTTTACCAAGAAATCATCTCCCAAAGTCGATCAGATCGAAGACAACGATAGCCGGGTGAACATCGCGTTTGCCGACACCGACAACTCGACGTATGTATCGGTATCGGGGACCGCAACTGAGGTAGACGACCGGGCGAAAATCAACGAATACTGGACCGCTGAAGCGAAACCTTGGTTTCCGGCGGGCAAAGAAGATCCCGAACTGACGCTGTTGAAGGTAAATACCGAGATGGCTGAATACTGGGACTCTAATTCGAGCCGTATCGTTCGTTTGTTTCAGATGGTAAGCGGAGCAATCACCGGGACACCACCCGACATGGGCGAAAACGAAAAGGTGTACAACTAGTTACTCTTCCAACGACTGGCTGTTGTTGATTATAGATCTATAAGAAGCAGGGACTTGAAATACGGTCCCTGCTTTTTTTATTCCTCTTACCAAAAATGATTGTACGACAAGTTGATACTGGCTGGCAGCTCATCAATCAGCCAGCACACGGGCTGCTGGCGTTTGACCTGGCGATGCACTGGGCTACCGACAAACGCCCTGATTTCTGGGCCGAAACATTAATTGCGCTGACCGAGCACGACGACGGACAGCCCGGCTGGTCAGGCCGGAGCCACCTTACGGCGGCTGGCACACCGCTCGATTTCAAGATTCTTGAGTACTCCGTTGAGCAGTGCCGCAACCTGATCGACGTGGCCTTGCAGAAAAGCCGCTGGAACGCGCTGATGGCGTCGATGCACACGACGTTTCTGTACCACGAAAAGCGGGGCACCGACAAAGCCCTCGACGAATTTCTCGACCAGCAAACTACCAATCAGGCGAAATGGCGAAAGGAGTACGGAGCTACCAAAAAAGCTGCCCAGTATGCGTATGACTTTGTGCAGTGGTGCGATGCGCTGTCGCTCATTCTATGTCAGCAGCAGGTACCCATGAACGGCCGCAAACTGGAAATCAGTGTGGGGCCCGATGGCTCGACGTATTTCATCAGTCAGCGCAGCGACGATACACTGTGCCTCGACCCGTGGCCATTCGCTGACGATACGTTTGCGGTACACGTGGAAACATTCATCGTTGAACAGGTCGTGTACCAGAGCGATGACGAATTGTACCGCGCCATTCAGGATGCGCCCCTTCAACGGCAGGAGTGGGTAATGAGAAAATAAATGCTGGGGGGATGCTTTTTGTCATCCTGAGCCTGCGAAGGATCTTCGCTATGAGGAAGAAAAACCGCCTGTTACCGAAGATCCTTCGCAGGCTCAGGATGACAAAAAGCATGTTCTTGATCAGAATAACCTTTCCTAGACAATCTCACACAACAAAAAGCCGCTGGCAGCATTGCCAGCGGCTTTTTGTTGTGTGATGAAAAATCTGCGCGGCCTAACTCAGGCTCAGCAGCACCGACGAACGGGCGGGAATCGTGTATTCGTGACCACCAGTAACGGGTTTCCACTCTGGGCTGAACTCGCCCGTCGAGGTGTCGACGACAACTTTCCAGTTCGATTTCTTCCGGCCGATTTTAGGCAGCATAAACGGAATATCTTCCCAATAGGCGTTCAGCACCCAGATTAGCTGCTCATCGCCAACGTCCTGCCCGTCTTCGGTTTGCTCATCGACCCGCATACCGTCGATAAACAGGGCTACGCAACGGGTGTCCGGGTTTTGCAGGTCGTGCTCGGTCATTTCTTGACCATCGGGGCGGAGGAACGAAATCTGCTCGTTACCGTAGAACTTCCGGCGGCTGAGCAGCGGCATGTCCCGACGCAGGGCGGTGAGTTGACTCGTAAAGTCGAACAGGGCCTGCTGCTTCTCGTTCCAGTCCCAGTTCATCCAGCTGATTTCGCTGTCCTGATTATAGCCGTTGTTGTTGCCGTGTTGTGTCCGGCCACACTCGTCGCCCATAACGATCATCGGCGTCCCCTGACTCAGCAGCAGTGTCGACAGGAAGTTGCGTTTCTGCCGCTCGCGCAGTTCGTTGATGGCCTGATCGTCTGTTGGGCCTTCGGCACCACAGTTCCAGCTTGCGTTGTCATTAGAACCGTCTTTGTTGTCTTCGCCGTTGGCTTCGTTGTGCTTGTCGTTGTAGCTGACCAGGTCGTTCAGCGTAAAGCCATCGTGCGCCGTAATCAGGTTGACACTGTTGGCGGGTGAGCGACCGTCGTTAGCGTACAGATCGGGCGAGCCCAGCATTCGCAGCGATACTTCGTTGGCTTTGCCTTCGTCGCCTTTCCAGAACGCCCGGAACGTGTCGCGGAACTTACCGTTCCACTCCGACCACTGCACCGGGAAGCCACCTACTTCATACGACTCGATATCCCAGGGTTCGGCAATCAGTTTGACGCGCGTCAGAATGGGGTCCTGTGCAACCGTGTCGAGGAATGACGATACCCGGCCTGCGTCTTCGTCGGAGCGAATCAGCGTGGCGGCAAGGTCGAAGCGGAAGCCGTCGACGTGCATCTCCGTCACCCAATACCGCAGGCTGTCCATAACGAGCTGAAGCGTACGGGGCTGGGTAAGATCGAAGGTGTTGCCCGTACCGGTAAAGTCACGGTAGTACTCCGGCTGCTCGGTCATTTGCCGGTAATACACCTTATTGTCGATACCCTGAAACGACAGCATCGGACCAAACTGATTTCCTTCTGCCGTATGGTTATAGACGACGTCCAGAATAACTTCGATGCCTGCTTTGTGCAGGTCTTTCACCATTTGCTTGAACTCCGTTACCTGCTGACCGTCCATACCCGACGACGAATACGTGTTCTGGGGAGCGAAGAAACCGATGGAGTTATAGCCCCAATAGCTTTCGTTGGTAAACTGGTGAATCGGCAACAGTTCGATCGCGGTGACGCCCAACTTTTTAAGGTAATCGGTGCTTTCCGGCGTACCGAGGGCGGCATACGTACCCCGAATTGACTTGTCGATGGTGGGGTGGAGGTGCGTAAAGCCTTTTACGTGCATCTCGTAAATCACCGAGCGATGCAGTGGCACATCGGGTGCTTTGTCGTCTTCCCAATCGAACGATGGGTCGATAACCACACTCTTGGCCATACCGGGGCCACTGTCTTCGGTGCTCATCACCAGATAACGGTCGTCGGCTTTGCTTTTATAGTCATACCCCAGACGGCTGTTGTCGTCATTGATCGGCGCGCTGATTGCTTTCGCGTAAGGGTCGAGCAGGAGTTTGTTAGGGTTGAAGAAATCGCCTTCTTTCGGGTTGTATGGACCATCAACCCGGTAGCCATACAACTGACCTGGTTGCAGCCCATCAACGTAGACGTGGTAGATAAGCTCGGTGTATTCCACCATCGGGATACGGGCAACCTCTGTCTCTGGCTCGGCCACGTCGTACAGGCAGACGTAGGCACCGGTTCCGTGCTCGCTGAACAACGCAAAGTTCACACCTTCACCGTCGAAGGTAGCACCGAGCGGGTAAGCTTTTCCTGGTTTTGTTGAGTAGTCGTGAGCTTGTTTTAGCTCGGCATCTTTAGCCATGTCGTGGAGTGAGTAATGAAATGAATGTCTTAACAAGTAATAAAAGAACCGGGCGTAACCAATGATTGTTTGGCTGGCCGTAAAAAACGAATCGCTGCCACGAACGAGTCGTAACAGCGATTCACTACAAAAAAAGCCCACCCCCAAGTGGGGGGGGCTTTCCGATCCCACCATTCACTACACTGTCATTGCCAGACGTGCCATCGACGAGTGGGCTGTGTCGATAGCCTGCTTCTGGCGCAGCAGCAACTCACGGGTGCTGGCTGCCAGATCGGTCTCCTGCAACACGTTGTTGTAGGTGTCGAGGGCTTCTTTATCACCCCGCTGACACTCTTCAACGGTTGCTTTATCATCGTTACTTGAGAATACTGATTTCAGATTAATCCAGGCCCGGTGCAGATCGGCAGCAACGCTCGTACCACCGTCGGGCTCGCCACCCAATGCACGGATTTCGCGGTCCAGTTCAGTCCCAAACTCGCCCCGTTGCTGAGCCTGCTTGGTGAACAAACTTTGTAGCTCGCTACCTTTTGCATTTTTGGCAGCTTCCTGATACCCTTCTTCGGCATCGTGGCTGATGGTCAACAAACGATTAAGCTGATCGAGGATTTCGCCCCGTGTTTCCTTGACATTCATAGCGTTGATTGGTTTGATTGATTAGGAAAATTAAGTGTACTGACTGGGGAAAACCCACATAGTATCAGTAACTAGCTGTGTGGGTTAATTGTCTAATAGTTCTGTAGATTAATTAGCCAACTTGCCATCTTTGGCGTCATTCTGCATTTTTTTGTTGGCAAAAACGGCAATGTCGACCCGGCGGTTCTTGCTTCTGCCCGATTCGGTCGAGTTGTCGGCAATGGGTTGTTCTTCGCCGTACCCGATTTCGTCCAACCGACCTGATGTGATATTTTGCGTTTTCAGGTAGTCGCCAACAGCGTTAGCCCGCTCACGCGACAGCTTCAGGTTGTAATCTTCAGGCCCTGTTGCGTCGGCATGCCCTTCGATCCGAATGTCGGTGTCAGGGTATTTGTTAAGCGTCTGCGCGAAATCGTCCAGCTGCCGTTTGGTGGCTGGCTTCAGCGAATACGAATTTACGTCGAACAGGATGTCGGACCCGAAGGTGATTTTGATACCCTCGCCAACCCGCTCCACCTGCGCATTCGGCAGCTCTCTCTTAAGCTCCTCGGCCTGCTTGTCCATCCGTCGCCCAATAATGGCACCGGCTGCGCCACCTACCGTTGCGCCAATGATTGCACCGATAGCCGTGTTACCCGTCTTACGACCGATAATACCGCCTACCAGAGCACCACCACCGGCACCGACAGCTCCCCCTTTCTGGGTTTTGTTCATCGGCTTACCCGACTTACAACTCGTTAGCACATTGCCCGACAGCGTACTGACGGCAAGTAACACTAACATTGGTTTTACACATGCTGATTTGAACTGACGTATCATTGTAGTGAATGGATAATTTGTAATTATTTCAGCCAAATGCTGTACCAGTATAGATGGCAGCGAGTGTATCGAGGTTTAAAACATATTGTAAGTAGTTGATAGTGAGTATTTTGTTTGGGTGTGTTTTAGTGGGTACTGTAATTTGATTATAGCTTGCGAGCGGTAGAATGACAGGCGCGTGGGCAGTCGTAGACCTAGTTATGTGGAAGGGGTTCTACAGTCTGCGAACAGATCGGCGACGGACAAACGAATTGGTCGGGCCGATCGTTAACTACGTATAGTCACGACGTTATCACCCCGTTTTTCTCCTATTTGCACTATGCACTTTTTTAAGACAGGCGCACTATTGCTGCTGGTAAGCAGTGCGCTTTTATTCGTACCTGCCGGGTGTAATCCATCGGGTGGCCCCGACCCCGTAACGCCGGTTACCAATACGCTTGTCAGCAGTACGCTGATTGGGCAGTTCACAACCGATCAGCTGCGCAGTCGCTTTACGGGGTCAAATGTTGGCTTTCAACTATTCATTCGGTACCCGATCAGCGTGTATCGCGTTACGTACACCACGACCAATACAGACGGTAAATCGATTACGGCGTCGGGTGCGCTGATGATTCCGACGGTCAACAGCACTACGGGTATTCCAATGCTGAGCATTCAGCACGGAACCATCACCAGCGACGACGGAGCACCATCCAACTACCAGTCGGGCAGCGAAGCCTACACGTTTGGGTCGGTGTTTGCCTCACAGGGGTACATCATCGCGGCCCCCGACTACATTGGGTACGGTGCATCGAAAGACCTGCCGCACACCTACGAACACCGCAACGGACTGGCGACGGCCTCGCTCGATATGCTCCGGGCTGCCCGCCAGGTGCTGACCGACAAAAGCGTCAACTGGGACAAACGACTGCTGATTGCGGGCTATTCGGAAGGCGGCTACGCGACGCTGGCGCTGCAAAAGAAAATCGAAGAAGAAACCGGTTCGGAGTTCAACCTCGTCGCGTCGAGTTGCGGGGCTGGTGCCTACGACAAACCGGCGTTTATGAAGCAGATTCTGAACAACACGACCAGCACCGATCCCAGCATCAGCCGGTTGTATTTGTGGGTACTACTTACCTACGACCGAATTTACAACCTGAACCGCCCGGCTTCTTATTACTTCAAAGAACCCTACGCTACCCGCATTGCGGCCAGCGGCTACACCGCCAATCTGGGGGGGCTGAGCTTTAACCAGGTTGTGACGGATAGTTTCAAACAGGCTATCAACAACGGTACCGATACCGACTTTATCAAGGCCGCGCAGGACAACGACATCCATGATTGGAAGCCCCGCACCAACACGCGGCTCTACCACGGCGATGCCGACGATACGGTGCTGTTTTTAAACTCGCAGAATGCTTACGACGCCATGCGCGCACGTGGGGCCACTAATGTGCAGCTTATCCGGCTCAGCGGGGCAAACCACGCGACCGGTATTCTAGGCTACATCACCGGCACCTACGATTTTTTCAGTTCGCTTCAATAGCTGACAAAGGCAAACGATTTGCTGTCAGGCGACCAGCTTGGTACGTTGATCGTTCCCTGACCACCGGTAAAACGGGCCAATTCGCGGAGTTGGCCCGTTTTTACGTTCATGAGCCGCAGCATCACAGCTTTGTCGGCGGGATGGTTCGAGCCCTGATCTTCCAGATAGCTGATAAACACAAACCACTGCCCGTCGGGTGAGGGGTGGGCAAACCAGTTGGAGTAGGCGTCGTCGGTAAGCTGTTTCGGTTGCGAACCGTCAGCGTTCATGCGCCAGATCTGCATCCGTCCCGACCGCACGGAATTGAAGTAAACAGACTTGCCGTCGGGTGAATACTCCGGGCCGTCGTCGAGGCTGGGCGAGTTGGTCAGGCGGGTTTCGGGGCCACCGGTACGGGGGATGGCGTAGATGTCAAAATTGGTTTTGCCCGCTTCGCCAGTGGATCGTTCGCCGGTGAACACCAATGTTTTCCCGTCGGGCGATACACCATGCCAGTAGGAGTGCCCGGCGGTTGTGTCGGTCAACTGTTTCGGCTGACCACCCGCCAGCGGCAGCGTCAGTATCGTCGACGTGCTGCCCTTTCCGCTGGCCTTTCTGACGTTGTTGCTGATGATGAGCGTCTGGCCGTCAAAGGTCAGGCCGTGGTCGTTGTTGCAGTTTGTCGCCGAGCCCGTATTGATCTTGGTTTTCTGGCCATCGCTGATGCGAACGCCATACAGCAATCCCTCCTGGTTGATGATGAGCCGACCGTCACGGGTCCAGTTGGGGGCTTCAAACCGGACACTGTCCTGCCGCACCACCCGACGGCTATTCGTCGCCAGATCGTAAATTTCCAGCCGACTGACGACGGGTTTCTGCGCCAGTGTAGCAGTCGTCAGACCGAGGAGCAGGGAAATGGTTTTCGGTAAATAAGTAATAAAGCGAGCAGGCATAGAGCAGAGTAGGTTAGCCCCCTCAAAAGATAGCAGCACTGACTTTATACCGGTCGTGTAGCGTGGACCGGTCCGCCAGCCACCGTGGCGCGGTGCGGTCCACGTCCGGGTGGGCGCGGAGCAACCGAAAAGCTACCGCCTGAATCTATTGCCCTAACGGGCACCAGACCTGGAGGTCCAGGCTACATTCTCTACTTCACCGTAACAATCGTGTACGCGGCCTGATTGGCCTGCCGGACGCGCCGGCCGACGAGGGTTGGAAAGCGATCGTCGTCGTGGATGAGCAACAGCCGGTCTTTGTCGATAAACGTTAGATCTTCGGCTTTGTGGTTGACGTGCAGCGGATCGCCGTTGGCGTTGCGGATTAGATGAAACGGCTTGTCGGCGAACAGATCGTTTTTCGAAATAACCCACAGATACGCATCAACCTGCCCCTTGCTTTCCAGCGACGTCAGCAGCCAAAAGCACTGCCGGGCGGGATCGTATTCCAGACTCGACAGCCCCAGCGGGCGGGGCAATTTCTGATCCGCCGTTTCGGGCTTAAAATCAGCAACAACCTTCCAGTCGTTGCTCAGCCGTATCCGATCGTTGGCAACAGAGTACGACACCGCCACAATTTTATCGACGTGCCGGAAATTGTCGTAGGCTTTACCCGCTTCACGAACGCCAAACAGCAGCTTGTTTTCCGTAGCGGCCAAGCCCTCGATTTTAAAGTACGGCAGCGAACCGGGATAGTCGCTGTCGGCGAGCGCGGCTGCCAGCGGTTGCCGTAGCGACACCGACGTACGGGCTGAATCGCCGAGTGTCAGCACGTGCGGATGCTGTTCGTCACCTTTGCGCCAAAACAGAATCGTGTTGTAGTTGTCCCAACTGCCGCCGGGTTTGACGCGGTCGAAAGCGGTGCTGAGCAGCACAAATTTGCCGTCGGGTGTCTGCGCAAAATCTTCGTATTTGGTGCCGTTGCTGAACGTGGCCTGCGGCAAATAATCGGGCAGGCGGGTAGAATCGGCCAGCGACACAAGCGACTTTGTAAACACCGACGACTGACCGGCGGGCATGTCTTTGTCGTTGGCAAAAAACAGTTTGTTACCATCGTACCATACTGCCGACGCTTCGCACCAGACGGGTTTCCCATCGACGGCGGTGCCGGGGGCGAAACAAGTCAATAGCCCTTCGCCGGTGATAGTACCAATCGTTGGGAGTTTGTGGGAAAACGGCAGGCGAATGCTCTGGCAGGCCAATGCCAGTAGCAGCAGCGCAACGGCTGTGAATCGGGTAGGGGAAATGGTCATCGTAAGTGGTGTCGCGCTGATGGCGGTAGTAGTCTGCAAATAACAACAAACCCGGCTATCGGGCCGGGTTTGTTGATGAGTGGGCAATGAAGGGCGGTTTTTGGTAAACCGAAAACCGACTACTTGTCACCCAGTTCGTATTTCATTTCGCCCCGGTCTTTCTCGACGGCCGTACGACCTTCCTTCATCCAGACTGGCATGGGCGCATCTTTCAGGAAGTAATCGAAAAACTGGTACAGCCGGATGCTCAGGTCTTTGGCGTTGTGGCGCTGCGTCAGGTTGTGGCCTTCACCGTTGTAGACCAGCATCCAGACGGGCTTGTTCAACCGGCGTAGGGCCGTGTAGAACTCGATACCCTGATACCAGGGGACGGCTCCGTCGGCGTCGTTGTGCGTCATCATCAGGGGCGTCTCGACCCGGTTAGCGAAGAACAGGGGCGAGTTTTCGATGTAATTCATCGGCTTGTCCCAGAGCGTACCACCGATGCGGCTCTGCGTTTTTTCGTACTGAAACTGCCGCACGATACCCGTTTCCCAGCGAATACCGCCGTAGGCCGAGGTCATGTTGGCAACTGGCGCACCGGCTTCGGCCGCGCGGAACAGGTTGGTGCGGGTGATGATGTAAGCCGTCTGATACCCACCCCAGCTTTGGCCCTGAATGCCCAGCCGGTCGCGGTCGACGAAGCCCTTGTCAAGCAGGCTCAGCACACCCGGCACGATGCAGTCATACGCGTTCGGCCCCGGCTGACCGGTGGTGTAAACGATGTCGGGTACGAATACCAGATAGCCGTTCGAAACGCAGTACGGGATATTGATCGTCGAGCGGCTGGGCGATGGAGCGCGGTAGTCGTTGAGCGTTTCGGCGTTGCGTTCGTAGAAGTACGTCAGCATCGGGTACTTCTTCTTCGGGTCGAAGCCTTCGGGCTTAAAGAGTAGTCCCTCCAGTTGCACACCGTTGGTGCCCAGCCATTTGACGACTTCGGCCGATCCCCAGCGAATGCTGTCCTGCTGCGGATTTACGTGGGTAAGCTGCATGGGCGATGCCAGCGTCGTATCGGTGCGGAACAGGTTGATTGGTTCCTGATAGTTACCCCGGTAGAAGGTCAGCGTACCGGCGTTCTTGGCTTTGTTCAGGCCGAAGTAGCGATGGTTGCTGTGCGTCAGCGTCGTTGGTTCGCTGGCCGCTAGGCCGTTTTTGCTTTTCAGAATCCCCGTTGATTTGTCGCTTTCCCAGATACCGGTCAGGAACAGTTCAGCTTTCGGGTCGATGGCTTTTTCAGGGGCAAAACGGCCCGGTGTGTCGTCATTATCGAGTTCGGCGTAGCGCAGTCGGATGCGATTTTTGCGGCCCCAGCTTGATGTCAGGTTCAGCGGCTTCTCGCGGCCCGTCGGGTCGATTTGCCAGATGTCGTAGCGGTCGTACAGCCAGACGTGCTTGTCGTCGGCAGTCCAGCCCGCTGATCCGTAGGCACCGGGTAGGCTAGGGGTGTCGTGCTCTTCATCGAAGAATTTGCTGGGCAGGCCCTTCGTCAGGTCGATGCGCTTCCCGGCGGCAACGTCCCACGCCCGCCAGAGCGAATCGCGCTCATCGAACCAGTAGGCATACTTCCCACCCGGCGACAGCTTGGGCTGCGATGCCTGCGCGTCGTTGGCGATGCGCTTTTTCTCGCCCGTCTGTGCGTCGATCAGGTACATATCCGTATGGCCGGGGTCCCACGACGACTGCACCTGATAGGGCAGGTCGCTCAAGCCCAGCAGGTAGCGTGCATTCACTTTCGGGTCGAACGAAACGGTCGGCACTTCGCGGCTGGCGAGGGGGATCGTTTTGCCGGACGGCAGGTCGAATACCGTCAGGAAACCGCGTTCTTTTTCTTCCTTGAGCCGCTTCTGCTGCATGGGTTGCAGGCGGGAGTCGGTCCAGCTCCAGATGTCCATTTTTACCTTTTCGTCCTCCGGCGTCAGCGTGTCCTTCGTCGGTTTTGGTGCGATGGGGGAGGTGGAGAAGTACAGCCGCTTGCCATCGTCAGAAAACTTGGGTTCGCGGTATTCGTTCACCGACCAGCCTTTGGGCAGGGCTTTGGTCATCGTGTCGGCCAGGACGCGGAACGGCGCTTCGAGGGGCGTCATCTTCGCCCGTTTACCCTTTGTGGGCGTGGCAGGCTGGAGGTTTTTATAGTAGAGTGTAAACACCTTGACGTCCGAACCCGCGCTATCGGCCGACGCCATCCACGCCAGTTGCTGCCCCGTCTTGTCAACGGTCAGACCCTTGTAAATCTTCCGTGTTGAACTCGTGTCGACCAGCGTCGTCTGCCCCGTGGCGGGGGTAAACATAAACACACCCGGCACGGGCGCGTCGCCGGTTTTCAGCGAATCAACGGCGGAGTCTTTGCTGTAAAAAATCACCCGGCCATTGTCGGCCACCGCTACGCCCGACACATAGCGCGTCGTCCGGCGGGTGCCGTCGGCCATGTTGAGCAGCACCAGATCGTCACCTTTTGGTTTGCGCGCGTTCTTCCGGGCGGTCGCCGTTGTCGATACGGGGGGCAGCGGGTTCAGCGTGTCTTTCGTGTCCCGGCGGGGCGTTGGGCGGGCCGACGCCTGTTCGCGTCCGCCTTTCTCGTCCTTACGTTCCTGCAACACCGCGACCCAGTTGCCCGCGTCCTTACCCAGCGTAAACGACTTCACGTTCGGGAGTTTGGTGATTTTGCCCGTCGCCAGCGTAAGCACTGCCATACTATCGCGGGGTAGTTCGTCGGCCTTCTTTTTCTTGAGTTTAGCCTTGCGCGTGTCGGCATAGGGAGCTTTCAGGCGCATCACCAGAAACTGATTGTCGGGCGTGAACTGCGCCATGTAGCCCCGCGCAAAGGTGTATTTGGGCGTAGCCTGACCGGCGGGTGTCACCTCCAGCCGCCCGTCGCCCTCCTGAAGGTCGACCTGATAAGCAATCCATTGGCCGTTGCCGGAGATTTTCTCAGACCGAACGCTTTGCCAGCGGTCATAGTCCGACGCGTTAAGCGGCCGTTTCTGGGCGGTCGTGAGGAAGGGAATGAGGAGTAAGGTAAAAAGAAGTCGTTGCATGAAGCGGGTTGTATTAGTTGAGCGAAACAGCCCGAAACTACGAAAAACCCCGCTTTTTGCCGAAGAATTGTTGCTGAATCGCCCGAAACGTTGCCGGAATCTATGGTTTGTTACTAAGTCTTGTCTCAAACAGCATCTTGCTGTTTGTTTTGATTAATGCATATCAAGCAAACAGCAAGATGCTGTTTGAGACAATCCAGATTTACTCCCGTACCAGCTCAGCCAGGCCAACGCCGGAGTCGGCGGCACCGTAATAGACCCAGATGCGGCCGTCGGGCCAGCGGACCCAGCCGTTGGCGAAGACCACGTTGGGGAAAAAGCCTTCTTTCTCCCACGGTAGTTCGGGCATGAGTAGGGGCTCGTCGGAACGGTCGAGGACGATGGATGGGTCGTTTTTATCGAGCAGGGCGAGGGCCAGTGAATACGCGTGGGTTGGGTCGGCACCGTGGTAGCAGACGAGCCAGCCGTCGTCGGTTAGCAGCGGTTCGGGACCGGCCCCGATTTTACCCCCTTCCCAGGCGTAACGCGGATCGGTTAGGCCGCGCCCGCCGAACAAAAACTGATGCTTACCCCAGTGAACGCCATCAGGCGACTGAGCCAGCCAGACTGACGGCTTGCCGATGTCCGACACCATCGGCCGGTGGAGCAGGTAGTACTTGCCGTTGATACGCTGCGGAAACAGGGCTACATCTTTGTTGGGCGGGGGCAAAATCATGCCCACCCGTTCAACGTCGGTGAAGTCGGTCGTGACGGCCAGCCCAACCCCCGGCCCGTGCTCCGACACCGCCGTGTAGGTGATCCAGTATTTGCCGTCGAGAAACGTGATCCGGGCGTCTTCGATACCGAATGACTCATCCATTCGGGCCGGAAACAGAAACGGCTTGTCCTCAATTGTGAAGTGAATACCATCGGTGCTACGGGCGAGCCGGAGATGGCTGAGCGAGGTCAGATACACCTTACCGTCGAGCGTAATTACACGCGGATCGTAGGGTTGAGCGGGTTCGGGGAAGTGTTTGACGGTTAACGTTGGCACACCGTCGCGGTTTTCCAGCAGCGGCACACTGATTATGCCTGATTGCGATTTTGGGGCTTCAGCCACCCGCAGCAACATAACCACTTCGTTATCAACCAGACAGGTCGCCGGATTGAAAGCGCCCAATACCTCGAAGCCTTCCATGGCGGGTCGAACATCGCTTGTTTTTAGAATTGGCTGGTCGGAAAGTCGGTGAAGTTTATAGTTTTGCATGGTAGTTGTTCCGCACGAATTGGCGCGTATAGCCGCTCAGTCAACGAAGACGGTGCTTTGTAAACCAAAAACGGCACGCTGAGTTTAATTTGTCGGGCCAACTGCCACGTTCCCCGTTGCTGCCGGGTAAAAGGCAGTGTACTATTAATTAATAACGAACCTTTTTAGCCATGAAGACCCAGCCTGCGTTTGACCGGGATGAAGACGTGCTGATGATGAATCCCGATCCGGAAACGGCCGCTTTCGAGGATGACGACGACGATGATTTCGATGGTGGAGCCGAGTTTGATGAACTTGGATCAGGTGCTACCAGCGGATACGGCGAAGACGATCTGGCCGATATCGAAGACGAAGAGTTTGACGAAAAAAATCTGGACGAAGATCTGGATGATGACGATATCGACGACGACCTGGACGACGACGATACCCTGTAGTCAACCGGACCGAAGCTGAACATCCCAGCGGTTTCGTCGTTTATCGGTTAACCAATCGAAACGAATTATGTCACCTGAGGAAAAAGACGCCACAGAACAGGAAAAGGTAGCCCCTGCATCGACGAACGACGGACCAGACGGCACTGCCCCCGATTCGGAAACTCAATCGTCAGCAGCTAGTCAGGACGGTGGTCGTACCGCACCCGGTGGGTCGCGGGCACCCAACGATCCGGCTGAAGGTGCCGAATAGTGCTCTCAGTACTTTCATTTACGCCCCCCGCTCCCAAAATGGGAGCGGGGGGGCGTGTTTTTTTTTAGCCTCTATTGGCTTGGGTAGATCGGTGGAAGCGGAAAAACTGCTTCAACTATCTGTAGACAGTCAGGCAACTATCGGGGTGAGTAACGAATGAGCGTTAGGGACTAGTTGACAGTGTTGATTACGTCTGTCGGGCAAAATTGATAAACTGCCGGGCAGAATCGGTATGGTTGATGATGAGCTGGCCGACGAATTTTGTGTCGTTAAGAAAGCACACAAAAATTCAGTACTATCATGCTACAATTCACAGTTCCAACCCGCGATCAGGTATCACCTGCAACTCAGACAGCGTTCGACGGTCTGCAAAAAATGGCTGGTTTCGTGCCCAATCTGTTTGCTGCGTTCGGTCATTCCGAAAACGCGTTGCCCCGCTATCTCGCCTATCAGAGTGCAAAAACGTCACTTAACAACAAAGAGAAAGAAGCCGTCAACCTTGTCGTTAGTGAGGTAAATGGGTGCCGTTACTGCCAGAGTGCGCATACTGCCATCGGTAAAATGAACGGCTTCTCGGAGGAAGAAACGCTCAACATTCGCGCTGGTCGCAGCACCGACCTGAAATTGAACGCCCTGGTGGTGCTGGCCAAAGATATAACTGAAAATAAAGGCCGCGTAGCAGCCGAACACCTGGAAGCGTTCTATGCGGCTGGTTATAATCAGGGTAATCTGGTGGACGTAATTTTGCAGGTGAGCGATAAAATAGCCGCTAACTACCTGCATAATCTAACCGATGTTGCGATCGACTGGCCGCTGGCGGCCGAGCTTGAAGCATCAGCGGCTTAGTACAGCGTCAGTAGCTGGACCCTGCCCCCGACCGGTAGTTCACAAGGACTGGTCGGGGGGCAGGGCCCGGCTACTGGCTTAATGAGGTTTCCTATGCTTGCCATCTACCGCGACCCCACCACCAACGGAACGATCCGACTGATCGAAAATGAAGCGGGCTTCTACCGCCAGTTTTTCGATGAAACTACTGCCGCCGATCAGGTACAGACCGGTCGGCAGCAACGGCTGCTGACGGTTGTTTGGAATACGGGAGCCGATCAGCGTGTTGTCATCGACGGTCTGGCGTATTGGTTGCCAAGCCAAACGGTGCTGCCGTTGGTCGTGAATCAGACATTTCGTTTCGAGCGGGCCGAAACCATCGTAGCCTGGCAATTCGACCGCGAGTTTTATTGCATCATCGACCACGACCGGGAAGTGTCGTGTTCAGGTTTACTGTTCTACGGTCGGCCCGAGCCGCTGTTTCTCCACCTGACAAGCAGCGAGCAGACCAAACTAGAGGCCCTGCTGGTTGTATTCAACGACGAGTTTGGTACCCGCGACACCATTCAGGGCGAAATGCTTCGGATGTTGCTCAAGCGATTGATTATCAAGATGACTCGGCTGGCAAAGACTCAGTACCTTGTAGAAACGCTATCTGATTCAGGGCTGGAACTGATTCGCCAGTATCGAATGCTGGTTGAGCAAAACTACCGCCAACAACATCAGGTGGGTTTTTACGCTGATAAACTCAACAGGTCACCTAAAACGCTTACCAACGTTTTCACGTTGCACGGACAGGATAGTCCGTTGCAAATTATCCATGACCGACTTGGACTGGAAGCGCGACGCTTGCTGACCTTCACGGACAAATCAGCCAAAGAAATTAGCTATGAGCTTGGGTTTGACGAGTTGTCGAACTTCAGCCGGTTCTTCAAAAAACTAATCGGCGTGCCGCCATCTGAATTTAAAGAGCAGTCGCGCAGGGTAGATAAGTCACCGTCGGCATTTTGATTGATTAGCCGCTACTAGTCTGTTAATCGCCCAGCACCGATAGCAGGGTCTGGCATTTGAGTTCGGTTTCCTGCCATTCGCGTTCCGGCACCGAATCTTCCGTCAGGCCTGCACCGGCATAAAGCGTCGCCAGCTTGCCTTCCAGCTTCATGCAGCGGAGGTGTACAAACAGTTGGCTCGACTGACCCTCTTCACTCATCGGGTAATTGACGGGGCCGAGAAAACCAGCGTAGAGTTCACGGTCGTGGGGTTCGTGTTGCTTAATAAAGTCCATCGCCCGGCCGCGCGGGGCACCGCAGACCGCCGAAGTTGGATGCAGCAATCGCAGCATCACCGTACTCAGCTGGGGGTAGTTTACCGCCTGTATGTCGACGGTGAAGCAGGTACTGAGGTGCATCAGGTTGCCGGCAACGATCGTTTTAGGCCCCACTTCTACGTATTCGCGCAGCCTGATCTTTTTGAAGCACTCGATGATGTATCGGCAAACCAGTGCCTGTTCTTCTATTTCTTTCTGCGACCACATAGCCTCGCCCGGACGCTTTGGTGTGCCGTCGGGCTGCGTAGCCGACTGCGTACCGGCAAGAGCCATTGTCTCGAAGATACCATCGGCCCGCTGACTGATAAGCCGTTCGGGGGTGGCGCTCAGCCAGATTTGCCCCAGCTCGGGAATAGAAACGGCGGATATAAAAGCTGTAGGGTACTTGATACAAAGCCGGTCGAACAGCGTCACGGCATCCGGCAAATCGGCGAAATCGACCTGCTTGGTCCGCGACATTACCACCTTCCGCAGGTCGCCCTGCTGAATGGCGTCGACAGCCTGCGACACACTGGCGACGTAGGCTTCGTGCTGCGTATCCGGCCGAACCGTTATTGGATTTGGGCGCGTGGCCGACCGCCTTACCGACTTGGCCAGCAACTGGCGAAACGCACGGGGTGGTTCCGCAGCATACGTCAGTTGGGCGGGGCCGTGCTCCGGGAAAACGGCCTGCACGTCGGCGCGCAGAAACAGCGACCGGGCGGGCTGATCGGGCCCCTCATCCTGACTGTCGAATCGGCTGACGACAAACCCGGCGGGCAGTTCGTCGAGATCGACTACGACGTGGGGCAGTCTTTCTTCAAACGAAACAATACTGTGTTTGTCGCGCTGATTGGGTAACCGCCACAACGCTGCCGGTAAGCCCAGGCTACGGGCGGTTTCCCAAAGGTCAAGCGTGGTGGGCTGGCTGGTTACGGAGGTATTGGTAGTTACGTCGGCCTGCATACGAAACGGTCGCCGTTAGCAGGCGACTGATAGGGTAACAGTATGTGCCGCGTTTTTGTGCGGAAACTGGTTATTTCTTACAAATACCCGCTGTAGTTTGTCAGATGAACTGGCCAGTTACGTTGTCCCCGGCAGCATCCTGCTGTCGGGGACGACGGATTCGTTCCAGATAGTAGTTGCGGCCCCGCCATATCAGATATGAATACCTTCCGTACGTATCGCCTGATACACCGGAAAGGCTGACTGCTGAAGTTTGTGCGACGAAACGGGGAGTATCGACACCGCAACATGATGACGAATGCCTATTTCCGTGCTGTACGGCGTGATACGCAGAATTTCCGCTGATGCCGAGAACGCGTCGTCCTGTAGTACCACGGCGAAATCGACGTCTGACTCGTCGTGAAAGGTGTTCCGGGTATAGGAGCCAAACAAGATCAGATCGCGGAATTGGGGTCCGTACAACTGCCGGAGAGCAACCTTCAGCTCGTGGCCGACTGTTGACGCGAGTGAATTCATAGCCAGACTATTTCAGGCAAACATACAACGATTTACACACTGATAATTGCGACGGTCAGGCGGCTGATACAGACGAGTTTACCCTGCTCATCGGTGATACGGATGTCCCAGACGTGGGTTGTGCGGCCGGTGTGGATGGGGGTGCAACGGCCATAAACCCAGCCCGACCGCACGGCCCGCAGGTGGTTGGCGTTGATTTCCAGCCCTACGGCACGTTGCTTCGTGGGATCATCGAGCAGCATCCAGGATGCCACGCTGCCCAGCGATTCGGCCAGCACGACCGATGCCCCGCCGTGCAATATGCCAAAGGGCTGATGGGTCCGCCCATCGACGGGCATCCGGGCAATCAGATAGCCTTCGCCAGCTTCGACAAACTCGATGCCGATATGCTTGGTAATCGTGTCGACATCGGCAAATTGGAGGGAACTCAGATCGAAGCCAGCTTTCATAAAGGTGGGTTTTTGCGTAGTTTTGCACCCGATTTTCGGGATTGACAAAATTACGGTCTTGCAGCAAAAAACGATCTACCTGATTCGCCACGGCGAAACCGATTTTAACCGCCGGGGTGTGGTGCAGGGCAGCGGTGTCGACTCCGATCTGAATGGGATGGGGCGGGCGCAGGCGCAGGCTTTTTTTGACACCTACCAGCACGTGCCGTTCCAGAAAATCTACATTTCTGGTCTGAAGCGCACCTTTCAAACTGCCGAGCCATTCATCAACCTCGGTATTCCCTACGAGAAGCTGACGGGCCTCAACGAGATCAGCTGGGGGATAATGGAAGGCCGTGCGCCCGGCAACAACGACGACGAATACTACCACAGCCTCACCAGCGCGTGGGCATCGGGCAACACGGCCCGCACGACCGATGGGGCGAAAGCCCGGATCAGGTGGCGGCCCGGCAGCGCGAGGCCATGGCCGTAATTCTGTCGCATACCGACGAAAACCCCGTGCTGATTGCCATGCACGGGCGTGCTATCCGGATTCTGCTTTGCTGGCTGATGGGCAGACCCCTATCAGATATGGATCAGTTCGAGCACAGCAACCTGTGTTTGTATCTGCTGCACTACGACTACGATACGCAGACCTTTACGATCGAACTGGCCAACGATACGGCGCACCTGCTGTCGCTGGCGATGCAATGATCGGCTGTCGGGGGATGTTCCTTCCCTCGACGTATATTTCCTTTCTTACCCTTATTTTTCCACTACTGTAAAAACCGACGACGATCCGGCAGGGATCGACGTACATTCGTTTTTAGACAAGAAGGGGCGCGTATAGATGGGGATGTCGAAACGAAGGGTTTACTGGGTTTGTCAGATTTTTGGCTGGACGAGTCTCATCCTGGTCGAGTATCTGGCTTATCTGTTTCAGGAAGGCTTCGACCCTAACGCTCTGTACCTCGCCATCGCCAATATCGGCTTGGGTATCTCGCTGACGCACCTGTACCGGCTGATGATCCGGCGGCTCAACTGGGTGCGGTTACCGTTTCTGCAACTGGCTCCCCGCGTACTGCTGTCGGTGTTTGTGCTGGCGCTCATCATGACTGCCGTAAACCTGCCCATCGACCGGCTGATCGTACCCACCTACTTTGTCGACGAACCCTGGATTGTCATGGGCTATATCATGACCTGGGGCAAAACCATGCTGGCCTGGGTACTCAGTTACACGGTCTACCACTACGTCGAACGGACGCGGGATGCTGAAATCGAGCAGATTCTGTTGAAAACCAGCATCCGCGATACCGAAGCCAAAGTGCTGCGGTCGCAACTGAATCCGCACTTTATGTTCAACGCGCTCAACAGTATCCGGGCGCTGGTCTACGAAAATCCGACGAAGGCGCAGCAGGGTATCACGCAGCTATCCAACCTGCTCCGCAATTCGCTGCTGGCCGACCGGCGCAAAACCGTTGAACTGCGCGAAGAAATCAAAACCGTCGAAGATTACCTGTCGCTGGAGAAAGTGCGCTACGAAGAGCGGCTGCAATCGCATATCGAACTCGACCCGCGCACGCTGTTCTGGCAGGTGCCGCCGATGATGCTGCAAACGCTGGTTGAAAACGCGATCAAGCACGGCGTCTCGAAAGCGGTCAGTGGTGGATTTGTGGACGTAACCTCGCAACTCGACAACGAAAAGCTGCATCTGGTTATCCGTAATACGGGCGTGCTGGGCGACAAGGAAGCATCCGGCGGCTTCGGACTGGCCAACACCACCCAACGGCTCGAACTGCTGTACGGCCCCGACGCCCGGTTCAGCATTGGGCAGGAAGACGACAACATCGTCCGTGCCGACATCATCATCCCCATTCAATCCGACACCATCTTCCGCCGACGGGAGGCAGTTCAGAAGGGAGTTTAAGGTTTAGCGTATAAGGTTCAAGGTTCGCCAACGTCAACTTTAAACCTTACACGTCAAGCCTTGAACGCTAAACGTTAAACCAACATTCATGAAAACACTTATCGTTGACGACGAACGGCTGGCGCGCAATGAACTCCGCCGACTGCTGGAAAACTTTCCCAAAATTCAGATCGTAGGCGAAGCGGCCAATGCCGACGAAGCCTTGCCCATGATCGACGAACTTGAGCCTGATCTGCTGTTTCTGGATATTCAGATGCCGGGCAAAAACGGGTTTGAACTGCTACAGTCTATCGAAGGGAAAGCGCCGGAAGTGGTGTTTACGACCGCTTACGACGAATACGCCATCAAAGCTTTCGAGTTCAACGCGCTCGATTACCTGCTCAAACCCGTCGAACTGGCGCGGCTGTCGGAGGCTATTCACCGCATCGAAGAAGAGCTGCACGTCGGCGAACCGGCTGCGACACCAGCCGGGCAGGGGGGCACAAAGCACTGGGCGAAGCCGATCAGGTATTCGTAAAAGACGGCGAAAAATGCTGGTTCGTCAAGCTCGGCAAGGTGCGGCTGTTTGAGTCAATGGGCAACTACGTCCGGCTGTATTTCGACGATCAGAAACCGCTGGTGCTCAAATCGCTCAATGCGCTGGAAGACCGGCTCGACCCGGCTACGTTTTTCCGCGCCAACCGCAAACACATTATCAACCTGCAATGGATCGAGAAAATCGAGCCCTGGTTCAGCGGTGGGCTATTGGTGACGCTGCGCGGGGGCGATAAAATTGAAATTAGTCGGCGGCAGGCTATTCGGTTTAAAGATTTGTTAAGTTTGTAGAGGGCCGGTCGGCGCAGCACAGCGAATCGACGGCCTTTTCTCTCTCTCGTTGATGGATAGCCGACCTCGTCGGCTGGTGTCGCTTTCTACCGACAGTATGCGTACGCTTTTTTACCTGGTACCGGGGTGTTTCCTCTTTCTGACCGCCTGTACAACTACCCCCTCCGGGCCACCCAAACTCGACCGACAGCAGTACACGCTCGACAGCCCGTATCACTGCGACACGATAACCAACAAAGGCATTGACGTATCGGTATCGTATTTTCAGCTGGCCGACGAGTCCGACGCGGGCAAGCGTATCAACGACAGCCTGAAATTGTTGAGCGTGGGCAGCGTTACGAGCTGGCTCGATAGTGCGTCGCTGGCGGGCCACCCCGATGCGCGTATGGATCTGGCGAAAGCGGGTAATCTGTTTCTGGCCGATTACCAGCAGGTGATGGCAGACATGAACGGGATGGGGGGCTGCTGGGACCTCGACACCAAGCTCGACACGCTGTATACCAGTCAGAAAGTGCTGACGGTGCGGATGGAAAATTACGCGTATACCGGTGGAGCCCACCCCAACACCAACGTAATGTTTATGAACTTCGACCGGCAGACGGGCAATGTGCTGGCGCTGACCGACATGGTTTCCGATACGACGGCGTTGCTGACGATCGTGGAACGGGCCTTCCGGAAGGATCAGGGCTTGTTGCCGCAGTACAACCTTGAAGAGCGGGGCTACTTCCTGCGCGACGGTCAATTTTTTCTGCCCGCCAACATTGGTATCGACCGCAAAGGGCTAACGTTCTATTACAACCCCTACGAAATCGCGGCCTACGCGCTCGGCCCCATCGAAGTAACGGTACCCTACGAGCAGCTGGGCGGTATTCTTAAACCCGGCTGGCACTAAATCGGGTCGATTGGTCCGACTTTGGCAGGCAGTTGGGTGGCAGAACCGTGTCCCGGATGAGCCTGCGGCCCTAACAATTCATGAAAACATGGTAGGTTTGCGGTCTGACTTACGGGATTACGGCCCGGATTCGTCAGCACCAACACCATTACCAGTAATGATGCCTACCGCGTACCACTGGCGACGAACAGTTTTGCTGTCGTCGCTACTGTTGCTACTGTTTTTTGGCTTTAAAATCGGCCGGTTCCAGTCGCTCTATTACACCTTCAATGACATGTATATCTTCATTCAGTCGTCGTGTAGCTGGCTGGATGGACGACCGGTACTGTACGAAAATATCTGGGGCTACGACAGCCGAATCCATAACAATTACATCCTGCTGCTGATTGGGCCGCTCATCTATCTGGGCGGAGTATACGGTGCTTTCGCTGTGCTGACGGGGTTGCTCCTGCTCAGTTACGGGCTGTTGCTGCGCACACTGGCCGGGCGGGGGCAGTGGTTCCTCTGGCTTGCCTTCGCCGTGCTGCTGTTCGGCCCGGTCTGGTTCTGGTTCAACGACCATCCGGGCATCGGCTGGCACCCCGAATTGCTTTATTACCCGCTGGTGCTGCTGCTTACGCTGGCCCTGTTTTACGCCGAAACAGCCTGGTACTTCTGGGTGACAGCATTGCTCATTGTGCTGGTTAAGGAAGACGGGGCGCTTATGGCCGGAACGGTTCACCTGTCTTACCTGTGCCTGACGTACCTGCGGGCAAACTCCACCCGGTCGATACTGGGCATACTGAGCAACCGACGCTTCTGGCTGACGGCCGCTGGCTGGGCGCTGGTTTTTGTGGCGGGGATGCTGTTTCTGTCGTATAAAAACCAGTCGGTAAAACCCGAACCCCGGCTGGAGCAGGCACTGACCGCGATCAGGACTGGCCTGACCGACCCGACGTTTATCCGAACCAACCTGCTGCTGCTGGGGCAAACGCTGGCGCTGTTGCTGCCGTCGATCGTGCTGCTGTGGGTCGTGATGAAACGGGCTGATTTCCGGCAGTCGGGCAGTGTATGGCTGATCTACGCGGTGGCGCAGCTGGCACTGCTGGCGTCGAACTGGGTGCAGGGCTCGACGTACTATGGGACAAATCCGCTGTTTTATCTGGTGTCGCTGACCTGGCCCCCGCGCTTCGTTCTGAACTACGCCTTTTCGGTGAGCTTCGTCGTCGCGTTCTGGCTGCTCGTCGGTGCCGATGCCCGCCCGCTGCCGCGCCAATGGGTTATCGGTCTAGCTGTCGTTCTGTTCGTAGTTCAGGTACCGATTGTCAAGCT
This sequence comes from Spirosoma rhododendri, assembly GCF_012849055.1. Taxonomy (NCBI): domain Bacteria; kingdom Pseudomonadati; phylum Bacteroidota; class Cytophagia; order Cytophagales; family Cytophagaceae; genus Spirosoma; species Spirosoma rhododendri. Next base: position 5,346,137 of record NZ_CP051677.1, on the reverse strand, counting down.
GTCGCGCCCCGACGTCGATTACAAAACCACCCTGATCGACACGTTTACACACCGGTTCGATCCGTTTAAGGAGCGGCTGTTGCCTGCTGAAGATGTAGCTGTTGTCGAACGGCTGGTCAGGCTTATTCCGCCCCGATCCAGTGTCTTCATGTTCGATTTTCTGATTCCCTTCTTTCATCGGCATTACAACATCTGGCTGACGGGCAAGCAGTGGAAAAATGCGGATGTCGCCATCGTGCCGGTCGATGATTTTCAGGGTTTGACGACCCATTTGCCGCAGGTTATGAAACAACCGTACCGGCGCATCCGGTTACGTATGTACGAAGTGTATGTAACGCCCGCCTACGAACGATACGTAAACCAGGCCATCCATGACAATTGACGAATTTCGCGCATCACTGACGCAGGCGCAGCCACCCGCTGGTGTGTCGCCCCTGTTGGAGGCCCTCTGGTACGACGCCAACGGCGATTGGGAAGCTTCTCACAACATTGCCCAGGCGCGGGAAGGTGAGAAAAACCACGACCGGCTACACGCTTACCTGCACCGCAAGGAAGGCGACGAGTGGAACGCTGGCTATTGGTACCGTCGTGCCAAAGCCCCCGTCTTCACCGGCTCCCTCGACGATGAGTGGAAGGCGCTGGTGACGCAGTGGCTGTAGTTTTGGGAGAAGAAAGAGACACTAAGAAAGAGGATAGATGAAAGATGCTGGCGCAAACCCGCTTTTCATCTATCCTCTTGCTTATTGCCAAAAAAAAAGGCCGCTCTCCGAAGAAAGCGGCCATCGTCTGTCGATGAAAAAGTAATGCTATAATTAGGCTAACGCACTTTCGGCGGTCAGCACGGAATTGACATCGGTAAGGGGCAGGCCAAACGCTTCGGCTACACCGGCGTAGACCACTTTGCCCTCGACTACGTTCAGACCCAGTTGCAGGTCCATGTTGTCGCGGCACGCCTGCTGCCAGCCTTTGTTGGCCAGTTGCAAAGCGTAGGGGAGGGTAGCGTTGGTCAGGGCCACGGTGCTCGTGTAGGGTACCGCACCCGGCATGTTGGCTACGCAATAGTGCACCACGTCGTCGATGATGAACGTCGGATCTTCGTGCGTCGTGGGGTGGCATGTTTCGATACAACCACCCTGATCCACGGCCACGTCGACCAGCACCGTACCCGAACGCATCAGTTTCAGCATGTCGCGGGTGACGAGGTGGGGGGCTTTGGCGCCCGGAATCAGTACGGCACCGATAATCAGATCGCACTCTTTCACCATCGCCCGGATGTTGTATTCGTTCGACATCATCGTGTCGACGTTCGGGGGCATAATGTCCGACAGGTAGCGCAGACGTGGCAGGCTAACGTCCATGATCGTAACGTGAGCACCCAGACCAGCCGCCATTTTTGCCGCCTGCGTCCCGACGATACCACCGCCTAGTACAAGCACGTTGGCGGGTTTCACGCCCGGTACGCCACCCAGCAGGATACCCCGGCCTTTCAGCGGTTTCTCCAGGTATTTGGCACCTTCCTGCACCGCCATCCGGCCCGCTACTTCCGACATCGGCACCAGCAGCGGCAGGCTGCGGTCGGGCCGCTCGACGGTTTCGTAGGCCAGGCAGACAGCTCCTCTTTCCAGCATCGCATTTGTCAGTTCTTCCGACGATGCGAAGTGGAAATACGTGAACAGCAGTTGGTTTTCTTTAATCAGGTTGTATTCCGACGCAATCGGCTCCTTCACCTTCATGATCATCTCGGCAATGCCGTAGACTTCTTCGATGGTTGGCAGCATCTGCGCCCCGGATGCGATGTATTCAGCATCTTCAAAACCGCTACTTACCCCCGCGTTGACCTGCACATAAACGGTATGCCCGTACTTGCGCAGTTCTGTGACACCGGCGGGCGTCAGCGCCACGCGGTTTTCATTGTTTTTGATTTCTTTCGGAACACCAATAACCATGAGGGTAGCCAGATTGAAGTTGATTGCTATTGACAGTACAAAGGTAGGTCAGGTACTATAATTTTCTAGTTAAGGCGCCGTATTTAGGAAAAACGTGTGTTATAATGGATTTATGCAGGAAATAAGTCTGAACATTGATGCTTTACGGGCATATTGCCGTAAAATATCCCGTTGCTCATGATTGACCGTATTGACCGCCAGATTCTCGACCTGCTCCAACAGAACGCCCGCCTGACCATTCAGGAAATCGGGCAGCGCATCAACCTGTCGAAAACGCCCGTTCACGAACGGATCCGACGGCTCGAGCGCGAGGGCATCATCGACCGATACGTGACGATCCTGAACCGAAAAAAGATCGATAATTCGCTGCTTGTCTACTGTCAGGTTACGCTCGACAAACAAACCCGCGATAGCTTCGACACCTACGAAACCGCCGTAAACACACTGTCGAACGTGCTGGAGTGTAATCGCGTATCGGGTACGTTCGATTACCTGATTAAGATCGTCGCCCGAAACATGGAGGACTACAACGAATTTTACCAGGAACAGCTTTCCGTCATACCCGGTACGCTGCATATCAGCAGCTTTTTCGTCATGGCCGAAGTCAAGAATTCGACGGTCGTGCCGGTCGGGTAGGGGTGTGCGTATGGTTCCCGAATCGTCATAGGTTCCTCGCCGGTGTATCAGTAACTCAACCGGTATCAGGAATATGAGACGTTGATTCGTGAGATAACAAGTTGAGACTATGATCAACTCATAATCGGTGCAGTCGATGGGTACCCGCCGACTATCGCCTAAAACGGGCGTTTCAGCATACGGGCAAGACCGATTCACCCTCACTCCTGGCTAGCTTTGTTCTTTTTGCTCTGACGCGGCTTGTAGAGTTGGGCACGGGCATGGTTGCCAGTCGCCTTGACGTCGCGTCGATGATGGGGCGGGATAGTCGACGCCGATATGAAAGTGAAGGGCGTCCTGTTCGGCTACGGGCATCGTCCAGGGGGCGTGGATGTAGGCCGTGGGGCAAACGACCAGTTCGGGTATCCACTGTTTAATGAATACCCCCTCTGGGTCATGGGGCGAGTGGGCGGTTGACGATTATAAGACGGCCCTCAGCGGCAAACTGCTCGTGCCGGAGCCGGGCGCATTTGGGCCTGATTTTGTCATCGAAAAGATAGGGACCGGGCTTTTCGATATACCGAAGGGCAATCATAAAGGGCAGGTAGTGAAGGCATTGAACCCGCTGTCGAGTGCGGCTAAAGCGGGCCTGAAAGAGGGCGATGTTTTTACGTAGACCCTCGATCTGACACCTTTCTATGCCAGCTACGACAAACCGATACAGGTGACCGTTAACCGCAACGGGTCTTTACTATCCTTCTCGTTTCTCCCCCACGGCGAACGGGTCGAGGCCTGGAAATGAACTTTAAAAGAACCCGTCTCTCGGTAAAACGAGCGGGTTATCCTGACTGGTAAAAGCCTTCCGCCACAGGAGCATCATTAGCTGGTTTCGCTCAGCAACTGCAATCCGCGTTTTAGAAAGAGTGCTTTGTCTTTTTTTATCTCGGCTACAATCGCCTGCTGTGTATCACTGATCGTAAAATACTTTTCGGCCCACAGATTGATCTCCGTCATCACGGGCAGCAGGTCGATACCTTTCTGGGTGAGTTTATAGAGCACTTTGGCCTTGCTCTCCGGGTGGTCCAGTTTGGTGATTAACCCGCTCTCTTCCAGCATCTGAAGTCGGCTTGCCAGAATGTTGGTGGCAATTTTCTCCTCTGATTTCAGAAAGTCTCCGTAGGTACATTGTCTTGAAATCATGAGGTCTCTGATAATCAGCAGTGACCACTTATCTCCCCAAATGTCGAGCGAGGAGCTGATGGGGCAGTACGATCTTCTCTTTTTGTCTGGCATAAACTTTTTTCGTCAAATCACTTGCACTATGCAAGTAGGTGTCTACATTTGCACTTGCATAATGCAAGCAAATTTACAGAATAGACGCCGAATACACAATGGCAGACACGTTAATTTTTGAGCCTTACACCCTGAACGGGTTGACGTTATCAAATCGGATGGTGATGGCACCCATGACCCGCAGCCGCGCCAGCAACCCCGGAAACGTGGCGACCGAACTGACCGCCGAATACTACCGCCAACGGGCCACCGCAGGCCTGATTATCACGGAAGGTACGTTTATCAGCCCCGAAGCGGTGGGCGTCATCAACGTACCGGGTATCTACACCCCGGAGCAAATCGACGGCTGGAAGCTGACAACGGATGCCGTGCATCAGGCAGGAGGAACGATTTTCGCCCAGCTCTGGCACACCGGTGCGTACTCCCACCCTGACCTGCACGGGGGCGACAAGCCGCTTGCCCCGTCCGATGTCAATCCGAATCAGCAGGTGTTCACGGCCGAAGGGTTCAAGCCCTCGGAAGCACCGCAACCGATGACACAAACCGACATCGAGCGTACCATTGCCGATTTTCGGAAGGGTACCGTCAATGCGTTCAAAGCTGGTTTCGACGGCGTTGAACTGCATGGTGCCAACGGGTATCTGCTCCAGCAGTTTTTCAGCAAAAACGCCAACCAACGCACCGACGCGTATGGCGGATCGGTGGAAAACCGCGCCCGCATCCTGTTCGATATTCTGGATGAACTCGATGAGGTGATCGACCTGGGCCGCGTGGGTGTTCGGCTCAACCCATCCCTGCACGGCATCATGGGCATCTTGGTCGACGATGAAACGATTGCCCTTTACGAGTACATCGTTGGTCGACTCAACGAGTATCAACTGGCCTACGTCCACCTGATCGAACCGTTTACCGATGTATCTGGCAACCCGGATGCGGTGCCCGACGTGGCCAAACATTTCCGCAATGTCTATAACGGGACCATCATCATCAACCGGGGCTTTACTAAACAAACTGCCAACACCGTGCTGGCCGACAATGACGCTGATCTGGTCTCGTTCGGCGTACCCTTCTTGGCCAATCCTGATCTGGTGGAGCGGTTCAGAACCGATGCTCCGCTGAACGCCCCCGATCAGTCGACGTTTTACACGCCGGGCGAAAAAGGCTACACCGATTACCCCGTTCTCGACGCCGTCGCCAGCTAACGAGCATCAGCCATTTCGCTAAAAAAAGAGCACCATGAACACCTCCGGAAATACGGTATTTATCAGTGGCGGCAGTGCCGGCATCGGTCTGGCCATCGCCAAAAAATTCAGTAAAGCGGGCAACACCGTCATTATCAACGGGCGTAGTGAGGAGCGGTTGCAACAGGCACTGACCGAACTGGATCATGCCGTAGCCATCCAGGGCGATCTATCGGTGGAGGCCGACCGAATCCGGATTGCCACCCAGTTGAAAGAAGCGCACCCTGCGGTCAACATCATCGTCAACAACGCCGGTGCGGCCTTCGGATACCTGCTGAGTGAGACCACCAACGCTCACGAGAAAGCGGCTATCGAAATGAATACGAATTACTTCGCCGTCATCCATTTTACGGAACTGATGCTCCCGCATTTGCTCCGGCAGGAAGAAGCGGCCGTTGTGAACGTAACGTCGATTTCGGTGTTTGGCAGCCACAAATTTTTGCCCACCTACGGGGCCACCAAAGCCGCCCTGCACAGCTATACGGTTGCCCTGCGCTACACCTACGAAGAAAGCAAAAACGTGCAGATCTATGAACTGTACCCGCCGTTGGTGAACACCGAATTCTCGGCCGAAATAGGTGGGGCCAACGGTATTCCGCCTTCGGAAGTCGCCGACGAACTGCTGATTGGGCTGGAAAACAATCAGTTCGACGTACCCGTGGGTGATACGAAACAGTTTTTCCAAACGGCATAGTAAAGACCACACAAACCGCGTCTGAATTAATGACCACACAAACCTACGCTGCGGTTCCGACCGAGTTTATCACCGCTGAAAACGGCATTACCTACGCCTATCGCCGACTTGGCGCAAAGCAGGAAGTTCCCATCATTTATTTCGGTCACCTGGCCTCCAACCTTGACAACGCCGACCCCAGGGTGATGGACGGCATGGCCACGCAGCACGAAATTATTTCGTTCGATTACCGGGGCGTCGGCGCGACATCAGGCGACGATGCCGCATCCATTGCCGACATGGCCAAAGACAGCCTTGCCTTTATCAAGGCACTGGGCTACAACAAGGTCGATATCATGGCTTTCTCGATGGGTGGGTTCATCACGCAGGAATTGATGGCCCTGGAACCAACGTTGGTGCGTAAACTCGTGCTGGCTGGCACCGGTCCCCGTGGTGGCGAAGGTGTAAGTGATGTTGTGGGGCTTACGTACATCGATATGGCCAAGGCACTTTTCACATTCGTCGATCCCAAGTATTATTTATTTTTTACGTCGACCGATAACGGCAAGCAGGCAGCTCACGCATTCTTAGACCGCCTGAAGGAGCGCACCGAAGACCGGGATATCGAGGTAAAATTCAAGACCCTACAGGCCCAGCTTCACGCGATTCGCGACTGGGGTCATGAGCCGCCCGCCGATCTGTCGGGGTTCGACCTGCCTGTATTCATTATCAATGGTGATCACGATCGGATGGTGCCGACACCCAATTCGTACGAGTTGGCGAAACGCTTTCCGAATGCTCAACTCCACATCTACGAAGACGCCGGACACGGGGGCGTATTTCAGTTCCATGATGACTTCGTGAAGCGGTCGCTAGCCTTCTATGCGGCCTGACAGAACGGGTACGTAGCTCAGAACAAGCTATGTACCCGTTTTTTAACCACCCCCTCAACAGTGTACAATCGAACCGTCATCATGAAATCTATAGTAGCCATAGCAACCCTGGTTGCGTGGAATCTGACAACTGGTGTGAGCGTAGTTGCTCAACCGGCCGCACCCCAAAAAATAGCCACCGAGGTTAACTCGGAGGGCCACCTTTCCTCATCCATCCTGCTCTGGATGCGGACCGACAAACCCCGGCAGGCAGGCATGGACCGCTGGAAAGGGCCGCACGCAAAAATCATAGCTGCCACCAAAGGACTGGAAGAATACCGTCAGCTCCACCTGGCCGAAAACAATCCCGGCTTGTGGCCGGCCATCAACGGCGTTGAAACAACAATTCCGACGGAGCGTAAAATTGACGGGGTGGCCGATGTTACGGTAAAAAGTATTTTTTCTCCCAGAGAAGGGAAAAAACAAACTAGGCTGGCCTACAAGGATGAAATAAATCTGTTTAAGCGAACCATCCTGTACGCGGCCCTGGGCGGTTCATCGCGCTGGTACGATTTAGCTCAGCCCAAGGCGAACAGCGACGCCGGAAGCATCGTTTTTCTGCGAATGAAAGACGGCGTCAACGAAGCGGATTTTAAGGCATTTATTAACGACGAGCTGGCCCCCACATTAGCCAACATGCATGTGCTCCGTGAATTGAGAAGCAAGGCGTATCTGCCTTGGCAAGTAAAGCAGTGGAACACGCCCAATGTACTGCATGATAATCCGAAAGAGGTGCAGTTTCAGGGATCGCTGATGCTGGGTTTTGCCAGCAATAACGAGATGGATGCTTTCTTTAAAAGCGATGGTGTCAGAAAGCTGGCCGACCGACTAGCCGTTTTCTGTTCGGCGGTCCACGCGTATGAACTGACAGAAGCCATAACCTTCGTGGAGAACGGCAAAATCATCCGATAAGCCTCCGGAAAAAAAGCAACGTGATGCGGTAACGTCAGCCGCTACTAACCAGACATAAAAAGCGGTCATTTACCGGGAAAATTTACTGACAACGCACTGATAATCATGAAGCTGAAAGAAAAAAGAATACTCATCACCGGGGGGGCGTCGGGGATCGGGCTGGAAGCAGCCAGGCAGTTTTTAGCCCTCGGAGCTACCGTTATCGTCACCGGCCGAAATCAGGCCAAGCTGACCGCCGTGAAGCAGGCCTACCCCACCATCATCACGATTCAGAACGATGTGGCCAACCCGGCCGATTCCGTCGCGCTTTTCGATCAGGTGAAACAACTGGGCGGCATTGACATTCTCTACCACAATGCTGGCGTGGGCGTGCCGCCCCTGAACCTGGGCGTGGCTAATGACGGCCATCATCAGGGAGCCACCTACGAAATGGAGGTGAATTATCTGGGCGTTATCCGGCTGACAAATCTGTTTATGGACATGCTGAAATCGCGCCCGGAAAGTGCCATCATCACCACCACGTCGCTGTTGAGCCTGGTCCCCTCCATCCTCGAAGCGACGTACTCGGCCTCCAAAACGGCGTTGGCGTTCTACACAAAATCGCTACGGACGCATTTGCAGGTTATCGGCAGCTCCGTAAAGGTGTTCGAACTGATCCCCCGCTGGTCGATACGGACATGGTCGCCGACCGGCCTGACAAAAAGCTAAGTCCCGATAAGCTGGTAAGAGCCCTCATCGCCGGGTTGCAGAACGATGAATACACGATCCGGGTAGGCGACACCAAAACCGTCTATCTGATCAATCGCCTTTTCCCCAAACTGGCTTACGAGCTGGTCAATCCGAAGAAAGCCCACCAATCCCTACGATAAACCAATCAGTATGAAAGCCTTTTTTATCAGTCGTTACCAGAAGAAGGAGCCGCTACAGTTTGGGGACATGCCGGAGCCGAAATTGGGCGAAAACGACGTGCTGGTCGGTATTCACGCGACCAGTATAAATCAACTGGATGCCAAAATCAGGGACGGTGAGTTCAAACTCATCCTACCCTACAAACTGCCGCTTATTCTGGGCAACGATGTAGCCGGGGTCGTGATCCGGGTCGGGGCGCGGGTGACCATGTTTAAAGTTGGTGACGAGGTCTACGCCCGGCCCGACAAAGACCGAATCGGTACATTCACCGAATTTATCGCGCTCCACGAGGCCGATATGGCCCTCAAGCCCAAAAACAGCAGCATGGAAGAAGCGGCTTCCATACCCCTTGTCGCGCTGACGGCCTGGCAGGCACTGGTCGAATGGGGCAATCTCAAAAAAGGGCAGAAGGTGTTTATTCAGGCGGGTTCAGGGGGCGTGGGTACGATTGCCATTCAACTGGCAAAGCACCTTGGTGCCACCGTAGCCACCACAACAAGCGCGTCGAACGTTGAACTGGTGAAACGGCTGGGGGCCGATGTCGTAATCGATTACAAAACCCAGGATTTTGAAACCATCCTGAGTGGTTACGACCTTGTTTTGAATAGTCAGGACGCCAAAACGCTCGAAAAATCGCTGCGTATTTTAAAGCCGGGCGGCACGCTCATCTCGATTTCCGGCCCACCCGACCCGGCCTTTGCTGAGGAAATGGACCTGAGTTGGCCGCTTAAAATCGTGCTGACGCTATTGAGTTACAGCACCCGGAAAAAAGCCAGCCGTCTGGGCGTGAATTACTCGTTTCTGTTCATGAAAGCCAGCGGCAACCAGTTGGCCAGGATCACGGCACTGATCGAATCGAATATTATCAAGCCAGTTGTCGACAAAATTTACCCCTTCGAGTCGACCAATGAGGCTATAGCCTACGTAGAAAGCGGCCGGTCGAAAGGGAAAGTCGTCGTCAAAATAAACTAGCTGATAAAGAATTAAGTTGGCCAGCGGTTCTCATCGAACCGGTCGATTGGAGTACTACGAGCCATCACAAAGTCAACGGCTTAGGCTTTTTGGCGAACAGATTGGTTTGATACCGCTTACTCTAAGTCAGAAACACGATCAGCTTTTCGATCCCAATCGGTTCTGTTTAGGAACGGTCGTTGTTTCCAGACAGAACCGATTGGGGTAACGTTTGAGGTTGAATCACCGGATGGGTCGTCAGGTTGCCGGAGGGTCGAGGGACTAGCTACCTATCTGTGAGTTATGGCCAATAGTCTCGCAAAACGCTCATTCAAACATACATTTTCTAAACTACCCGAAAAGGCTACGTAGTTATATCTAATCTTTGCTTCTACAGATACCTATTAAATTAGTAAAGAAGCAATGACCATTACGTTTGAAGATAATGAGCGCTTTCATAAGGATTTGCACATTAGTGTACCAGAACTAAATGAAAACATTCGTGCTGATACCTACTTCTTTGTGCTCGATCAGGGGCTGCTACCTGATGAGGAAACACCAGAGAAAGTGAAGGTTGTACTCCGTTTTTTGTTGAATCATTGGCTCCAGGAAGTCGAATCGCTCGCGGAGGGGAGAGTGCGTTTCTGTTATATGATTTTTCCGATCAATACACAGGCGCTCTGAAAGTTCAACGTCAGGGATATGAAGTGATAATCCGGCTGAGCTGGAGCACGGTCCATTACTCCAGTTATCCCACATTTATTAGTCAAGTCACCATGAAAGACGAAGATTTCAATGTATGTATCGGCAGTTATACAGTTTCGATTGAGCAGTTTTTGGGAGAGATTTGCCGGGAAATAGACAAGATTAATTGAAGTGTCTCTCGTCTCATGGATGAGGGAATGGCTGACAACCCCACCTGGTTGGGCCGTAGCCTTACTTAGAAGGTAAGCCGCTCACCTCTGTAGGGCTGAGGTTGGTTAACTGGTAACGAATGGCCCCGTTTCTATGAAACACCAGTCGCCGGAGTTCGCGTCAGCATGACCCAGATTGTGAAGCGCAACCTCTGGGCAGTACTCGATACCCTGGAACATCACGAGCGTGGTGTTTCTTTACCAACTAATCCATCTACGGTCTTATGAGCTACTCACGCATTATCCAGTACTCACCTGATGCGGGCGAGCCGAGCCCAAGCGAATCGGAGTCCAAATACGCGCCGGAGAACAGCGAAAGCTTAGCGCAGACGCGCCATGATAAGGCGCCTGTGACCAGTAGCCCCGGCGAGGAGCCCTACACCGGCAGCCATGCTGATAACTACCAGCCCGAAGCGGTGCCCAGCCGCAACGTACCCGATGACGGTCCTAGCGGGGAAAACACAGCGAATGAGGGCGAAAACGGTGGGGGGCTGTGGACGAGTGGCGGGCAGATAACTACCGGCACGCCCTACCATGACGAAGATTGATTTAGTCATCCGACTGGATAATGAGGTAGTAGCCTTCCGGCCGGTAGGGCGAATCAACTGGCGGCCCTGCGGAAAGGTCGTATGGGTAGGTCCTGTACAATCAACAGGCCCCATGTATCAGGCAAGAGAATGCGGTAGTTACGTCTGAATTGAAGACGCTGACTAACTACTTATTCATTTACAATGCAGTAAGTGGCCCCAAGGTATCGTTGCGCAATACGCTTGCCATCTCACTAATCGCTCACATCTCGATCAGGCTGCGCTATGAGACAAAAGAGTGACCTAATTGGCTACAGCTACCCGGCTAGACCGCCCTCTCCTGCGCTAGCCGATCAAGCCAGTTCGTTGTAGTTTGGCTCGTGCTGTGGGCCAGGTCTAAGCACTGCTGAAAATAATCCAGCGACCGTCGGCACTGGTCGAGTAGCCGGGTTCGGTAGGGCTCCCGCAGTACCGTAGCCTGTATCTGCTGGTAGCGTTGCTGAGTAACCAGCAGGGCGTTTTCCAGTCGAGTCGTGTGCTGATGCTGGTAGTGTCGCTGCTGGTGCAACCAGCCAGCAAGCCATGCCCGGTGAGCAAATTGCTGGTCTGCTGACCGGTCCAGCAGATCTGGAACCGGCTGGCGTAGTATGTCAGGCAGTCGGTTGGCAGCCGTAACTCCATCAGCGGTATGCTCAGCAGTGGCCGAGGTGACAAACCGACTCGCCATGTCAATGAGCGCTCGTTGAATTGACGGCTCTGCGCTGCCAATTAAATGACCGGCAATGCTAAACACGTAGTGTTCTAGCTGCTGATTGATTTCCTGGGGCGAACGCTTAGCCATAAACGAGTAGTAAGCGAGCAACGCTGTTTTTGTATACAGTCAATTAACTGAGGTGGCTTACTAATGCCCCCAATCCATTACCAATTTGTCAGCGTGCCAATCGATATAATTGGTACCTTGTTGACATAGTACAGCAAGTATATCGCTTCTTCTGGTAATCGTGTGTAGGTATGGACTCTTTTTTGTCAGATGGTCAGCCATCACCCTCGAAGCAGGCCAAGGACAACTGGATAGTACAGAAGTGGATGGTGGCTGTCGACACATTTTACGATTACTATATCCAGCTGGGTATCTACGCCAACACCTACTACGCCCAGGAGTCGATGGGTCTTCACCCCGCGGCTTACATCGGGCAGTGTTCAATTGATCAACTGGAGGAATTGTTAGCTAGCATGCAGCAACTGCTCGACGAACTAGCGCAAGATTTACCTGATTCCGGTCAGGCAAGGGCTCAATGGACTGAGGCAAAGCTGTTAGAGCACATCCAGTTGTTAACTCAACTCAATCAGCAAGCGCAGGCGGTTTGTTATTTGGCTGGTCAACCAGCTACTTAAGTGGTTTGTCCTACTCCATCAGTTTGACCAACCCTCATGGTTATCAACTTATCAACCCTGGGGCCGGTACACTAACCACGTTTTTTGTAGACAACCTCAGCAAACGCTCGATTTACTGGACTTGTCATTGACTAACATGTACCCGAGCGTATGTTATACCTCGATCACATCGCCGTGGGTATGCTGCATGATCTGGCGGAGGGCCAGGCGGGCAATGGCAAAAGCGCTAAGTGCCAGTTCGGAAACGATCGGACTGCCGAACAGCTTCTGGACTGTCCGGCCAACCCACAACCGCCGACTAAAGCGGCCTGACCATTCGCGCTGATACGTCGTTTCAAGGGCCGAACGGGTCAGCTGACCGACCAGAAACGCATGGGTTAGCTGACTGACGAGTTTGGCGCCGTGTATCGCCATCGCCATACCGTTGCCGCAGAGGGGGGTAATCAGTCCGGCCGAATCACCCGCCATCAGAATATGGTTGTCGACGGCCTGCTTGGGGGCAAACGAAATATCATTGATAACCTCGGGCCGTTCGTACAGATGCGTCGCGTCGGACAGGACGGCTTTTAGCTGCGGATTTTTGTACAGCACTGCCTGTTCCATCGCCGGAATGCTGCCGTACCGACGCAGATTTTCGCGCGTTGTCAGGTAACAGACGCAGTAGGCGTCGTTCTCAATAGCCGACATGCCGCAGTACCCATCGGCGAAGTTGTGCAGGGCAATGCGGTTGCGCGGGAAATCCATCCGGACGTGGTACTTGACCCCCACGTAGGGTGCAGGCTGCCGCACAAACGCGCGATCGAGCACTTTGTCGAGCCGGGTGCGCTTGCCGAAAGTACCAATCACCTGACGGCACCGGATTACTTGCCCGTCGCTGAGCGTGACCACGAATCGATCGGTCGCAAACTGCACATCATCGACCGACAGACCCGTCAGGAACGATACACCCGCCCGCTGCCCCAGTTGGTACAGCGTGTAGTCGAGCTGGTAGCGGCTGATGCCGAAGCCGCCGAGATCGAGCGGAGCCGTTAACTGCCTGCCCGATGGCGACGAAACAACAAATTCGCTGATCGAAGCAGCCCCAAGCCGGGTCAGATCGACGCCCAGCGATTCGATATAATCCCGCACTTCGTTGGACACGTACTCGCCACAGACCTTGTGAAAAGGGTATGTTTTGCGTTCGACCAACGTCACCTGATGCCCGCATCGCGCTAGTTCGAGCGCCGATATGAGCCCCGCCAGCCCACCACCCACTACAACTACATCCGGATCAGTCATTCGTCACTTGCTTGTCTGTTCACTGCGTGAATGGTTCCCTGCATAGGACAACCGAAGCTGGCCTTTGGTTTTCTGAAAAGGAGTTTACATTTGCTACATGACTTATGATATGAACGAGTTGCTGGATCGCTGGCAAAAAAATCATGCGACGTATATGGCTGCTTATCAGTCGGGCCGTACGTCGTATGTTGACCATCTGCTGCCGCAAACAGCCATAGAACTGTCTGTGTATCAGGTGTTGGAAATGCTTCACAAACGGCTGGGCAATGATACGCTCCGCCGGGCACTCGACCCCTATCAAACCATTGCCAGTCCTGTAAGTAATCAGCCCGACAGCTCGTGGCTGAAGAAAAGCAACATGGTGGGCGTCAACGTCCGGACGATCAGCTCGTTCTGGCGCGTGATCGGTTACGCGCTTACGCTGCCCGCTGCCCACGACAGTATTCATCTGCTGCCCATCTGGGAGCCGGGGGTGGTCGGCAGCCTGTACGGCATGGTTAGCTGGCAGATCAACCCCGAATTTTTCGACGTCGACCTGGCCCGTTACGTGCCGGGGCTGGATACGGTGGAGAAGCAACTGCGCGTGGTAATCAATCTGTTGCACGCGATGGGGCGCACCGTTGGGATGGACGTGATTCCGCATACCGACCGCTTCTCGGAGATGGTGCTGGCCTGCCCGTCGCTCTTCGAGTGGGTCCGGCGCGACGGTTCGACCCTGGCCGATCATGGCAGCATGGTGTACCGCTACGTCGAGGAGTCGATCTGGCAGTTTCTGCGGTCGGCGGGCGCGGCTGATGGCTCACAGATTCTGTTTGCCCGCGACGTGTTTTTCTCCACCGACCTGTCGACACTGACCGACGATCAGCGGCTGCGCATTTTGTTCGGTTACCCGCAGGATCATGGCGGGCGGCTGCGTCGGCGTATTCAACTTATCCGCCACCTTACCGCTCAGGGTTTTGAAACGCTGCCGATGACGATGGCCCCGCCGTACCGGGGGCTGCACATCGACGCCGATGACTTTACCATCGATGAGTACGGACAAACCTGGTATCAGTACGCGTTCAATAAGCCCGAGGCCATGTCGCGCGTGTTTGGCCCGCTGGCCCGGTACCGGTTCTATGAATCGAAGAACGATAATCGGGACTGGGAGCTTGCTTTCGACCGCCCCAATTACCCCGCCTGGCAGTATATCAGCCGGAAAGTGGCCGACTGCCAGAAAGCCTACGGGTTCGATTTTATGCGGGGCGATATGGCTCACGTGCAGATGCAGCCGCAGGGCGCGCCAACCGACCTCACCGGTGATCTACGCTATTACGATCCGCTGCGCGCGATCAAGCACTACGTACAGGAAACGGGTGTGCCGTATTTTGGCTTCTTCGCCGAAACTTTCCTGGCGCCCCCGGCGTGATGGGCTACGGTGATGAAGACGACCACCTCGACGCGATCGATGCCGACTCGACGCTGGGCGATTTGCAGTCGATGGTTGTGACCGACCCCGAATTCAGCCAACAGCTCAGCCGGTATTACCAGTTGCTGAAAACGCGCCGGTTTGCGCCCAATTTCACGGTGATGACCGCCGACAAAGACGACCCGCGCTTCGACGAATTCTACCGGACCGGCAACCTGTTCCGGTATTTCACGGCCCTGTTTCTGACCGATATGCCGAGTTACGTTGGGCTGGGCTTTGAAACGCGTAACCTGCACCTGGAGCGTGGAGCCAACGAAGAGTATTCAAAGCTGTACGTGTTCCAGATCGGCGACGACCGCCAACCCGACAAGGTGACGCACGGGCCGTATGAGTGGGGGCAAAACGCCGATCAGTTCGAGGCTATCAGCCAGATGCGCGCTTTCGCCGAGTTGATATGGCCCGCCATCGTTGGGCGCGAAACGAAGTGGCTACTGGCTCCAGGTGAATCAGATGTGCTGGTCTGGACCCACGCGGAGCCGACCGGGTACACGTTTGCGGTGTCGCTAACGGGCGAATTGCCGGAGGTAATACCGGGGCTGGTTCCTGCCGGTAATGCCATATTTTCCGGGGCGGGATACCGGGTCTGGCTGGCGGAGTAAGTAGCTGATTGACTGCTTGTCAAGCCAATTAATCAAGAAATTCAGGCGGTTACTCCTGTTGGTGGGTAGGGTTTGAAAAATTGTGTAGATTTACTGCTCGCACCCGGCGGTTTCGCCAGCGCGAGCAGTAAAACCCAAACTTCATGATAACCACGAATCCGGTAGCTTACCGCGTACGAATGCTGGCGACCTGGCTGTTTGCCATCGGCCTGACCGGCATTCTGCTAGGGTATCAGACAACCTTACTGACTGATCCAACGCCCAGTCAGCCGGAAGAACTGATGCTATGGCTGACCAGCCGGGGTATGCTTGTTCTGACCATGATCTGCGGTTTTCTGGGGGCTGGCAGTTACCAGCGGTTGCTGGCGCGTCGGCCGCGTCGCGCAAAGTTGATTATCGCCTGCTGGCTGACGGGCCTGGGTGCGCTGGCTGTTGGGTATTACCTGCTCACGGGCGACACGACTTTTCTGAGCCTGACCGTAGCCGGTGTTATGCTGGTGAGTATGATGGCCGTGCGGGCCCGCTGGGCACTGCTGGTTCTGATGATATTGGTGCTGAATCTGCCCGGTCAGGTAGGGCGCTGGATACAGGCCAACCGCAACTATCCCATGCCTGTTTCGGAAGAAGTGAATCTGTACGAAGCCAACCAGCGTGCGCTGCGGCACGAGCGGGCCGTGGTGACCCAGTACTGGCTCGAAAGCAATTACGCCCCACTGGTGCGGTACTACGCGTCAGTATGGCCCGAGCAGTGGCTCGAACAAAGCAGCCGCTGGTCGCTGCTAATCGGGTCGGTACTGCTGGGAATGGGTATCCGGCGCTGGCTTCGCCTGCTCACCCGGCACCTGAATACAGTGCTGGTCAGCGTTGTCGGGCTGTGTACGCTCACCACGTTTCTGGAAATAACCTCGGGTCGGGTTTATACCACAACGCTCCAGCGTTACGCCGACAGCTACCGCTACCCCGGCTATTACGTGTTCGACGTACCCGACGCTCTTTACCTGACGGTTGCCGATCTGGCCTGTCTGAACATGGCCCTGCTGGTCAGTATCGGGCTGTGGCTGTTTTTCCGGCTACCATTACCCAACTGGATACCGCTGCGCCGTCCGGCCCTGTAGGTTACAACCACCGGTGAAAGGCCAGAAATAAGGCGTAGGCCAGCCCGATGGCGGCCGGTACGGTGAGGAGCCACGCAACGGCAATATTTCGCAGCGTGCCGTAATTCAGATTTTTCGTACCACCCGACGCGACCATTGCCCCGGCTACCCCGCTCGACAGCACGTGGGTGGTACTGACGGGTAAACCGGCCAGCGTACTCAGCCCAATCGTGCTGGCCGCAACCAATTCGGCGGTAGCGCCTTCGGCATATGTCAGGTGTTCGTTGCCGATCCGTTCGCCGATGGTCGTTACAATGCGTCGCCAGCCGATCATTGTTCCCAGTCCCAGCGACAGCGAAATAGCTACCAGTACCCAAATGGGCGCAAAATCGGTAGCCTTATCCAATTGCCTGATCTGTTCATTCAGCCGTGCCCGAACGTCCGCCGGTAGGGCCGTATTTGATTCGTCGGTAATCGTTTTCAACTGAGTGGTCAGGTGCTGAAATTCCCGCCGGAGCGCGTACTGTTCCCGTGTTTGCTGCCCCTGATGCTGCCGTACCTGCTGGCGTAGCTGGCTGGTGGCCCGTTCGGCCTGCGTCAGGCGGGTGGCCTGTGTGGGTGTCGATGGGCGGGTTTGGTGGAGCAGTTGTTCCGTGTTCAGTAGCAGCGTGTTAAGTTGCGTGGGCGACGTGTCTGGATTTAGCGCGAAGCGGGCGGGCAGGAACGTGATCAGGACCAGCATCAGCAGGCCGACGCCTTTCTGACCATCGTTGCTGCCGTGAAAAAAGCTGACCAGCGTACAGGTCGTCACCAGTAGCAGCCGGATGGGAAGGGGCGGGTGTTCGTGGTCGTGGCTGGGGGCACGAAACAACAGGCTGTTTTTCAGCACTTTCTTTTCCCCGTAGAGCAGCAGCAACGAGCCGACGAAGCCGATGATAGGCGACAGTAGCAGCGACAGACCAATTTCCTTCGCCTGCGCCCAGTTAACATTGCCACCGTAGTACGTCGAAAAGCCCAGACTCGCGCCGATCAGCGCGCCAATCAGCGTGTGCGAACTCGATAGGGGCAGTCCGACGTACCAGGTGCTGAGGTTCCAGATAATCGACGCCATCAGAACGGCCAGAACCAGACTGGCTCCCACGTGTACCGGCAACCGGATAAACGCATCGAGTGGCACCAGTTTGAGCAGGCTCATCGCCACCGCCGTACCAATGACGAATACGCCGATGAAATTCCAGAACCCCGACCAGATGATGGCGACGGTTGGCTTGAGCGTGTTGGTATAGATAACCGTCGCGACGGCGTTGGCCGTGTCGTGGAAGCCGTTGATGACTTCAAAGCCGAGCACGGCCAGCACGCAGATACAAAACAGGGTAAACGATAAACCGCTCAGCGTGACCGCACCAACGAACGGCAGCGTGGTATCCAGCAACAGACAAAGCATACGGGCATGGGGTCGTACAAGGGGTAAACGCAACCGCTTGAGTCGGGAACGCCGACCGGATGTTGGGTAAACCCGATTCGATGGGCCCTGTCGGCTCGCAGCGCGTTATCAAATTGTTACGCCGGGCCGTCGTTGCCGATGCGTTGGATGCTGACCGTTGTCGTGACGTACAAATGGCGATACGGGCGCGAATTCCTCGTAAGTTTGCGGCCGGGCCGGAGGGGGCCCGCTGAACTATGAAATCGCACTACGCTTCGTGGCTTATCGCCGGACTGTTTCTTACGCAAGTTGCCTGTCAGTCGGGGCAGAAAGATAAAACGCAGACCGCCGATTCGGCCGCTGTAACGGGTAAAGTAGACCCTGCCGTCGACTATGTCCCTGAAGCCATGCCGACTCGTCTGGCCGATCTGGGCCTGACCCGCGACAGTCACTGGCGGGGTGTCAACCTCGGGGACCCCTTTACAGCGGTAGCCGAACACGAACACGAAAAGCCGTTCGAACAGGACGCCAACCATGTCGGGTACACGGTCGAGTTCAAAAACCTGGAATCAGCGGATATGCTGTATTACCAGAAGGACAGCAAGGTATCGGGTATCGACGTTGACCTGTTTCTGAATAACAAATCGGCGGTAGATACTTACGCGAAAGAGCTGACGCCTTACTTCACCACCCGCTATGGCCAGCCTAAAACCGAAAATAACGTTACAACCTGGAACGGCTCCGACGGGGCGCAGGTAACACTGAAAGATGTTTCAAAAGGCAAGGACTACGGCTTGAAAATCAAATTCCGCCCCATCTCGACGGTGCAATAGTATGGATTGTGAGGGGCGGTAGAGAAGAAAACCAGCTCACGATCATGAAGAAGCCAACCTGCACAACTGCGAACACCAGACAAACTTGTCCTGATGGTGGGGTGTGAAAGGTAAAATCTACCCCGTCGACAACGGCTCCCATCACCGAGGGAATCACCATACCACCCTATGCAGGGGGAAGGCTGTAACTTGGCAACTGACTAGCTACACGCAGAATTGAGGGGCCTGAAAGAGGTCAGTAACATCAGGCTTCACCCCTTTTTATGTTCGGGTCAATAGTCTCTGAAATAGCATTTTCCAGGGAATGCTACACATCTACGATTACGATAAGGAAAAAAACGCAGCATTCAGTCCTCGTCATGGGCCTTACGGAAAGTTATTGCAGCGGTGAGTGCAACTCTGTGACGGGCAGGATTAACTTGCACTATCCGAATAACCTGTACTTCTATGACTGCTGGCCAACAGCCCGTCAATTCTTCGTCAGATCAACTGCAACAACCTGACCCCACCTTTGCCCTGCAAGCTGCTGGGATAGGTACCTGGGATCTGGATATTACTAACCAGCGAGTCTGGTGGGATGAGCGCTGTAAGCAGCTCTACGGCTTCGACAAAGACGATGTCGTGCCTTACGATCAGGTGCTTTCATATATGCATTCGGAAGACCGATCTCAAGTCGATACAGCCGTTCAATGGGCGCTAAATCCAAAATCCGAAGGATACTATGATGTTCGATTTCGGACCATTGGAGCCGCAGATGGACGTCTGCGATGGTTACACTGCCGGGGACGGGCTTTCTTTAATAACCAACAGATAGCCTACCGCTTTTCGGGCATTGCCCAGGATATTACTGAACTAATGCTGACCCGTCAGGAGGCAGATGAAAGCGAGCTAAAACTACAATCCGTACTTAATCAAGCTCCTGCCGCCATCGCCATTAGTATGCTGGTAGGCCCCGATTTAATCGTTACTGCGCCTAACCAAACCTTTATGGATACGGTGGGCAAGGGAAACGATATTGCTGGTAAGTCGCTACGAACACTCATGCCGGAGCTGGAAAGCCAGCCATTCCTGCAACTCTTCGACTGGATATTTGCGTCTGGCGAGTCCTTTCATAGCGTTGCTCAACCGGTGCGGATCGTTCAGGAAGGAGAGGAGAAAAATTACTTTTTCAACGTGGCGTTCTCCCCACTCCGCAACCCGCAGGGTGAAATATATGCGATTCTAGGCCTCTCTTTCGATGTCACTCAGCAGGTCCAGGATCGCCAGACGATCGAAGACAGCGAAGAACGCTACCGATTGCTATCAGAGCAACTGGAAGAGCAAGTCCAACAACGAACTGAAGAGTTAGCGGCTTCCAACGAAGAACTGGTTGCGGGCAACGAAGAATATGCGGCCATCAACGAAGAATTAGAAGAAGCAAACAGCTTGCTGGTTCGTTCCAATAATAATCTGCAAACATTCGCTTACGTGGCCAGCCACGACTTACAGGAGCCCCTGCGTAAAATTCAGCAGTTCGGTGATTTATTAAAAACGCGCTTTGTCGAATCAGTGGGTGGAGACGAGCTGGTTTACGTCGAGCGAATGCAGATAGCCGCTAGTCGGATGTCGACGTTGATAAAGGATTTGCTGGACTTTTCCCGGATTACCACTCGGCGCAATCAGGAGGGGGTGGTTCAACTAAGTGTTGTTATTGAGGATGTACTGTCTACACTCGACGTAACAGTCGCCGAGACGGGGGCCCAAATCCAGGTCGATGCGTTACCCGACGTGTTGGGTGATGCAACTCAGTTTCGGCAGTTATTCCAAAATTTGCTTAGTAACGCCCTCAAATTCCGCCGTTCAGATGTGCCTTCGCATATTCGTGTTACCAGTCGAGTACTAGCAGCCGATGAACTACCTCCGACCGTCAAGCCAACTCGCCGGGCAACCGACTATTATCTGATTACCGTAGCTGATAACGGTATCGGTTTCGATGAAAAATATTTAGACCGCATCTTCCAGGTCTTTCAGCGGCTGCACGGCCGGAGCCAGTATGCCGGTACGGGTGTAGGATTGGCCATCTGTGAAAAGGTCGTTACGAATCACGGGGGCGTAATCACGGCTACCAGCCAACCTAACCAGGGCGCTACGTTCATGATTTATTTGCCAGCCCACATATAATCGGTTGCTATGTTATTGTCATAAGCCGTAAGACAGTTTAACAAATTTGTCTTACAGCTTAATTTTTGCGTCTTACATTCTTGCTCACACGGTGGATCGTGGAGCCGGTCTGCCGGTGCGGGTGGCGGGCTTTCCATCGTCGGCTAGCGAAAGACTACGAAGTAAAAGAGTCTCACGCTGAAGCTATTATCTATTGGACGATGATTCGGCTGATGTCCGGAAAAATTCGTGACACACAATCCCGGACAACCTCTTAAGGGGAGCAGCCCAGGTCACAACTGCCAGCGGCCCCACTCGATAGTCAGAATCAGATCGGCCATTTAACCAGGATAGTTGAGGGCATTGCTACTTGCTTACCGGAGCAGGGTAAAACGTCAGTATGGCAACGGCTTTTTGGTTAGATCAACTTTCTTCCCCTTTGTCGCTAAGCCAAATACCCTGGCTGTATAACTGCCAGCATTCTTGACCTGCCATAAGCGGCTCCGTAATGCTGGCGGTTAACTACATCAATTGCGTGCAGCCCCGCCACTGCGGCAAATTAGTCAAGGTTTTGGTCTTGAGCTTATTACCACCGCACCTGCCCGTCACCGGTGACGATCCATTTTTCGGTGACCAACTTTTCGAGGGCGAACGGACCGCGCGCGTGAAGTTTTTGTGTGGAAATACCGATCTCCGCGCCCAGCCCAAATACACCACCATCGGTGAAACGCGTCGACGCATTGGCGTAGACAGCAGCCGCGTCAACTTCGCGCAGGAACTGATCGATCAGCGATTGGTTTTGCGATACAATAGCTTCCGAATGCCGCGACGAATACGCCTGAATGTGCGACAAGGCTTCGTCGAGTCCGTCGACGAGCTTGATAGCCAGCTTGTAATCCAGAAATTCACGCCCGAAATCGTCGGGTTGTGCGTGCTGTAGTTGTTCGTAACCCGCATCGTACAGGATCGCGTACGACGACTCATCGGCAAACACCTCCACGTTCCACTTCCGTAGATCGTCGATCAGCATCGGCAGAAACTGACCCGCAATCACCGTATCGACCAGCATACAATCCAGGCTGTTGCAGACCGACGGGCGCGACACCCGGCCGTTGATAACGATGGCAGCCGCTTTGGTGAGATCGGCTGTAGCTTCGACGTATGCGTGGCAAACGCCCGCGCCGGTTTCAATCGTTGGCACCAGCGAGTTTTTGCGGACAAACTGAATCAGGGATTCCGACCCGCGCGGAATAATAATGTCGACGTAGCGAGTTGCCGTTAGCAGTTCGCCGACGACGGCCCGGTCGGGTGGGAGCAGGGTAACGGCGGCTGTCGGTACGTCGAACTCGGCCAGCACCGATTGAATCAGACCGACGAGGTAGCGGTTGGAGAAGTCGGCTTCTTTGCCGCCTTTCAGCACGCACGCATTCCCCGACCGCAGACAAAGCGACGCTACGTCGATAGTGACGTTGGGTCGGGCTTCGTAAATCACACCCACTACGCCCAGCGGTACCGCAATTTTTTTGAGTTGCAGCCCCTGTTCAATCGTCCGGTCGATGAGTACTTCCCCCGCCGGGTCGGGCAGTACGGCAACGTCGCGCAGACTCGTGGCCAGCCCGTCGATACGCGCATCGGTCAGTTTGAGCCGGTCGTATTTCGGATCGGATTCGGGCATCCGGTCGAGGTCTTTCTGGTTCTCGGCCAGGATGTCGATTTTGTGGGCAAGCAGTACGTCGGCCAGGCGGTTGAGCAGGTCGGTTTTACGGGCCGGGCTAAGCCGCCGGACGGCCGCAGCCGCCTGTTGCGTTGCCTGTAGGAGTGGGGTAATAGGAGTCATAGAATTACAAAAGTACAATATCGCTGGCATTGGCGACGTCGACGTTCTGCTGATTCAACTGTTGCTGAAGCTGTTCCGACGAAATCCGTGCCCGCGCTACGGCGACTGCCACCTGTTGCTCGTCCAGAATCTCGACCATTTCGCCAGCCGCAAACTCGCCCAGAATGGCGCGTACCCCCACGGCCAGCAGGCTCCGGCGCTGGGTCAGTGCCCGCACGGCCCCCATGTCTACCTGAAGCCGCCCGACCACCAGCGAGCCACTCGCCAGCCAGCGGTTGCGGGCGCTCATCGCCGTTTCGCTGGCGGGAAATTCGGTGCCCGTTTCACCCGCCAATGCCCGGCGCAAACTGTCGGGTTCACTCAGCCCGAAGATGACCACCCGAATACCCATGCGCGTCGCCAGTTTGGCAAACGTCAGCTTCGACGCCATACCGCCCAGGCCCAACGACGATTTGTCGGTGCGAACTACGCCGAACACCTGCTCGTCAAACCGCTCGACCCGCCGGATAATCTGGTTGTTGGCGTCGAGCAGCCCACCCACCGACGTGCAAAGCATCAGTACCTCGGCCCCGAAACCAACGGCGATTAGCGTGGCCAGTTCGTCGTTATCGGAAAATTTCAGCTCGCGGCTGCTCACCACGTCGTTCTCGTTGGCAATCGGAATCAGGCCGTTGGCCCAGAGCTCTTCGTAGGTTTGTTTGAGTTGCAGAAACTGATCCCGATTGGCGAAGTGCTGCCGTTCGCACAGGCTCTGGGCGATATGAACACCGTAGATCGAGAAGAAACGCGAATACTGGTTCAGCAGCAGCAGATTGCCCACGGCGGCAGCGGCTTTGCGCTGCGTGATGTCGCCCCGATAGTCGCGGATGAGGGCTTTTCCGGCTCCCACTGCCCCCGACGATACCAGCACGATGCGGTAGTGGGGGTGGAGCGCGGCCACCTGCCGGGCAATGTCGACCATGACCGGTTCGTTGGGCTCGCCGGAGGGACGGGTGATCGACGCCGTGCCGAATTTCAGGACAAGTACGGGTTTACTCATGCCCGCAAAGATAAGATTCCGGCAACAGCATCCGGCCCGTTAATCGCCCGGATGGTTGCGAAACAGATGCTCGACCAGCGGCTCGGTGAAGCGGGCCTTTTTTCGCATGGCTGCTTTAAGCCGTTTGTGGTAATCGGCTTTCGGGATTTCGATAGCCCCGTACCGACGCACGTTATCGTTGATAAACTGGGTGTCGAGTAGTTCGTAGCGTTGTTGCCGCAGCGTCATAATCAGGTAATGAAACGCCACTTTCGACGCGTCGCTGACCCGGTGAAACATCGATTCGCCGAAGAAAGCCGCACCCAGCGATACGCCGTACAACCCACCTACCAGTTCGTCGTTCTGGTACGTTTCCACGCTGTGGGCCAGTCCCATGCGGTGCAGTTCGGTATACGCCTGGATGATTTCGTCGGAGATCCAGGTGCTGTCGTCGGCGGAGCGGGGGAAGGAGCAGTTCCGCATGACCTGTTCGAAATTCGTATCAAACCGCACCTCGAAGCGCTCCTGATTTAGCGTTGGTCGCAGCGACTTCGCCGGTTTGTAGGTATCGATGGGGATGATGGCGCGCGGGTCGGGGGCATACCAATAGAGCGTTCCGTCGGCGTCGGCCATCGGAAAAATACCGTTGATGTACCCGTAAATCAATTCGTCGGCCGTCAGCTTGCTCATTATCGCGGGAGATAGCCCTCCTGACAAATATAGAAAAAATGCTGAGTTTACATTGTTACGGCTGGATCAAGTTTTGTAACCCATTTGGTATATTGCATCGATTACGTCCACCTGTCAACTCATATGATCAAACGTTTTACTGTTCGTTCCAAATCCCTCTGTCTGTTCACGTTAGCCTTACTTTATGCACTGACCAGCTACGCCCAGAAAGGCGACCGTGCAAAAACCGGCGATTCCGCGCCGGTCGTGAAATTCGGGCAGGCAGCGCCCGCTGATTTCTCCAGTGCGTCGATGGATTCGGCTGGTGCCGTCGTGCTGTACAAATACGGCGAAGTCCGGTTCGACGTCATTTCGGATCAGCTGTGGCTTATCACGACCCACCACGTCCGAACCCGGATCAACAAAAAGTCAGCCTACGATCTGGCGACCATCGAACTGCCGGTCCGGCGGGGGAAGGCCGGTCAGCACGAGCACATCAACTATTTTGAAGGCTACACCTATAACCTGGTCAATGGGCAGGTCGAAGAAACCAAACTACCCAGAGCCGGGCATTTTACCGACCGCGCCGACGATGCGTACCAAATCGAAAAATACACGCTGTCGAACGTGCGGGAGGGTTCGATCATCGAGTACAAGTACGAACTGCGCACCCCGTTTGCGATCAGTCATACGCCCCGCACCTGGTATTTTCAGCAGAGCATTCCCGTGAAGTGGAGCGAGTACCGGATTACCATTCCTAACTACTTCTACTACAACATCATTCAGACGGGCTACCTGCCGATCGCCGTCAACGAGCACAACGAAGGCAGCATGACGCTGATTCCGGGCGAACACCAGATTGGCTATGTAGCGTATCGTTTCGCGGTCAAAGATGCCCCCGCCTTCCGCGACGAAGCGTACATTACCACCGACGAAGATTACCTGTCGAAGATCGATTTTGAGATGGCGCGGTACATTTTGCCCGGCAATCATCAGCAAACGTTCTCGCTCAACTGGACTGACCTGGACAACACGCTGCTGGGCGACGCGTCGTTTGGGGGGCAACTGAAGCGGGGCGGGTTCATGCGCGAAACGGCGCAGACGATAATCCGCGACCATGCTGATACGCTGGCCCGCGTTACGGCGGCCTACGACTTTATCCGGAAGCGGATGAAGTGGAACAACAAAACGTCGATCTGGTCGAACAACGTTAAAACGGTTTATGAAGCGGGCAAAGGCGACGCGGCCGACATCAACCTGCTGTTGATTGCGATGTTGCGGGAGATGAACCTCGACGCCAATCCGGTTATTCTCAGCACGCGCTCCCACGGGCGCATCGATGAGTCGTTTGCGCTGCTGAAAAAATTCAATTACGTCGTGGCGCATGTGTGGGTGGGCAACAAAGACCTGCTGCTCGATGCCACCGACAGCCACCTGATACCGGGTATGCTGACGCGCGACTGCCTGAACGGACAGGGACGGCTGATTCACCCCCAGAAAGCCCGGTTTATTGCGCTTAACCTCGCCGAACGATCCGTCGAAACGGTTACCGCCAGGCTGTCGATCAGCGAGGAGGGAGACGTTAGTGGTGCCGTGCAGATGCTGACGGGTGGACACGCGGGCTGGGAAACCCGGCGCGAAATTGCGACGAATGGGCGTACCAAATACAACGACGAACTGCGCAAGGAACGTCCCGGCTGGCAGTTCGACTCCGTATCTGTCGATAATAGCCGGGCTGGTACGACGGCCGTCGTCACCAGTTGCACCGTGGCCATTGCCAATGCCTGTTCGCAGGCGGGCGACCGGCTATATTTTCGCCCCATGCTGACTGAAGGGCACCATCAGAATCCGTTCAAGGGCACTGAGCGGCTGTATCCGGTCGATTTTGGCGTGCTGGTCGACGAAACCTTCACCGCTACCTACACGCTGCCAGCGGGCTACAAGGTAGAGGAACTGCCCAAACGGGCGCTGGTGGTGATGCCCAACAACGGTGGCCGCTACGCCTTCGACATTAGCGTCAACGAGCGCAACGAACTACAGGTGCTGAGTCGGCTGGCGCTGCGGCAGCCCGTTTACCCGGCTGTGGAATACGAAGCACTCCGCGAGCTATTTGCGCTCATGGTGGCCAAACAGGCTGAGCAGGTTGTTTTGAAACGCACGACCACAGCCGCCAAATGATCGCCATGAAATACACCCTGATCGGCCTGCTCTGCCTGGGCGGTAAGCTGGCCTGCGCACAGTCGGAATACCAGAGCAGTACGCTACCTGATGCACTCCGGGAGAACGCTCATAGCGTCGTCCGGCGACACGAAACCCAGTTTATCGTCAAATCGCCGGGGGAGGCCACCAAACGCGTTCGCCGGGTCGTGACAGTGCTCGACGAACAGGGCGACGATCAGGCCGTACAGGTGGCGGGCTACGACAAGCTGTCGGCCATTGATGAGTTTACCGGTGCATTGTACGATGCCAGCGGGACGCTGATTCGCAAGCTGAAAAAAGCGGACATTGCCGATCAGAGTTCACAGTCGACGCAGGGCTTTTACGACGATCAGCGGTATCGGTCGGCTTCGTTTCCCAAACAGCCGGGCTACCCCTACACGGTGGAGTTTGTGCTTGAAACGACGGAGAAAAACCTGATGCTGTACCCGACCTGGATACCGCAGAACGACGAGCATCTGAGCGTCGAACAGGCTACGTTTACGGTGCAGATGCCCAAAGGACTGACGCTGCGCCACAAAGCCGTGAACATCTCCGCACCGGTATCCGTCAGCACCACTTCCGACGGGCGGCAGTCGTTTACCTGGACGCTGGCCAACCTGCCCGCCCTGGTACTCGAACCGCTGTCGCCCCCGGCGCGTGAGCAGCTGCCCATCGTGTACACGGCCCCGTCGGCTTTCGACGTACAGCGGTATTCGGGCAACCTGTCGACCTGGCGCGATTTGGGCCGGTTCTACCACACGCTCAACGCCGGTCGGGATCAACTGCCCGAAGCGGTGCAGCAGGAGGTTGTTGACCTGGTGAAAAGCGAACCGACGACGGCGGGCAAAGTAGCCAGAATCTACCGCCATTTGCAGGATCATACCCGCTACGTCAGCATTCAGTTGGGCATCGGCGGCTGGCAGACTATCGACGCGGCCAGCGTGGCCAAAAGCCATTACGGCGACTGCAAAGCCCTGACCAACTACATGAAAGCTATGCTGACTGTAGCGGGTATACCGGCTTATCCGGTGCTGGTGCGGGCGGGTGAGAACGAATCCGACGCGCGAATCGACTTCCCCAGTTTTCAGTTCAACCACGTGGTGCTGTGCGTCCCCAACGGGCGCGACACGACCTTTCTGGAATGCACCAACAACCTGATGCCGCCGGGCTACATGAGCGATTTCACCGGCAACCGCCACGGGCTCCTGGTACTACCCGACGGGGGGCGTATCATCCAGATGCCCGTTTACCGACCGGCCGACAACCGGCAGCAGCGGCAGATTCAGGTCACGATCGGCAGCGACGGCACCGCAACGGCGGCTGTACGAACCCACTACACCGGCTTGCAGCACGACACTTACGCGCAGGCCATGCACGCCCTAAGCCACGACGAACAGCGTAACTGGCTTATCAAACGAATATCGATTCCGTCGTTTGAACTGGGTGCGTTTGGCTACAAAGCGGAAGTCGGCCCCCTGCCCGCCGTTACCGAAAACCTGTCGCTGACGGCCCGGCAGTGGGCTAAGACGAGCGGGAGCCGGTTGTTTTTACCACTAAATCTGCTGTCGGCCCAGACGACCGTTCCCCCGACGCTGAGTACCCCCCGCCGGACCCCACTGGTGATGAACACCAACTACGATTACGAAGACACCGACACAGTGGTGTACCAGGTACCGGAGGGCTACGCGCCGGAGTTCAAGCTCGACCCGACCGTGATCGAATCGGCCTTCGGGCGGTATTCGGCGCAGGTCGCCGTCGAGGGAAAAAAGGTCACCTACATTCGCCGGATGAGTATGCACGGCGGGCGTTACCCGGCTACCACCTACACCGACTGGGTGGCGTTTCGCCGGAAAGTGGCCCGTGCCGACCGCGCGCAGCTGGTGTTTGTGAAAAGCAATTAAACCAAACCCTTTTGCCCCTGTCGAACGTTTACCACGAAACGATTCACGTACATCATGAAGAAAGTACTTATCCTGAGCCTGCTGGCTCTGCCGCTGCTGCTGGCCAGTTGCGGTCTTAACAAACAGATTTCGCAGGCTAAAACCCTCGGTGACTGCCGCTACAGCATAAACTCCGTCGACAGCATTTATCTGGCGGGTATCAACGTAAAAAGCCTTCGCAAGCTTGAAGACCTCGACCCGGTGAAATACCCCCGGCTGGCGGCCGGTCTGCTGACGCGCAATGTACCCCTCGACGCTAAGCTGAACCTGCAAATCACCAACCCGACTAACCGCGTGGCTGGTATCAATCAGCTGGAATACAAGATTTTGCTGGCCGGGCAGGAGCTGTTCAATGGCTTCCTGAACCAGCGGATCGAAGTGCAACCCGGCGGGGGCAGAACCGTTGTGCCGGTGCGGCTCAACACCAACGCCTACCAACTGCTGACCGACGCCAAAACCCGCGATGCGTTTACGCAACTGGTGCAGAATATGGCGGGGTCGAGCAATACGCAGCCGTCGAAGCTGACGATCCGGATCAAGCCAACGCTCGATCTGGGTAGCAAGCAGATTAATTACCCCGGCTATATCACGATCGATCAGGACGTGACGAACAAAATCCTGACGGGTCGCTAGATGCGCAGAAACTGGCTGTTCCGACAGAATCGCCAGCTATGGGTAATATAACACTGGCCCCGGCTTTTAGAGTCGGGGCTTTTTTGTGCCCGTCTGTTGCTGAACTGACTAACTATGCGCCGACTTCTTTCCGTTCTTCTGCTGCTGAGCGTAGCTACACCCATGCTGGCCCAGAACCGCATCCAGCTCACCCACTCCGAAGCCGACAAACGCGTTACCGTCATGGTCGACGGCAAGCCGTTTACAGCCTATATATACCCCGGCCCGGATGTCCTGAAAAAGCCGGTGCTGTACCCGATTCGGTCGGCGGGGGGGCATTTCATTACGCGGGGCTGGCCAATGGACCCCCGGCCCGGTGAACGCGTCGACCACCCGCACCATGTGGGTATGTGGTTCAACTACGGCGACGTCAACGGGCACGACTTCTGGAACAATTCGACCGCTATCGGACCGGAGCACAAAGGGCCATTTGGTACCGTCGTGCATACGGGCGTCAAGTCGATGAAGAGCGGCAAAGACAACGCCGAACTGACCGTCACGGCCGACTGGCTCGATAAAGACGGCAAACGAATGCTCGAAGAAACGACGATGTATGTCTTCCGGGGAAACGCCAACAGCCGCACCATCGACCGCCTGACGACGCTCAAGGCCGACGGGCAGGACGTGGTTTTCAAAGACAACAAAGAAGGCATGATTGCACTACGCATGGCCCGGCAACTCGAACAGCCGTCGACCAAGCCCGAACTGTTTACCGACGCGCAGGGTGTACAAACGAAAGTGCCGGTGATGAACAACGACGGGGTAACGGGTATGTATCGCAGCAGTGAAGGCGTCGAAGGCGATGCTGTCTGGGGGACGCGCGGCAAGTGGATGGCCCTGTCGGGAACGGTTGAGAACGAGCCTGTCACGGTAACGCTGCTCGATCACCCCAAAAACGTCGATTACCCGACGTACTGGCACGCCCGTGGCTACGGTTTGTTTGCCGCCAACCCGCTGGGCCGGTCGGTCATGAGCAGCGGCAAAGAACCCGCGCTGAACTACACACTGCCCGCCGGAAAGTCAGTTACGTTTCGCCACCGGTTGCTGATTCAGTCGGGCAAACCCGACGACGACTACAACAAGCAGATGACAGACTTTGCGCGTTAAGGGTGTATCATCAACGACAAAACCCGGTTACAATACGTAGCCGGGTTTTGTCTTTTTTGGGGAAACGGAAAACAGTCGCTGCCAAAACCGGGCAGACGTGTATCGTGGATTTATCCAATTCAGGTTTAATTCAGATGTATCAGTGCTGACCGGTAAACGCGGCTGTTCTGCGTAGTCAGCCAGGTACGAAGCGTCGCGCTATCGTCGGTGGCCCGGTTGAATTCCGCGTCTATTTGCCGGAGCAGAAAAAAGAGCTGGTGCACGTGCTGCCATTGCCGGGCCAGGATCTGTGCATCGTCGGTGGCGCGCGGGGTAGTGTGAACACTCTGCGTAAGCTGTCGCAGGCTCATCTTGAGGTGATAGCGCAGCACCATCAACCGACCCGCCATGCGGGTTTCGGCCGGAAACCGTTCGAGATGCGCTATACACCGGCCAAGTACGTTGTTGCGCTGCTGAAGCTGATCCGACACAACCATCCAGGCGTGTTCAGCTTTCATTGATTCGTAGCTAGCTGTTTTCTGACTCATAGTACAGTACGGATTATAAACAAATATATAATTTACTGCCTAAAAAATTTGCCTACTGTCAATATTGTAAAATTTTAATTTGTCTATCAACTAATAGGCCAATGATTAGAGTTGTGAAAAAGAACAAGGTTTAACGGAGATTTATTGTTTTTCGATGGCTCATAAGCCGACCTCATTGATACATCAATGGTTGAGTAAACAATCGTACGGGCTAACCGTAAACTGATAGACGTATATAGTGTCGGCCACCAAAAACCGTAACTTGCGGTATGGACCCGATGTACAAAGTGCTGATTGTCTGCACCAGCCACACCCTATACCCGCGAAAGTCGCATAAAACAGGACTTTGGCTGAGTGAGGTGACCCACTTCTGCGATGAACTGACCGACCGAAACCTGCCGTTCGATATAGCCAGTCCGGCGGGAGGAAGCATTCCCATCGACGAAAAAAGCGTCGACCGGCGCGACACGACCAACGAAAAATGGTCGCACAACCCGGTGTTTCAGCAAAAAATGGCGAATTCGATACCGCTGAGCGATATCGACCCCAAGCAGTACCAGATTCTGTATCTGGCCGGTGGGCACGGCAGCCTGTGGGATTTTCCGCAAAACGAAGCGTTGCAGGCTATCACACGGCAGATTTACGAACGCGGAGGTATGGTAGCGGCCGTGGGTCACGGTGTGAGCGGGCTGCTCAACGTGACCCTGTCTGACGGTACGTCGCTGATTGAGAACCGGCAGGTTACCGGTTTTGCCAATGTAGAAGAGAAGATTGCCCGGCTCGACGATCAGGTGCCGTTTCTGCTCGAAGATAAATTGCGGGAGAAAACCAGCCTGTACAGCAAAGGACTGATTCCGTTTCTGACCCACATCGAAGTCGACGACCGGCTCGTCACGGGCCAGAACCCCCTCTCGGCCCGCAAGGTAGGGCGGAAGGTGCTGGAGGAAATGTATGAGAAATAGTTTAACGTTTAGGGCTCAATGTTTAAGGTTCATCCGCCGGACAAACCTTAAACATTGAGCCCTAAACGTTAAACCCAAACCCTAAACTGCTACGTGGGGGAATACTTCGCGGAGCGTTAGTAGCTCCTGGTCTTTGTCCGACACAATGGGATTTTTGACGCCCCAGTCAATATTGAGGTCGGGGTCGTTCCAGATAATGCCCGACTCCGACGCCTTATTATATACGTTGGTGCATTTGTACGTGAAGATGCTGTCTTCCAGCGCTACAAAACCATGCCCGAAGCCTTCAGGAATGTAGGCCATGTTGGCTAGCTTGGCGTCTAGCAAAAACGTTTCGTACTTGCCGAAGGTGGGGGAATCAGGGCGCAGGTCGACGGCGATGTCGAGTACCTGTCCGCTTGCTACCCGCACCAGTTTACCCTGTGCGAAGGGCTCATTCTGCATGTGCAACCCCCGCAGTACGCCCTTTACCGAGAACGACTGATTATCCTGCACGAAATCCATGGGTAGACCCAGTGAAGCAAACAGGGGCTTGTTGTACGACTCGAAAAAGTAACCGCGCTCGTCTTCAAATACGCGGGGAATCAGTTCAATCAGGCCCTCGATGGCAGTGTGCCGAACTTGCATAAGCAAAAAGTGTACGTCGCGTACCGGTTTGATAAAGAGTTGTTACTGGACAAAACTACGAAAAAGTACGCAGGCCGTGCCATCCTGTCTACCTTTGCGGGACATTCACGCAGCATTCTGCCGCCCCGTTTTCTATGACGTTCGACGAACTGAGCCATCAGATTTTCAAAAAACAGTCGTATCTGTGCGTTGGCCTCGATACTGACCCGCGTAAACTGCCCGCCCACCTACTGACCGAGCCTGACCCGGTTTTTGCCTTCAACAAAGCCATTATCGATGCAACGGCCGATTTCGCCGTCGCCTACAAGCCCAACATCGCGTTCTACGAAGCGCAGGGGCCGCGCGGGTGGGAGAGTCTACAAAAAACGCTCGAGTATATTCCCGGCGACTGCTTCACCATCGCCGACGCCAAACGGGGTGATATTGGTAATACCTCGGGCCTGTATGCGCGCGCTTTCTTCGACCCCTCAGCTGCTGGCCTTGACTTCGACTCAATAACGGTTGCGCCCTACATGGGGCAGGATTCGGTCGAACCCTTTCTGGAGTACCCCGGCAAATGGGTGATTCTGCTGGCGCTGACTTCTAATGCGGGCAGTGCTGATTTTCAGCGGTTGCCGACCACGCCCGATGGCGACGTTGAACTGTTTGAAGCCGTTATGCAGACGGCAAAGACCTGGGCCGGGGCCGATCGGATGATGTTTGTCGTGGGTGCCACCCAATCGACGGTGTTCAGCCGAATCCGCGAGTTGACCCCCGACCATTTTCTGCTGGTGCCGGGTGTTGGGGCACAGGGGGGAAGCCTGGCTGATGTTTCGAAATGCGGATTGACCGAATCGGGCGGGTTGCTGGTCAATGCGTCGCGGAGTATCCTATATGCGTCCGACGGAACCGATTTTGCCGATAAGGCACGGGCCGAAGCGCAGGCGCTGCAAACGGAAATGGCAACTTACCTGGGGCAGTACTGCTCACGCGCATGACCAACTTCACCATCGCAGTAGCCGCCAGCGCCGACGTGCCGGAATTGAATCAACTGGTCAACAGCGCGTACCGGGGCGATTCGTCGCGACAGGGCTGGACGACCGAGGCCGACCTGCTCGACGGGCAGCGTACCAGCGAGGCCGATCTACTGGATTTATTATCAAAGCCGGCAGGCCAAATTCTGACCTACCGCGTCGGGGGAAAACTGCTGGGTTGCGTTTATCTCGAACAGACGGGGAAAAAAGGGTATCTGGGTATGCTGACCGTAGCGCCCGACGTACAAACGGCCGGTATCGGCAAGCGGCTGCTGGCGGAGGCCGAAGCGGTCGGACGAGCGGCTGGTTGCCAGACGATTACGATGACTGTACTGACGCAACGACACGAGCTTATCGCTTGGTACGAACGGCGCGGTTACCAGTCGACCGGCGTAACAAAACCGTTTCCCGACGACCCACGCTTCGGTCTCCCCAAACAGCCACTGACGTTTGTTTTCCTGAGCAAATCACTGGTCTGAACATAGCCTAAATCATTGTCAGATATGAACAATCTGTCAGGTGATGCAGTTAGTTATGACTGATTAATCAAACAGGTTGACTAAACCCTGCTAGCGCCGGATTGTCTTAGTCACGTTACCAATGTTTAACCTAATCACGATAAGACTATGAAAACGATTCATGCTTCCGCCCTGCTTGTTCTGCTAACCGTACTGACATTGGTGCAATCGGTGCAGGCACAGGAACGTCGGAGATGGAGGCCGCAGGCCAAGGGAGCCGCTATCGGCGGGGCCATTGGCGGAGCGGCCGGTGCCATCATCAATAAGCGCAACCGGCTGGTCGGTGGGCTGATCGGTGGCGCGGTAGGTGGTGCCGCCGGGTACGCTATCGGTAAGCGCAAAGACAACAAGAATAAGCAGGAAGCGGCCCGTATTGCAGCCGCCAACCAGGCTATGGCCGAGCAGCGTGCCCGCGAGGAAGCTGCTAATGCCGCTGCGGAACGCGAACGTATTGCCGCCCGCGAAAAACCGAAGCACGGGCTGGGTGTAGCGTCTACGGTTCCGGTGGCCATCGCTGCTGTCCCCGCTACGCTGGCGTCATCGACGCAGGTCATTCCGGCTTCGTTCCTGCCCAACCCCACGTATGGGCAGGCCGACACGCCTTATGCGTCGTCGCAGTACCTGCGCCGTAGCTGGTAATTTTTGTTGGTTCAAGGTTTGTGCCGGGCCGCCGGGCGGTTCAACGTTCAAGGTCAGGCCCGATGGCCAATCTCACATGTTGAACTGCCCGGCGGCCCGGCACAAACCTTAAACTAAATAGTCACCATTCAACCAACACAGTTATGAAAACGATGATTTATGCCCTGGGAATCGGGGCAATGCTAACGGGCTGTGCCAAGCAGGAAGAACCCGCTAATGTTCAGTCGCTGAATCAGCAGTTTATCGGTGCCTGGAACAGCCGGGATGCCAGCAAAGTGACCGGATTTCTAGCCGATGATGTTGACTTCGTACAGGGCGAGGTGCATTACAAGGGCAAAGCCGAAGTAACGGACAAGTGGGTCAATGCCACGATGGCTACTACGAAAGATCTGAAGACGAGTGTAGTCAGTTCGGCCAACGATACGCAAACGGCCTACGAAGCCGGTACGTTCTCGGTAGACGTGTTGCCACAGGGGGCCGGTGAAAAGGCAGGGTATGGCGAAGGCAACTATATGCTGCTTTGGAAAAAAGCCACCGACGGCACCTGGAAACTCAGCTACGCCCAGCTCGAAGACCTGCCAGTCCAGGTGAAGCAGTAATTTTTTGGGTTCAACGTTTGTGGTTCAAGGTTGTTCAGAAACCGGTTTTGTCATCCCGACGACAGGAGGGGTCTTCGCTAACAAGCGGTTTTTAATGCATTCGCTGAAGATCCCTCCTGTCGTCGGGATGACAAAAAAACTATCTCATGTATTCCTGAACAAGGTTTAGGGTTATCCCAACGGTCAACCTTAAACCTTGAACCACAAACGTTGAACTATACTTCAAACGAGTCGTGTTCGCCACGCACGATCTCAACGGCGCGGTCAATCAGTTCGTCGTCGACGCCGTCGATAAGCAGATTGTCGTTGGCTACGTCGCTGACGATGGTGATTGTCGACAGGTTGATGCTGGGGTCGAGTTGCTGGAAAGCATCGCGAAACTGCTGTTCGATTTGACGATCCTGTATCTTGTTGGCTTCGTCTTCCAGCTGACGACCGATATTTTCGTTACTAGCGTCCTGATTCATAGTTGACATGGCTACTGTTGTGGCTCTGGTTTTGTCCAGAATCAACTGGGCAGTGCAGTTAGGTTAATTAATTGCGTTGTACAGAACGGCTAAATAACGGAACCGCTACCCCAAAAAAAAGCCGGTTACGTACTTTTGTCGGCCCGTAGCTACATTTCTTCCCAGCCAGCCTTGGCCCTTTTCCTGCCGGTCAGCCCACGTACAGGTAGTAAATTCTACGGGTTTGCCAGCGCCCAGGCGACCTGAAACAACAGTGTCGCCCGTTTCTGAAGCACATCGTACCGGATTTTTTTTGCCGTATCCGTAGGGCGGTGGTAATCGCTGTGTTCGCCGTTGCTGAACAGCAGTGCCGGTATACCGGCCAGCGCGAAATTGTACTGATCGGAACGCTGAAAATGATTGTCTGGATCGTCGACTGCATCGTACCCGCCCTGATTAAGCTGTAAGCCAACCGTCTGCGCGTTGACAGTTTCGACAATCTGCTTTAGCCCATTCCCGTTGCTATCCGTAATGACGTAGCAGTAATCCGGCGCATTACGATGTGCCGCGTCGACCCGGCCAATCATATCAGCATTAAGGTTGTACAGGATTCGCCTGGGGTCGACGGGGGAGTGATTGATGAAATAGGCCGATCCGAGCAGGCCGTCTTCTTCACCAGAAAACAACATAAACAGCACTGTTCGCCGACTTCGGATACCTAACTGCGCCAGACTGTCGAAAACGGCCGCTACCCCCAGCACAGCCGCCGTACCCGACGCATTGTCATCGGCACCGTGGAAGATGCGCCCACCCGACGCACCCAGGTGGTCGTAGTGAGCCGACAAAACAATAATCTCCCGCTTCAGATCAGTTCCCGGAATCACTCCGCCCACGTTGATGCCAAACAAGGCCCGGCTGCTGTCGCGACGGGACATGGGGCGATTGACTAATTCGGCTTGTTTTTCGGTCGGTACGTAGGCGCGATCGGAATGCAAACCGGATGGTGGGCCGTACGTGGCTATTGGTTTGATCGTGATCGGGAATGTTTGCCGGTGAGATAGGCGCGTTGAATCGATCGGGAACGGGGCAAACAGATGGCACGTACGGATGGCATACGTGCAATAGGCTACGGCTTTGTGCTGGCCAATCGTGCCCGTTTTTCGACCCAGTAAACTATCGGATGCCAGGGTGTAGACGTGTTTCCGAAGCACCGAATCAGACACGGTTACCCGGCTTACAAAGGACTGAGATAGGGAAGGGGTTTGTCCGACTACGATACAAAGCAGAAGAAACACTAAAAAACGAAGCAACGAAACGGGCATGAAGCGCAGGTTAGGGCTTGCAAAATAAGCCCTAAGCCCGTACTTTTGACTTAGATTTAGCCTGATGCACCGTTCGTATCAACTAAAGCTGAGTAAGTTGGTCCCGTAGCTCAGCTGGATAGAGCATCTGCCTTCTAAGCAGACGGTCAAGCGTTCGAATCGCTTCGGGGTCACAACAAAACAGCCGGTCAGCGCATTGCTGACCGGCTGTTTTGTTTTCAAAGAAACGGGCTTACGCTAACGCGTCTTCGACGCTGGATTTCGCCCGTTTGTAAGCTCCTTTTACTGAATCGCCCGCTGAACTCAGCGCGCTTTTGGCGTCGTATTCGGCTTTTGCGGCTTTGAGTTTATATTTGGCTTTGTTGTAGGGGCTCACTGATACGGCCGACGGCTTATAGCGCGACAACGCCCAGATACCACCGACGATGATAATGCCAGCCGCGACGGCCAGCGTAACGGCCTGCTTCTTCTTCTCGGCGTCTTCGTCTTTTGGCATCATGTCGCTACGGACGCTCGCTGCAACAACCGTGTCGGGTAGCACGTGCGCCATCGCCACGCGGGCTTTGTTCATCCAGCCCGCCACGACGTGA
Source organism: Spirosoma rhododendri (assembly GCF_012849055.1). Lineage (NCBI taxonomy): Bacteria > Pseudomonadati > Bacteroidota > Cytophagia > Cytophagales > Cytophagaceae > Spirosoma > Spirosoma rhododendri. The sequence goes on along the minus strand of NZ_CP051677.1, from coordinate 5,308,310 downwards.
TCTTTTCCCGCCATCAGGGCTTCGTAGCCATCTTTCGCAACCTGCGCCGGGTCGGCCGTTTTGTTCGGATCGGCACCTTTGGCGTTTTCGGCCCCGGCGATTTTAAAGAAGTTAGTATTGGTTGCGCCCGGCATCAGCACCGTCACCGTCACGTTGGTGTCTTTCAGCTCGTTGCGGATAGCTTCGCTGAACGACTTGATAAACGCTTTCGTCGCGCCATAGACCGCCATCATCGGGTTGGGCGATACCGATACTTCCGAGCCCAGCATGAGAATTTTGCCCTCATTGCGGTCGACCATGTCGCGCAGGTACAGCTTGGTCAGGTGCATCAGCGCGACGGCGTTGACTTGTACCACGTTCAGCTCTTTCTGAATATCGGTTTCCGTAGCAAACAGACCGTACTCGCCAAAACCCGCGTCGTTGACCAACACGTCGATCTGTACGTTTTTGCCGGTCGTTTCGGCGTAAATCTGATTGGGAGCGTCGGGGTCGGTAAGGTCCTTGTTGATGATTGTCGTCTGCGTTCCGTACTGATTGTTGAGGTTGTACGCGTGCTGATTGAGCGCTTCTTCATCACGACCAACCAGAATCAGGTTATAGCCGTCTTTGGCAAACAGGCGGGTCAGTTCGCGACCGATACCGCTACTGGCACCGGTAATCAGGGCAGTTTTTTCGTTCATTGTTGAGTTGGTTTAATGTTTATGGTTTAAGGTTCGAGGTTGGGCGATCATGGCGACACAAAGGGCATAAGCGATAACGTTAAACCTTAAACATCGAACCTTAAACGAGACTGCGTCATGGTTTCAGAATTACTTTCGTACAATCGTCCTGCTTGGTTTTGAAGATGTCGTAGCCGCGCGAAATTTCGGCGAGGGGCAGCACGTGCGATACGATGTCGTCGAGCACGACCTTGCCTTCCACGACGAGGTTGAGCAACTGATCGATATTCTTGTGAACCTGTGACTGTCCGTACCGTAGCGTCAGGCCCTTGTCGAAGATGCGGCCCAGCGGGTAATTGTCGAACGGGGTTCCGTAAACGCCCACCACCGACACGATACCACCCCGGCGCACGGCCCGCAGGCAGGTTTCCAGCACGGTGTCTGTTCCTTTTTCCAGATTGAGTGCTGCTTTGGCTTTGCCGAGAATTGTACGCTCGGCCTCCATGCCCACCGCATCGACGCAGAGGTCGGCCCCGCGTCCTTCGGTCATACTGCGGATAGCCTCCACCACGTCGACCTCGTGCGGATTCAACGTTTCAACCTTGTTGACGCGCCGGGCACGTTCGAGCCGGTATTCGACCGGGTCGATGGCGATAACGCGTTTGGCCCCTTGCAACCAGGCCGATTTCTGGGCCATCAGCCCCACCGGTCCCGACCCGAAAATGGCGACCGTTTCCCCACCTTTCAGTTCGCCCCATTCAATAGAGCTCCAGCCGGTCGGGAAAATGTCGGTCAGAAACAGTACCTGTTCGTCTTTCAGACCGTCGGGCACGTGCCGCAGCCCGTAGTCGGCGAAGGGCACCCGGACGTATTCGGCCTGCCCACCGTTGTAGCCGCCGTACAGGTCGGAATAGCCAAACAGGCCACCACCTTTCTCGGTCAGCAGGCCACCGTCAGGGCCGTAGAATTCGGGGTTGGAATGCTCGCAGTGCATTTGTAGCTGGTGCTGGCAGAAGAAGCACTGCCCGCAGGCAACGGTAAACGGCACAACGACGCGGTCGCCTTTCTTGAAATTGGTTACGTCCGAACCAACTTCTTCAACGATGCCCATAAACTCGTGGCCGAGTACTTCTTCGCGAAGCTGGGGCAAAAAGCCGTCGTAGATGTGCAGGTCAGACCCGCAGATGGCCGTAGAGGTCACGCGCAACAGAACGTCGCGCGAGTGTTCAATTTTAGGGTCTTCCGTCTGTTGGTAACGGATGTCGCCCGGTTTGTGAAATACGGCTGCTTTCATCGGGGTTGGGTTCAGGTAAGGGTTACTGTCTGATGTCTAACCCAGCCCGGCAAGCATGGTTTACAAATAGTAAGTAAATGGGTAGTTTTTGTAGAGTAATAACCGGTATTTGACTTGTGGTAGATTTATCAAGCCACGGAGATCATTTTCGAGTTAACCGTTTAAAACGGTCCTCGTATGTGGTGGATATACGCGTTGCTGTCGGCCCTGTTTGCTGCGCTGACGGCCATTCTGGCGAAAGTGGGCATCAAGGGCGTCAACACGGACCTGGCAACGGCCATCCGTACAGTCGTAATTCTGGTCGTAGCGTGGGGGCTGGTGTTCTGGCGGGGTGGTATCGAAACGCTGCCAACCCTGACGCGGCAAAACTGGCTTTTCTTGGCACTGTCGGGCGTGGCGACGGGCCTGTCGTGGATCTGTTACTTCAAAGCACTGCAACTGGGCAAGGTGTCGCAGGTGGCCCCGGTCGATAAACTCAGCGTCGCCATTGCGATCATCCTGTCGGTGCTGTTTCTGGGCGAGGTGCTGACCTGGAAAACGGCTCTCGGCGCTACCCTGATTATCGGCGGCACACTCGTGCTGATTCTGTAAGGTACGCGCTTACGAATTGCTGCCAATCGTCATTTACTATCCACTGATGCAGCTAGTTCAGCGAAGGGAATCTCAGTTTTGACGCCCATATCAGCAACGGGCCACGATTGAATCACCGTTCGGACGGGGATGCCCAGTTGCTGAATGGCCCGGTATAATCCGGTCTGCCGGGTACTGATTCGGGTCGGTTTACCGGTTTTGGGAATCCATACCAGATCGTCCTGAAATAAAAGCTGCTCGCTGGGGAAGTAGTAAATCAGGTAATCGCTGGTGTGGGCCGACTGGCTGCCGATGTGGTAGATGTCCATGCTGAATTGCCCGTCGGTGATAGTTTTTCGGGCACCAACGGCTTCCAGTTTGAGCGGTTTCGGGGCCATTGCCAGACTGTCGGGCTTGAGCCGGTGCGGAGCCTGAACGAGGTAGGTTACGTAATCATCGTTGCCGGGGCTGCACAGAATTGTCGCGCCCTTGTGCACGAATGGGCGCACCCCGCCGAGATAGTGGGGGTGATGATGCCCGAACACGAAATAACGGATTGGCTTGTCGGGGATCAACTGGTGGGCCTGCTGAATAATCAATTCCCCGTTTTCACTGTTCAGCGGAGCTTCGGCAACCAGCACAAAATCCGTGAACTCAACCAGCATGACCCGGTCGTCGGTGTGGGGCAGCGTAACGAAGTAAACGTGGTCGCTGTACTTTTCCGACCGGGCGGTGGCAACCGGCGTCGGGGTCATGTCGAGCCTGTAATCAGCGGGTGTGTCGAGCAGCGTAGGTGCCTGATCCGTTACTATCGACTGGGTGAGCCTGACCTGATCGCGCACCTTCCCGTTGACTTTATCGACGATAACCCGGGTCGGCTGCTGACTCGGTCCGACTGCCGCGTAATCCTGGTACGTCAGGGTCGTCAGTACATCGCCCAGCATATCGTCGGGAGCCAGCAATGTCGCCCGGTCGAGCAAGCCGTCAGCCCGCCGGATGAACAGGCTAATCACCGTCTGATTGATGGTTGTGCGGTAGCAGGTTGCCTGGTTGGTGCTCGATGCGGAGTCGGGCCGGAGGTGGTGCTGATACGCGTACTCGATCAGCCGGATGGGGGAGTAGCGGGCAGCCGTCAGGGGGTGTTCGTCCAGCATCGCCCGACTGACGGAGGTTAGCTTGTCGTCGCCGTGCTTAACCAGTAGCGTCTGCGTATCGGCCTGCGTTTTGGTGAAGGACGTCCTGTTGCGGGTGGTGTTGCGCAGCGTGTCGATCTGCCGGAAGTTCGTCGCGTTGACCCAAATCGTACCGGACGCCTGATAGGGCGTTTGTTGCCACGGTTCGGCACTGTGTTCCAGTTCGTTGCGCTGCTCCTGATACGACAACTGCACGAACCGGTTTTGCAGCGGTTTCACCTGATTATTCCAGCAGATCAGGAGTGGGTCGGAAGCGACGGCGGGTGCTGAATCAATGGGCAGCAAGAACCAGCTAAACAGCAGACAGATGACAAATGGCATACGAGAAAGGGACGCTACGGTGTGTCGTGTAAAGCTATATCAGACAGCGGGTTTGTCCTAAAAAACCGCGTCGACCGTGTGCAATCTGTAGCCCGTTTGGCTCAATGAGGTATGTCATTCCCCAGCACCGGCCACCCGGCTCCGTGGGAATGACGGGAAAGCTGGTTCGGCAAATACTGATACCATCAACGGTGACCATAACCTGATTGAACTGAACCGGTTTCCACCCGTACCTGAGCACAACTAGCCGACCCGATGGGCGCACCAAAAACAAATGACCCGCCGAACCGGATTAGGTAAGCATGAAGCAGAACGAGTGGAAAGCACTGGCGGCAGAGTGCATCGGTACGGCGCTGCTGCTTTTAGGCGGACTATCGGCGGTGATTTTCGATTTCGGTACCGGAAGTCCCGTTGCCAACTGGTTGCCCGATCCATTCTGGCGTCGCGTACTGACGGGTTTTCTATTCGGGTCGACCGGTTGTCTGATTACGCTGTCGCCCCTCGGCCGAGTGAGCGGGGCGCACCTGAACCCGGCCGTGACGTTGGCTTTTTTTGGTCGCGGCCTGATGCCGTGGCGCGGATTGCTGGGGTATGTGCTGGCGCAGGTAGCCGGGGCGGTACTGGGGCGTGGGTGTTGGCGGCCATCTGGGGCGCAATGGGCGCGAGTCAGCGGGAGGGCGTTACCGTGCCGGGGGGCAACTTGCCCGCTGCTTTTTGGGGTGAAGTGTTGTCGACGTTTTTGCTGGTCAGCACCATTCTGTTGTTTACCGCCCATGACCGACTAAAACCATACACCCCGTATACGATTCCGATCTTGTTTGCCGTACTCGTCGGACTGGAAGCCCCGCTGTCGGGGTGCAGTGCCAACCCCGCCCGCAGCTTTGGCCCTGCGCTGATAACGGGTATTTGGACCGATCAGTGGCTATACTGGCTGGCTCCATTTACGGGTACGGCACTGGCACTGCTGTTGTTTGCCTTGCCGATTCTCAACTGGCTCCGCAACGACATCGCCAAGCTCTATCATTTTGCCCACGACGAAACGGGTTTCCTGCGCGGTCAGGAAAAGCCAGCGGGGGTGTAATTGCCACTTGTTGACTCGTTAACTGGTTTTTAACCCATTGATGAATTTTGATAGATTGTTGATAATGAGCGATTTGACTATAGGGCGTGCTCAGTGTCTTCCCTTATGAATCAACAAGCGCTCCGGGCGACTGTTATACGTTGACAAAGCGAATTTAACCAACTCAACGTACCACGACAATGGCTAAAACTGGCGCTGACCTGCTGGTCGAACGATTACTGGAATGGGGTGTCGACACTGTATTCAGCCTGCCCGGCGACGGTATCAACGGCATCTACGAATCATTGCGGACGCACGAAGGTAAGATCAGGCTGATTCAGGTGCGGCACGAAGAAGCGGCTGCGTTCATGGCCTGCGGTTACGCCAAATTCACCGGTAAGCTGGGCGTCTGCATTGCGACGTCGGGCTGTGGGGGTATCCACCTGATGAACGGCCTGTACGACGCCAAATACGACGGGCAACCCGTGCTGGCTATCACCGGCGGCACGGCCCACGACATCAGCGGCACCTTCTACCAGCAGGACCTCGATCTGGTTAAAGTCTTTACCGATCTGGCCGCCTACAACGAACGGGTGATGGGTCCCGACCACGTCGTGAACGTACTCGATCAGGCCGTTAGGACGGCACTTGGTCAGCGTACCGTAACGCATATTTCGTTTCCCAAAGATTTTCAGGACTGGACCGTCAGCGACGATACGCGGTCGCCGTCCAACGTGCCCGACCACAGTAGTGCCACGAAAACGGTTTACTCGGTAGCACCGTCAGTGGATCAGCTACGGCTGGCGGCCGAGGTTATCAATGCTGGCGAGAAGGTAGTGATTATGGCTGGCCGGGGGGCACTTGGCGCGCGTGAGGAAGTAATTCAACTCGCGGAAGCTGTGGGTGGTCCGATCGTGAAAGCCCTGCTCGGCAAGGGCGTCGTGCCCGACGATAGCCCCTACACGACGGGTGGGCTGGGCCTGCTCGGGACGGCCCCGTCGCAGGATGCGCTGGAGGAGTGCGACACGCTGGTTATGATCGGGACGCACTTCCCGTACTTTGAGTTTTATCCCAAACCCGGACAGGCCCGCACCGTGCAGATCGACCTCGACGCGTCGCATATTGGGTCGCGCACACCCGTCGAAGTGGGGCTACTCGGCGACTGTAAAACGGTGTTACAGGTGCTGCTGCCCTTGATTCAACGCAAAACCGACCGGAGTTTTCTGGAGAAAGCGCAGGAGCGGATGGGCTACTGGCGCGAGTTGCTGACGCAGCGCGGTACGCAGGATACGATGCCGATGAAGCCGCAGGTTATTCCGCACAACGTTAGCCCGTTGCTGGCTGATAACGCCATTGTTACCTGCGACTGCGGCAACAACACGACCTGGGTGGCCCGGCATATTCAGATGAAAGAGAACATGCTCTTTTCAACGTCTGGCCTCCTGGCGACGATGGCGTCTGGTTTTCCCTATGCCATTGCCGCGTCGGTCGCGTATCCGAATCGGCAGGTAGTGGCCATGGTGGGCGATGGTGGTTTTACGATGCTGATGGGCGAACTGGCAACGGCCGTCAAATACAAGCTGCCGATCAAGCTGTTTATTTTCCATAACAACTCCTACGGGCAGATCAAGTGGGAGCAGATCGTGATGGAAGGGAACCCCGAATACGGCGTCGAACTGCAATCCATCGACTACGCGCAGTACGCCCGTGCCTGTGGCGCTACCGGCTTTACAATCAGCGAGCCCGTTGATGCCGAGCGTATTATTCGCGAAGCCATGGCTCACGATGGCCCCGTTTTGATTGATTGTATCGTAGACCAGAACGAGCCGCCCATGCCGGGAAAAATCACGACCGAACAGGCGATAGAGTTCACGAAAGCGATGATTAAAGGCGAAGCCGACCGGGGTAGCATCATCAAAAACTTCATCCGTAACCAAGTGAAGGAAGCCGTCGCCACCAAAGGCCGCAGCCTGATCGACCTTATTCCGGGTACGTAAGCAAAGCACGGTAACTGCTTATACAGTCAATGCCGCTCCATAAGCAAGAGCGGCATTGACTGTGTACGGCCAATCCTACATGGTTGCCACTTTCCGTTTGTTTTTGGGGAGAACCGGCGTAGTGGCGGGCGGATGCCGGTGGTGCGTAGCCTGTTCGTAGGCATAGCAAAGCCGAACGAGTGTCGGTTCACTAAACGGCCGTCCGAAGAACTGCAAGCCTGCCGGTAAGTCGTTGTACGTAAAGCCCATCGGTACCGTGAAGGCTGGAAAGCCAGTAGGGGGCGACAGCGCATTGTTATTCGTGCCAGAGGGCGTATTCAGGTCGCCGATCAGCCGGGGCGGGTAGCTGAACGACGGATATACCAGCGCGTCGACGCCCGTTGAGTCCATCGCACGAAGCAGTAGCTGCCGCAGTCGTGCCCGTAACGCCATGTTTTTTGCCCAGCCTTTATGCGCTTCCGGAGATAGCGTATCGGCGTCGGCATCGAGCAGCGTCTTTTCGATAGATGGGTGGAACTGCCTTGATTTGATAATCGACCGCAGCGACTTATGGGGTGCGTTAGGCCCCAGATTAGCCAGATACAGGTTGAAATCGCGCCGGAGTTGCGGAATGGTGTCGAACGACTTATTGATCGTGTCCAGCTCCGGAACCCGTACCGAGTCGATAACGATAGCGCCGGCCATCCGCAGTTCATCCAGTGCTTTGTTGAAAAGTGCGTACACCTGCGGATCCGCGTTTTTGGGTGTAACCAACTGGCGAAACACACCGATTCTGGCTCCTTTCAACCCGTTTTTATCCAGAAATTGCCGATACGAAGCCGGAACGTTTCCCTTGCTTCGTTGGGTCACGGTGTCGGCCTGGTCGTAACCTGCGATCACGTCGAGTAGTCGAACGGCATCGTCGACGGTCCGGCAGATTGGCCCACCTGTGTCGTTGGTCATGGCGAGCGGGGCAATGCCATCCCGACTGACCAAGCCCAGCGTTGGCCGAAACCCCACCAGGCTCTGATGCGACGAAGGCCCTCGAATAGAACTGCCCGTATCGGTGCCTAACCCGATGGTGCCAAAATCGGCAGCTACTGCTGCTGCGGTTCCCCCGCTCGACCCGGCCGTTGTTCGGCGCGTGTCGTACGGATTATGGGAATAGCCGGGCAAAATCGAACTTACTGAAAAATGCCCCGATGTGGCAAATTCGGCCAGATTCGACTTGGCAATGATGATGGCCCCCGCATCCCGAATTCGCTTGATAACAAACGCATCGCGGGGTGGTACCGACGTCTTCATCGCCAGTGTCCCGTTGGTAGTGGGCATATCCGCCGTGTTGTAATTGTCTTTTACAATCACCGGAATCCCGTGGAGCGGCCCCACAAATTTACCTGTCGCTTTGTAGAGTGAATCGAGCCGGCGGGCTTCGATCAGCGCCTTCGGATTGACCATGATCAGCGCGTTGATAAAAGGCCCCTGTTTGTCGTAAGCCTCGATCCGGTCGAGATAAAGCTGAACCAACTGAACCGCCGTGAGCTTACCCGCCTGCATGGCTGTATGCAACTGCTCGACGGTGGCTTCGCGCAATTGCTTTGGCTTAAACGATTGCCCGTAACAGACGACAGAAAAAGTAACGAACAGAGCGATCAGTACTCGTTTTTTCATTCGGTAGGTACCACAGGCAGGGGTAAGTGTAGGGGCTGTACTAGCGCCTGTGGTAACCAAGATAAGCTATAGGACCAATGAATAAACTGATTTACAGGAAAAATGCAATACAATATTCGTTGATGATAGTCTGAGGCAAACTATTCACTTGTTAAGAAATCTCTGTTGTGTAAAACGGCCTACCGCGTATGCCATTTGGGCTGGTCGAGCGGGAGTCGTCGACCGTCGAAGTTGACGGGGAGGGGGCCGTAGTGCTTCACCAGATAATCGAGGATTGGCTTTTCGGTTTCGCCCAGATCCCACAGCTTTTGCGTGCGCTGCATCCAGCGGATACGCTCAATCCACTTGTCGCGGTCGAAGTGGCTTTGCAGCACCAGTTTGCTGTTGTGGCAAACGGTACATTGCCCTTTCACCAAAACCATGTTATCGTCGACGGCCAGCCCGGTTTCCGCATCGACCACCACGCCTTGCGGGTTGACGGCCGTAGCGGCTGTCGGAAGCGTTTCGGCGGTTACAGGCCCGGTTTCTTTCCTGGCCGTAGCTGGGCGGTGCATGACGCGTGTTTTGGGAGATGCCTTTTTCGCCGGAACCGGTTGCTGGGCAACCGGTTGCCGGGCCACCCACGCGCATAATAGCCATATGCACAGACTAGCGATTAGCCAGCGGTAGTTCGGGTTTGTTGATAGCTTATACATGACTTAGTTGAAAGAATATCTTGTCTCAAACAGCATCTTGCTGTTTGTTGCCGGTACAGTTACGCAAACAGCAGGATGCTGTTTGAGACAATTCGCGGTAGTCAGGACTTACACCACCTTTACCGCGATACGATGGCAGGCGTTGTTGATGTAGCCTTCGGGGTTCCACTGCGGCATGACCATTGGTTGCGATACGCCTTTGTCGTCGGTGGCCCGCGCCCACACTTCGTAGTAACCTTGCGTCGGGAAGCTCACGTCGGCGGTCCAGTGTTGCCACGCCAGGCGGTTTTTGGGCGCTTTCAGTTCCGCCTTCTGCCATGTTTCGCCGAAGTCGATCGAGACGTGCAGCTCCTTCGCGACCCGGTCGCCCGCCCACGCATGGCCCCGCAGCGACAGCTTCTGACCCATTGGTAGCTCTATGCCTGTCTGCGGAAACGTAATCACCGACTTGATGGGCATCGACTCGATAATCTTGAACTGATCGGCCGGTGGGTCAACGCCCGGTTGGACGGGATGGATGGGAACCCGGTAGCTTTTGCCGGTCATCTTGGCCCCGTCGTGGACTTTGTTGCGGACGGCTATCGTGTGCAGCCATTTCCCCGATACCGACGCGGGCCAGCCGCCAACGACCAGCCGTAGCGGGTAGCCGTGAACGAGCGGAATATCCTGCCCGTTCATGGCCCAGGCGATGAGCGTTTCGTCTTCGAGGGCTTTCGCGATGGGTACACCCCGCGAAATAACGGGTTGTTTTGGGTCGCGACTCAGGTGCAGGTCCTGCCCATAGTAGCCGATGTACACGGCCGTGTCGGTGATACCGGCGTCGGCCAACAGATCTTTCAGCCGGACGCCCGTCCATTCGGCACAGCTAACGCCCCCTTCGGTCCACTGATTACCGGCGGTTTTAGGAAAGTACCCGGCCCGGCCGTTGCCCCCGCATTCGAGCACCAGCTGGTAGGTGTAGGGTTTGAACTTGGTTTTGAGGTCGGCTAGCGTGTACGTTTTCGGCGCTTTTACAGACTCGCCGTTGATGGTCAGTGTCCAGTTTTTTACGTCGATCGATTCGGGAATCAGGCCGTTGTTCCGAATAAACATCTTGTCGGCGGGCGTCACCGCATCGTCGAGCAGATAGGCTGGCGTTTCTACATTCCACGGCTTGTCGTTCAGCACCACCATGTTCTTGTTTTTGGTGGCCATGGGGTCGATTTGCCCGTCGAATACCAGCGGTAAGTAATGCTTCGGCAGCCGGTCGGCGAAGACGATATTTGTGCCTAACAAACTTGTCAGCGTTGCCAGCGATGATGTTTTCAGAAAGCCCCGCCGGTTAAACAGCGCAGATTTGGGTTGAGTACGATCCATGTGAAATGAAGCAAAAGGGTTATGCAATTTACTTGAGATAGCAGAAAGACACTAGCTGAAAGACGGTATCATCGGCCCTGTTTTCTCCTATCGCACATCGTTCTTCGTTCTAAAATGCCAGAATCGCCCAGAGTGAAGCGGCTGAAATGAGCCCCCACAGCAGAATACCCTGTGCCAGCGGTTGCCAGCCCACCGCCCGGATGACTTTGCCCGATAAGCCCGCACCGATCAGAAATAGCGTCAGCGTCAGGCCGATGTGCGCCAGCTTCACCAGTACGTCGGCTACGGGCTGAATGGCGGGGAGATAGGTATGCACAATCATCGCCAGCACGAACAGGCCGATGAAGTAGGGGATGCTGATTCGGCCCTTGCCGGTTTTGAAAAGGGTCGCTGTACCGAGCGCAACGGGGATAATCCAGAGTGCCCGCGCCAGCTTGACGGTCGTCGCCACCTGCACCGCTTCCGGGCCGAACCGGGCAGCCGCCCCAACCACCGAACTCGTGTCGTGAATAGCCAGCGCGCACCACAGCCCGAATTGCTGCTGCGTCAGGTGCAGCCACTGCCCGATGGCGGGAAAAACCAGCAGCGCAACCGAATTGAGAATGAAAATGGTACCCAACGCAACGGACAACTGCTTTTCGTTTGCCCGTACCACCGGCGACAGCGCGGCAATGGCACTCCCGCCACAAATAGCCGTACCAGCCGCAATCAGGTGGGCCGTCACCCGGTCGATTTTCAGCCAGCGGCCCAGCAAAATCCCGACGGTCAGGGTGCCGGTTATAGACGCAACGGTAAACAGAACGCCTTCTTTACCCGCCTGTACGGCACTGTGTACGTCCATGCCGAAGCCCAGCCCGACCACCGACGCCTGCAAGAGCCAATGCGTGGCTTTACCATTAAGATGAATGTATGGATGACCGACGAACTGCGCGATAAGTAGACCAAGCAGCAGCGCCAGCGGGGGCGGCATCAGGGGTGTCAGGCAGAGAAGCACGGCCCCGAAAAATAGTAGTTGACGGGTGGTAAAACGGTGGTCGAGCAGCCGCTGCGCCTGTTGCTGCCAGGGGCGTGGGCGGGCGGTGTCGGTGGGTGGGTGCGCGGTGTTCATAGCCTGTACTATTTGTCGGCTACAAAGGTGCAAGGTGCGGTCGTGCCGGGCCAATCACGGCTACTGATACCCGATTACCGACGGTTATGCAGGTTGTTACGGTGTGGGTAGAAATGGCTATTCCCGGCGTTTGCCAGCTATGAACTCCCGGCAATCTCCCCCATGTTCGACGCCGTTATCGACATAATCGGTGTGAATCCGTTCGTAGCCGTACCCGACGATATACTGACTACCATCTTTGTTCAGTCGGGCAAAACCAGCGGAGCTATCCCCGTTGCCGGGCTACTCAACGGCCGACCGTATACCCAGACGCTTGTCCGCTACAAGGGACTTTGGCGGCTGTACATCAACACAATGATGTTGAAGCAATCGCCCCGGCGCGTGGGCGAAACGATTACGCTTACAATAGCCTACGACCCGATAGATCGAACCATAGCGGCACATCCGAAATGGGTGGAAGCATTGGCTGATAACCCCGAAGCACGCACCGTTTACGACGCCATGAGTCCGTCTCGACAGCAGGAGATGCTGCGCTATTTTGCCAAACTAAAGTCGGAAGAGCGCGTACTGGCCAACGTGGCAAAGGCTATCGGGTTTCTGTTGGGAAAGAACAGGTTCGTCGGCCGCGACAAACCCTGAAATCAGTAAGGCGACACACTCACTGACGTAGTATGCCTGGCCCGACTTTGGGAACAAAACTGTAGTACGTCGAACAGGTTGGTGTAAAGCCATCTATTATGAAAACCTGGTTGACCGTGCCGGTTAACGTAGTATATTGGGCTATAAACGAATACGGTATGTCTGTTCTGGAACAAATCGACGCGAAAGTCAGCCAGCTATCCCCCGAACTTCAGGCAGAGGTTTTGGATTTTGTAGAATTTTTGAATTACAAAAAAGCAAAAGATCAGCCGGTGAAAACTGACCCCACGCCCCAACTACCGAATAAGTTTGGTGCTGGAAAGGGATTAATTACATACATCGCAGAGGATTTTGACGCTCCACTAGATGATATGGAGGAATACATGCGATGAATCTACTACTGGATACGCACGTTGTCATCAGGTACATAACTGGCGACGAAAGTCTGCCGGAGCGCTGGCGCGAAATGACACACGTGTTAGCATATCAACAGCTGCCACTTCACCACCGCGACCCTTTTGATCGCATGTTGATTGCACAAGCGCAAGTCGAGCAATTAACAGTTATGACGCAGGACGCTAACTTTCCGCTTTACGACGTCGTGCTATTCCGATAGAGTTCCGATCATACCTAGTATAGTCGGGCCAGACACACTCGCTGATGTAGTGTGCCTGACCCGATTGAAGAAATAAGATTACTGCTCAAAATAAAATCCCGCGTTGAGGTCGCTGAGCAGGTCGGGGTGGGTGGGTTCCCAGCCCAGTTGGTCCCGCGTTTTCTGGTTCGATGTAGGGCAGTCCATGCTGGCAAAGTGCGCCATCCAACCGAAATGACTGGCTGCTTCATCGGGGTCTACGGACACAACGGGCACATTCAGGCGTTCGCCAATCAGTGCTGCAATTTGGCGGAATGTCAACCCTGTTTCGGCCGTTCCGTTGTAGCGGCTACCCGCCGTCCCGTTTTCCAATACCAACCGATACAAGCGGGCTGCGTCGAGCCGGTGTACGCCGGGCCAGCGGTTTGTACCATCGCCAATGTAGGCTGAAACACCTTTGTTGCGGGCAATGGTGATGAGCGCCGAAATAAAGCCGTGGTCATCGCCGGGACCGTGTACCGACGGAGCCAACCGGATCACCGACGTTCGGACGCCCAACGCTGTCTGTGCTATGGTAGCCGCTTCTGACAGGCGAACCGGCGAGGTTGAGGCATCGTCTTCCGTAATCAGATCACCGTTGCCGGGCTTTATTCCCAGTAAACCGCCCGTGGTGATGAGCGGGCGATCTGAACCCGCGAGTGTTTCGCCGAACGCTTCGATGACTCGCTTATCCGCAGCGGCTGCCGCGGCAAAGTTGGCGAAGTCGTGAGTGAAGGCGGTATGGATAACGGCATCGGCCGCATCGGCTCCGCGCGTCAGTCCGGTGATATCGTCGAGACTACCCATAAACGGTTCGCCCCCCGCTTCGGTAAGGGCTTTGGCCGACGACTCGGAGCGGACCAGACCAACGACCTGATGCCCGGCCCCGATTAATTCCCGAACAATAGCGGAGCCGACAAACCCGGAGGCTCCCGTAAGAAAAACACGCATGATAAGTTGAGATAATGATTGCTGACCTGGGTGGAACTTGTTACTTTCCGGTAGCAAAATTGCCGCAGTCAGTGGCTCCAATGCGAGGACATTTGTCACAAAAGCAGGCGCCGAGATCGAAGCGGACGTTTGCACCATCTGGCGCGATTTGCCGTTTACGCTGCAACCGGTTTAACCAACTTATGAATCAGCTCGATCTGTACCTACGCTCGAAAGGCCAGTTTACCGACGATGATCTGCTGCGCATACAAGCCTGCGCCACACCAGTATCCGTACGAAAGCGTCAGTCGCTGCTGTGTGCAGGCGATGTGTGTCGTCATAAGCTGTTTGTGCTCAGTGGGTTGCTGCGGGTCTACCGGGTTAGCAAAGACGGAGCGGAGTCAGTCATGCGGTTTGCCGCCGAAAGTCAGTGGGCAATCGACCCGGAAAGCTATGTCAACGAGACGCCGTCACACTGCTACATTGAGGCACTGGAAGATACGACCCTGCTGCTGTGGACGAAGGAAACCATGAACGAGCTGTTCGCGGCTATTCCTACGTTCAGGCAACTGTCGGACCGGGTGCGGGAGGAAAGTCACAACGAGAGCTTACAGCGAATTTTCGCCAACATCAGCTACACGGCCGAAGAGAAATATGACGCGTTTGTGGCCGAGCAGCCCGCCGTTCTCCGACGCGTACCGTTGCACATGGTGGCGTCGTATCTGGGTGTGACGCGGGAAACGCTGAGTCGTGTCCGGCAGAAGCATCACCAACTCCGGTAGTGCCTCACCGCCGGGCGTACTGCTGCCGGGTGAAACGCATAAACGTATCGGCCAGCCCCTCGCCGACGCCCTGCAACTGAATCGAATAAAAGTCGCGCCGAATGGTCAGGGCCGCTACGTCCAGTACGCGCAGGGTGCCGCTTTTTAGCTCGTCCTGGACCGCGAAAATCGAAATGAACGCCATACTGTCTGAGCTGCTCAGGTACGATTTTATGCCCTCCGTACTACCCAGTTGCAGGCCCAGCTTCAAATCTGTCAGGCGGAGGCCCGCTCCGCGCAGCGCGTGTTCAACCACTTCCAGCGACCCCGACCCGCGTTCGCGCAGTACAATCGGCACCGTCTTTAGTTCGTCCAGCGAAATCTCGTCGCGGCTGGCCAGCGGATGGTCAGCGCGGCAGACGAGCACCAGCTCATCCTTTACAAAGGGCGTGTAGCGAATGTCGCTGTGGTGCGTCCGCCCTTCCACCAGCCCCAGGTCAATATCATTGTTTAAAAGGGCCTGCTCGATCTGGTCGGTATTGCCGCTCAGCAGCGACAGCGTCACGTCGGGCGACTGTTCCTGAAACCGCGCCAGCACCGCCGGAATCACATATTGGGCAATGGTCGAACTGGCGCCCAGCCGCAGCCGCCCACCGGGTTGCCCCTTCATCGCGTTGAGGTCGAACTCGATCTGCCGATACACCCCCATAATCGTTTCGGCATGGCGCAGCAGCACGTTTCCCGCCGTGGTGAGGCTGATCTGATTCCCCCGCCGGTCGAACAGCGCCATACCCAGTTGACTCTCCAGTTCCTGAATGTGCTTGGTGATGGCGGGCTGGGTCACAAATAGTTCAGCGGCTGCTTTGGTAAAACTCAGCCGCTTGGCAACGGTATAAAAAACGGTCAGGCGAAAATCGAACATGTGGCAAGTTACAGAGAGCGAGGGATTCGAACTCGCAGTACCATTACGGCTACTCCAGCAGCGTGAAAATAGTGCGTTGGTTCACGGCGTGCTATTCGCGAAATACTATCACGGCTTAACTTCGTGAAAAATACAAAATCTATGACGATGATACAGACTATCGACGCAGCCGAACAGACGTGGGAAACCGTAACCGAAGGCGTTGAGAAAACGATGTTACGTAGTTTGCCGGGTGAAAAACGGACGCTGATTCGCATTGGCGCCGGGCGGGCCTTCCCCGTTCATGCCCACTCTGTTCCGGATGAGGTGTTCGTGGTCGATGGTGTGTATGTCGATCCGCAGGTAGAGAATGGACGCGAATTTGGGCCGGGCGCTTACCTGTATTACCCCGTCGGGACGGAGCACCACGCCACCAGCCCCAGCGGCTGCACGATTCTGGTCTGGAACGCCAACCGGTAGCTGGTTTTGCTTGTCATTCCGAGGTACGAGGAATCTTCGGATATTAGTGTAAACCGTTTGCTACCGAAGGTTCCTCGTACCTCGGAATGACAAAAATTAATGACTATGGAGCCAGTCTGTAGCTACTTCGCGATCATAAACAGCCCGGCGGCACCGATAAGGTAAACGATCAGCACCACGAACGAGTCGAGACCCATCCGGGCGATCTGGCGTTTCGGGCGAAACAGGGCACCGTAGATGTACGGTACCGTAACGAGTATGCCCAGCCCCGTCAGGTAAATGTCGCTTTTCTGGGCGGTGGGCAGCACGGGCTTGCCCGAAATGATCGTTGCCAGTGCCAGCAGGACGGGTAAAAAGGCGTTGCCACCGAATATGTCGCTGATGGCCAGCGTGTAATCTTTGTTTTTGATAGACGCGAGGCCCGTCGAGACTTCGGGTAGGGAGGTGGCCGCTGCCAGCACCGTGGCGCCGAAAATAACGCCGTCCATACCCAGCTTTTTCGACATCGCACCGCCACTTTCTTCCAGCGCAACCCCACCTGCCAGCGTTGCCAGCGCGGCAATGCCAAACAGCAGTACCGTTTTTCCCGTGCTACGTTTGTCGGTGTCCGACTGCCCCTTGCCGGGTGTGGTAGTGGGGGAACTGGCTTGCCAGGCTAGCCCGTTGTGCGACTTACCTACGAGCCAGACGCCCACCATCCAGACCCCAATCAGCAGGATACTGACCGGGGTAAGTCGGGCGAAAACAAGATCGTCGGGAAGCTGATGGCCTATCACAACCAGCGTGAGCATGGCGATGACAAGGGCGGCTTCCAGCACCGGCGTCAGCGACGATTGCTTGCTCGTCAGCGTATCCTGTTTGCCCACGCCGAAGGCATCCAGCAGCACCAGCACCACCGTTTGCAGGGCAATGCCACCCAGAATATTCCCCACCGCCAGTTCAATTTTGTTGCTCAGGGCAGCACTGACGGTAATAGCAATTTCGGGCAGGTTGGTCACGACAGCCAGTACGATGGTGCCGCCCAGTGCTTCGCCCAATTTAAAGCGTTTGTCGAGTGTGTCGGTGGTATCGGAAAGTGATGTACCGGCCCACCAGACAACGGCTGCGGCTACGACAAAAATGAGCAGTAGAACGAGTAGAGAGAGCGATTCGAACATAAGTGGCCGCGGGGAGCCAGCCGGAAATGCGTACAGCGCGACTAGTAGACGGTTCTAGTGATAACGCCGGAATCGGGCAGTGGGTTACGCCGGTACTACTGTCAACAAGCCAGAACAGCCGGGACAGGAGGCAGGCGTATGATTTTCTAGGGTGCGATCCATACTCGACCGTTTACGAATATGATTGTAGTGGGTTGCTTGTCAGGGATTTATATTTGATAGCAGGTGGTCTGGGGTTCAGGCCAGCCGCAACTTCCTCTTAAAACAACTCATGTTATGCGCTACAAACTTCCTGTATTGCCGTTTTTGCTGGCTGGGTGCGTTCTCTCCAGTTGCCAGGATCACCAGCTTACCGCCCCCATCCAGCCGACAGTGACTACACTGGTCAGGGGGCTGGTGGGTCCGATTGGGGTAGAAACCGACGCCAGTGGGCGGGTCTTTGTGAGCGAACAGGGAACGGGTAACAATGACGGTCGCGTATCGGAAATTGCGCCGGACGGTACGATACGGCCTGTGGTTACGGGCCTGTACTCGTTCAGACGCCCCGACAACGAGCTGGATGCAACCGACCACCTGCTTGCCGCCGATGGGATGCTGTACATCCTGAACGCGAAGGGGCTGTACACGATTAGTCTTGCTTCAATCAACGCTGGTAATGCGTCGGTTGCCGCAAGTAGTCTAACTCCGGAAAATATTCAGCAGTTTGTGATCGACTACAACTTCGCGCAGGACACGGGCGAATCGCACCTGTACAACATGACTCTGGGCCCCGATGGCGCACTGTATTTCGCCGACGCAGCCGCAAATGCGGTCATCAGGCGGTCGAAAACCGGGCAATTGAGTGTTGTGACGGCGGTGCCGGGCATCCCCAACCCAACTCCTGTTGGCCCACCGGTTATCCAGTCGGTTCCGACGGGGATTACCTACGATAGCCGACAGTTTGCCATGAGTACCTTGCTGGGTTTTCCCTTCCCGGCTGGCAAGGCGATGATCTACCGTATGGACCTCGGGGGTAACACCACCGTGTTCCAGCAAACGTTCAACAGTCTGGTCGATATTGAGAACGACGGAATCGGTAATTATCTGGTGCTCGAATTTGGTACGTTCGGGGCGCAGGGATTCACGCCAAAGACGGGCCGGTTATTACGGGCAAAAGGCTCCAGCAGCGACGTGATTCTGGATAACCTCAATATGCCGACCGACCTGAAAGTGGCCGACAATCACACCGCTTACCTACTGAGCATGGGCGACGGAACGCTGTCGAAAATCACGTTTTAAATACGGTATACGGTTTACAGTTGGCGTCATCACGCACCGGTCGCCCAGCGGGGAATTACCACCGTAAACCGTATACCGAAAACTGTACACCTACACAGATAACGTCTTCATGTACTCAGCATCGTTTTTCATGCTGACCAATACCTCACCGGGGTATTCTTCCTGCTCGACGATGTAATACTTCATGCCGTTTTCCATCGCGACGCGCAGCGTCTTTTTGAAGTCGACGGCTCCTTTGCCGAGGTCGTTCTGCACGGGTTTGCCATCCACTTTCTTGTAATCCTTGATGTGGCAGAGTTCGTAGCGCTTGCCGTACTTTTTCAGGTGCGCTTCGGTGTCCTGACCCGCTACGTCGATCCAGCACAGGTCCAGCTCGAACATCACGTTCTTGGGGTCGGTATTGGCCAGCAGGTACTCCTGCGGAATCTTGCCGTCGAGTGGTTTGAACGAGTAGTCGTGGTTGTGATAGCCGAATTTCATCCCGCTTTTTCGGGCCATTTCGCCAACGACGTTGAACCGGTCGGCAATGCGTTTCCAGTCGTCGAACGACTTCTGCGGGCCGATGTACGGGCAGAGGATATAGGTCAGGCCCGCGCCTTTCGCCATATCGAAGCTTTTTTGCAGTTCGCTGTCGTTGTCTTTCTGCTGGCCGTAGTTGAAGTGCGTGCTGACCATATTGACGCCGATGTCCTTGAGGAATGACTTCATCTCAGCGGGCGTCATGCCCCACAGAAAGCCCTGCTGACCGCTGTAGCTTTCAAACTGTTTATAGCCCATCTGAGCCAGCTGCGTCATCACGCCTTTGGGGTCTTTGCCGATAACGTCGCGTACGCTGTATAGCTGTACGCCGAATGGACTGATGGTTTTAGCAGGAGCACCAGCCAGTAGGCTGGTTTGGCTGAGGGTAAGAGCGCCAGCGGTCAGCAGGGCTGACTGCCGGATAAAATCGCGTCGTTGCATGATAAAAGTTGAGAATACTGAGGTAAAACGCGAATGTAAAGCTTTTCTACCGCTGAACGACTGTTTAGAAATTCACCGGCAAGGTCAGTACATTCGTTCGCGAAAAGCCTTTAAGGAGTCAGAAAACCGATAACACACCGAAAGCCGGTGCCTTCTTAACACAAGCTCCTATGTTTGTTTCAACCCGATTTCTGCTGACCGTACTAACCGGTGGCTTACTGATGATGAATAGCTGTTCCCCCAAGAAAGATGCTGAGCAAAAGGCCGGTATCGAAAAAGCGTCGTTCGGAACCCTGTCGGATGGGCAGGCCGTCGATCTGTACACCCTGCACAACGCGGCCGGTATGACCGCCAAAATTTCTACGTACGGCGGTGCCATCGTGTCGCTGACGGCCCCCGATAAGGAGGGCAAGTTTGAGGAAGTGACGCTGGGAATGGATTCGCTGGCGGGTTACGAAAAAGGCGTTCCGTTCTTTGGGGCGCTGATCGGCCGCTACGGCAACCGGATTGCGAAGGGGAAATTTACGCTCGACGGTAAGGCGTATACGCTGCCAACCAACAACGGCCCCAACAGTCTGCATGGTGGCGCGAAAGGCTTCGACAAACGCGTTTGGGCGGCTACGCCCATCGATGGCGACGAACCGGCGCTGAAACTGACCTACGTATCGAAGGATGGTGAAGAAGGTTACCCCGGCGCGCTGAGTGTGGAAGTGACCTATACGCTGCAAAAAGACAACGCGCTGAAGATCGACTACAAAGCCACGACCGATAAGCCGACCGTCGTAAACCTGACCAACCATACGTATTTCAACCTGACGGGTGGTGTGAAGCGCGATATCCTCGATCATGTCGTAACGATCTACGCCGACAAATTTATCCCCGTCAGCAAAGACCTGATCCCGACCGGGCAGCTGCAACCCGTAGCCGGTACACCCTTCGACTTTACCCAGCCCCGCGTCATCGGCAAGAGCATCAACGACTCGACCGACGTGCAGATCAAAAATGGCGGTGGCTACGACCACGCCTGGGTGCTGACCGACAGCAGCAAGACAATGAAAAAGGTGGCTACCGTGATGGAGCCAACGAGCGGCCGGGTGATGGAGGTGCAGTCGACCGAACCGGCGGTGCAGTTCTACACCGGCAACTTCCTCGACGGTACGCTGGAAGGACGGGGTGTAACGTTTAAAAAACGCTTTGCCCTTTGCCTCGAAACCGAGCATTATCCTGATTCGCCGAACCAGCCCAACTTCCCTTCGACGGTGCTGCGGCCGGGTCAGACATACCAGACCACGACGATCTATACTTTCTCGGCTAAATAAGGTCGAAGTGCCTGTAAGACAGCGATTTTGTTAAGATGCTGTTAAACCCGGCACAATGTTCCAACCAGGCCGGGGGCTTGTCCGTTTACCCGGAAATCGGGGGCGGCAAGCCCCGGCCGTTTCGTTACTAAACTGTCTGCCACCTTATGCCGATCGAATCATGAAAACTGTCGTTGGTGTCGTCATTGCGGTCATAATGGTGTTGCTGTCAGCCTACAGCGGCTTTGCTCAGGGCAAGTTTTCGCTGTCGGTCAGCGGGGCCCCAACGTACAGTTATTTAAAAGCTAAACAGACGTTTTTACTGCCAGGTAACAGTAACGGGAATATAATTCCTGTTGACGTTTCCAGTCGGATAACTGGTCGGGGGTATACGGTTGGGGTGATGGGTAAGTATGAATTTGTGCCACGCTGGTCGGTGTCGACAGGTGTCTGGATGAGTTATACCCGGACGGATATGCCAAGTGTTGAGACAAATACACCCAGTGTAGACTTTATTGTTGGTCAGACTCGTGGGCGTAATGTTCAGGTACCGGTACTGGTCAATTTTCAATCATCGACCCGGCGACTGTCGCCCTATTTCTCGGCAGGAGCTTTACTGAGTTTTCGGTCAACAAACTACCTGAACATTGGCAACGATCAGGAGATACGGATTAAGACGGGTAAACATGCCGTGACGGTCGTGCCAACCGTCGGGGTGGGGGCTATTTACCGAATGAGCAATCACCTGTCGCTGGCCGTTCAGCCAACGTTCAATTATTACCTGCCACAAGGTACGTATTCGTCGTATTTTTCGGGCCGGGCCAGTCTGCAAACGCAGGTGTTTTATACGTTTTAAGCAATGTCGATAGTTCGATTCTTATTGTTTTTACCGCTGCTGTTTCTCTCGATTAGCGGTCAGGCGCAGAAAAAACCGTCTTTCCGGGTTATCGCGTTCTACACCGCAAAAAACGATCAGGCGCACATCAGCTTCGTGCATGAAGCCAACCGCTGGTTTCCGAAAATGGCAGCACAGCACGGCTTTCAGTACGATTCAACCAGCGACTGGACTAACCTGAACGCCAATTTCCTGTCGCGCTATCAGGTCGTGCTGTTTCTCGACACGCGTCCCGACGACCCGGCGCAGCGGGCGGCATTTCAGCAATACATGGAGCGGGGCGGGGGCTGGATGGGCTTTCACTTTTCCGCCTTTGCCCTGACACCATCGACTTATCCGCAGAACTGGAACTGGTACCACGACACGTTTTTGGGCTCGGGTCAGTACGGCAGCAACACCTGGCGACCGACCTCGGCCATTCTGCGCGTCGAAGACCCGAAGCATCCCGCTACGCGCCACCTGCCGCGAACGTTTAAAGCGTCGCCGAATGAATGGTATCGCTGGCAGAACGACCTGCGGAAGAACTCTGACATCGACATTCTGCTGGCTGTCGATTCAACGAGCTTTCCGCTTGGTACTGGTCCCAAACCGCACGAAATCTGGCACAGCGGCTACTACCCCGTCGTCTGGACGAACAAGCGGTACCGCATGCTGTACCTCAACATGGGCCACAACGACATCGACTACGAACACGGTACCAATCAGGAGCTATCGTCGACCTTTAGCAGTCCCGAGCAGAACCAGCTAATTCTGGATGGGTTGCTGTGGTTGGGAGCGAGGTCGCACTAGTCCTGACTGCTGTGGTCGCTGATGATGAACCACTGACCTTTTAGTTTGCGCCACAACAGCGTGAAATGGCCGTCTGCATTGCCGACCTGCGGGCGGGTCAGGTGGTAGGCGCCGATGACGTAAGCGATGTTTGGGGCCGGAAAGTCGATCTGGAGAATGTCGAATTTAAGCTGGCCCATAGCCGCCCGGCTGGGATAGCGTTTTTTGTAGTTGGCGAGCGTGGCTTTGTAACCGTAGGTGATGCCCGCTTTGCCCACAAACGTCAGCGAATCCGAACGCCAGTAGCCATTCATAAACCGCTCAGTCCGGCCGCTGTTCCAGTCGACAGTTTGCTGTTTCAGGATCAGCAGAATGGCCCGGCGATCTTTATCGGCGGAGGTTTCTTTTTGCTGGGCAAAGCCGGGCAGCGTGAGTAACAGAAGTACGAGAACGGACAGGTAGCGCATAGTAACTGGTTTTCGGTAAAACTACAGTACCAACGCGTTTGCCAAACAGGTGACGGCCCGTTTGCCGGGAAAAGTGCCCATTTTGCCCACATTTTCGCGTAGTTTAGTGCATTGTTAGCGCGTGTAGCGCACAGGTCCAGGCTACGCAACTGCGCCAGTCACCGTAAACTGTAAACCGAAAACCGTATACTGCTCCACTATGAAAGCGATCCTCTGCCAGCAGTATGGCCCGCCCGAAACGCTTACGCTAGCTGACCTGCCCGACCGGCAACCCGGTGCCGGACAGGTGCTGATCGATGTAGAAGCCTGCGGGGTCAACTTTCCGGATACGCTCATCATTGAAGGGAAATACCAGATCAAACCGCCTATGCCGTTTGCGCCGGGGGGTGAAGTGGCTGGGCGCGTAGTGGCTGTGGGGGAGGGGGTTACCCGGTTTAAGACCGGTGACCACGTCTTTGCTATGACTGGTTACGGTGGTTTTGCCGAACAGGTCGTGGCCGATGCCAATGCTACGCTGCCCATGCCCGATGGGATGGATTTCGTCACGGCCGCGTCGACGATGTATACCTACGGCACGTCGTACCACGCGCTGAAAGACCGGGCCAATCTCCAGCCCGGCGAAACGCTGTTGGTGCTGGGTGCTGCCGGGGGCGTTGGGCTGGCGGCTGTGCAACTGGGTGTGCTGATGGGTGCCCGGGTCATCGCGGCTGCGTCGACCGACGAGAAACTGGCCGTTTGCCGCCAGCTGGGGGCATCGGAAACAATCAATTACACCACCGAAGACCTGCGTGAGCGTGTCAAAGAACTGACCGCTGGCAAGGGTGTCGACGTCGTGTACGACCCCGTGGGTGATCGCTTTGCCGAACCGGCCATCCGGTCGCTGGCGTGGCGGGGACGGTACCTGGTCGTCGGTTTTGCAGGGGGCAGTATTCCGAGCATCCCGCTGAATCTGGCGCTGCTCAAAGGAGCGGCCATCGTAGGCGTGTTCTGGGGGCGTTTGCCCAGCGTGAGCCGAAACTGAGCATGCAGAATTTTAGTCAGTTGCTTCGCTGGATTACGGACGGGCAGCTGAAACAGCATATTTACAAACAGTATTCCTTAACCGAGGCCCCTGCCGCCCTCCGCGATCTGCTCGATCGGACGGTGATTGGCAAGGCGGTCGTTGTCATTGATAAACCATGAGACTTGAAAATCGGGTTGCCATCATTACCGGAGCCGCACGCGGTATCGGGCGCGGAGCCGCCGAACGGTTCTGCCAGGAAGGAGCCACCGTTATCATCTGGGACGTGCTGCCCGACGGTGAAGCCACCGCCCGCGAGCTGACCCAACAGGGCTATCGCTGCGATTTTATGACCGTCAGTACCACCGACGTGCCCGCTATCGAAGCGGCTGCCCGCGACGTGATCGATCGCTACGGCCGCATCGACATACTCATCAACAACGCGGGTATCACGCGCGACAAAAGCCTGCTCAAAATGTCGTACGGCGAATGGCAACAGGTGATCGACGTGAACCTGACGGGGGTGTTCAACTGCACGAAAGTCGTAGCACCCTATATGGTCGAGCAGCAGTACGGCCGGATCATCTGCACCTCGTCGATCAACGGCGTACACGGCGCGTTTGGGCAAACCAACTACGCAGCCGCCAAAGCGGGCATTATCGGCATGGTACGGTCGTGGGCGAAAGAACTGGGACCGAAAGGCATCACGGCCAACGCTGTTGCGCCCGGCTTTATCCAGACCGCCATGACCGACGCTATGCCGGAAGATGTGAAAGCCAAAGCCATCGCCACGATTCCTGCCCGGCGCATCGGTCAGCCCGCCGACATCGCCAACGCATACCTGTTCCTGGCGTCCGACGAGTCATCCTTCGTCAACGGTCACGTGCTGGCCGTCAATGGTGGGCAGGCGATCTGACGATAGTTTAAGGTTTAGGGTTTAACGTTCAAGGTTGCGCTGGGTACTGCGACGACCTTGAATCACAAACCTTGAACGTTAAACCTTAAACGTTGAACCAACTCATGAACCCCATTCGCAAATTCTATCAGGACTACAAGCCGTACATCTTTTCGGATGGCTGGTACTATGTCTTTATTCTGGTCTTTATCTTGTTGCTGTTTATTTTCTTTAGCTAGATGGCTGCATTACCGGCCGTTCTGGCCATTATCAATCCGCTGTCGGGTACGGCCTCTCCGGGAGCTAAAGCGCGGCTGAGCGACTACATCATACGGCAGGCCGAAGCGACCAGCTATGTGCCCGAACTGATTGTGACGGAAGGGCCCGGCCACGCAACCGAACTCGCCACCGATGCCGTAAGGCGGGGTATCACCCGCGTCCTGGCCGTGGGGGGCGACGGCACTATCAACGAAACGGCCCGCGCCCTGCGGCAATCAAATACCGCCCTCGGTATCGTACCGATTGGGTCGGGAAACGGGCTGGCCCGGCATCTGGGCGTACCGCTCGACCCGCAGCGTGCCGTGCGGGCCGCCCTCAGCGGTCGGCCCGTCGTGATCGACAGCGCGACGATCAACGATCACCCATTTTTCTGCACGGCGGGATTTGGCTTCGAAGCCTATGTGGCCCATGCCTTCGCCCGGCAACCGGTGCGCGGCTTGCCGACGTACATTCGCACCTCGTTCGATGCGTTTCTGCGCTACAGGCCGGAGCGGTATGTGGTCGATGGGGCGGAGAAAGAGCTGTTTTCCATGACGTTTGCCAACGCCGGGCAGTTTGGCAACAACGCCTGGATGGCACCCACCGCCAACATCGCTGATGGGCGGCTGGAGCAGTGCGAAGTGCGTCCGTTTCCGATGCAGGCGGGGGGGATACTGGCGTGGCGGCTTTTCAACAAAAGCATCAATCAGTCGCCCTACTGGCGCGGCACGAGTATCAAACACGCGACGGTGCAGGCCGACCGCCCGTTGCTCATCCACGCCGACGGCGAACCGCTCACCCTGCCCGATGGCCGCGCCGACATCCGTATCCTGCCCGGTAGCCTGCTGGTGCTGCTGTGAGCACATTACCAGCAATCTGACTATGTAACCCCCCACCGTATGATCCATATCTACTGTTTTGTTAGCCGTTCGTATCGGCTGTGTATGTTGCTGTTGCTGGCCTGCGTGACTCTCGCCGAAGCACAGGTAAATCAAGTCCCGACGATTCAGTGGCAGCAACTGCTTGGTTCGTCGCGAGGATCAAGCCCATATCAGGCACGGGTAGTTCGCGCCAGTAGTGACGGTTTTGCTGTTCTACACGGAAAGGTGATTCGCCTGAACGAGTCAGGTAATACGATCTGGGAGACTACGCTACCCAACCCACCCGAATACCCCGGTTATTCTACTATCACGACCCACATTGCCGCAGCGCCCGACGGGGGTTTTGGCGTGCTGGCCTACAATCGGTTTAAGTGGTCGTTGTTTCGCCTAAACGCAGACGGCAGTATTCGCTGGAATAAATCATTTGTTGAGAGCACAGAAACATCGACTTCGGCAACACGGGAGTTTTACTCGCTGATTTGCACGGCTGACGGTGGGTTTCTGGCCGTCTCCACCATGGGCTATTCACGAAGTTCGTTCGGAACGGACTTGTATAAGTTTGACGCGGATGGAAATAATACGATAAAGAGTGATGTCGACATACCTGCCGGAAACGAGCCACGGACTTATTCCGACGCAAAACAAATTGTACAGATGCCAGACGGTACGTACATACTGGTCGGCAAGGCTAACGGAGCCTCCTCTTCACCAGCCGACTGGGTAGTTAAACTGAACTCCCAACTGGCCGTGATCTGGCAGAAAAATAAGGGTGGTCGTGGCTTGGACAACGTCATTATAAGCCCCTATGATAACACCGCCACGATTGCTGTTGGCTCGACTACGGTAGCTGAAACGCGAACGGTTAGAATCAGTACGAATGGCGATTTGGCTGAGGATAGCCCCCTGTCTAATCGAGTAAATTTCACCACCTCATTTCTGGTTGCCGGTAACAACCCGGCCAGCCATACCACCGCTGATGTCGTCAATGAGCGGCAGGGAGATATTCGGATGCAGACGGTTGTGGGTAAAGATTTGGCCTACCAGCAAAAGCTGGGCGGTTCCGGTACCGAAACCGTTACAGGGGTTGTTGCGGGGGCTGATGGTGGCTTTTTAGTGATCGGAACCACCACATCAACCGATGGCGATATACAGGGAAAAACGAACACGGACGCAGTGGTCTGGCTTGTCAAAGTAGGGCCGATTTCAAACGACATATATTCGGTTAAGTCGGGCAACTGGAACGACCCCACCGTCTGGTCCTGCAACTGTATACCCGCCAGCTACAGCGACGTGACGATCAAAGACCCGCACATCATTACCCTCGACTCGACCATGCCGATGGCGATCTGTCAGAATCTGGAAATTATCGGTACGTTTTCGATGCAGGGCGGTTCGCTGTCGATAAATGGCACGCTACTTACGCTGGACGGTGATAACCTGACGACGAATTAGCCAACCTATCGGCGTATAGCGGGAATCGTTATGTAACTGTTTTGCATATGAGTGGCGAGTAGTTTCATATGTACGTGAAGGTACGCTAATTTTATCAACAAATTATTGCTGTTCAGGCACGTGTTGTAGCAGGATAGGCACATTTGTTGACCGAAAGAAAGGTGGAGAATTTGTGTACTGAGGGATGAGGGTAGACGAGAAGCAACTACGATTGCTTAGGATGATGGACGAGATCGATAATCACGCCATTATTCTGCTGGACGAACAGGGCAATATTGAAACCTGGAACAAGGGAGCTGAGAAAATAAAAGGGTATACGGCCAGTGAGATCGTTGGCCGGAATTTTCGGGTTTTTTATCCCGAAGCTGATTGCCAGGCTGGCTTGCCCGCTCAACTGCTGGCCGAAGCCGCAGCCACGGGCAAAGTGTATCACGAAGGCTGGCGGCTCCGGCAGGACAAAACCCGGTTCTGGGGGGCCGTCACAATCACCGCTTCGCGTAACGAACAGGGCCAGCTGATCGGATTTGCCAAGATTACCCGCGACCTGAGCGAGCGGATGGCAGCTGAAACGACAATCCGACTGCACGCCCAGGACCTCGAAACGCGGAATAAAGAACTGGAACAGTTCGTCTACATCGCGTCGCATGATTTGCAGGAGCCGCTGCTAAACGTGGGTAATTTTGTCGAGTTGCTCCAGCTCGAATATGCCGATAGCTTCGATGATGGAGCCAGGCTATATCTGGACATTATCAACCAGAGTACCTACCGGATGCGTAACCTGATCAAGGGGTTGCTGGATTATGCCCGGATCGGGCGGGAGAAAACGTTTGTCGCGACCGATTGCCAGGAGCTGGTCGACTTTGTGAAGGAGGACCTTACGGCGAAGCTGGCCCTGACGGCGGGAACGCTGCGGTACAGCCAGCTGCCCCAGGTGATGGTCTACCCGACAGAACTACGGCAGCTGTTTCAGAACCTGATTTGCAACGCCCTCAAATTTACGAAACCGGGCCAGCCGCCGGTCGTGACGGTCGCGGCCGAGATGCGGGGTAAGTACTGGCAGTTTTCCGTCAACGATAACGGCATAGGGATCGAGCCAGCCTACCGGGAGAAAATTTTCAAAATTTTTCAGCGGCTGCACACCCGCGAAACCTACGAAGGCAACGGCATTGGCCTGGCTCACAGCAAAAAAATTGTGGAGATGCACGGCGGAGAACTGTGGGTCGAGTCGGTGCTGGGTGCGGGTAGCACGTTTTTCTTCACCATTCCTGTGCATCAGTCAGGCCATCCAACTAATCAGACAGCATGAAAAAATTCACCGATCTGAACAGCATTCTGCTGGTCGACGACGATAAGTTTACCAACCTCGTACACACCAAGGTAATCGAGCGTACCAAGTTGGGCGTGTCCGTAAAGGCGATCAACAACGTCACCGACGCGATCGCTTTTCTGACGCAGGAGAAGGCAGCCACCGATCAGCCGAATATTATCTTTCTGGATATTAATATGCCCGGTCTGACTGGCTGGGATTTTATGGCACTCTACGATCAGCTTGACGAGCGCCACAAGGCCAACGTGATTGTGGTTATGCTTACTACCTCGCTCAACCCCGACGACTACCAGCGGGCTAAACTCAACGGGCACATCGTTGATTTTCTGCACAAACCACTCCGACCTGATATGCTGCTTGACGTTGCCAGCCGGTATTTCCATGCTGAAGATGCTGTGGGCGAGTAGCAGGTTTACCGCACCGGGACCGGGCCTGCCCGTTCGGTTCGTGAAGTCAGTGACGAACAGGTACTAGCGCGGTTGGGTCGTCGCTGGTTTTCTGCGCGCAGACCGCCGATGTTGGCGTATTTTCCGCCGATAAGCCCGATATTTGCCCGCCAACACTATCCCGACGGTGGGCAGGCAGTCGCCCGGCGTCTTTCGCATAATGTCTCAGAAAAAAGTAGTTCTTGCCTTTAGCGGGGGTCTCGATACCTCCTTCTGCGTTAAATACCTGACCGAAGACCGAGGTATGGAAGTATATTCCGTGCTGGTCGATACGGGCGGTTTTTCGGACGATGAGCTGAAAGCCATCGAAGAACGGGCCTACTCGCTGGGCGTGAAGTCGCACACGACGATCTCCAAAACCGACGATTACTACCAACAGTGTCTGAAGTTTCTGGTGTTTGGCAACGTCCTGAAAAACAACACCTATCCGCTGAGCGTCAGTGCCGAACGGATTTTTCAGGCTATCGCTGCGGCTGAATATGCCCGCGAAATCGGCGCGTCGGCCATTGCCCACGGCAGCACCGGTGCCGGTAACGATCAGGTGCGCTTCGATATGGCGTTTCGGATTATCGCACCCGATGCCGAGGTGATCACGCCCATCCGCGATTTGAAACTGTCGCGCGAAGCGGAGATTGAGTACCTCAAGGCAAAAGGAGTCGATCAGGAGTGGCACAAAGCGGCCTATTCGATCAACAAAGGGTTGTGGGGAACATCGGTAGGTGGTAAAGAAACGCTGACCTCCGATCAGTTTCTGCCCGAGTCGGCCTGGCCAACGCAGGTGACGAAGACCGAACCCGAAACCGTCGAGCTAACATTCGAACACGGCGAAATCAAAGGGATCAACGGTGAAAAATACAGCAATCCCGTCGATGCCATCCGCAAGCTGACAGAAATGGCTGGGCCATTCGGCATTGGCCGCGATATCCACGTGGGCGATACCATCATCGGTATCAAAGGACGCGTCGGTTTCGAGGCACCGGCTCCACTGATTCTGATCAAGGCGCACCACCTGCTCGAAAAGCACGTGCTGGGCAAGTGGCAACTGTACTGGAAAGAGCAGCTGGCCAACTGGTACGGCACGATGCTGCACGAAGGGCAGTTTATGGACCCCGTCATGCGCAACATCGAGGTGTTCCTGAATGACACGCAGGCCCACGTAACGGGCAAGGTTCGGGTAATGCTGGCTCCGTACCGCTTTCAGGTACTCGGCATCGAATCGGACCACGATCTGATGTCGGCCAAGTTTGGGTCGTACGGTGAGATGAACAATGCCTGGACCGGCGACGACGTGCGCGGCTTCTCGAAAGTGGCGTCGAATCAGGTCATGATCTACGAAAAAATTAGTGAACATAACGGTTGATGCCAGCCCACTGGGCATCGGATTCTACCACCGGCAGGCGCAAACGGGCGTCAGCCGGGTGGTGGAAAAACTGGTAGCGGGCCTGCACCGGGATCCCTCGGTGCGGCTGACGCTGGCGGCTCCGACGCACCTGAGCGGCACCATGCGCTATGCGGACACCACCTTTGGCGCACAGGCTCCCCCGTTTGTAAACCGGCCGGTCGAACAACGACTGGCGCGGGTTGAAAACGGACTGCTCAGTCCCTTCGTGTGGAACAGTATGCCGTCGAAACTGATTCGGGAAGGGTTCTACCGGATGCGTCGACAACTGGACATGGAAACGGCCCGGTTCGATGAGCGTCAGTTTGCCGAACAGGCCATTTACCACTCGCCTTTCTACGCCATACCACCCGAAATCGGGGCCAGTAAACGCATCAAAAAGCTGCTGACGGTACACGACCTGATTCCGGTGCGGCACCCGGAGTGGTTTCCCGATGGTGAGCGGGCCGTTCGTCAGGTGCTCGAAACGCTGCCGCCCGATGCCTTCGTAACGACCGTTTCGGAAGCGACGAAGGTCGATTTTTGCGAGTACACCGGCTTCGACCCCGCCCGGGTTACGCCGATTCGGCTGGCTGCGTCGCCCGACCTGTTTTATCCCGCAACCGACGAATCGCGGCAGCAGGCCGTCCGGCAGAAGCTGGGGCTGGGCGATGGACCTTATTTGCTGAGCCTGGCAACGCTGGAACCGCGCAAAAATATCGATCACCTGCTACGTTGTTTCGTAAACCTGGTCGAAGCGGGCGAACTGCCCGATGAACTGAATCTGGTGCTGGTGGGGGCGAAAGGGTGGAAGCTCGACGCCCTGCTGGCGGAAATCGCCCGGCACGATCGCATTCGCAACCGGCTGGTATTCACGGGATTCGTTGCCGACGACGACCTGGCCCCGCTCTACACCGGTGCGCTGGCGTTTGTTTATCCGTCGCTCTACGAAGGGTTTGGGTTGCCACCGCTGGAAGCCATGCAGTGCGGCCTGCCGGTAATTACGTCCAACGTATCGTCGCTGCCCGAAGTGGTGGGCGATGCCGCGTTGCTGGTGCCGCCTACCGATGCGGCTGCGCTGTCGCAGGCGTTGCTGACGGTGGTCAATTCCGCGACTGTCAGGGCCGATTTGTCGGCCCGGTCGCTGGCGCGGGCACGGCTGTTTTCCTGGGAGAAGTTTAGTCAAGAACACATAGCGCTGTACAAAACCATAGCATGACGACATTCAACATTGGTATCGTGGGCGGGGCTGGCTATACGGGGGGCGAACTCCTGCGTATTCTGCTCAACCACCCGTTTGTAACGATCACATTCGTCCATAGCAACAGTCAGGCGGGGAAACCCATCTGGACGACGCACACCGATTTGCTGGGCGATACCGACCTGACTTTTACCGGCGAGGACCTGAACGGGCTTCTGGCCGACGATAGTCTCGACGCCGTTTTCCTGTGCATGGGCCACGGGGCATCGCAGACGTTTATGACCGAGTACGACGTGTCGGACGACATTACGATCGTCGACCTGAGCACCGACTTCCGCGATGAGCACGACGACTTCGTGTATGGCCTGCCCGAACTGCAACGCGACCGTATCCGGGAAGCGACGCGGGTAGCGAATCCGGGCTGTTTCGCCACGAGTATTCAGTTGGCCCTGCTGCCGCTGGCCAAAGCCGGTAAGCTCACCGATGCCGTGCAGGTCAGCGCCATCACGGGCAGCACCGGTGCCGGGCAGGCCCTCGTGCCGACAACGGGCTTTACCTGGCGCAACAACAACGTATCGATCTACAAGGCGTTTACCCATCAGCACCTCGCGGAGATTCGGCAGAGCCTGAATCAGTTTGATCCCGATTTTAAAGCCGCCATCAACTTCGTACCCTACCGGGGCGACTTCACGCGCGGAATCATGGCGAATGTGCATACGCCGTTTGCCGGTACGATTGAAGAGGCAAAAGAGTTGTACAAAAGCTTTTACGCCGAACATCCGTTCACGCACGTCAGCGATGCCCCTATCGACATCAAGCAGGTTGTGAACACCAACAAATGCCTGCTGCATCTGGAGCTTCACGACGGGCAACTGCTCATCACGAGCGTGATCGATAACCTGACGAAAGGAGCCGCCGGGCAGGCCGTGCAGAACTTCAATCTGGTAACGGGCTTACCCGAGGATACGGGATTGCGGTTGAAAGCCGTCGCGTTTTAAATGAAAAGGCCAGCCTGATGGGCTGGCCTTTTTAATGACCAAGTGTTCGTGAACAAGTAGCTGTCTCACGTACATGTAGCGTGTAACAAAAAAGGGTTTTTGGGTTGATGAAGTGAGTTTTTCTTCCTTACTTTTTGGCGTCATTTTACCACGACCAACCACAATCAACTACGTTCCTTTTATGCACTCATTTACACGACTACTCAATCTGGTTGTCATTGTTTCACTGCTTGGGCTGGCTGCCTGCCAACGGCCTTCACCAGCGTTATTCATGCCCGAACGGCACGTAGCCGCAGCCCGCCTTGCAGCGACGCCATCGGCCGAGCCGGTAGCAGCAAAAGCGGCTGAAACTGTCGCTCCGGCAACTCCCGTAGCGGTCGTGGAGGAACCCGTCACTGTGCTGGCTACGACAACGACTGACGTAAGGCCTTACCAACGGCTGAACATCGAGGGCCGTCACAACCTGACAAAAGCAGCCCTTCCGCAACCGGAGGTCAGGCGGGCGGTTACCTCCATCGATAAAGCATCGCGAAAAGAGTTGAAGCGACAGTGGCGGCAGCGGATGCGTCAGTCGGGCAGCACCGTTAGCGGGCTGGCGATCGCGTCGCTGGTGTGTGGTATTCTGGCCTTTTTCCTGTTGGGTATCGTACTGGGTATCCTGGCCATTATTTTCGGGGGCGTTGCGCTATCGAAAATTCGGAAAAACCCGGAGGTGTCCGGGCGGGGTATGGCCGTTGCGGGGATGATACTGGGCATTGTGGCTACCGTTGTCACCGTGATTTTCCTGGCCAGCCGATAAGTAATAAACTGCTATTCATTAAGTAGATGCAATGCCCCGAAATTGATTTCGGGGCATTGCATTTTAGAATTTACGGCACCACCGGCCAACCGGTCTTGTCCCAGCGTAATTCGCGGATCAGTAGTTTAGACTTGCCCTTGTCGGCTGCATCGTAGCCGTGGTAGATCAGGTAATCGGCGTTGTTGACCGTGTACACGGCATTATGGCCAACCCCCTGCCAGTTGGCATCGCCCTGCAACACCGGCGTACCACCGCCCTGCTTCATCTGTTTGCCGGATTGGTCGAGGTAAGGGCCGGTGATTTTTTTGGACCGCCCCACCCATATTTTGTACGTGCTGTTGACGCCCCGGCAGCAGTAATCGACCGATACAAACAGGTAATGATAGCCGTTGTGTTTGAACAGAAATGGGGCTTCGATGGCACCGTTCCCCGCGTTACGAACGCCGGTCGAGTCGGTGCGGGGGCGGCTGGCGATCGTGTGCAGGTTGGCGTTCGCGGCTGGGGCGGTCAGGCTATCGTTGAGTCGTACGAGCTGAATGCCACTCCAGAACGAACCGAATGTCAGCCAGCCCTGCTTTTCGTCGTCAACAAACAGGTTGGGGTCGATGGCGTTCCAGTTGTCTTGGCCCGGCACCGACTGAATCACCAGCCCCCGGTCGGCCCAGTGGTAGTTCGGGTCTGCCGGGTGCAGCGTTGTATTGGTCGCCAGCCCAATCGCCGACGAATTTTTACCGAACACCGACGACGAATAGTAGAGGTAATACAGGCCGTTGTGGTACGAAATATCGGGTGCCCAGAGGTCGTTGGGCCGCGTGGCGGGGTTGGCCTGTAGAGTCCAGGCGGGGGGCGTATCAAATACGGGCTTCTCCGCTTTCCAATGCTGCCGATCCGGCGACGACCACAGGCGAAGGCCCCGGCCTGTCGCGAAAACATAGTACGTACTGTCCTGCCGAATCATGACCGGATCGTGAACGGAAATCAGCGGGGGTGTCTGCGCGCGGCCGGTAGCCAGACAGGCAACGAGCAGGCAGAGCACAGGGAGAAAGGAACGCATCGGCAAAAGCAGTAGTTTTCGAGTCGAAAAGCGGTTTTGCCAAGCTGTCTAACCAAAACCGAGTACCGTAAACCGACACCGTTTTGCCTGCTACCATCCTCCTCATCGACGACGAACCCCGCCTGCGCAGTTTATTGGCCCGTATCCTGAGCCTGGAAGAGTACAGGGTGCTGGAAGCGGAGGACGCCCGCAGTGGCCTGAAAACCCTCGAACGCGAAACGGTTGAGCTGGTCATCAGCGATGTCAAGCTGCCCGACAAAAACGGAATTGCCCTCGCGGAAGAAATCAAAAAGCGGTACCCGGCCACCGAAATTATCGTTTTGACCGCTTACGGAACCATCGCCGATGGGGTGACGGCCATCAAAAACGGCGCGTTCGATTACATCGTCAAAGGCGACGACAACGAGAAAATAATCCCGCTCGTGAGCCGGGCTGTCGAGAAAGCGCAGTTGCAGTTCAGGATTCAGCGGCTGGAAGCGCAGGTCAACAAGCAGTACAGTTTCGACCCCATCGTGGGGCAGTCGCGGGTCATTCAGCAGGCCGTCGACCTCGCCCGTCGCGTTGCCGTGACCGATACGACGGTGCTGCTGATGGGCGAAACCGGTACGGGAAAAGAAGTGTTTGCGCGAGCGATTCACGGTGGTAGCCCCCGCCGGAAAGGCCCGTTTGTCGCGATAAACTGCGGAGCGCTGGGTAAAGATATTCTGGAAAGCGAACTGTTTGGCCACCGCGCCGGTGCCTTTACCGGTGCCAGTCGTGACCAGAAAGGGCTGTTTGCGGAAGCAGACAAGGGAACGATTTTTCTGGATGAAATCGGGGAGATGCCGCTCGATTTACAGGCCAAGCTGCTGCGCGTGCTGGAAACGCACGAGTTTCTGCGCGTTGGCGATACCAGACCTACCCATACCGACGTGCGCGTTGTGGCGGCCACGAACCGGCATCTGGCGCAGGAAGCCGAGGTGGGCCATTTCCGGCTCGATTTATACTATCGACTATCGGTATTCAGCATTGACCTGCCCCCCCTGCGTGAGCGGCTCGGCGACGTTCCCGTACTGGCCGAGCAGTTTGCCCGGCAGGAAGCCGCCAAGATTGGTCGGCGCGACGTTCGGCTGAGCGATGGGTTTGTGCAGCGGCTGAAACAGCACTACTGGAAAGGCAACATCCGCGAGCTAAAAAACATCATCGAACGGGCCGTTATCCTGTCGGACTCATCGGAGCTGACGCCTGATCTGCTGCCCTACGACATGCAGACGGGAGCAGCCGCAGAGCCGTCGAACGATGCTGACACGTTCGACCTTGCCACGCGTGAACGGCAACTGATTCGCCGGGCACTGCGCCATACCAACGGCAACAAAACCGAAGCCGCCCGTCTGCTCGGTATCGGCCTGACGAGCCTGTACCGCAAACTGGCCGAAATGGACGCCGATACGCCGACGTCCTGACGTCCTATCCAAATTGACACCCTATCAAAACGGCAAGCCGACCCTACCAAAATGGAAAGGTCGGCTTGCCGTTTTTGGTGCTGGCTGAACAATCAAGAGATATAACTAACTGTTAGTCTGAACGTTGCCTACAATCTATTGAGCCTGTCTCGCTCTGGTCTATTTCTTGGCATGGGTAGTCCGACAACTTGATGTACCACTGTTTATGGCAACCCTGCTGCTTCTTATTGTGTCGGCCCTGCTTTGTTTCGTGGCCTTTTACAAAACCATCGACTGGTTCGAAAAAATATGATTACTCTCCTCTTCGTCGTAGCCCTGCTGGTGTTTGCCTACATGCTCTACGTGCTCATCAAACCGGAAAAATTCTAGTGTCAAAGAGCGAAAGAATGAAAGAGCGAAAGAGCGAAAGCTCATGCGCTGGCTCTTCGTTCGCTCTTTCACTCATTCACTCTTTCGCTCTTTAAAAACGATATGACTTCCGAATGGATTGGGATATTCGCCATGTACGGCCTGACCGTGCTGCTGGCCATCCCGCTGGGCAAGTACATCGCGAACGTGTTCGCCGGAAAGCCCAACCGCACCGGCGGACCGGTATTTGATTTTATGCGGCCGCTCGAACGGCTGATTTACCGGCTCGGCGGCATCGACGAAACGCAGGAGATGAGCTGGAAAGCCAGCCTTGTCGCCCTGCTGACGATCAACGCTGTGTGGCTGGTGTACGCGTTTTCGCTCCTGCTGACGCAGGGAAGCCTGCCGCTCAACCCCGACGGGAACCCGTCGATGACGCCTGACCTGGCATTCAACACCGCGATCAGCTTCCTGGTCAACTGCGATTTGCAGCACTACTCCGGCGAATCGGGGGCCACGTATCTGACGCAGATCGGGGTGTTCAACTTCCTGATGTTTATGTCGGCCGCAACCGGTATTGCCGCGCTGATTCTGATTGTCCGGTCGTTTCTGCCCAAAAGCGTCGATACGGTCGGTAATTTTTACGTCTACTTCGTCAAATCGATCACACGGATTCTGCTGCCGTTCTCGCTGCTGCTATCTATCGTGCTGGTATTCAACGGGACACCCGCCAGCTTCGACGGTAAAGACAGCGTCGTGACTATGCAGGGCGATACGGTTGGCGTGTCGCGGGGGCCGGCGGCTGCGCTGATCGGTATCAAACACATCGGGACCAACGGTGGGGGTTACTTCGGGGCCAACTCGGCGCATCCGCTCGAAAACCCCAACTACCTGACCAACATGGCCGAGATGATCGCGCAGGTGATTCTGCCGATTGCGATGATCTTCGCGCTGGGTTTCCTGATAAACCGGAAAAAATTCGCCTGGATGATCTACGGCGTAATGACGGTTGGGATGCTGATGCTGCTCGTACCGACGCTCATCAGCGAACTGCACGGCAACCCCGCCATTGCCCGCATGGGTGTTGCCCAGCCGACGGGCGCGATGGAAGGCAAAGAGGTTCGTTTCGGACCGCTGGCGTCGGGCTACTGGAGCATCGTCACGACAATCATCTCGACGGGTTCGGTCAACTCCATGCACGATTCATCAATGCCGGTGTCGGGAATGATGCAACTGCTGGGTATGATGACCGGCGCCTTCTACGGCGGCTGTGGCGTCGGTATCCTGAACTTCTATTACTTCCTGATTATCGCGGTCTTTATTTCGGGCCTGATGGTAGGCCGGACACCGGAGTTCTTCGGTCGAAAAGTCGAAGCGCGGGAGATCAAGATCGCGTCGATTGTCGCGCTGGTCAGTACGCTGCTCGTCAAGGGTGGCACGGCACTGGCGGCCTGGCTGTTCGTCAACTACCCCAACGCTGATTGGGCGGTGAAGCCGTCGGCTTGGCTGAATAACCCCGGCTACCACGGTTTTTCGGAGATGCTCTACGAGTTCACGTCGGCCAACGCCAACAACGGCTCCGGCTTTGAAGGACTGGGCGACAACAACTTTTTCTGGAACTATGCTACGGGTATCGTGCTGCTGCTGGGTCGTTTCCTGCCAATCATCGGCCCCGTCGCGATTGCGGGTCTGCTGGCCCGGAAGAAGTACGTGCCTGAATCGAGCGGTACGCTGCCAACCGACAACGGTACATTCGGGCTGATGGTCTTCGCAGTTATCATGATCATCACCGCGCTGTCGTTCTTCCCCGCTCTCACGCTGGGTCCGCTGGCCGAGTATTTCAGCCTGAAGTGATGCGCTGGGCGATAATGGTCAGTACATCGGCCAATGTCATCGGCTTGGAAGGCTGCACGTTTTCTTCCGAACCGACGTGCTGGTGAAAAGGAAACGTTTCGATTTGCTCGTAGTGAAGAGCGTTATCCCAACGGTGAATCAACACATTGTCAGCCGTTTGCCATTGATAGCCGTAGCGGTAATGATTGTCAGGTTTATGCAGCTTCTCGAAAATAGACAGCGAACTGCCATTCCGGAACAGAATGCGCGCTTTGCGAAAACTAACGACACTATTTTCTTCCTGAGCGGTGATGATCCAACTGCTAATCAGATCTGGATACGGTTCAATGGCTGCTTCCATCAGCTAAGTACTTGCAGTTCGTCAGTG
Source organism: Spirosoma rhododendri (assembly GCF_012849055.1). Lineage (NCBI taxonomy): Bacteria > Pseudomonadati > Bacteroidota > Cytophagia > Cytophagales > Cytophagaceae > Spirosoma > Spirosoma rhododendri. The sequence continues at coordinate 5,269,539 of NZ_CP051677.1, read as the reverse complement.
TAGCCCTGAACCATTTCAATGCTTAATTCCCACTCCATGTCGTCATCTTCTTTCTCGATGATGCCGAATTTGGATAGATGCGAATCCGTTTTGTCGACCACGCGACGACGAAACTCAATGAAGTCCATACCGTACTTCTGCTGGTAGTAATCGATGCGACTCTGATAATACGCCATCTTCTGTTCGACGGCATGACGAAGTTGAATACGCGTAAAATCAAACACACTCCGATAGCCCAGCGATTGGGCAAGGTTGTCGAGCCGATCTGTTGCAAGAGGAGCCGTCATAACAAACTCTGTTTTTTCAAAGATAACCAAAATGACAACCAGCCAATCAACTTTCGGGTACCAGCCGCTGGGCGATAATGGTCAGTCGTTTTTCAATACCTCGCAGCTCGATCAACTCCGCCCGCCAATCCATGATGTCGTCTTCGCGTTCAAACAAACCAACCTGTGTCACCTCGTTGAAACGCTTGTCGAACTCCTCATAGCGCATGCCGTATTTCGCTTCAAACGCGTCGATGCGGTCGCTGCACACTTTGAGTTCACGCAGCAATTCTTCCTGCATCTTTTTGATCGTGTAATCGGTGCTCGATGAGTAACCCGCCTTCTGAAAGACCTGCTCGATAGAAGCCTGTTCGACCGTCATAACAAACTCTGTTTTTTAGTAAAGATAACCAAAATGGCAAATCAATCTTCCCCGTCACTGTTCCAGGGCGCACTCGTTCGAACGGCCATCCGGGAGTCATTCGTCAAGTTAAATCCGGCTATTCTCATCAAGAATCCGGTTATGTTCACCGTCGAAATCGGCACGCTGATTATGGTGCTGGTAACGGTCTACATCGGTGTGTCGGGCGATCAGACGCAGGGGTCGCTGGGCTACAACATCACGATCACGTTTATTCTGCTGCTGACGCTGCTGTTTGCCAACTTCGCCGAAGCCATCGCCGAAGCGCGGGGTAAGGCGCAGGCCGAATCGCTCCGCAAAACCCGACAGGAAACTCCGGCCAAAGTGATCCGGGCGGTGGGGAATATGTACACCAACGAGATACAGACGATCTCGTCGGCCCAACTCAAAAAAGGCGACGTCTTTGTCTGCGAACCGGGTGATATCATCCCCTCGGACGGGGAAATCATCGAAGGGCTGGCTACCATCGACGAATCGGCCATTACGGGCGAATCGGCACCGGTTATTCGCGAAGCGGGGGGCGACAAATCGTCGGTGACGGGCGGTACGAAAGTGCTGTCGGACTATATTAAAGTGCAGGTGACGACGCAGCCGGGGGAATCGTTTCTCGACAAGATGATTGCACTGGTCGAAGGTGCGTCGCGGCAGAAGACACCGAATGAAATTGCCCTGACGATTCTGCTGGCCGGTTTTACGCTGATTTTCATCATCGTCTGCGTCGCTCTAAAACCCTTCGCCGATTACGCTAACACACCCATTACCATCGCGGCCCTGATTTCGCTGTTCGTCTGCCTGATTCCGACCACCATCGGCGGGCTGCTGTCGGCTATCGGTATCGCGGGGATGGACCGCGCACTGCGGGCCAACGTCATTGCCAAGTCGGGCCGGGCGGTGGAAACGGCGGGCGACATCGACACGCTGCTGCTCGACAAAACGGGTACGATCACGATTGGTAATCGCAAAGCGACGAATTTTTACCCGGCACCGGGTATCAAGCAGGCCGATATGGTGCGCATTGCCGCCCTGAGTTCGCTGGCCGACGAAACGCCCGAAGGTAAGTCGATTGTGGAACTGGCCGGATCGGATGTGACGCGGCACCTGAACACGACGGGGTCTAAACTCATCAAGTTCACGGCTGAAACCCGCTCGTCGGGTATTGATCTGGCTACCGGCGAACGCATTCGCAAAGGAGCAACCGACTCGATCCGTACTATTGTGGAACGGGTGGGAAATCACTTCCCGCCAGAGACTGACGCGAAAGCAAAGGAGATTGCAGCTAACGGTGGAACGCCACTGGTCGTGACGGAAAACGAGGAGGTGAAAGGTGTCGTCGAGTTGCAGGATATCATCAAACCCGGCATCGCTGAACGCTTCGACCGTCTGCGGAAAATGGGCGTCAAGACGGTGATGGTAACGGGCGACAACCCGCTGACCGCCAAGTTTATCGCCGAAAAAGCAGGTGTCGACGACTTCATTGCCGAAGCCAAGCCGGAAGATAAGATGCAGTACATCCGCCACGAACAGACGGGTGGTAAGCTCGTCGCGATGATGGGCGACGGTACCAACGACGCCCCCGCTCTGGCCCAGGCCGACGTGGGTGTGGCGATGAACTCCGGTACGCAGGCCGCCAAGGAAGCCGGTAACATGGTCGATCTTGACAACGACCCGACGAAACTGATCGAGGTAGTCGAAATTGGGAAGCAGTTGCTGATCACACGCGGTACACTGACGACGTTCAGTATCGCTAACGACGTCGCCAAGTACTTTGCTATCGTTCCGGCCCTGTTCATCACGTCGATTCCGGCCTTGCAGGCACTGAACATCATGCGGTTGCACAGTGCCGAGTCGGCCATCCTGTCGGCGGTGATTTTCAACGCGATCATCATCCCGATGCTGATTCCGCTGGCCCTGCGTGGGGTTGAATACAAGCCCATCGGTGCGTCGGCCCTGCTGCGCCGGAACCTGCTGCTCTACGGCGTTGGTGGCGTCATTGCCCCCTTCATCGGTATTAAACTGATCGATCTGCTGGTCGGGGTGTTTGGGTAGACCTCACGGCAGCGGCCGTTGACCTCACCCCCATCCCCTCTCCTAAAACAGGAGAGGGGTAACTATCAGAAAATTTACGTTCGAATACTTTGTAAAGAAGTAAGCAAAATAAAACTTCCGAGCCTGCCCCCCTCTCCTGTTTAGGAGAGGGGCCGGGGGTGAGGTCAATCCCATGAAAACGAATCTTATTCCCGCTATCCGCCTGACGGTGGTCATGCTTATTCTGACATCCGTTATCTATCCGCTCGTGGTGGCGGGTATTGCCAAACTTGCACCCGGTGGTGGTAAAGGCGTTACGGTCGAAGCCAACGGTAAAGTGGTTGGTTACGCGCTCGTCGGGCAGAAATTTACCGACGATAAGTATTTCAATTCGCGCCCGTCGGCGGTTGAGTACAACGCGGCTGGCTCGGCTGGCTCGAACAAAGCACCCTCGAACCCCGACTACCTGAAAGCCGTTGAGGCCCGTATCGACACGTTTATGGTGCACAACCCGACGGTGAAAAAAGCGGATATCCCCGCCGAACTCGTGACGGCGTCCGGCTCCGGCCTCGACCCCGATTTGTCGCCTGAAGCGGCTAAAATTCAGATTGCCCGGGTTGCGAAAGTACGCGGTATATCGGCAGAGCGGCTTACCCAACTGGTCGATGAACACACCCACGGCCCATTGTTTGGCGTGTTTGGCCCGTCGACGGTGAATGTGCTAAAACTAAACGTCGCGCTGGACGCGCTCAAATAACGAAACGTACCGGTGATGCCGGTGAACCACCGGACTCACCGGGGTAAATCGGGAATCAATGCGTAGTGAGTTAATTGGTCTGGCCCTGTTGTTTGGCGCGGCCGTTGGCCTGTCGATCCTGATAGGTCGGTATCTGAGCCGGGTATTCGGGCATGAGCGCAGTCTGCTGGACTGGCTGGCCCCGGTTGAACGAACCCTGTTCCGGCTAATCGGCGTCGACCCCGGCGTGTCGATGCGCTGGTCGCAGTACCTGGGGGCGGTGGGGGTAACAAGTGTGGTCTGGCTCGTACTGGCTGTGGGGCTGCTGATGACACAGGCCCGGATTCCGGTCTGGAATCAGCAGAACATCCCGTCGATGGAATGGACGCTGGCGCTGAACACAGCGATCAGTTTTCTGACCAGCACCAACCTCCAGCACTATTCAGGCGAAACCGGCGCGACGTATTTTTCGCAGATGGTTGTGCTGATGTTTCTGCAATTTGTATCGGCGGCAACTAGTCTGGCAGTAGGGGTGGCACTGGTGCGGTCGTTACGGGCCGAGTCCGGCACGAGCCCCGGCAACTTTTATGGCGATCTGATGCGCTCCCTCACGCGGGTGCTGCTGCCCTTATCGCTGCTGGTCGCTATCGGGCTGGTGTTTGCCGGGGTACCCATGACGTTTGCGCCCTACGACACCGTGCAGACGTTGCAGGGCGACACCGTAACCGTTGCGCGCGGACCTGTGGCGGCTATGCTGCCGATCAAGCATTTGGGGTCGAACGGGGGCGGGTTCTTCGGGGCCAACACGGCGCACCCGTTCGAGAATCCGACGATGGCGACGTATTGCCTGCACCTGATTACCGTGTTTCTGCTGCCGATGGCATTTGTCTGCTTCGTTGGTTTCTACCTGAACCGGCGCAAGCTGGGCGTTATCATCTTCACGCTCATGACCGGGTGCTGGCTTATGCTGACCATTCCAATCATGCAGCAGGAGTGGGCGGGTAACCCGGCCATCAGTGCGCTGGGTATCAATCAGTCAGCGGGTAGTCTGGAAGGGAAAGAAATGCGGTTTGGTACCTTGGCATCGGCGTTCTGGTGCGGGGTTAATATCGTGATTCCGGCGGGGGCGCTTACCTCGATGCACGACAGCTACACGGCCCTGTCGGGGTTGTTTATGCTGCTGGGTATGCAGATCGATGCGTTCTACGGCGGAGTCGGAACGGGGTTTATGTACCTGTTTCTGTACATCATCATCGCCATTTTTATCGGTAGCCTGATGATCGGTCGCACACCCGAACTGCTGGGCAAAAAAGTTGGCCAAATCGAAATTCAGCTGGCAACGGGTATCATTGTCGCGCAGCCGCTGTTGTATCTGGGGCTGACGGCCGTTGCCGTACTGGTTGCCCACCAATCGCCCGACGGCGGGGTGTCGCTGGGCTGGCTTAGCAGCCGGAACGCCGGCCCGGTCGGTTACCACTGTTTTACGACGATGTTGTACGAGTACGTATCGTCGGTGGCGGGGAATGGATCGGGCTTCGAGGGGCTGGGCGACAACACTCCGTTCTGGAACCTGACGACTGCGCTCGCTATGCTGCTGGGGCGGTTCATCCCGATTGTCGGAACGTTGCTGATTGGTGCGCTGCTCTACGAAAAGCGGTTTGTGCCGCCCTCGCCAGGTACGTTGCCCACCGAGTCATACACGTTCGGTGCGCTGCTGTTTATCGTCATCGTCATCATCGGTGCACTGTGTTTCTTTCCTGCCCTGGCCATCGGCCCCATTGCCGAATACCTGACACAGACGAAGTAAGTTTAGTTTTTTAGTGAGTAAGTGAATACAACAAAACCAACGTGTCCGTCGCTGTGCGGACCATCAACCATGAAACGTATTGCCCAATTTTTCTCCCTTGCTGCCGTACCGTTGCTGACGGTGTCGGCCATTGCCCAGACCACCGATACCACGCTTACGTCGGCGGTTACATCAGCCGCCACCACAGCCGCGCCCAATGCTGGCCTGACGCTGTCGGGCTATGTTGAAGCGTATTACAGTTACGACTTTACGGCCCCAAAAACCGATCAGGAGCGGCCCGGCTTTCTGTACAACCACAAACGAAATCGGGAAGTCAACGTCAATCTGGCGTTTCTGAAAGCTGCCTATGCCGGGGAGCGCGTCCGGGCGAATCTGGCGTTGCAGGTTGGTACCTACGCGCAGTACAATTACGCGGCTGAACAGGGCCTGCTCAAAAACGTGTTTGAAGCCAACGCCGGGGTGAAACTGTCGAAAAGCCGCGATCTGTGGCTCGATGCGGGTATCTTCTCGTCGCATATCGGTTTTGAGAGTGCTATCTCGAAAGACTGCTGGACACTGACGCGTAGTATACTGGCCGAAAACTCACCCTACTACCTGTCGGGGGCCAAAGTGACCTACAACACCGGAACGCCGGACCGACCTAACGGCAAATGGACGTTTGTTGTATCGGTGCTCAACGGCTGGCAGCGCATTGCCAAACTGCCGGGTTACAGCGGTATGGCGATCAGCACGCAGGTACAGTACCGCCCCTCGTCGATGCTGACATTGAACTGGAGTAGCTTCCTCGGCTCCGACCGGCCCGATTCGCTCCGGCAGGGTCGGTTCTTCAACAACCTGTACGCGATTATCAACCCAGCGGGTAAATTCGGCGTTATCCTCGGTTTCGACATCGGTGCGGATCGCAAGCCCGTGGTGCAAACGGGGTCTGATGTACGGCAGGATGGGGGCGGCAGTTACGTCTGGTACTCGCCCGTGGTGATTGCCCGCTACAAAACCTCGGACCGCAGCTATATCAATGGCCGGGTGGAATATTACGACGACAAAAACGGGGTAATCATCGCTACGGGTACCCCGAACGGCTTCAAAACGTTCGGCTATTCCCTGGGCTACGACTATGGGATTCTGCCCAATGCGCTACTGAGAATAGAAGGGAAGCTATACGACAGTAAAGACGCGATTTTTTCCGCCAGCAACGGTCTGAGCAAAACAAACACCTCATTAACAACAAGTTTAGCGATTAGCTTTTAGTGAATGAGTGTGTAGCCTGGACCGGCCCGCGCCGGCGGCCACCGCGCCTGCGGGCCGGTCCAGGCTACACCGCCGTAAACCGTATACCGAATACTTTAAACTGACATGCTTCCCGACGAACGCGACCAATCGGCTGACAACTTCCTCCGGCTCATTCAGGAGTCGCGACGGGGTAAATTCAAGGTATACATCGGCATGAGTGCGGGCGTCGGAAAATCGTACCGGATGCTACAGGAGGCTCATGCCCTGCTGCGGGGTGGTATCGACGTGCAGATTGGCTATATCGAAACGCACAACCGCGCCGAAACGCACGCCCTGCTGGATGGGTTGCCCATCGTGCCGCGCCGAAAGCTGTTTTACAAAGGCCGCGAACTGGACGAAATGGATGTGCAGGCGGTCGTGAACCGGCACCCCGAACTGGTCATTGTCGATGAGCTGGCGCATACCAACATTCCCGGTTCGAAAAATGAAAAACGCTGGCAGGACGTCCTCGAAATCCTCGACGCCGGTATCAATGTCATCAGCGCGGTAAATATTCAGCACATCGAAAGTCTGTACGACGAGGTGCAGGCCATCACGGGCGTCGACGTGACTGAGCGCGTGCCGGACCGGGTACTTCAAACCGCCGATGAAGTAGTAAACATCGACCTGACTGCCGACGAGCTGATTACGCGGCTGAAAGAAGGTAAGATTTACGACCCCGGCAAGGTGCAGATGGCCCTTGCCAACTTCTTCCAGACGGAGAAGATTCTGCAACTGCGCGAGTTGGCCCTGCGCGAAGTAGCGTCGGCAGTAGAGCGGAAAATCGATACGATTCTGCCCCCCGGCACCCAGCCCAAAAACGAACGGTTTCTGGCGGCTGTCAGCAGCAATCACCAGACCGCCCGGCGCGTCATCCGCAAGACGGCCCGGCTGGCGGCTTACTACAATTCGCGCTGGTTTGTGCTCTACGTACAAACCCCGTCGGAGAGCGCCGACCGCATCAAACTCGACGTGCAGCGACACCTCATCAACAACCTCAAGCTGGCCACCGAACTGGGTGCCGAAGTGATTCAGGTCAAAAGTGATAACATCTTTATCAGCATTATCGAAGAAGTCAACCGGCGCAACGTAACGACAGTATGCATCGGTAAGCCGCATTTTAGCCTGATTCAGATAATTTTGCGCACCAATGCCTTCAACCAGCTACTCAACAAACTCGCCGACTCCGACACAGACCTGATAATACTTTCCTGATCAAAGAGCGAAAGAATGAAAGAGTGAAAGAGCGAAAAGCCGGATCACTTTTTCGCTCTTTCACTCTTTCATTCTTTCGCTCTTTGCCCCATGTCCCTCAAAGCCAAAATATCGACTGCGCTGGTCTTTGTCTTCGTCATTCTGCTGACGTTGGGTGGCCTGAGTATGTATTACCTCAACCAACTGGCCGACGACTCGCAGGCTATTTTGAAGGATAATTACATCTCGCTCGAATACGTCAGCAGTATGCAGAAAGCACTGGCCAACCGGGCCGATCCCGACGCGCTGACTACCTTCGAAAGAAACCTGAAAAAGCAGGAAACCAACATCACCGAAGCGGGCGAACAAACGCCGACCGATGCACTCCGGCGGGAGTTCGACCGGTTGAAAGCGAGGCCGACCGATTCGATGCTGGTGCCGCGTGTGCAGCAGCACCTGTTCCAGATCGACGACCTCAACCGGCAGGCTATCGTGCGAAAAAGCGACACTGCCAAGCGAACCGCCAAGGAAGCCCTCGGCTGGGTAGCGGTTGTCGGTACGTTTAGTTTCCTGATTCTGTTTTCGTTTATCGTCAACTTCCCCGGCTACATCGCCGATCCGCTGCGCGAGCTGACGCGCGGTATCCGGCAGATTACCAGCCGCAACTTCGAGGAGCGGCTCCGGTTCAAGTCGAGCGACGAGTTTGGCGAACTGGCGCGGTCGTTCAACTCGATGGCCCAGAAACTCGACGAATACGAACACTCGAATCTGGCGCGGGTGCTGTTCGAGAAAAAACGCATCGACACGCTGATCGAAGTCCTGAACGACGGCATTATCGGGCTGGATGAAAACCGGCGGATCCTGTTTATCAACCCCGTTGCCGAGCGGCTGCTGGGTGTGCAGCGGGAGCGGCTCGTCGGCCGGTACGCCCCCGACGTAGCTACCACCAACGATCTGCTGCGTACCCTTATTCAGGGGCTTGTCGACGGCTTTGAAGCAACCAATGCCGACGAACATAACGTGGCAACGGGCGATACGATGCTGAAAATTTACGATCCGGGCACGAACGGAAAAGGGCGCGAAAGTTACTTCACCCGGCAGGTTAGCCCCGTGGAAGTACCGCGCACCGGCGAAACCGAACCAACGCTGGCGGGGTATGTGATCGTGCTGAAAAACGTGACCTCCTACAAAGAACTCGACCTGGCCAAAACTAACTTCATCGCCACCGTTTCGCACGAACTGAAAACGCCACTGTCGAGCATAAAAATGAGCCTTAAACTGCTGGACGACAGTAGGGTGGGGGCGATGAACGAAGAGCAGACCAGCCTGATCGGTAACGTACGCGCCGACACAGACCGGCTCCTCAACCTGACCGGCGAACTGCTCAATATGGCGCAGGTTGAATCGGGGCAGATTCAGTTGCAGGTACGGCCCGTTGGCCCGGCTACACTCATTCAGACGGCCATCGGCGCACTGCGGATGTCGGCCGATCAGAAAAACGTTCGCTTCAGTGAATGGCTTGCCCCGAACCTGCCGTCTGTTCTGGCCGACCCCGACAAAGCATCGTGGGTGCTGATTAATTTCTTGTCGAACGCAGTGCGGCACAGCCCGCCCGACAACCGCATCGACGTGTCGGTGAAGCCCCTGGGCGACCGGGTGGAGTTTCGGGTGCGCGACCACGGGGCAGGTATCCGGCCCGAGCACCGCGACCGCATCTTCGACCGCTATTTCCGCGCCCCCGGTACCAACGGGCAGGCCAGTGGTACGGGGCTGGGACTGGCCATTTCCAGCGAGTTTATTGCCGCCATGAACGGACAGATCGGGCTTGACGACAGCGTCACCGACGGAGCCGCGTTCTATTTTCTGCTACCGGTAGCGTAAACAGACCGGCACAAATGGCGGGTTTGGTGCCGATTGCGTAGTTTGCGGGTATGCTCGATTCGTATTCCCCTGTGCCGTCGGCCAACGGCTGGCAACTTACCACCGACCGGCTGCTGCTACACCAGCTTACCATCGCCGATGCACCGTTTATGCTGGCGTTGCTCAACAGCCCGCCCTGGCTGCGCTTCATCGGCGACCGAAACGTGTATACCCTCGAAGCCGCCGAACAGTATATTCAGCACGGGGCCATGCGGAGCTACGAGCAGTACGGCTTCGGTACGTACCGGGTGAGTCTGCGCGAAACGGGCGACGCCATCGGCACCTGTGGCCTGCACCGGCGCACCGGCCTCCCCGACGTTGATCTTGGCTTCGCCTTTCTACCCGGTTTCAACGGTAAGGGCTACGGCTTTGAATCTGCATCGGCCGTGCTCTCCTATGCCGCCAACGAGCTAAACCTCTCCCGCCTGACGGCCTTCTGCGACCCCGACAACCGGGCGTCTGTCGCGCTGATCGAAAAGCTGGGTTTTGTCTATGAAAAGCGTATTCAGTACGGTCAGAAAGAGAGTCTGCTGTACGGCAAGTGCATAGGCTGAGACAGCAAGACATACAACTAATATTCGTACCAGTCGCCCCACCACTTTTGCAGGCTGCGCCGGATTTCGGCTTCGCGGGCGTTCTGCCCCGGTTCGTAGAGTTTGTGGCCTTTCAGATCGTCGGGTAGGAAGTTCTGCTGGGCGAAATTGCCTTCGTAAGCATGGGCGTACTGGTATTCTTTGCCGTAGCCGATCTGCTTCATCAGCTTCGTGGGGGCGTTACGCAGGTGCAGCGGTACGGGCAGATGCGCCGTCTGCTCGGCCAGCGCAATAGCGTCGTCGATCGCGACATAACTGGCGTTGCTCTTGGGCGACGTAGCCAGATAAACCGCTACCTGCGACAGGATAATCCGGCCTTCGGGCATCCCGATTGCCCGAATCGCCTGCACCGCTTCCGATGCCATAATCATCGCCGTCGGGTTGGCGTTGCCGATGTCTTCCGATGCCAGAATCAGCATCCGCCGGGCGATGAAAACTGGGTCTTCACCGGCTACAATCATCCGGGCCATCCAGTACAGAGCCGCGTTGGGGTCGGAGCCGCGCAATGACTTGATAAACGCCGAAATAATGTCGTAGTGCTGCTCACCGGATTTGTCGTAGCGGGCGATGTTCTGCTGCGCGACGCTCGTCACCCCTTCGTCGGTAATTACCAGCGGATCGCTCGACACGTGGGCCGACGCTACCAGATCTAGCAGATTGAGCAGCTTCCGCCCGTCGCCCCCCGACAGCCGTAGCAGGGCGTCGTAGGATTCGACCCGGATCTGCTTCGATTGCAGAAAACGGTCCTCCGCAATTGCCCGGTCGACGAGTTGGACGAGTTCGTCGCGGCTGAGGGCTTCCAGGATGTAAACCTGCGAGCGCGACAGCAGAGCCGAGTTGACTTCAAACGACGGGTTCTCGGTCGTTGCGCCGATCAGCGTGATCTGTCCTTTCTCGACCGCCCCCAGCAGTGCGTCCTGCTGCCCTTTGTTGAAGCGGTGAATCTCGTCGATAAAGACGACCGGCGGAAACATGCCGGTGGGGCGGCTCAGCACGTCGCGGATTTCCTTGACCCCCGAATTGATCGCACTGAGGGCGATGAAGGGCCGCTTGACGGCTTCAGCCAGCAGCAGGGCCAGCGTGGTTTTGCCCACCCCCGGCGGTCCCCACAGAATCATGGACGGCAGACGCCCGGCATCGACGGCCCGGCGCAGTGCGCCACCGGGACCAATCAGTTTGCGTTGACCAATAACATCATCGAGGGTGCGCGGGCGAACCCGTTCGGGCAGGGGTGTTGAGTCGGTATTCATCCAGCGAATTTACCAGAATCCGGCGGGGCCTGCAAAAGACAAAGCCCGCTACCGTCGTGGGCGACAGTAGCGGGCTTTCGGTAAAAAGGGCGGAATAATCAGTACAATCAGAGCGATACCGTCTCGGGGGTGATCTGCCGCTTGAGGTTGCTCATCGCACCAAAAATCAGGTTGTAAACCGACTGAATGTTGATGTGCATGAGGGCCGAAATTTCCTCATTGCTCATGTTTTGGAAGTACCGCAGATGAACCGCTTCGCGCTGCCGCCGGGGTAGTTTGTCCAGAGCCTGATGCAGGCAGTTGTTCATAAACGAATCTTCCTCGTGGCTGATGAGCAGGTTTTCGTGCGACGGATCAGCGCCGGGCAGCATGTCGCCCACCCGACGTCCGTTCGTGATTTCATCCTGACTAACCAGCTTCTGCTCGGCGGTCAGGTGGCGAACCAGTTTGCGCTTGATCGACGCCATCAGATAGAACCGTACCGACGTGGTCGGGCCAATAGTAGTGCGGTGTTTCCAGAGTTCAACGAAAAGGTCGTGGATGCAATCTTTAATCAAGGCGCGGTCGGTAGCGAAGTGAGCGCAGTAATGATAAAGCGCCTGAACGTAGTTTTCGTATAACCGGGCAAACGCGTTTTCGTCGCCATCGCGAAACATGTTCCAAAGAGTTTCGTCGCTGGGTCCTGACTGATTACGAGAGCGAGCCATGGGGCGTTAAGGAAAGGAGAAGGAGTTAGAATTAGCTAGGCGTCTGTAAACATACCGATAATTAATTAGATTTAATACAGCATTTTGAAAAAAATTTGAATAGTCTCACCCGGTAATTTGTAGCTGGGTAAATGAGAACCGGTTTCCGTCAAATAAAGCTAAGTCGCTAAGCTTTAACGATGGGATAACCAGTAAGGCCATGAAACTGAGCGTCATAAACGGAGCGGCCAGCGTACTGCCCAGCGCCTGCTTGGCGTAATTATCGAGGGCTGAATACTGCGCGGCCACATCGTAGCCATCTGCATCGGTCATCAATCCAGCCACGGGCAGGGGTAGTAGCTGCCCCTGTTCGGACGCATCAGCAGAGACGGCTGATAAACCGCCCTGCGCGTTGATAACCAGGTTAATCGCGCGGCAAAGGCTCTCGTCGTCGCAGCCGACGGCCGTGATATTGTGCGAATCGTGCCCTACCGACGACGCGATGGCCCCCTGTGTCAATCCGAAGTTTTTGATGAACCCCACTGACGGAGGGGCGTCTTTGTATCGATTGACAACCACCAGTTTCAGCACATCCTGCCCAATGTTCGGTACGACTTTTCCGTCGACTATTGTGCTCTCAACCAGGAGTTCATTCGTTACCAACTGACCGTCGAGCGCTTCGATGACACGAATTTGCGTTGCGCCTGCTTCCGCCAGCACTGCCAGTTGATCGGGCGTTTTGGGGGAGCAGCTGAATTGGTTGACGTGTTCGCTGCGTAGATCGGGAATGTGCGAAAACCCGTTTTCGGCCACCGTTTCGCCATCGATGACGGTACGTAGTATACGAAAGTCGGTTGTTGAGTCGACAACGATGAAGTCGGCTGGGTCGCCCTCGCGCAACAAGCCGACGGGTAGCCGGTAGTGCAGCACCGGATTCAGGCAGGCGGCCCGCAGCACGTTCCAGAGCGAATGCCCCTGCGCCAGTGCCCGCCGAACCAGTTGGTCGATGTGGCCCATTGCCAGCGTGTCGGGGTGTTTGTCGTCGGAGCAGAACATGATCTGGGTAGGAAACTCAGCCAGCAGCGGAATCAGCGTGTCGAAGTTGCGGGCTGCGCTGCCTTCCCGAATCAGAATCTGCATCCCCCGGCGGGCTTTATCGAGTCCCTCTTCGTAGGTAAAGCACTCATGGTCGGTGGTGATTCCTGCGTCTGTATATTGCTGGGCGGCATCGCCGGTCAGGCCGGGGGCGTGGCCGTCGATGGGTTTGTTGAACGCTTTCGCCAGCGCGATCTTGGCCATCATGTCGGCGTCGCCGTTGAGCACCCCCGGAAAATTCATCACCTCGGCCAGATAGCCAATTTCTTTCAGCCCGAGCAGGTAGCGCACGTCGTTGGGGGTGATGGTCGCCCCGGCCGTTTCGAACGGTGTCGCCGGTACGCAGGAGGGGGCACCAAACATGAATTTGAACGGCACCCGTTTCCCTTCCGCAATCATATATTCGACCCCAGCCACGCCCAGCACATTACCGATCTCATGCGGGTCCGACACGGTCGCGACGGTGCCATGCACGACGGCCAGCCGGGCAAACTGCGGGGGTGTCAGCAGTGAACTCTCAACGTGTACGTGGGCATCGACGAAGCCGGGCAGCACATACGGTTCGCCCGGCCGTTCGGGACCCAGTTGGTCGATGCGGTCGATACGGCCGTTGGACACGCTGATGCGGGCATAGGTGATTTTCTGGTCAAACAGGTTTAACAGGTTGGCTTCCAGCATGGGTCAGATTCGGATAAAGAGTCGGCGATTGTACATCCACCGGAGGATCAGGTAAAAAACGGCCAGCGTCAGTGCACCGGTCAGCAGGGGCTCGTAGGCCGCACCCAGCACCTGAAACGGCGCGCGGCCGAAGTGAATGTGAAACGAGTCGATAATAAACCGATCGATCAGGTGTACAAGGATGTAGATGGCGATGGAGTTCATGCCGACCACAATTAGTGGCTTTAGCCGAAATCCCCACACGTCGATGAGCCCGTAGAAACCAGCCAGCAGCCAGCAGCACAAGCCTCCGCTGAACAGCACCCAAGCCGGGGTCCAGATGCGTTTGACGACGGGGCAGATACCCAGTAGCTGAAGAATCAGGCCGCCGATGATGCCGATAAGTCCCGCAAAAATCAGCTGGCGCAAAAGCTTGTTCGGTGCCCACTTCAGCCGGAGCCATCGGCCCACCTGCAAGCCTAGTACCATCGTTGCCAGCGTCGGGATGAAGCTCAGCGTCGCGTAGCCGCCCCCGTTGAACCGAAACGGACTTTCGCGCGGAAACAGGTTCAGAAACCAGGTGTCGAACGCCCAGGCGAGGTTGCTGTTTTTGTTGAAATGCGCCATTCGTCCAGTAAAGTGTTCCGGCCAGTCGGGCGGAACGCCAACGGCGGCATAGTCGAAGGCAGAATTGGGGGCGGGATACAGCACAAACGCCAGCCAGTAGCCGACCAGAATCAACCCAAACGCCAGCCATGTTTGCCGGGTTGAGGCTCGACCCAGCAGAAACAGCAACGGATACCCCAGCCCGATCTGCGTAAGGGTGTCTTCAAATGTAAAATACGTTTGCTCCTGATGCGTCGAGCGGAGAAAAATGCCCAGCAGAATCAGGATCAGCGACCGGCGCAGGGCGTGCCAGAACTGACTGCCGAACGATTCGCCCCGGTTGGCACGACTGGCCACGGAGTAGGGCAGGGCTACCCCCACCAGAAACGAAAATGACGGCTGAATGAGGTCGTGCAACGTGCAACCCACCCACTCGACGTGGCTTTGCTGCCGCGCCAGAAACGCCCAGATCGTGCTGTGCGGTAGTGCTTCATGGACCGCCTGAAACTGAAGCAACTCAGCGGTCATCAACGTCATGACGAAGCCCCGATAGGCATCCATCGACATCAATCGGTCGGGCAGCACACCGGCAGTGGCTTCGGGCGAACGGGGAATCATGAAAGGTTGAGAGTAAGGACCGTCAAAACTTGGGATTGAGGGGCAGAATAGCAAGTTTTTGCCAGGATTACAGGATTAACAGGATTTGATGGCCATAGTGGTGTCGGTGGTGTCGGGTCTGGAACGCCAGTCCGCCCCGACACCACCGACACCATGTGAATCCGCGATCATCCGTCAGGATCCGCGTACCCGTAAATCCTGTAATCCTGTCAACAAAACGCGATTAGCGGTATATTTCGGCGGTATTGGTCTCTTTACCACAAAAACAAGTTTTGGCATGTCAGCCCGCGTATTGAAAGTTCACCCCGCCGATAACGTCATTGTCGCCCTGCGCGACCTGTCGGCCGGGGAATCTATTGAGTTTGACCAACAGATTTATACCCTGCCGTATGCGGTGGGAGCCAAGCATAAATTCGTGACGGAAGACCGCCAGCCCGGCGACCCCATCACGATGTACGGGGTGCTGGTGGGTAAGGCTATGCAGCCCATCCGGCGCGGTGAACCCATCACCACCTTCAACCTGAAACACAGTGCTGACCGTTACGGGATCGACAAAAAACAGCCCTACACCTACCAGCCGCCCAACGTGTCGCGCTGGCAGAACCGCACCTTCATGGGCTACCACCGGGCCGATGGCAGCGTCGGTACGCGCAATTACTGGCTGGTAGTGCCGCTGGTGTTCTGCGAAAATCGTAACGTGCTGATTCTGAAGGATGCGTTTGAGCGCGAACTTGGCTACGCTCAGCCCGAAACCTACCGCGAGCAGGTCCACGAGCTGCTGAGTCTGTACAAGGCGGGCGATCTGGACGTTATTAAAAAGATGCAGCCGTTCGTCGATGAATCGCAGAATAAAACGCTGCACAACGCGCCGGCCGAGAAACGCCCGTTCAAAAACGTCGACGGCATCAAGTTCCTGACCCACGAAATGGGCTGTGGCGGCACCCGGCAGGACTCCGGTGCGCTGGGTGCGCTGATTGCGGGATTTATCAACAACCCCAATGTGGCCGGGGCAACGATCCTGAGCCTGGGGTGCCAGCACTTGCAGGCCGACATCGTTGAGCAGGAAATCCGGCGGCACAACCCCAAATTCGATAAGCCGCTGCTCATTTTCGAACAGCAGGCCGGAACGGAGTACGCGCTGATGGCGCAGGCCGTTAAAGAAACGTTTCTGGGGCTGACCCAAATCAACAAAATCGAGCGGCAACCGGCTCCGCTCAGTGCGCTGACGGTGGGCCTGAAATGCGGTGGCTCCGACGGTTTTTCGGGTATCTCGGCCAACCCTGCGCTGGGCCAACTGTCGGATACGATAGCGGCACTGGGCGGCAAAACAGTACTGGCCGAATTCCCCGAACTGAACGGTGTTGAGCAGGAACTCATAAACCGCACCGTCGACCCGGCCGACGCGGAGAAATTTATCAACCTGATGGGTACGTACTCGGCGCAGGCTGAAGCCGTCGGGTCGGGTTTCGATATGAACCCCTCGCCCGGCAACATCAAAGACGGCCTGATTACCGACGCGATCAAGTCGGCGGGGGCGGCTAAGAAAGGCGGCAACTCGCCCGTTGTCGACGTACTCGACTACACCGAACCGGCTGTCCGGCCCGGTCTGAGTCTGCTCTGCACCCCCGGCAACGACGTGGAGGCCACAACGGGCATGGCGGGGTCGGGTACCAACGTCATCCTGTTTACGACGGGTCTCGGCACACCAACCGGCAACCCGATCTGCCCGGTCGTGAAAGTATCGACCAACACGAAGCTGAAAAACCGGATGCCCGACGTGATCGACTTCGACTGCGGCCCCATCATCGACGGCGAACAGACCATCGACCAAAGCGCCGATGACCTGCTGGAGTACATCATCCGGCTGGCATCGGGCGACGAAATTACCAAAGCCGAGCAACTCGGTCAGGACGACTTCATCCCCTGGAAGCGGGGCGTTTCACTCTAAATTTTGAATGATTGAGTGATAGAATGATTGAATGAAAAACGCTTGCTTCAGCCTATTCAATCATTCTATCACTCAATCATTCTGTCATTGCTTATGTTCTCTCTACAAAATAAAGTTGCCATCGTGACGGGTGGGGCCAGCGGGATCGGGCTGGCGATTACGCAGGCGTTCGCCAAGGCGGGGGCTACGGTGCATATTCTCGAACTCAACGAACAGCTCGCCCGGCAGGTAGCCGAGTCGATCAACAGCGAGGGCGGGCGGGCCGAAGCCCACACCGTCGATGTGTCGGATCAGGCGCAGGTCGTGGACGTGATTGGGCAGATTGCCAGCGCCGGAGCGATCAATATACTGGTCAACAATGCGGGGGTGGCGCACGTCGGGAAAGCCGATACGACGTCCGAAGCCGACTTTGACCGGATTTTTCGGATCAACGTCAAGGGCGTGTACAACTGCCTGTACGCGACGATTCCGCACCTGAAAGCGGCCGGGGGCGGGGTTATCCTGAACATGGCGTCGGTGGCGTCGTCGGTGGGGATTCCCGACCGGTTTGCCTATTCAATGAGCAAAGGGGCGGTGCTGACGATGACCTTATCCGTGGCGAAAGACTATCTGGCCGACAATATTCGCTGTAACTGTATCTCGCCCGCACGGGTGCACACGCCGTTTGTGGACGGTTTTCTGGCGAAAAACTACCCCGGTCAGGAAGAAGAAATGTTTGTCAAACTGTCGAAGACGCAGCCCATCGGTCGCATGGCGCAGCCGAAGGAAGTGGGCGCACTGGCCCTATATCTGTGCTCCGACGAAGCTGGTTTCGTCACCGGCTGCGATTATCCCCTCGACGGCGGCTTCATCCGGCTGAATAATTAAGCGGAAAGCGGTGAGACAAACAAAGAAAGATTAGTTTGCAATAACCTCTTTGTTTTTTGTCTCACCGTTCTCTGTTCCACCCATGGTTATCCGGTTCGCTACTCCCGACGATGCGGCTGCCTTGCTGGCTATATACGGGCCATACGTCACAGATTCCATTATCTCGTTTGAGTACGACGTGCCAACCGTCGCGGAGTTTCGCGGGCGGATCGAAGCCATTCAGCAACAGTTTCCGTATCTGGTAGCCGAGGTCGACGGGCGGGTGCTAGGCTACGCTTACGCGTCGCGGCACATGGACCGGATGGCGTATCAATGGTCGGTCAACACGTCGGTGTACGTTCACCCGGACGGGCACCGGCAAGGTATTGCCCGGCAGCTGTACACCCGGCTGCTCGATCTGCTTCGTCAGCAGGGTTATCACAACGCATACGCTGGCATCACGTTGCCCAACCCCGCCAGCGAAGCCTTTCACGCGTCTATGGGTTTCACCCCGGTCGGTACGTACCGCAACATTGGTTACAAGTTTGGCGCGTGGCACGACGTAATCTGGCTGTCGCTGCTGTTGCAACCCTATCAAAACGATCCAGCTCCGCCAGTTTCCATCGGTAAACTGGCCGACTCTGGCAACGGCTAGCGGTTGATGTATTGCACGGTAAACGACGAGCCGGACAGCGTGATTTTTGACACCGCTCCGTAGTCCAGATTGAGCCGGTAGGCGTTTTGCAGGGGCAGTTCCAGAAAGAAACACAGCAGCGCCCGGATGATCCCACCGTGCGACACAATCAGCACCGGCCGGCTGTTGCCGGTCTGGATTAGGGGCAGGATACACTCCCGCCAAAACGCCTTTACCCGCACCGAAACGTCGTTGAAATTTTCCCCGTTGGGCGTTGGGATGGTTACGAAGTCTGCCCGCCAGGTGGTTAGTGCGTCGTGGTCGATATCGGTCCAGGGTACCATTTCCCAGTCGCCGAAGAAAAATTCTTTCAGCCGGTCGTCGCAGCGAATCAGCGGGCGGTGAGCGTCGGCGAGAGCTGTCTGGCCCGGCGCCGTTTCGATGGCACTGCCCGTTGTCAGGGATTGGGCCAGATCGTCGGCCAGTCGGCGGCAGCGGGAGAGGGGCGAGGTAAAAATAATAGCCGGAGCCGGGGGCAGGTGTCTTGACAGCTGATCGCGCTGTTCAGCATACGAATCGCTCAACGCTACGTCGGTTTGTCCGTAGGCGACGCTGCGCCCAACTGCCACTTCGGTGTGGCGAACCAGGTAAATGTCCAAGCAGGTTTACGGTTTGATGTGTAACGTTTAAGGTTGCTGCTCCCTGCTTGACAAGCGGATTAAGATGTGAGGGCAGCACTTTAAACTTTAGACTATAAACCTCAAACCTCACAAAGTGTCTTTGGCCGCGTTTAAGTAGACGGATTTTTTCAGGTAGTCGTCGTTGGGCGCGTAGACAAACAGGCACGAACCATCTTTTACGGCCAGAATAATCGGCTTCGACAGCGCGTACGGTACCGCCGGGCACCCTTCGCTCCAGCCCAGCCGCCCTTTCAGCCGGACAGTATCCTCACAAACGTAATTGGCCCCGTGCAACACGATGTTCCGGTCCTGCACGTTGGTATTGAATCCCTTTTCCAGCCCCTTCAATTGCAGCGACAGGCCGTGTTTGCCCATGTACGTACCCAGCGTGCGGTAAAAACCCAGACTGGTTTGCCAGGAAGAGGGCGTATTGGAAAAACGATCAGGTACCAGACCACCGGAGTTGCGGCCGTGGGCTACGTAGGTGTTGAACAGTAGTTTATGCGCTTTCAGGTCGATAACGTACAGCCGTTTTTGGGTCGACGGCTGGCTCATGTCGGCGATGGTCAGCACGGGGTGATGGTTGCCGAGGTTCCGGCGACCCGTGAGCGCGTACTCGAAAACGGCCTGGGCCAGCCCGGCCTGTTCCAGCCCCAGCTCGTTATACAGCGGATTGTCGGGAAGGGCCGGTGAGGTAACGGCGGTAATTCGTGCTGGCTGATCGGTGGTGGAAGCCGGTGCTGAACTACAGGCGTAGGCTAGTCCGGTAATCAGTAAAAAAGCAACAGCGCGTAGAAACGTGGACATAGACAGGACGAGCGGCCGACGAATGCACCAAACGGGTGCGTTGTCGGTTTAGCATGACGAAACTACACCTTTTTAAGCAGCTATCCGCCATGTCGACGTATGAAGAATCGGTGCGCGCTGAACTGATTCAGTGGCAGCAAAATATGCAGCGCAACCCGTCGGCGTTTGGCCGGGTATCGTCGGCGCTACAGCGACGAATCAATCGGCTGATTCCCCGCCGGGTGCATCAGGTTGTCACGGCGGCTATCAAACAAATGACCCGGGCCATGCTGTTTGGTGCCGAAGCCCTGAATCGCCCGGCCGTTGAGGATCAGACGTTGCCGCAGCGCGAAACGAGCGTTGTGGCTCGTATCGACTTTTACAAACGGACGGGCGCGGCCGAAGGGGGCATTACCGGGGCGGGCGGCCTGCTGCTCGGCCTGGCCGACTTTCCGCTGCTGATGAGCCTGAAAATGAAGCTGCTCTTTGAGATTGCTGCGCGCTACGGCTACACCACCCGCGACTACCGCGAACGGGTGTTTATGCTCTACGTGTTTCAGCTGGCGTTTTCGAGTCAGGAACGTCGGCAGTTCGTGTATCAGCACATCGCTGACTGGCCCACTCACAGCGCCCAACTGCCCGACGACATCAATCAGTTCGACTGGCTGACGTTCCAGCAGGAATACCGCGACTATATCGATCTGGTAAAAATGGCGCAGCTGATTCCCGGTATCGGTGCTGCCGTGGGTATCGTCGCCAATTACCGCCTGATCGATCAGCTAGGCCACACCGCCATGAACGCCTACCGCATGCGCTGGCAAGCTGAGGGAAAGCTGTGAGCGGGTTTAAGGTTTAACGTCTTAGGTTTAAAGTTATCTGACTGCCAAAACCTTAAACATTGAACTCTAAACCTTAAACCCAAAACCTAAAACCCAACCACCGCCTGCACCTGTAAGCCTAGTTCGAGCGATGGGCTGGTGGTGGTTGATCCACCGAACCGGCCGATGGTGTAGGCGAGGGTGGGCTGCACGATCAGGGCATACCGGTTGCTGAGCTGGCAAAAACCACCCGCCCCAAGCTGGGCTGAAAACAATGGATTGATCGAGTTGCGGACGCGTAGCTGCTGTGTAGGTTCGCCCGTGCGGGTGGCTGTCAGGCGAGTGGTGAGTGGGAAATCGGTGAGCAGGGCCAGCGTAAAATAAGGTGACAGCGGCTTGGGCGACGACTTGAAATTGATGGCTACCGGCAAGCGTACCGATCGGTAGGTTACCCGCGTTGAACCTTCACCGGCAGCGGGTAATCGTTGCTGGCGCATCCCCGATTGCTGGTAGAGCAAACCCGCACTGACCGTCCAGCCGGGGGCGTAGGTGTAGCGCAGCGATACGCCCGCGACGAAGCCCGGTGCACTTCGCTGACCCGCCAGATGAACCGGCTCGACAACCTGACCGTCGCTGTCGGGGTAGAGCGTTTGGCGCGCGTAGTTGGTCGTGGTATAGGTCGGAGCGACGGTAGCCGACAGGGCCAGATTGCGTTGTCCAACAGCTGCCGATGCGATCAGCAACTGACCGCTAAGCACTGCGCACGAAAGCCAGTTAAAAAGCCTCATCAGGTGAAGTAAGCCAAAAAAGGGACGCCGACTCATAGCCAGCATCCCTTTTTGTGTTCGTGGTTCGCGATTAATTGCTGTCGGGAGCAGTGTCTGTGGCAACTGCTAATTACAAACCACCTACTGCTAAGTATCAGAACAAAAGGAATTTAACAAGTCACAGAGAACGTAGCTACAAACTGATAGTAAACTGCTGCTTAGTCGTCAATCGAATGGCTGCGTTCTCTGTGACTCTGTGTTGAGCCACTTTTTCAACCCTATTTCATATCCTGTTTCAGCGTCGTGACGCGTTCCAGGTGCCCCTTGATAACCGATGCCGTTTGGGTAGCAAACGATTTAAGGTCAGGGTCTTTCAGGTCTTTCGACGCCTTCTCAAACAGGTCCATGTCATCTTCATGGTCGTCGGCCATCATATCGACAAACTTCTTGTCGAACTCCTTACCCGACAGCTTGGCCAGTTCATCGATGTGCTTTTGCTGCTCTTCACCCATCGTGCTGGGCAGGTTGATGTTTTTGCTGGTGGCAATGCTTTTCAGCTCGTCGTTCGCTTTCGTGTGATCTTTCACCAGCATGGCACCGAAGTCTTTAACGGCCTGGCTCATGCCTTTTTCTTCGGCCATTTTACCGGCGGCTACTTCCAGCATACCACCGCTGGCGGCTTTGACGGCAAATTCGGCCCCGTCTTCCGACACGGACGTCATTTTGTCGTCAACTTTTTTCTCGTTCATTTCCTCCGCCCGTTCGGTGCTGTCTTTCTTCTCGCTTCCGCACGATTGTACGGTCAGGCCACTGGCTACCAGGAAGGCCAACAGGACTATCTTTTTCATTGCTTCGCTTTTTGTTGAGTTTGAGTGAATACCACTACAAGAACTGTGAGTGAATCGCAATGTTTAAAGCACCCGATCGGGGTACCCTCAGAAACGATCTGTCAGGCTTTCGCCTGCCTGGGCTGCGCGACCGATGTCACCAGCCGACCCAGGGTAAGCCCCTGACCCACGATGGAGAACAAAACCAGGCAGTAACAGCTCGCCAGAATAACTTCCTTATAGTCAGAATCGGGTAGCGACAGCGCCAGGGCGATGGAAATGCCACCCCGCAGACCAGCCCACGTCAGAATCCGCAGGCTGCCGGGCGTTTGTTGTTCCCGCCGAAACTGAAGCAGAAACGGCAGCGCGATGCTCAGCCCGCGTGCCAGCACCATCAGCGGAATGGAGAGCAGCCCAATGAGCAGGTAGTCAGACAGGACGGGCAGCACAA
The DNA here is from genome assembly GCF_012849055.1 of Spirosoma rhododendri. Taxonomy (NCBI): domain Bacteria; kingdom Pseudomonadati; phylum Bacteroidota; class Cytophagia; order Cytophagales; family Cytophagaceae; genus Spirosoma; species Spirosoma rhododendri. The sequence continues at coordinate 5,246,639 of NZ_CP051677.1, read as the reverse complement.
TGATCTGCAACCCGATCATCACGAAGAGAATCGTATTGAGCATCTCATCGATCAGGTGCCAGAACCGGTTGAGGTACGCTTTGGGCGAGTTCTGGTCTTTGGAGCCCGACAGGCGGGTGCCCAGCAGCAGACCGGCTGCTACTTCCGCCAGCGGTACCGATGCGTGTACTGCCGTCGTGAAAACCGACAATACCATGACCAGCGCCAGCGACAGGAGCACTACGGTCTGAAAATCGTCGGTCGCTTTGATCAGGCGATACGCCACGTAGCCCATCGCCAGCCCGAGACTGATACCGCCGATAACTTCACGGGCGAACAGCAGCAGCGCATCGGAAAACCGGAAATCGACGTTCGGGTCGGCCACTTCCTGTAATGACACAAACAGTACCAGCCCCACACCATCATTGATGAGCGATTCGCCGGTGATGATCGTTTCCAGCCGATGCGGAATGGGCGACTGCCGCAAAACCGCCCCTACCGCAACCGGGTCGGTGGGCGAGATCAGTGCCCCGAACATAAAGCAGAAAATAAGCGGCATGTCGATGCTCAGGGCTCTGGTGAGAAACAGAAACCCGAACGCAAACAAAACCGTCGACAGAATAACGCCGACCGTGCCCATAACGAGCACCGGCTTGAACTGCGCTTTCAGGTCGTTGAAATCTACCTGAAGGGCAGCGGCAAACAACAGAAAGCCCAGCATGATTTCCAGCAGTGTGCGGGAAAAGTCGATACGTTCGGTGAGGTCGCGCAGCAGTGCAGCGAAACTCGCCGACAGGCTACCCAGTACCAGCGACAGGATCGTGATGACCGACGCCAGTACCACGATGCCGATAGTACCGGGCAACCGGATAAAGCGAAGGTTGATGTACGATAAAAGTGCACCGAGGGCCACCAGAATGCTGATGGCGGTATAATTGTCCATAAATCAAGTAGTTAGGCTACGATGAGGAATGCGTAGCTGGCAGCTGACATAAGTAGTAACTGCACGATGTCGACTGTGGTTTGGCATTGTGAGGGCAAACGGCGTACTATTCACGGGCGGTCTGCTATCTTGCGGCTTTCGTTTTTTCTGCTTCGTCAATGCTTTTTCTACTGCTGAGCATCGTTCTTTCGGTACTGCTGCTCCTGAATTTTCGGTTGTTTCCCCGCTACGACATCAACACGTTCCAGGCGATCGTTTTCAACTACCCGGTCTGTTTCCTGACGGGCTGGCTGCTGATGCCAGCGGGCGAATCCACGCCGGGCCAGTCGTTCAGCATCGATCTGCACCAAACCTGGACCTGGATGGCGTTTGCGCTGGGCGTGGGCTTTATCGTGACGTTCCTGCTGGCGGGTGCGTCGACCCAGCGAATGGGCATCACCGTGACCTCGCTGGCGAATAATCTGTCGCTCGTGATTCCGGTCTGCTTTAGTTTGTTTGTATTCAGCAGTGGCAACGCGGCACGCTTCGATGCGCTGAATTACATCGGGCTGGTGCTGGCTATCGTAGCTGTCGGGCTGAGCACGTACCGACCATCCGCGCCGGTGGCTGCTACCGAAGGGCCTGCCCCTGACAGCAGTCCCAAAACCCGCCGATCGCTGGGGGCGGTGTTGCTGCCCGTCGCCGTATTTCTGTGCTACGGGGCCACAAATACGACGATCAACTACATGAACATCAACTACATACCATCGGCCGATAAGACCGTGCAGGTTACGCTGACGATGGTGCTGGGGGCTATTGTTGCCGGGGCCGTTATGCTGCTGATCCGGCTGGTACGTGGGCAGGAGACGTTGCAGCTGCGCAGTCTGGTTGGTGCCGTAACGCTGGGTATTCCCAACTTCCTGAGTTTTTACACCCTGCTGCTGGCGTTATCGGCGTTCGGCGGTAACGGCGCGCTGGTTTACCCGATTTATAACATTGGCGTTATTCTGGTAGCGTCAGCGGTGGCGGGGCTTTTCTTCCAAGAAAAATTAAGCACGGCCAACCGCGTAGGACTCGGACTGGCCGTGCTGGCTATTGGGTTGCTGTCGTGGCAGCAGTTTGTGTAGACGGATTATTTGGGCAATGCGGCCGTACTGTCAGCTATTCGCTTGGCTTCTTCCTTGTCCCGCTTCTTGAAATAGCCCCGTAGCAGGAAGTTGTTCTGGGCCGCTTTCAGGTCTTCGTTTAGCAGCTTAGTGCCCGTGTTGAGGTTGCGCAGCGTGATGCGCAGGTTGGTGGCCGTTTCCTGGTCGGTCAGCAACACGCCCAGCGGACTGTTGTTGTTATTTAGTTTCTCCGACGCCCGGTTCAGGTTCTGCGATGCTTCGCCTAGTGTACCCACGGTTTTATCGGCATTGCTGGCTACGTTTTCCAGCTTGCTGGCCGACCGGCTTAGCCGCCGAAATACTGTCGTATCCGTAACGAGTTCGTTAGCCAGTGTGCCTTTGGTGTTCAGTTTGGCGGCAAAGCGCGATACCGAACTGGTGATCGATGCGGTATTGACCGACGCTTTTTCCAGATTCGCCATCGCCATTTTGAAGTTGTTGGCCACCAGCGAGTCGGTCAGTACCGCACCGACGGTGCCTTTGCCGCGCCGGATATTGCCGACCAGGGCTTTGAAATCCTGCGTGACCCGCACGAGGTTGCGGTTGTTTTCCTGCAACGTTTCCAGAATCTGATCGGAACTGAGCGCGGCTACGGTCTGGAGACGATCGCCCTCTTCGATTTCGGGGTGACTGATGGTGCCGCCCGTAATCACAACGATCTTGTTGCCGATCAGTCCGTCGGAGCCGATCGTCGCTTTGGCGTCTTTGCGGATGTACTGCTGCGAACTCTGCTCAACGTCCATGTCGACTTCAACCTGGGAGTTACCGAAGAAGCTGATTCGCTTAACGGTGCCTATTTTGACCCCCGAAAACCAGACGTTGTTACCGGCTTTCAGACCGCTGATGTCGTTGAAAACGGCCATGATCCGAACGCTTCGGGTGAAGCGCTTCTGCTGACCGCCCAGTACAAATACCCCGGCGACGAAGATGATTAGCCCCACCAGAACAAAAATACCGACAGTGACCGAGCGTTTGGTTGATTCTGAACTCATTCCAGTTGATGCGTAGTAAAGATTGGTGGACAGCGCGCTGCGATCCGGCAGAGAGAAAACTGCCGGGGTGGGCGGCAGGTTTAATTCACGAAGTTATAATTGTAAAACTGCTGCACCCGCTTGTCGGGGTCGGCAAACACCTGATCGAACGTGCCGACGCGCTCAAACTTACCGTCGAGCAGCATCGCTACCCGGTCGCCGGTCGCTTTAGCGCAGGTCAGGTCGTGGGTGATGATGATGGACGTGGCTTTGTAGCGGTCTTTCACTTCGTTGATGAGGTTGTTGATATCAAGGCACGTAATCGGGTCCAGACCGGCGGTAGGCTCGTCATACAGCATGATTTCGGGTTTGAGAATCAGCGTCCGGGCAATGCCGATCCGCTTCCGCTGCCCCCCGATAGTTCGGACGGCATCTGATTGATCGTCTGCGACAGACCCACATCATCAAGTGCTTCTTCGACGGCCCGGTCAATGTCGGCCCGGCTCAGGTTGCGCACGTTGCGAACCAGCGGGAACTCCAGATTTTCGCGGATGCTCATACTGTCGTAGAGCGCGCTGTTCTGAAACGAAAAGCCAACTTTCTGCCGAAACTGATCCAACTCACGCCCTTTCAGACTCTCGACCTCCTGCCCCAGCACCGATACAAAGCCCGAATCGGGTTTGAGTAGCCCGACCAGTATCTTAATCAGTACCGATTTTCCCGTTCCCGACCGACCCAGCACCACGACGTTTTCACCCTGATCTACCGTCAGATCGACGCCCTGCAATACGTGCAGGTTGCCAAACGACTTCCGCAGGTTTTTTATAACGATGACTGGTTCGGAGGACATAAAATCAATGGCAGAATGATGGAATGACAGAATGATTGAATGAAGTATTGATTGAATGCATTGGTTGCGTCAGCCTATTCAACCATTCAGTCATTCTATCATTCACTCATTAAACTCAGCTTCCCCGCAGGGCACCGATGATTTGCAGGGCAAGGAGTTCTTCAATAAATATCAAAAACATCGACGTCACAACGGCGGAATTGGCGGCTTTGCCAACGCCTTCGGTGCCTTTCGAGGAGTGAAAACCTTTGTAAGCACCAACCATACCGATCGTGAAGCCGAAGACGATGGACTTGAACAGCGATGCGAAAATGTCGAGGAACGTAACGGCGCCGAACACTTCCTGCATGAACGACGAAAAGCTCGTTTGTTCGTTGGCGCTAACGTTGATAAACGCACCGATCAGTGCCACAAAAATGGTGTAGAACGTCAGAATCGGAATTGTGAACGACGTGGCGATCACGCGGCTGACGACCAGAAACTTGAACGGGTCGGTGCCCGACACTTCCATGGCGTCGATCTGTTCGGTAACGTTCATCGACCCCAGTTCAGCCCCGATACTCGACCCTACTTTACCAGCGGCAATCAGGGCCGTAACCAGCGGCCCCAGCGCCCGCACAATCGCAATGGCGATCAGGGAAGGAAGCCACGACGTAGCCCCAAACTCCGACAGCGACGGCCGCGACTGATTGGTAAACACGATACCGGTAATGAAACCCGTAGTCGATATCAGCAGCAGCGAACGGTAGCCAACCTCGTAGCACTGCCGGATAATCTCGCCAAACTCGTAAGGCGGCAGCAGGGCTTCCCGAAAGAACCGCCCGACGAAAGACGCTACGTCAGACAGGGCAAGGAATAGACGGGTCAGCCGCCCCGGCTCAGCAGGTTTCTCTGTGGGCGGTGCGGGAGTCTGTTTCGTATCGGATAGCATTCAGGAGCGAGATAAGCAAACCAAAAGCGGGTAAGATGGTAAACCAATTTGACTGCCCGGAAGTTTGCCCCCGCAAATATAATGGGGAGTGATTGAATGATAGAGTGACTGAGTGATTGAATAAACCGGCCAAAACCAGTCAATCATTCTATCATTCGATCAATCAACTGCTAGGCTGTCTGCGGCAGAGGTGTCAGGAACGATAAGTAATCGTTGGGGCGCGACATCACTTCTTTGTAGACCAGCACCCGGAACAGGTAATAGCGGGTTTCGCGCGGGAGCGTCATGCTGTAATAATCGGCCTGACTGTTGCGCCGGAGCTGATTTTTCAGATGGCCCGGCCCGGCATTATACGCAGCCGCCACCAGCGACCATGACCCCAGCTGAGTATACAGGTCGCGCAGGTATTTGCAGGCGGCTTCGGTGGCTTTCTTCGCGTTGAACCGCTCGTCGACCCCTTTGCCAACTTTCAGTCCTAGTGCCCGCGCCGTACCGGGCATCAATTGCCAGTAACCAGCCGCGCCCGCGTGTGAAACGGCGCGCGGTTGCAGGTCGCTCTCGGCCATCGGCACGTACCGAAAATCGTCGGGAATGTCGTACTTGGCCATGATCGGTTCGATGATTGGGAAGAAGGCATCGGCGCGTTCACGGAGGGCGTCGAGACTGCGGGCCTGCGGGCGAAACAGCGTAAAAACGTGCTTCCAGCGGCTGACAACTTCGGTCTGATGAAACGGCATACACTCGCCACAGAAATCGACGTCGAGCAGGGGGAGTTCGGGTTTGCCGAGAAGCGGTTTGAGCCGGGAAGCCGTGGCATCGGCCGGAACAATTTGGCTGGCCGGAACCAGGTTTGGGGGGAGGATGGGGCCCGCCGTTAGCTTGGCGGCAATGGTAAGCGACGGGCGCAGGGCGGCCATCAGTACCGATAATCCAACTCGTTTAAGCAAAACATATTCTGGATGGTAACGGGAACTTAACGACGAAAGCGTCCGGTTTAGTGCCATGACCGTCAGACGAATAGCCGTTGAACGGGGTTCACACAGCCTGTGTCAAGCCCCAAAATCCCCCTGACGTGTTCTATTCCCAACATATGACAACTCCCGAAAAATCGACGATAACCCTCGAATATTGCCCCAAATGCGGCTGGCTGATGCGCTCAGCCTGGATGGCGCAGGAACTGCTGACGACCTTCACCGACGACGTGCATGGGGTGCTGCTACAGCCCTCGGAAGTGAGTGGCCGTTTCTCGGTGCGGGTCGATGAACAGGTTATTTTTGACCGTAAAACTGTCGGCCGTTTCCCCGAAATCAAAGAGTTGAAGCAGCTCGTTCGTGATGTGGTGGCACCCGAAAAATCACTGGGCCATTCCGACCGCAAGACGGACTGATCTGTCCAAAATCAGTCGTCGATAAAGAGTTCGAGCAGGGCGTAGCTGAGGGTTTTTCCGTGCGTGTCCATGGTCAGCGACGTCGTTACCCCGCCGGTCAGTGCCCGCTGGCAGACGAAGTGAAGCGCGGGCAGATTCGGCAGTTCATACCGCGTAATCGGCCCGGCGACGATCGCCTGCAAATGCGTTTGCACGACCTCGGCCGTTACGCGATCGCGCAGGAGCGGATAGTCGGCGGGGTCGTACGGAATCAGCGACAGAGTCAGCGTATTGCCTTTGTCGCCCGCCCGGCTGTGGGCGATGTCATACAGTTTGATGCTCATGCGGTTATCAGCGTAATCTGAGGGTTTACCCGGCTGCGGTCGAGCAAGGTCGATACAATCCCGACGACTTCGTGTACGTATTTGCGGGCACCACCGCCACCCGCCGGGCCGTTGGTGTACAGGGCTTCGACTTCTTCGCCGACCTGTGCCGCCTGCTGCGCGGTCGTCGCCCGGCCCGCCACCCGCAGCCGAATCTCGTAGGGGTCGGGAGGCTGATTGAAATTGGTACGGTGAACGGACGTGCTACCGATGTAGTCGATACGCAGGTCGCTGAACCGGTCCTGTAGCCGCTCCTGCATGATGCTACCCGCCAGTTGAGCACGGCCCAGCGCATTCGCGCCAGCGTAGGAAATTTCGCCCTCGCCGATAAAACCACCGTCGTAACCCACGCTGACCTTCAGCGTATCAGGGCGGCTGTTTCCCCGCCCGCCTGTCGCGCTGATCTGGTCGGGGCCGGTTTCCGTCAGGCGGACCTGCGTAAAATCGGCTACCACGTCAGGTGTAATGTATTGGCTGGGGTCCATCACTTCGTAAAGCAGTTGCTCCTTCGCCGTTGCCAGACTCAGGCGACCACCCGTGCCGGTCACTTTACCGAAAACAGCCATACCGTCGGCCGTGACATCCACGAAAGGATGGCCTAGTTTCGCCATGTCAGGCACGTCTTTCCGGTCCAGGCCCGGATCAGCAAAGTAGCCGCCCGTCAGTTGCCCGGCACACTCCATGAGATGGCCTATCACCGTAGCCTGGCCAAGCTGGTCCCAGTCCGTCAGCGACCAGCCGAACGTATGCACCAGCGGGGCTACAAACAGCGATGGATCGGCTACCCGGCCGGTAATGATGATCTGCGCGTCGGTCGCCAGAGCGGGCAGTATGGCGTCGGTGCCGAGGTAGGCGTTTGCCGATAACAACGGCCCCGACGCTCGTAGCGGCTGGCCGGTTTCCAGTGCTGTTTCGTCGCCCGAAAGCTGATCAAACACGTCGTCGCCGGTCAGGACAGCAACGGTTACCGAAAGGCCCAGCCGCCGGGCGATGGCGGCAATTTTCTCGGCCGCTGCCAGCGGATTAGCCGCCCCCATATTGGTGATGAGCCGGACTTTATTGGCCAGCAACAGGGGCAACAGCCCTTCCATCCGCCGTTCGAGCAACGGGTCGTAACCCTGCGTAGGGTCGTGGCGTTTGCGTTTCTGCGCCAGCGCGATGGTACGTTCGGCCAGACATTCCAGCACCAGATAATCCAGTTGCCCGTACTGGGTTAGTATCAGGGCAGGTTCCAGGCGGTCGCCGGAAAAACCGGCGGCACAGCCAATGCGAATGCGCTGTTTCATAGATGAATAGAGCCGGTAAGTAGTGCTACGATGGTCATAACGATTGTCGTGCCGAACGCCCATTTGAGCGTAAACCGCTGATGGTCGCCCAGATCGACCTCGGCCAAGCCAACCAGTAGAAACGTGGACGCGGTGAGTGGACTAAGCGGGAAGCCGACGGTCATCTGACCTAACAAAGCCGCCCGCCCAATTTCGAGCGGATTGATACCAAACTGCGCGGCCGACTGACTAACGATGGGAATGACACCGAAGTAGTAAGCATCGGGCGTGAAGAGCAGGCTGGCGGGCATACTCGTAATGGCCGTCAGCGTCGGTATCCAGGCGGCATGATGCGCCGGAATAGCCGACACGAGCGAGCCTGCCATCGCGTCGATCATCTTGGAGCCGGTCAGGATACCCGAGAACACCCCGGCGGCAAAGATCATGCTCGACACCATGAAGATGTTGTTGCCGTGGGCGCGTAACACCTGCTGCTGTTCGGTCAGTTTCGGGTAATTAATCAGCAGTGCCAGCGCACTCGCCGTAACAAACAGGGCCGGGGCTGGCACCCAGCCTTTCATCAGCGTAAGAATCAGGCCGATGGTCAGTATGGCGTTGAGCCAGACCAGTTTAGGTCGCCGAAGCTGCCGCTGCGTGTCGGTCAGGTTATCGTGGTGAACAAACGTCAGGGCGTTGACGCCGAGTCGTTTGCGCTCCTTCAGACCAAACCAGTACGCTACGGCCAGCACCCAGACGATCCCTGCCAGAATAGCCGGAATGTTGGGCGCAATAAGTTGAGCGGCATCGGTTTTAAGCGTGGAAATGGCCCGCGCCGACGTGCCCGACCAGGGGACCAGGTGCAGCGGCCCGACGCTCAGAGCCACGATGCCCGGCAGAATCAGCCGATTGATCCGCAACTGCCGATAGATGGGCAGAAAGGCCGACATCACGATCATAAACGTAGCCGTACCGTCGCCGTCGAGGTGCACGATCATCGTCAGAATGGCCGTGCCGACGATGACTTTGAGCGGGTCGCCCTGTACGTAACGAATGATGGCGGCAATGACCGGATCGAACAGCCCGGCGTCGAGCATGGTGGCGAAATACAATACGGCGAACATCAGCAGAATACCCGTCGGGGCTACCTGCTTGATACCGGCCAGAATCATCTCGCCCAGTTCCTTTGGTGAAAACCCGGCCAGAACCCCCATCGCCAGCGGTACCAGTACCAGCGCGGTGTTGACCGATAACCGTTTGGAAATGATTAGCAGCAGGAAAATGGCGATGGTCGCAAAACCAAGCAGGGCAAGTAGCGGATTAGCAGGTTCCATAGGGCATCGAGAGGCAGCGAACCGATAGACAGCACAGCACAAGGCGTAATTGGGCGGGCACAGGCATCGGAGTTGGAGGATTACTCGCTAAGCAAAGTAAAAAGGAGCCGTTGCCTACCTTTACGCCAATGGGTTGTGCGCGAAAACCGGAACATGATCGGGCTGGAAACCGCACCCTGCCAACGACAAACTGACTACCAATGCCTTTACGCTCGCAGGACTGGTTCGGCCGCACCGGAAAAGACGGCTTCATTTACCGCGCCTGGATGAAAAATCAGGGCTTTCCGCACCACGAATTTGAAGGAAAGCCCGTCATCGGAATCTGCAATACCTGGTCGGAACTGACGCCCTGCAACGCCCACTTCCGCGAACTGGCCGAAGCCATCAAGCGGGGTGTCTGGGAAGCAGGCGGCTTTCCGCTCGAATTCCCGGTGATGTCGCTGGGTGAGTGCCAGATCAAACCCACAGCCATGCTGTTTCGCAACCTGGCCAGTATGGACGTCGAAGAAAGTATCCGGGGCAACTCGCTCGACGGCGTGATCCTGATGTGCGGCTGTGACAAAACGACCCCGTCGCTGGTGATGGGCGCGTGTAGCGTCGACATTCCCACGATGGTTGTGTCGGGCGGGCCGATGCTGGCCGGTCGTTTTCAGGGACGTAAGATCGGTACGAGCGACCTGTGGCGGTTTGCCGAAGCCTTCAAAATGGGCGAGATGAGTCAGGCTGAGTTTGTGGCGGCTGAAGCGGGGATGGCCCGTTCGCAGGGGCACTGCGCCGTCATGGGAACGGCCTCTACGATGGCCGCCATGGTCGAATCGCTGGGACTGGCCCTGCCCGACAATGCCACGATCCCCGCTGCCGATTCGCGCCGGAAAGTGCTGGCCCACCTGACGGGTGCGCGCATGGTCGAGCTGGTACGCGAAGGCGTAACACCGTCGCAGCTACTGACGCGCAAGGCGTTTGAAAATGCGATTATGATCAACGCGGCCCTCGGCGGATCGACCAACTTTATTCTGCACCTGACGGCTATCGCGGGGCGCGTCGGTATCGAGCTGTCGCTGGACGATTTCGACCGGCTTTCGGCCCAAATCCCCCTGCTGACCAACCTGCAACCATCGGGTGAACATTTCGTAGAAGACCTGTTCTACGCCGGTGGCCTGCCCGCCGTGATCCGCGAACTGGAGAATTTCATCCATACCGACGCGCTGACAGTCAACGGCCATACCATCGGTGAAAACTGCGCCGACGCGCAATGCTATGACCCGGCTGTGATTGGTAGCGTTACAAAGCCGTTCAAACCGGAGTCGGGCATTGCTGTGCTGCGGGGCAACCTGTGCCCGAACGGGGCCGTGCTGAAACCGTCGGCGGCAACGCCCGCGCTCATGCAGCATACGGGCCGGGCGGTGGTGTTTGAAAACATCGACGATTACAAAGCCCGCATCGACGACCCCGCGCTCGACGTCGACCCCGATTGTGTGCTGGTGCTGAAAAACGTAGGGCCGAAGGGCTATCCGGGTATGCCCGAAGTGGGGAATATGCAGCTCCCCGCCAAAATTCTCGCGCTGGGTGTTCACGACATGGTTCGTATCTCCGACGGGCGGATGAGTGGTACGGGCTTCGGCACGGTGGTGCTGCACGTGTCGCCCGAATCGGCGGTTGGCGGCAACCTCGCCCTGGTGCAAAACGGCGATCAGATTACGCTCGACGTAACAAACCGCAGCCTGCATCTGCATGTATCGGACGAGGAACTGGCCGAGCGTCAGTCGCAATTTATCGCGCCTGATCTGGGCTACGGGCGGGGCTACGTGAACCTGTACATTCAGCACGTCACGCAGGCGCACGAAGGGGCCGACTTCGACTTTCTAAAAGGAGGCTCCGGCAGCATCGTTCGGCGCGATAGTCATTAATTTATTGACAGGATTACAGCCGGGCCGCCGGGCGGATTGACATGATTTTATAGAAGTGAGAAATCCTGTCAATCCGCCCGGCGGCCCGGCTGTAATCCTGTCAATAGAAGCTTTGTTGTCAATTGGCAGTAGTATGGTTGCTAAAAAGCAGTTACTTTTACTTAACTAGTTGAACCTATGGCTGCGATCCCCCGACAACAACAAAGCAGTTACCAACCCAGGCGCGCGTCTGGCTTTACGATCATTGAGCAGGCGCAGCAACGGGTTGGTACGCAACAGGCCGACCAACTGGCAAATCTGCTGGGTCTGACGTTTAAAGAACTAGCCCTTGTTCTTCAGATCGCCGAACGGACCCTGCATCGCTTTCGGAGCGAGGGACTACTGGATAGCCCATCGTCGGAGCGGTTGCTGTTGCTGGAAAATCTGGCCGCCCACGGGCTACTGGTGTTCGACGGGCGGACCGATGCGCTGGCCAACTGGTTACGCTACCCATTACGGGAGTTGAAAAATCAGCCACCACTTGCGTTGCTGAACACAATCAGTGGCTTTACGCTGGTTGACGACGTGCTGACCCGCATCGAATACGGAGTGTACGCCTGATGCTGGTTTATCGCTTATACAAAAGTGCGTACATCAATGATCCGCTGTCGGCCGAAGGCGCGCGCCGGGCTGGTGGGCGGTGGAATCCGAAGGGGGTTCCCATTCTGTATACGTCGGCCACGCCCGAACTGGCCCTACTGGAAATCATTGCGCACCTGAATCCGGCTTTTGTCCCCGCTTTTCAGTTGCTGGTATTGGAAATCCCAGACGGCCACCGGGCCGTGTCGATAACCGATCTACCGGTGGACTGGCAGGCCGAAACAGAGGTTGAATCAGTACAAGCCTATCTGGCTGACTGGCTGTCGACACCCAACGAGTTGACCGTGTCTGTGCCGTCTGCCATCGTCAGCCGGTCCCGCAATTATCTCATTCACATACTACATCCCGATTTTCGTACTGCCGTGCGGATCATTGAAAACATACCGTTTGCTATCGATACCCGCCTGTTATCGTAATCCTGTCCAGAAAAGTTACCGCTTTGCAACCTGGGCGCGGATACGGCTCAGCGAGGGGCCTTTGATACCCAGGTACGACGAAATATGGCCCAGCGATACGCGATTCAGAATGTCGGGGTGGTTATCGAGCAGGTCGATGTACCGTTCTTCGGCCGTCTGGGTCAGTAAACTTTCCGACCGACTCTGGTTGATCATGAAGTACTGCTCGGCCAATAACCGGCCGAAGTGCTCCCAGCCGTGAGATTGCGTGTAAAGCTGTAACAAACGATCATAGTCGATCACCAGTAGTTCGCAATCTTCGAGGGCTTCGATCAGGTAGGGGCAGGTTGTCTGGGTGAGCAGGCCCTTCAACGACGTCAGGAACGTGTGCTCTGCCAGAAAATACATGTTGTGTTCCTGATCGGTACGCGGGTCGACGTAGTACACCCGGAAGAGGCCTTTTAAAACAAAGCCAAGCTGCCGGCAGACGGAATTGGTAAACGTAAACAGGTCAGGGCGGGCCATGTGACGAACCTGCCAGAAAGGATCCGCCAGTTGCCTGTCGGCTTCGGACAGACCCGCAAATTGATAAAGGTGCTGGTGCAACACGGCTTGTTGAGCAGAAGTCATGTCAGGGAAAAGAATAGGGCTCGACGCTTTTTAACATAGGTGAAAAAACGGGCGGATAGGCGGCTTTACCTTTGAACCATCAATTTAACATAACACAAGCTAAACAGAGTTATGAAAATCGCACGTAAAGCGTCTGCACACTGGGCTGGTGCAGGCAAAGATGGCAAAGGTTCGCTGACAACTGACAGCACTGTTTTAAATAAAACTCAATATTCGTTCAACACTCGTTTTGAAGATGGTGTTGGTACGAATCCTGAAGAACTGGTTGCTGCTGCCCACGCTGGCTGTTTCGCCATGCAACTGGCCTTCAATATTCAGCAGGCTGGCTTTACGGCCGATACGCTGGACGTTCAGTGCACGATCACGCTGGAGGACGGAGCGATCACCAGCTCGAAGCTGAAACTCGACGCTGCGGTTCCGGGTCTCGACAAAGCGAAGTTCGACGAACTGGTTGACCACGCTGAACACAACTGCCCGATTTCGAAACTGTTCAACGCCGAAATCAGCGTTGAATCGACACTTGCTTAATCTACCGTAACCTGTGATAATAGCCTTTGATTTGGTGCCCGAGCATTGGGGAGTAGACTAGGCGGTCGAGGAGATAATGCCCGGCATCAAATCAGAAATTTACCCCCGTATCTAAGTGGTTAGCCTGAAGCGGATGGAGTTTACTCCGTCCGCTTTTTTTGTGCCCTACCGTACTGAATCTGCCCCATTGGATAAGGCCGGTATACGACGGGCTTGGCCCACAGCGTATTGAGAAATACCTTTGTCGCTTATTGTCTCGATCTGTGCTGTTGATTCGTTTCCTACTGTTTGCCCAACTGCTGATCGGCTGGGTGCTCCTTACCCCGCAGTCGGCCGATGCGGCTACTCTTGCCCATCGCCCACCACACGAACGCTCGCACGGGCGTACCGCGCCGAAAAAACGGGTTACTCACTCTGCCCTTCGCAAACCGGTACTCGGTAAGAACCGTAAGCAGCCCGGTCGGGGTAAACTCATTGTCAGGCGACAAACGGTCAAACTAAAAACAAAGAAAGGGCGTGTCGCCACCCGGATTCCAGCCCGACGAATCAGCAAATCAAAATCGTTGCGGGGAACGGTTTACTACCTGGCATCGGGCCACGGCGGCCCCGATCCGGGCGCGATCGGGCGGTATGGCCGGTTTCGGTTGGCCGAAGATGAATATGCCTACGACGTAACGATGCGGCTGGCGCAACTCCTTAAACAACAGGGGGCAACCGTGTACATGATGGTGCGCGACCCCAACGATGGCATCCGCAACGATGCCGTGCTGAAACTGGATAATGACGAGGTGTCGTATTCGGGGCAGCGCATTCCGCTGAATCAGCTCGCCCGGCTGAACCAGACAACGTCGGCCGTGAATCGGCTGTATGCCAGGCACAAAGGGGCGTATCAGCGGCTGGTAACGATCCACGTCGACAGTCGAAGCCGGGGGCAGATGATCGACGTATTTTTCTACCACCATGCCAACAGTGCCGTGGGCAAACGGTTAGCGGATCGTATTCATAAGCGATTTGCATCGAATTACCGGCGCTACCGGCCCAGTCGCCCGTACGTGGGTAATGTCAGCACGCGTAGCGAGTTGTACGTGGTGCGGAAAAGTCAGGCCCCAACGGTGTTTATCGAACTGGGGAATATCCAGAACCGACAGGACCAGAAACGATTTCTGCTGGCCAGCAACCGGCAGGCACTGGCTACCTGGCTGGCGCAGGGACTGCTGGACGACCACAACGCACAGTAAAACCCGGCCCCGCGTGGCTTAGTTGCCTGGGCGGTCTAAGCCAAGCCGTTTAGTTGAATTGATTGTGTTGTTCCCAACAGCATCCTGCTGTCGGAGCCGCGATAGCGGCTAAACTAGCCAACCGCACTTAGCCTACGGCTCCGACAGCAGGATGCTGTCGAGGACAACATAACAACTACGTTTCTTTTCTATGCTGACGAATGAATCGACGGCCGTGTCCCGGACGGCAATCATCACCGGGGCGGGTACCGGCATTGGTTTCGCCATCGCGCAGGCACTGGCCCGGCAGAGAACGCAGGTGCTGCTCAACGATTTTGACGCGGCATCGGCCGAAAACGCTGCGGAAACGATCCGGCAGGCGGGGGGCGTCTGTGAAGCCTGCCCCGGCGATGCATCGGACGTGGCTTTCGTGCAGCACATGGTCGATACCGCTGTCGACCGGTTCGGGTCGGTTGATATGGCGATAGCGAACGCGGGTATCACGGTTTTCGGTGATATTTTCACGACCACCCCGGAAGCCTTTCAGAAAATTGTTGATCTCAATCTGCGGGGTAGCTTTTTTCTGGCGCAGCGGGCGGCCATGCAGATGCGCAAACAGGCGAACACGTTGCGGGAGCGCGGGGGGCGTGTGCTGTTTATATCGTCGGTGGTGGGGCATATCGGTCATCCCGGCTTACCCGTCTACAGCATGACCAAAGCGGGACTGGAGATGCTGGTAAAGCAACTCGTTATCGACTTTTCGCCCCTCGGTATCACCGTTAACGCGATTGCGCCCGGTGCCACGCTGACCGAACGCACGCTCGACGATCCGGATTATATCCCCATCTGGTCGCGGATTACGCCGATGGGTCGGCCTGGCACGGTCGAGGATATTGCCAATGCCGCACTGTTTCTGCTGTCGCCCGCATCGGGTCAGATCACCGGGCAGAGTCTGGTAGTCGACGGAGGCTGGTCGAGCGTAGGTATTCCTCCGGTTTAAGGAGCGGTTAGGGAGGGTATCAATACTCAATAATCTGCCAGAAAATCCTTTTCCTAAATTCGTCTTAAATACGTTGTTAATCAGGTGTTTATACGGTGTTCGTGTGTGCTGGGAAGCGTTACTTTTGGGCTTTCCTTCCTCTACGAACCATGAACCGCTATTGTCTGACACTACTGTTGAGCCTGCCGCTTTGCCGGGTGATGGCTCAGGAATTTCCCGCCCATTTTTCGATGCCTGTCGAACTGGCGCAAGGCTTCGCTAAGCCCGATGGGCAGAACCCACTTTACCTGCTGACGCTACAGGCGGTGCCGCAGGTGACGCTCGTTCCCAAACGGCTTCGGCTGGGGGCTGTGCTGGGCGGCTTCTACCCGGCTACGCAGGTCGGTGTGCTGGCAGGCCCCCGGCTGACGCTGAAACTGCTGGAAGGGGGTACTATCCTGACGGCAACATCCTTCAACGTGCATCTGCTGGGTGAATACCTCTGGGCCACCGGCCCCGAAAACGGGCGTCGGCTGGTAGGGGGCGGGATCGGGCTGGGCAGTTCCGACCTGATAACCGTTGCGTTCAAACTGCACCGCGATCTCAGTCAGTCGTCGACCTGGTTTCAGGTGGCCATCGGCTACAATCTGGTGAAACCCCGCGCCCCGGTGCTGTGATGCAGTGGCCGACACAATGGGCCATTCGGCAAAATAGCTTACCCTTCCACTTCATAACCAACACCCAATCATGGCAAAAACAGCACTAGTAATCAGCGGGGGCGGCTCGAAAGGGGCGTTTGCCGTAGGCGCATTGTCGTACATACACACCCACGTGCGTCCCATCGATCAGTTCGATATTTACTGCGGCACCAGCACCGGGTCGCTGATTGTTCCGCTGGCGGCTATCGGCGAGCTGGATCTGCTCAAGCAGATTTACACCACAACCACCGAAGATCAGGTCCTGAACATCGGCGGCATCCTCAACCTGCTCCGGCAGGTGTCGCTCCACGACGCGTCGCCATTGAAGCATCTGATTGAAACCGTCGTGACGGCTGATCGGTATAATCGGTTGAAAAACAGCAATAAGCCGGTGTTTCTGGCTACGGTCTGCCTGCAAACGGAGCGCCTTACTTACTTCGCCACGCAGCCCGCCAACACCACACCCAACTACGACGTCCGTGCGATTCAGTCAGCGACCGACTTGCAGCGGGCCATGCTGGCGTCGTCGTGCCAGCCGGTATTTATGCAGCCCGTCGAATGGCGCCCGGGCAGCGTTCCGGTGCGGCAATATTCCGATGGGGGTGTGCGTGAACTGACGCCTTTCCAGGCGGCTGTTGACGGTGGAGCCGAGGTCATCATCTCGATCACCAACAGTCCGGTGCAGACGCCCGCCGACAATCAGCTGATCACGAGCGCACTGGGTATGCTGGGCCGGACGCTCGATCTGTTTTCGGAGGACGTCAACAACAACGACTACCGCCTGACCCGGCTATATAGTCAGACCAGCGTGTACCTGCAAAGCATCAGGCAGACCCTGCTGGCTCAGGGGGTATCGTCGGCCCTGATCGACGCTGCGTTTTCAAAGGGTACTAACCCGATAGCGGGTACGGCCCTGCGCCAGCTGATCGATATTCGCCCGGTCGACAAACTGGCGGAAGGCGGTCCCGGCGGTCTCACCTTCGACCCCGCCCTGATGCAGCAGATGTTCCAGAAAGGCATCACGGCCGCACAAGCCGCTTTCCCCCCGGTGCCGGTGGTGGCTTGATGTGAAAGAGCGAAAGAGTGATGGCGCCGGATGGTCGCTCTTTCACTCTTTTGCTCTTTCACTCTTTGAATTTCTCCCCAATGTAATCAGTACCACCCCGGCAAGGGCGATGAGCGCGCCGATGAGTGACTGGGTCGAGAAGAGTTCACCGGCGAAAAGCGAACCGAGCAGCATCGCCACGACGGGGTTAACGAATGCGTAGGTCGACAGTAACTGGGGTGGGGCATTACGGGCTAACCACGAATAAGCCGAGAAGCCGATGATGCTACCGAAAATGACCAGGTAGAGCATCGATCCGATGGCTTTGGGTGGGGCTACCAAGAGACTCCAGGGGGTTACCGGCTCAACAAGCAGGCTGATCCCCAGTAACACAAACCCACCCACTAGCATCTGTATACCGCTCGACAAGGCACCGCTGGGCAACGTCAGGCGGGGTGTCAGTAGTGTGCCGATGGCCCACGAAAAGTTACCGGCCACGACGAGTGATGACCCGATCAGGTTGGCCTGTGCTCCGCCCATCGACTGAAGCCGGTCGGGTTTTATCAGGAAGAATACGCCGATGAGTCCAAGCAGTAGTCCCATCAACGCCAGGTTAGTAGGGCGCTGCCGACCGAAGGAAATCCAGTTGAGACTAAGCAGAAAGACGGGTAGCATGCCCCCTAGCAGAGCCGCCACGCCCGTCGGGATGTACTGAATGCCCACCGTCAGGCAACCATTTGATATAGTCAGCAGCAGTACGCCGATGATCGATGCCGACCGCCATTCGGCGCGGGTAGCACGCGGGGTACCCGTCAGCCGGGCGTAGCTGTACAGAATCGTACCCGCAACGATATACCGCATCGACGCCATATAGAGCGGGGGCATCCGCTCGGTCATGAAGTGAATAAACAGGTACGTCGATCCCCACAGAATGTACACAGCCAGCAGGGCCGACCAGAGGGTTACGCGATTGGGAGATGGACTAAGTTGAGTAGAGGTTGCCTGCATCGGATAACGGGTAATACCCGGCTAACAGCCTTATCACCACTTTCTATCCAGCACGCGTAATTTTTTTGCGATAGTAGGTCATGTACATGTAGCCTGTAGTTGCGTAGCCTGGACCGGCCCGCGCCACGGTGGCCGCCGGCGCGGCTCCAGGTCCGGGTGGGCGCGGTAGCGACCAACAAAGCTGCCGCTGTAAACAGTTGCCCTGACGGGCACCCGGACGTGGATCGCACCGCGCCACGGTGGCCGGCGCACCGGTCCAGTCTACACTTCTACACAACTCAATAAAACACCTCGGTTTGGCGGGCCTGTAGCTGCTGAATCTGTGGCGCATACGGACTGCTCATCGCTTCCGAACCGAACAGTGGATTGCTGCCCAGATAGACCCGCTTGAGTGTCTTGATCGAGTTGAGCACCGTCGGAAACTCCTGTATGTTGTTGTTGTTCAGATCGAGTTCGGAGAGGGCGGGCAGGTCGGCCAGGATGGGCGGGGCTACCGTAATCCAGTTGTAACCCAGGTTGAGTACGCGCAGCGTGCGCAGTTGGCTGAACGTGGCCGGTAGCTGACTGATGCGGTTGTGGTGGGCGTATAGCTGCTGAAGGTGCCGTAGTCGCGCCAGTGCGGACGGTAACTCGGTCAGGTCATTGTGCGACAGAGCCAGTTGTTCGAGCCGTTTGAGTTTGCCCAGTTGCTTCGGCAGGGCCGTCAATTTGTTGTAATACAGATCAAGTACCGTCAGATGGCGCAACCGCTTTACCGACGATGGCAACGTGTTCAGGCCCGCGTTGTACAGATTCAGGTCGGTGAGCCGACGCAGGCGATGCAGCGGTTTGGTATTGAACTCGTTCAGGTTGTTGTTGCCCATCCACAGACTTTCCAGTCGCCGGTTCAGTCGCACCGATGCCGGAATGCGCGTGAGCAAATTGCCCTGAAGTGTAAGCGCCCTGAGGTGGGTGTTTTTGGTGAAGAAGACGCTGTCGTCGGGAATGGCATTGTGAAGCACAGTCAGCCGACGGAGCCGGGGTAGGTCGGCTGTCAGGCGGGCCGGTAACTGAGTCAGCGCATTGCGCGATAGGTCGAGTTCTTCAAGATTTGGGAAGCGGTACACTTCGTCGGGAATGCGGGTCAGGTCAAGCTGGTTGAGGGCTACTACTTTGACGGTGTCGGGGCGGGTTGTTTGCCGGGCGGCAGCCAGCGAGTTGATAACCCCCGGCCCCCGGTGAACGGTACGCTTGGGTTTGGGCGTACCCACCTGCGTGTAGTGCTGCTGCCAGAAACCGGCTTTTGTTTTCAGCGGAAACGGATTCGCTGCATACCAGTCGGCTATCAGGCTAAGTAATGCTATTTCCTGTTCGCTGGTCAGCGTATCGCTCGAAAACTGGCAGAATACCCGGTCGTAGGTCCCGTCGGGATTCACGAACTCCTGCGTTTCTACCCCAATGCCCTGTACGGGGATTCGTTTCTTTCGTGCGTCCATGAATCGGTAAAAGCGTTGGCTCAGCGCATTTACCGTATCGAAATACTGTCTCGGCCGACCCGTAAAAACTGCCTTCGGGCGCTCTTTTTCCGTTTTGGCGAGTGCCTGTGGGTAGCGTTGCCGTAAGTCGTGGGGGGAGACGCCCAGCCGGATTGTATCGCGTAGTAGCGCAATGCGATCCTGTGCCTGACCAACGTCGATCAACACCAGCAGCAACAGGCAAAGTAGTATCGATTTCATAGCACAACGAAAAGTTTAGTTCCAAGATGCTGTTGCCTGCGGATTTCCACAACTTATCAGAAAAAGAAACCTGAATACGTGTGGAACGTAGTGAGTATACGGCGTTCGATCAAAGATTAATCGCTATTTAATTGGTATTGAAAGGGTCTTAAATTTTGATGTAAAAAATTGATTTTCAGCGAGTTGTTTCAATGAATTTTGTTTTTGTTCAACAAGTTTTCCTGGCGGAACCTCGTCATCAGTGGGTCGCTACAAACATTTAATTTCAAAAGGCTTTTGTCAACGTAATGAGCACTTGTGCTTACCAATTTACTCAATGTTAATCACTGAAATCGTATATGGAATTCGCCGAGAAATTTCTACCAACCGCCGGGCTCGTGGGCATACTGCCGATGATCACCTGGTTTTCGATGCTTGTTGCCTTTTACGCCTTTGTTGGCAACGTCATTTTTGCGGTTATGAGCCGAAGCAGTGTCGCGCCTGAGCATCGCGTGTCCCGTAATTACACGGCAATTATCGCGGCCATAGCAGGTATTTCGTATTTCCTGATTCAGGACTACTACAAAGACATGCTTCATGAACTGGCCGCCATCGATAATGAAGAAGCGCGGGGCGCGTTGCTTCGAACGTCTTACAATGCCATCGGGCAATTACGGTACATGGACTGGCTCATCACAACCCCGCTGCTGCTGCTGAAAATGACGGCTATGCTCAAAGTGCATTACCGCAAGTATCGGGGGCTGATCAATATGCTGCTGCTGGCCGACGTGTTTATGATTGTAACGGGCTATATCGGTGAGCAGCAACTGACGCCCGACAACGAAATTCTTGTCGCGCCCAAACTGATCTGGGGAGCAATTTCGACGATTGGCTACGTCGTCGTCGTGTATATTCTCTACAAGATCTGGCGTGACTGTAGTACGGAATCACATGTGAAGGAGCCGGAGCGCTGGGCTTACAAGGTGATGGGAATTATGGTTGTGACGTTCTGGGGCGTGTACCCGATCGGCTACATTCTGACGGCCGTTACCAACATCGACACCAACTGGATTCACCTTTCGTTTTCCATCGCCGACATAATCAATAAAGTTGGCGTAGGCGCCATCGCTTATCAGGCAGCCGATGCCATACTGGAAGAACGGCTGCCCATGGAAAGTACCGCGCCATACCGCTCGGTTAGCTAACAGTGATTTTTCAGTTAACAAAAACGGCGTTAGTAAGAAACCGACGCCGTTTTTGTTAACTGAAAAATCACTGTTAGCTCTTTCTGCCACCAACTGCCGATGCGGGCTGCCTGGCGATTACTTCTTTGACGGCCTTTGGGTAGGGCACGAAAAAAGCCGGAGCAGTGCCCCGGCTTTTGTACTTTGTATAGACTGTAACTAAGGTTACATATCGGCTACCTGCTTACGGATTTCGTCCTGCGTCTTGCCGGTTTTTTCTTTCAGTTTGCCCCACATTTCGTCTTCCTTACCATCGGCATAGGTAAGATCGTCGTCGGTCAGGTCGGCATAAGCCTGTTTGATTTTACCTTTCAATTGATCCCAAAGGCCGCTTGCTGTTGTCTCGTTCATGGTCGTAGTGTTTTATGAATGACTGGCCAGTCGTTCGACTGACTGCATGATTATAACTATGCCGGGACGGAATTGTTTTGAGCGATGTGAGATGTAACTGAATTTGCTTCCCGGTTGATGCCATACAGTATTCCCGCCGATGAGGTGGTGTAACCGACGAAGTACAGCCCCCGCAGATCGGGCTCGGCAAACCAAAGGCGTTTGGGATAGCCCCGTTCGTTGAGTATCCGCCGGGACAGGTCAGCCCCGAGCAAGTCGCCAAGACCGGGCCGGTAGCCCGTAGCCAGCACGATAGCATCGAAGGGGAGCTCCTGCCCGTCGGCGAACGTGACGGTGCGGGCGTTGACCTGCTCAATCGCGGGCACAACCCTGATCTCGCCCGACTTGATTTTATCGATAGTGCCGACGTCGATAACCGGAATTTTGCCCCGGCGTATGTCGTACGAAGCAGGATGCGTCGGCTTGCCGAGGCCGTAGGGCGACAGGTCGCCGATTGTCAGTCGCTGCGACACACCCGACACCAGATCGTAGAACCAGTTGGGGAAGCGACTCATGAAAATAGCTGTCGGCTGGGTGGGTCGCCCAAATGAATCCCGCTGGGCGACGTTTACTGGGCCGCGCACCGAGATAACCGGCCGGGCACCGTAGTCGAGCAGGTCGAGCGCGAGTTCAGCACCCGTATTGCCCATACCGACAACGAGCACGTTTTCGTCGCGGAAGGGTGCGCCGTTGCGGTACTCGTAACTGTGCCATACAATACCCCGGAAGTTGCGCTGACCGGGCAGGTCGGGAATGTTGGGTACGCGGTTGTAGCCCGCTGCCACTACGACACGTTCGGCGGTAAACGTATCGGTCTGCGTCTGCACGATCCAGCCCGCCGTGGCCTGCCGGATACTGACGACCCGCTGATTGAACTGCGGCTGTATCTTGAAATGAGCCGCGTACTGCTCCAGATATTCGACCACCTGTAGGCGCGACGGATACGTGGGGTAGCTGGCCGGGAACGGGAAATGGGGGAGGGCGGAGTATTCTTTAACCGTGTGCAACTGTAGCCGGTCGTAATGCTGCCGCCAGCTGTAGCCCACGTACTCACTGGCTTCAATAATCGTGAACGGCAGATTCCGGTGGGCCAGTTCTCCCGCCACCGCCAGCCCCGCCGGTCCCGCTCCGATGATGAGGGTGTGCATTTTTATAGAGTTTTAAAGTTATAGAGTTGGATAGTTATAAAGTTGCTACCGCGTCAGCCCATCCGGCATTAGCCAGTATGCGCCTGCAACTATACAACTCTATAACTATACAACTTTAAAACTTTATTTTACCCGCGTCCAGACCTGGGTTTTGCCGAGCAGGGAGATACCGACGTAGCCGCGCACGTTGAGGGTGTTGGGGTCGGTGAGTGTCATTTTGCAGTTGTATTCCTTACCGTCTTCGGGGTTGTAAATCTTACCGTCGCTCCAGACGTTGTCGCCGTCGTATTTGAAATTGTACATCAGCGGCATGTTCATCATTGGCCGCGACCGTTTCGAGGGATCGGTGTTTTTCTCGTCGGTGCGGGGCTTACCGGTAGTCGGATCGTTGGGTTGTCCCAGCCAGACCAGTTTGCCAAAATAGGTGCCGCCTTTCTTGTAGATTTCGACGTGACCTTTCTTGGTGCCGTTAAGCCAGGTGCCCAACACGGCGTCGGGGTTATCGGCTTTGGGAGCGAAGCTGGTCAGCGATGTGAGCAGGAAAGCGAGTGCAACGAAGGGCAGGATGAAGCGTCGTCCGTTCATAGAAATAAACATTGGTTTTTTTGTACTAAACGCAAATATGTAGCCTGTGATTACACGGACGCGGAATCTAGCCGGAAATTTTGCGGTTCGTACTTCATAGTTTCCGGTTTTCAGTATACAGTTTACGGTGGTCCGCCGAAAATCGTGTTCTGAAACCGAAAACTGAAAACCGTATACCGAAAACCAGCGAAGTTATGTTTCGACTTGATCCAGGCCGCCATTACCCGACCGAAACCGAATCGCGGGTTATCATCCGTTTTCAGGATTGCGACCCCCTGCAACACCTCAACAACGCCAAGTACTTCGATTACTATTTCAACGCCCGCGAAGATCAGGTAGCCAAACTCTACGATTTCAATCCCGGTCAGATGTTCCACGAATTGCGGACGAGCTGGGTCGTGTATCAGCATCAGATCGCGTACATCCGGCCCGCGCTGGTCAGTGAGTGGATTCGGATATCGTCGCGGCTGATTTACCATAACGACGATACCACCGTTACGGAGTTTTACATGACCGACGACGCCCGGACGCACCTCAAAAACGTGCTCTGGACCGTCTCGAAATATGTCAGCGTCGAAACGGGCAAACGCGTACCCCATGAGCCGGTCATTCAGGATTTCCTGAAAGCTACGGAGCTACCCAACGTCGATTACCCGCATATCGCTTTCAACGACCGCATCAAAGCCATCAAGCAGCAGGTGTTGAGTGGCGTGGTGGTGTAGAGGGGTTGGGGTTTTCCCTCACGGCAGCGGCCGACCGTCCCAACCCCTCTCCCAAAACGGGAGAGGGGCTTCTGCTTACTCCGAGTCATGGCTGGGTGTTGATAGTAGAGTAGGATTTGAATCAATACACAAGCTGCGTATAGAAAAAAGCCCCTCTCCCGTTTTGGGAGAGGGGTTGGGACGGTCGGCCGCTGCCGTGAGGGTATCCAGCCACATGCCGCTCATCATATGTCCCGCAAGCCCTGCCTGTTTTTGTCGTATTTTGCGGGGAAACTCATTCTAACCCGCCTTATGTTACGTCATCAACAACTTGCCTTAACGGGACTGTGGCTGGGCGTGGCGGCTGTCTCGGTCGTTGCACAGCCAGCCCCGTCTAAAATGACCCGCGTTTCTATGCATCAGAATCCCTTTTTGCAGCCGTACACGACACCCCATCAGACGGCTCCCTTTGACAAAATTACCACCGACGATTACATGCCAGCCCTGAAAGAAGGGCTGAAGCAGGCTCGCAAAGAAGTCGACGCCATTACGAAGAATAAGGCCGAACCCACGTTCGAGAATACCATTCTGGCGCTCGAACGTTCCGGCGACCTGCTGGGTAAAGTGACGTCGGTGCTGTTCAACCTCAACAGTGCCGAAACCACGCCCGATCTGCAAAAAATCGTGAAAGAAGCGTCGCCGTTATTGACCGAATACGGTAATGACGTGACGTTGAATCAGAAGCTGTTCGCCCGTATCAAGTCAGTATATGACCAGCGGGCCAGTCTGAAACTCGATCCGGAAAGCAGTATGCTGCTCGAAAAGGCGTACAAACGCTTTGCCCGCAACGGGGCCAATCTGGACGATAAAGGCAAAGAGCGGCTGCGGACAATCGATAAGGAACTGTCACAACTGTCGCTTCAGTTCGGCGAAAACGTGCTGAACGAAACCAACGAGTTCTCGATGGTCGTTACCGATCCGAGCGAACTGGCGGGCCTGCCCGACTACGCGCTCGAAGCGGCCAAAGCGACGGCGAAACAGCAGGGTAAAGAAGGCGAATCCACGCCGGGCTACGTTTTCACCCTACAGGCTCCCAGCTACGGGCCGTTTATGCAGTACGTCGACAAGCGGGAACTGCGTAAAAAGCTGTACATGGCGTTTAACGGGCGCGGTTTCCACGGCGACAAAAACGACAACCAGGACATCATCAAAAAGATAGTTGACCTGCGCTACGAACGGGCCAATCTGCTTGGTTATCAGACCCACGCCGACTTTGTGCTGGAAGAAAGCATGGCTGGTTCGCGGGCCAAGGTGCAGAGCTTCCTCGATGAACTGGTTGGCTACGCGCGCCCGGCCGCCGAGAAGCAGCTTGCCGAACTAACGACTTACGCCAAAGCCCACGGCTTCGCGGAAGACAAGCTACAGGCGTGGGACAACAGCTACTATGCCGAGAAGCTGAAGAAGGAAAAATACGACCTCGACGACGAAACGCTGAAGCCGTATTTCAAACTCGACAACGTGCTCGACGGTGCGTTTATGGTCGCCAATAAGCTATACGGTATCACGTTCAAGGAGCGCAAAGACATCCCGGTTTATAATCCCGAAGTCCGCACCTTCGACGTGTTCGACAAAGACGGTAAGTTTGTGTCGGTGTTCTACGGCGATTATTTCCCCCGCACCGGGAAGCGCAGCGGTGCCTGGATGAACGACATTCAGGGGCAGAAAATCGAGAACAACCAGAACATCCGCCCGCAGATCGTCAACGTCTGCAACTTCACGAAGCCAACCGAGAGTAAGCCCTCGCTACTGACGTTCAGCGAAGTAACGACGCTGTTTCACGAGTTCGGCCACGGGCTGCACGGGATGCTGGCTAACGGTACGTACGAAAGCCTGAGCGGTACTAACGTACCCCGCGACTTTGTTGAGTTGCCTTCGCAGGTGATGGAAAACTGGTGCTATGACCCCGAAGCGCTGAAACTGTTCGCCAAACATTACCAGACCGATGAAGTGATTCCGAACGAGCTGATCGAGAAGATCCGCGCCAGCCAGAACTTTCTGGCGGGTCTGGCGAATATGCGGCAACTGCGGTTTGGTCTGGTGGACATGTATTACCACGGGCAGAAGCCGACCGGCGAAAGCATCACGGACGTCGAAAGCCGGGTCGATTCAGTCGCGAATCTGTTCCCACGCGTCGATGGCGTAGCGTTCAGCCCGGCCTTCTCGCACATCTTCGCGGGCGGTTATTCGGCGGGTTACTACAGCTACAAATGGAGCGAAGTACTCGACGCCGACGCCTTCGAGTTTTTCAAGGAGAAAGGTGGGCTGGACAACAAAGCCGCTGCCGACAGCTTCCGCAAAAACGTACTGGAAAAAGGCGGCAGCGAACGCCCGATGGAACTCTACAAGAAGTTCCGGGGTCGCGAACCGTCGCCCAAAGCCATGCTTCGCCGGAGCGGATTGATTCTGTAACATCCGCTTCGCGTAACCCAAACGAGGTGCCTGAAAAGGCACCTCGTTTGCTGTAAAATAGATCACACTTTCTCAACGCCTATGAGTCAACGTTTCCTTGTCCTTCTACTGCTACTTTTTTCACTAACTGCTCAGGCGCAGGACGCATCGCTGTTTAAGCCCGACTCGGTGCGTACGGCTATCGAAGCGACGCGGATCAACGGTACGCTGCGCGTCGATGGGCGGCTCAACGAAGCCGACTGGCAGCTGGCTAAACCGTCGCCCCGCTTCACGCAGATCGAGCCGTTTCAGGGGGCAAAGCCCAATAACCGGACCGACGTTCGGGTGCTATATAACCGGCAGTACCTGTACTTCGGTATCGTTGCCCACGATTCGCTGGGGCGACGGGCAATCCGGGCCACCGACTTTCGGCGGGACTTCGATACGGAATCCCACGATCAGGTGGGGCTGTCGTTTGATGGCTTCAACGACCGGCGTAACGCGATGGCGTTGCTGACGAACCCGTACGGCGTGCAGCGTGACCTGCTGGCCTTCGACGACCTTTATTATGATGTCGACTGGGATGGACTATGGCGGGTGCGAACGGCGCGGACCGATTCGGGCTGGGTGGCCGAAATCGCCATTCCGTGGCAGACCCTGCGCTACCCCGGCACCACTGACACCCTACAGAACTGGGGGTTTAACCTGTATCGCAATCGCCGACTGACCAATGAGATTACCGCGCTTTCGCCGTATCCGCGTTCGTTTAGTTCATTGCGGATGGAGTATGCCGGGCTACTGAAGAAACTGCAACCGCCCCCGCCCCGGCCCAATATCCGCATTCAGCCCTACCTACTGGCGTCGTATGACCGCTACCAGAATTTCGACCCCGGCATACGGCCTGAAGCGGCACGTGTGAAAGTGGGTGGTGAGCTGAAATGGGCCATCAGCCCCAACGCTGTTCTTGACCTGACAACGAATACCGACTTCGCGCAGGCCGATGCCGATCGGGAGGTGAATAACGTCACGCGCTTCTCGGTTTTCTTCCCCGAACGGCGGCAGTTTTTTCTCGAAAATGCGTCGTTGTTTGGCGTGGGAGCCCGGCCGGGCGACGACGGATCAGGTGGAAGCATGCGGATTCAGCCGTTTTTCAGTCGCCGGATTGGGCTGGACGATTCCGGAAACCCGATCCCGATTGACACCGGTGGGCGGTTTGTGTACCGTTCGCTACGTCGTAACTACGGGGCTATGCTGATTCGTCAGCGTGGTGTCGATGATACACCCGCAACCAATTTTTTCGTTGGCCGCTACTCGCAGAATTTCGGCAGACAGAACCGCTTCGGTGCCCTGATGACCGTCCGCAACCGACCCGACGGCACAAATATTGTCAGTGCCGTCGATGGGTTTTTCCGGCTGGGCGAAGCGCATTCGGTCAACACGATGGCCATTCACTCGGCTACGACGTCAACCGGGCAGCAGGGGTTCGCGGGCTTTGCCCAGTATCAGTACACCAGTAATCAGTTTAAAATCTGGTGGACGGAGTCGGTTGTCACGGCGACATTCAACCCGGAAGTCGGGTTTGTATCACGCAACGACGTTGTCGGGACGACGCCCGGCGTAAACTGGTACTACCGAGGTAATAAATTACCATTCCGGCGCTGGATTCGGGCGTTTGAACCGGGTTTCCTGCCCGAAATTTACCATCAGGCATCGACCGGTCAACTGATCGAGCGTCAGTTTACCCTGTTTCCGTTCTGGCTGAATCTGCAAAATGGAGGCTTTATTGGCTACGGCTTCAGCCCGACGCTGCAACGGCTGACGGACGCGTTCGAGCCGCTGGGTATCACCATTCCGGCGGGGGAATACCGCTACACCCGGCACCTGCTGTTTCTACAAACCGATCCGTCGAAGAAGATCAATGCGTTTGCGCAGGGCGAGTGGGGGACGTATTTCGATGGGTCGCTGCAATCGTTTACGGGGCAGCTTCAGTTTGCCCCCATCCCGCACCTATCGTTTATGAGCCGGATCAACGTAAACCGATTCCGGGAGGTGGGCGATGCCAACGTTAGTGCGACGGTGAATCTGTACGCGCTGGAGGGGCGGCTGGCGCTCAACCCCCGGCTGCAACTGATCGGCTTCTACCAGAAAAATTCGGAAAGCAGCTCCAGCAATTATAACATCCGGCTGTCGTGGGAGTACCAGCCGCTGTCGTTTTTGTATCTGGTGCTCAACCATCGCAATACGGCCACGACCTTGCCCAGCCTGAACCGGATCGAAGACCACGCCATTGCTAAGTTGAGTTACCTGCGGCAGCTATGAATAAGTTTAAGGGTTAATGTTCAATGTTTAAAGTTCTAGAGCAGTAGCCAACTTTAAACATTGAACATTAACCCTTAAACTTATTATCCCTGCTTCGTCAGCTGAATGTTCATTACCAGACGAACATCGTCACTGAGAACAACGCCACCAGCTTCGGTAATGCCATCCCAGGTCAGGTCAAATTCTTTCCGTTTGATGGTGCCGGTTACCTCAAAACCTGCTTTGGTCTGCCCGTAGAAATCGCCCATCTGACCGCCGTATTCAGCTTTCAAAGTGACGGGTTTCGTAACGCCGTGCAGGGTCAGGTTGCCGCGCAGATCGTACGTGTCGTCGCCGGTTTTGGTCATGCCGGTCGATTCAAACGATAGCTTTGGGAACTGCTCCGCGTCGAAGAACTCACCCGATTTCAGGTGGCCGTCGCGCTGTTCGTTGCCCGTGCTGATGCTGTTGATGTCGGCCGAGAACTGAATCTGGGCGTCTTCAAAATCGTCACCGGCCATTTCAACCGTGCCTTCGTACTGGCTGAACGATCCCGTGACGGTCGACACCATCAGGTGTTTTACTTTAAACTGAACTTCTGAATGCAGGGGGTCGATGACCCATTTGGTGGCTGCTTGTGCTTCCATGGCGTTGTATTGGTTAAATGACTACAGGTATATTTAATGTATATACATGTAATATGGGCGAATGGTTCAGAAGCGCTGTATAAAGTTTTCAGTACGTGAACATGGCCGAGAAATAGGCGCTTTTGCTACCTCAGCAGCGCGCGCAGGGCCGTTTCATCGCGGAAGCCGATTTGCCGGTCAACGAGTTTGCCGTTACGGAAAAGCAGCAGCGTGGGTAGTTCATCGACCTGATAAGCCGTCATAAATGCCTTTTCGGTGTCGGCGTTGACTTTAATGATTGTCGCTTGGCCGGTCAATTCCTGTTGCAGCTTCTCGACGGTTGGGGCCATTTTCTTGCACGGGCCGCACCAGGGCGCGTAAACGTCGACCATCACGAGCGGTTGCTTCCGAATCAGGCTGTCGAAACGGGCGGTGGGCCACTCCGCCTGCGCTGTCGAGCGGGCTACACCAGCTACCGGCATCATTTTCGATGACCATTTCAGGTAACCGCCACGCAGTTCGTGCACATCCGTATACCCCAGTTGGCGCAGCTTTTCGACGGCCCCTTTGCTGCGCCCGCCCGACAGGCAGTAGACGAACACGGGTTTTGTCTTGTCGAGCTGGCTGAGTGCCTGCGTAAAGTCGGGGCGCTGCGAGTTGATGTTGACCGCGTCGGGCAAATGCCCGTCCGCAAACTCAGCGGGTGTCCGTACATCGATTAATTGTGCCTGTGGGCTCTGCGTCAACTGCGTGGCGAAGGTGTCGACGGAAACGGTTTGTGCCTGACTGAAGCAGGCAATGCAGGACAGAATCAGCAGATGAATGTAGCGCATAGAGGAAGTAATTGGCTGTTGGTAGTCAGAATGTACCGTTGAAACGTACCGGTTTATGACCGTTGACATTGGTCAATAAACCTTGAACGGTTTACCAAAAATAAGCACTTTTGCCCCCCGGTTTTTGTTTTATTTACAGACTAAATCACCTACAAATGCCCAACTGGTTTCTCGGAAAAATCCGTTATCAGCAGCCTATCGACGACGCGACCGTCGGGACGCGCAACGAAGAGTTTATCAAGCAAAAGAACGTCACGGAAGCGTATCTGGTCGACGCCGTTAGTTATACCGACGCCGAAGGTCGGCTTTATCAGGAGATCGCTGCCAACACGCCGGAGTTTGAGATTACCAACATCTCGCGCATGAAACTGGCCGACGTTCTGATGATCGAAGACGGCGGGGAGACGTGGTTCAAGGTGAAGGCCCTGTTCATCATGGACGACGAAAAAACCGGCAAGCAGAAGAAAACGCCGAGCGTGATGCTGGTCAATGCCGAAACGCCGAAGCAAGCTTACGAGCGCGTGGAAGTCAGTTTGAAATCGTCGCTCGACCCGTTTGAGATCACCGACGTCAATATCACCAAGATTCTGGACATCTTCCCGTATAACGAAGAAGAGCAGCGTAACCTGCGCCCGCTCGCCGAAGTCGTCAGCGAACAGGAGTAGTTTCTTTACACAGAATTATAGGATTCTATCAAAGAGGTCGGACTTCCAAGCCCGACCTCTTTTGTTGTCATTAGACAGCCTACAAACGAGTGACGCTTACTTTACGTCGTCCGGACTGTCCGACTTGCCGTACATGTTCCGGCGGAACTCCGCCGATGCTTTGTAGGGTGCCTTGCGCGCCCGCTGAATGGAACCCAGCGGACGGTGGGCTGCCAGCCCGTGCCAGGGGCTGAAATACATTTTGTCGTCTACCACAGCCGCCTTTTCGTCGGTCCATCCTTCCTGCGGAGCAATCGTCAGCTTACCAACCGTGAGGTAAGGGCTTTCTTCTTCCGGCCATTCCACCGACGCATCTTCCACCGGCATTTTTTCGATATCGGTCGATAGCTGTACCCCTAGTTCCCACTCGCCACCGTTGGTGGCGAAAAAGTCCTGCAAAAGATGGCGCAGAGCGTCGTCGTCGTGGTCGATATCGATGGGCTGGTCTTTGAGGGCCGTCAGGTTGGGGGTGACCGGCGTCAGCGAAAACTTGGCCATATACTCACCGTAGAGGAAAGCCCCCTGCGAGTAATACGTGTCGCCCATTGGGTGGGTGGCCAGTTGTCCGCCCATACCAGCCATCACACCGGTGTCGGAGCCGACGGCTTCGCCGATGGTACGCAGCACTTTAGAAAAACCTTCCTTAAACCCTTCCGCCTTGTTGGTCAGGGCGTCGAACCGCTTGAGGCCGCTCAGAAAATCTTTCAGTTTTTGCGGGAAGATCGGGCTATTTACCAGAATAAAGTCCTGGGTTGTCGACTCGTCGGCACCGGGCAGATGCTCACCTTCTACGCCCGCTACTTTGATGGAAATACCACGGGGTGTCGATACGCTGTCGGGCAGTACGTCGCCCGGCTGGGTCGAAATGCGCGCTACAATCGAGTACGTGCCCGGTTTGGCGAAAAAGCCCTGCGCCAGGTAATCGGGCAGGTTGTCGAACACCTCCAGTTTACCCTTCAGCAACGCGTGGCTTTTGGCGTGTACACTGCGAATGGCGTGCCCCTGCGATTGATACGTTTTCTGCTGGATTTCGGCCATCGTGTCGATAATCTCCTGGATGGTTTCGGCCTCGTCGGGCGCAGGTTGCTCATACGAAGGGTCGTAGCGTAAGGGCTTGAAATTAGCGGGCGCTTGTGTCATTGGTTATTGAGTTTCTTATAAAAACCCGTCATATCATCCAATGTTTGGCTTTTCGTTACAACCGGGAACAGCGGGGTTCGGCCAATAACTGTACCACTATACGTAACACGCTGATTACGTTGGCATGGGCATAAAAAAACGGGTAGGCAAACTACTATTGGACTACCCGTTTCACCTGACTTTTCTGATTCTGCTTACAGTGCAGCGCGTCGCTTCACGCCCCTCGAATCGATAACATCGACCGTTTTGACCTGCGGACTAATCGGCAGCGACCGGCCCGACTGCGACAGAAACGAGTTGCCGTAGCTGAGTTCGACCTTTTGTTTTTTGCCGTCGGCGTAGGTCAGCAGGGCCGATGCATCAGTTGGTTTGAGCCGGACGGTGGGGGCGGGTTTGCTGTTCTGGAATACGCACAGCCGACCCCGGTTCTGCGACGCGACCAATAGCTGACGGCCCCGCGCGTCGGTGAGTTGCGCCAGCCCCTTGGCGTCGCCGGGGACGTAGAAGCCGCTTTTGGCGATGGATTGGGGTGCAAAGCCACCGGCACCGTCGCCCCGGAGCCATAGGCCGTTCAGGGCATCGTACCGGCCAACCAGTACTTCGCCACCGTAATCGTTACCAACCAGCATCAGATCCAGATTCCCGTCGCGATCGACGTCCTGCGCCACCATGCCGAAGATCGGGCCAAGCTGGGCGAGGTCGGGGAGGGGGTGGATGGTAAAGGTGCCGTTGCCCTTGTTTTCGACGTAGGCCGACTTCAGGTAATTGGCTTCGAGCACCGTCGCTTTTTCGCGTTCTTCGGGCGTCAGCAGCTTGTCGATACTGGCCTGCGTAAAGTCTTTGTACAGCGGAAAC
Source organism: Spirosoma rhododendri (assembly GCF_012849055.1). Classification (NCBI taxonomy): domain Bacteria; kingdom Pseudomonadati; phylum Bacteroidota; class Cytophagia; order Cytophagales; family Cytophagaceae; genus Spirosoma; species Spirosoma rhododendri. The sequence goes on along the minus strand of NZ_CP051677.1, from coordinate 5,213,763 downwards.
CGCTTCCGCATCACGATCATCTGCTTGATGAGATCGTCGCGACCGTGCAGCGTAAACTCCCGGCTGACGCCGTTTTCGTCGGGAATAAACAGCGTCGGGATAGCGTCGTAGAAACCGTTGTTGTCGAAGTCGCCCGCGTACATCCGCACCGGTTCGCGCTCCGACGCCCGCATCCGCGCGTTCAGGCCCAGGTTCCCCGCCACGTAATCGATGTCGCCATCGCGGTCGAAATCACCCGCGACCAGACTGTTCCACCAGCCCGTTTGCCCGGTGAGATCGGTTTTCAGGGCTTCCAGCTTTTTACCGGTCTGGTTTTTCAGGATGGTCAGCGGCATAAACTCCCCGGCCAGCATCAGATCGGGCCAGCCGTCGTTGTCGGCGTCGGTCCAGAGCGCGTCGCAGACCAGCCCGGCATTGACCAGCGCGGGGGCAACGGCTTTGGTTACGTCGGTAAAGCGGGGCTGACCGGGTTTGGAATCGTTGCGCAGCAGACAGCTCGACACCGGTTTCGGGTAATGATCGGGTTCAATACGCCCGCCAACGAACAGATCAAGATCACCGTCGCGGTCGAAGTCAACGGCTTTCACGCACGACTTGCTGACGGTGTTCGTCGGTAGCGCATTCACCGTCAGGCTGAACTTGCCTTTGCCGTCGTTGAGATACAGCCGATCCTGAAAAGTAGCCGAGTTGGGCTGCCCTTCCACGCTGCCGCTGGCAATGTATAGGTCGGTGTCGCCGTCGCCGTCGGCATCGAACAGCAGCGTACCCATGTCTTCCTGCGCCTTGTCTTTGGCGTTGCCTGATCCGCCGTACATCGTCCCGGCAATGGCGGGTTCGGGTAGCAAATCCTGCTCGGCAAACGTCGGCTTGCCATTGCGAAGGGTTTGCACCAGAAAATGTCCTTTGTTGAGCCGCGAGCCACCGATAAAAATATCGTCCAGCCCGTCGCCATTGACGTCGCCCACCGACACGGCTGGCCCGAACTGCGAGAGTTTGTGGGGCAGCAGTTTCTGCGTGTTGAAGTCGATATAGTCGGGTTCGTTGTGTCGGTACGCGATGTTCAGCGAGTCGGTAACGTCGGTGAACAGGCTGGCGGGTTGGGCGGTCGGCACGTAGGGATCGCGGGCGTTGCGGACATCGACGGTCAGCACCTGATTAACCGGCACGTTGCGTAGTACCTGCTGATGCTGCGGAGCGCCGTTCAGCCCCGGCCAGATAATCCGTACTTCATCGACCGTTTTCACGTCGCCCAGCCCGAAGTGCGCCACCGCTTCGACCGTCGACAGGTAGCCCCGGTACGGACTGTGTTCGTAGACCTGTTGCGCCTTGTTTTTGCCGTAGTGCAGTTCGACAATCGCGCCCAGACCCATGCGGTTTTGTCCCTCACCGACGAACTTCATCCGCAGGTAATTGGCTTTTTCGCGCTTACTCTCGACCAGATTGTTGCGGTAGACGAAGGCCGAGTCGTTGATGTTATTGACCACGTAATCGACATCGCCATCGTTGTCGAGGTCGCCGTAGGCCGCGCCGTTGGAGAACGACGGCGTTTTCAGCCCCCACTTCTCGGTCACGTCCTCAAACGTCGGCACGCCCGACTCGCCCCGGTTGCGGAAGGCGTAATTGCTGATTTTGATGACCGGAATCTGCGCCAGCAGAAAATCTTTCGGCGCAACCGACGAACTCTGCGCCCGGAACGAGGTAAAGTCGCGGTCGGTAACGTCTTTCGGAAAGCCGTTGGTAATCAGCAGGTCGCGGTGGCCGTCGTTGTCGAAATCGAGTAGGCTGGGGGTCCAGCTCCAGTCGGTTTCGGCGACATCGCTGAACAGGCTCACCTCGCTGAACACCGGGTGCGTGCCGCCCGAATCGGTGCGGGCCATACCCTGATTCAGTTGCAGCGTGTTACGAACGAACTGGTACGTGTGCTTGTACTGATCATTGTTGAGATAGGTCTGGTAGTTGTTCGGCCCGACAAGCATTTTCTTGCGGTAGTTGTCGCGCGGCAGCATATCCACCGCCATAATATCGACCAGCCCGTCGTTGTTGATGTCGGCAATATCGTTGCCCATAGCCGAGCCGCTCGTGTGCTTCACGTATTCGGGAGCGCGATCGGTAAACGTCCCGTTCTTGTTGTTGATCCAGAGCAGGTCGTCGCTGAGGTAGTCGTTCGTCACGTAGACGTCTTTCCAGCCGTCGCGATTGATGTCGGAAATGTTGATGCCGAGTCCATAGCCTTCGATCTGAATACCAGCCGGTTTCGAGACATTGGTAAAGACTGGGTGGCCCAGCGTAGGGTTCGGGTCGTTGCGGTAGAGCCGGTCGGTGGTGATGGATGAGCCGTCGGTCAGGCGGGCGCGGTAGGCGTTGGGGTACTCCTCGATGGTGTTGGTCAACACGTAGAGGTCGAGGTCGCCGTCGTTGTCGTAGTCGAAGAAAGCCGCGTTGGTTGTGTGGCCGTCGTCGGCAATACCGTATTCTTTCGCCATCTCGCGGAACACTGGCGGCTGCCCGTTTTTCGCCCCCTGATTGACAAACAGCATGTTCTCCCGCCGGGCAGCTACCTTACTCACCGTCGCACCGACGTAGATGTCGAGCCAGCCGTCGTTGTTGATGTCGACCAGCGCGACGCCCGAACACCATTTGCCACCCCCGCCGACGCCCGCCGTTTTGGTGATGTCGTCGAATTTAAACTCGCCCTTGTTCAGGTACAGCCGGTTTTCGACCTGATTGCCGGTAAAGAAAATATCGGCCAGCCCGTCGTTGTTGAAGTCGCCAATGGCCGTGCCGCCCCCGTTGTAAATGTACTCGAAGTCGATGATGTTCATCGTGTCGTTGTCCACGATGCGATTGGCAAACGTAATACCGGTGTCTTCGGCGGGAAGCTGCGTAAACAGCGGTTTGTCGCAACTGGTCAGCAGGAGGGTAAGCAGAACGAGCAGGGCAGTGGGTTTCACAGAAACGAAGAGTCAGGTTACTGATAAATCGTGATGAACGCAGCCAGAACGGGTATTTCTAACAGATCGTAGCTGACAAAAATACGCTTCAGCAAAGATAAATCATAACGATTGGGAGGGCCGAAGGTGCGGTCTTACTGAATTTGCTGAACAGCAAAAAGCCTGGCCCGGTGGCTGTTTAAGCCACTGAGACCAGGCCATCATATAGCTGCCTGCTGCGTTACGCTGCTTCGGGTGGTGCGGGAGCCGCCACCGGCTCGTTGACCCATCTCCGTACGTTGGTCGCACTGGCCCCTTTAGGTGTCATCTTGATCTCAAACGTGACCTTGTCGTTTTGCTGGATTGAATCAATCAGCTCGTTCTGGTGCACAAACACGCTTTGCTGGCTCTGGCCGTCCTGAATGAAGCCGTAGCCCTTCGATGAGTCGAAGCGAGTTACCGTTCCCCGGCGCGTAAGATCTTCCGGTGGCTCGGCTCCCCGCCGGGCTACACTGATAGCGATATCTTCCTGCGCTACCGTACTGCGACGCTGTGGGTTCGGTGGGGTGTTGGTGATGTTGCCATACTCGTCAACATACGCCATCATCTGATCGAGACCCTGCCCTTTGCTGGCATTCGCCTTCCGGTCTTCGCGCTTTTCCTGTTTATCCTGCTTTTTCTTCTGCCGTTGTTTTTCTTTTTCTCGTTTACTGAAGGTCTCGCTTGATGCGCCCATAGTTAGTTGGTTACTAGTGTGTAAAATGAATAGTCCCGGCCAGTGTAGTACCACCATACGCAATCTGATCCTGTACAAAGGCAGGCAAACCGTATGCGTGAATCAACACTACTGAGCCGGACTGAAATCAATCGGTAGCAAATCGGAACAAGCCTGTTTGCCTGAAACAGGTGCCGGATACGAAAGAAGCTGGGGGGTGATTTCCTAATTAGTAACTGAGCCGCACGCGTATAAGTTCTCTTGTCATCTATGTCGTTTCAGACTGCGGGATGGGCTGTCATTGCTTGGCAGTTTTCGCCTTCCGACGCGTCCATTTTTGCGGATCGACCAGCGGTTCGGGGTAGTTCCGGCCCAGCGTAACGCCCCATTCCGCCAGTTCGTCGGGATTGTTGAGCGAAAGGAGTTGCAGTTTATCGGCTGGGACAGCCGCCAGCTCGGGGCACCACAGCCTGACGTACTCGCCCTTCGCGTCGTACTTCGTCGCCTGGGTGTAGATGTTGAAATACCGGTCGTTGCGCGGGTCAGCCCCCACTTTGGCGACCAGATTCCAGTTGCCCCAGTTGCTAGCCGGGTCATAGTCGATGAGCCGGCTTTCCATGTACGCGGCCCCCCACGGCCACCACACGCTCAGGTCGGGTTTGCCGTCGCGGGTGATGAGCAGGCTGGCGACGTTCTGTCGGGCGCGGTTGGATAGGTAGCCTGTCGCGTTGAGTTCGCGCATGGCCGCGTCCACGAAGGGGATGCCCGTTTGCCCGGCGGCCCATTTTGCAAACAGGTCCTTATCTTTTACCCAGCCTTCCGTAGATACCTTGCGCGGACCTTTTGCTTGGAATAGTAGCGCACCCTGCTTAGCTGCCTGAAACCGGAAGTAATCCCGCCAGATCAGCTCGAACACGAGCCAATAGGTCGACACGTTCTTTTTGCGTTCCTGCTCGTAGCGTTTCACTTCCCAGTACACGTGCCGGGGCGACAGACAGCCGTTGGCCAGCCAGGCTGAAAACTTGCTTGAATAATCTTCGCCCAGTAACTGATTGCGGGTGTACTTGTAATTGCGCAACTGATCGCGGGTCCAGAAATAGTCGTTCAGCCGCGCCAGTGCTTCCGTTTCGCCACCGGTAAACTGGATAGCCGCCCGCTTGTCGATGCTGGGTTTTGTCATGCCCAGACTGGCAAAGGTCGGTAGCTTTCCCACCGTCACATCTGTCGGCAGGGGGCTGATGGTTGGTTCGGGTAACGCCTGCCGGACGTGGGCTTCTTTTTCACAGCCTTTCCGAAAGTCACGGTAGGCGTCGGGTAGTTCGGAAACGTCGAACGGCAGATCATCGATGTGATACAGCGACAACATCCAGAACAGCCGCAGGTCGACGCCGTCCGATTTGAGCCGCTTGTCGAGTTGCTGCTCCAGGTCGATTTCTTCGGTGGTGGCTTCCTGACCGGCGTAGACGGCCGTTGCCTGCTGCTCCTGCGCCAGTTTCGCAATCTCTTCGACCGGATCGCCGATCCGAATCAGCAAGTCGCTACCCCGTTTGCGGAGCGATTCGCGCAGATCATGCAGCGATTCGAGCAGAAACCGGACGCGGTGTGGACCGGCTTTGGGTACGTCGATGTCGGGAAGCGGGGCAACGGATTTGGGGTCGAATACGAAAACGGGCAGAACGATGTCGGCGTCTTCGTAGGCGCGGTACAGCCCTTCGTTGTCGTGCAGGCGCAGGTCGTTGCGAAACCAGTAGATGATTGTTTTCTTCATGCAGCGCGGCCCCGCCCGTTGTCGGATCGGGGTCGTGCTGCTACAAACGGCTTGTGTTGGTTGAAGGTTAGACGGGTGCTAGCTGGCTACCAGCGACAAGGATTTGTCGGGAACTGTCGCCGGTTGACGCAAGCGGTTGGCAATGGCCGTAACTCCTTCGCGGTAGCTGGTTGGCTGCATACCGAACGCCCGCTCAAATTTGTCGGAGTTGAATACGTAATCGCGGTCGTACTGGTAAAATACCTCCGCTACGTTTTTCATGAATGGCATAAACAGACCCAGTAGCTGCGTCACGGTTTTGGACACGGTCAGGTAGCGGTCGGGTACGCCAAACACGTCGGCGGCCAGGCTGATGTACTCGCGTCCGGTCAGCGCGGGGGCGGTGGGCAGGTGCCAGATCTGGTTGTCGCTGTCCGGCTGCTGCCCCAGCAAATACATCGCTTTGCCGATGTCGGGCAGGTAGAGATAGCTGTGCCGCTTATCGACCCGGCCGAGCCACTGCGCCCGCTGCCCGTTGGCAAACTTGTCGAGAACGGTGGAGTCGTAGAAACTGCTGGCACCGCTGCCGTAAAAGTCCGGGCAGCGCGCAATGCTAGCCCGCAGGTTTCCGGCCCTGACCTCGTCCATTAGCGTCGTCGCTGTCTGGGCCTGCACCTCGCCTTTGGGACTCATCGGATTGTAGGGCGTCGTTTCGGTCATCGGCCCGTCGACCAGTCCGTACATGTACACATTGTCCAGAAAAATCAGCCGGGCCTGATTGGCTTTGGCGACATCGATGGCGTTGCGAACGATGGTTGGCCACTGCTGCCGCCAGACATTGCTGTCGTAGGGCAGGCCGGGGCAGAGGTACAGCACGGTAGCGCCCTTCGTGGCCCGTGCTAGTTCGTCGTAGTTGAGCAGGTCGGCGGGTTGCCAGCTTACGTTGGGCGCGTCGGTGGTAATGGGTCGGCGGCTGATGAGCCGAACGGGTAGTTTGGCGTTGATTAATTCGCGGGTCAGTGCGCCGGATGCGTGTCCACCGGCTCCTAAGATCGTATGCATGACGGTATCGGTTTGGCTTGTGATTGATGTGACAAAGGTGCCGCCGGGCCGGGTGCCGAAACGATAACAAAAGATAAGGAATGCGCTTACCGCGGCCGGATGCGGTTGCGGATACGGCTCATGCTGACCGGCGTAATACCCAGGTAGTTGGCGATGTAGTGTTGTGGCACGCGCCGAAGCAGTTCTCTGTGTGGCCCTTCCAGCAGGGCCAGGTACCGCTCTTCGGGGCTGAGCAACAGCAGGCCCGCCATCCGTTCTTCCAGCGCGACCATCAGGTACTCGGCCAACAACCGCCCGAATCGTTGCCAGCCGCTGCACGTGTCGAATAGACTATGCAGCACGGCGTAGGGAAAGCTGATGCAGGTGGTAGGGGTGAGGGCTTCGATGGTGACCGGCGAAGGATGGCCCGTTACGCAGCTCATGTAGGCCCCGGTAAGCTGGTGTTCAAAGAAGAAATACGTCGTTCGCTCCTCGCCGTCTTTTGTGTAGAATTGCCGTAGTGCCCCGTCGAGTACCATCCCGATCCGGTCGGCTACGATGCCCTGTTGGGCGAATGGTTGCTGCTTTTTCAGGGTCACGAGCGTCAGGTGCGGCACCAGCCGATTCCATTCTTCGTCGGACAGCGTAGTAAACTGACTGATCTGTTGACGAAGCTGAACGGTGGCCTGAGCAAGCGTATACATAACGGTGACGGGTTTGGTCGGGAAAACTAACACGATACCGGTTTTGTCGTACAGGATTTCGAGCTTTTATGCGTACTAGTTGCAAATCTTGACAGGTAATTCTACTTTTGATCTGTCTATGAAACGCGCTCTTTTTCAATTGTTCAACGTCCTGATGGCCTGCGTCGTGCTGCTGAGCAGTACCGGCTTTGGCCTGGTTGAGCATACGTGTCAGATGCGCGGCAAGAAAAAGACGGTCGTCGTTGCGTTCAGCGCACAGACACCCGCAAAAGCCTGCGCCAGCGATGCCCAGGCTGCACCGACCGGCCAGACGATGGTCAAAAAAACCGACTGCTGCGACGATGACTTGTCGTATGACAACGTCGAAACGTCATCGTCGCTGAGTCAGCTGATCGCGCACTTCGTTAAGGTCGTTGCCGAAGCGGTTGTGACGGGTGCCGTTGCGCTCGTCAGGCACCTGCTGGGCTGGCTTTTCGACCAGCAAAGCGCCCTCGCCAGTGCGTTTCATTCCCCACCGGTTGCCCTCTCCGGGCGTGATATCCTCACGTTCGTGCAGACCCTGCTGATCTGATTGGTTCGATTCGTCAAGTCCGGCCTGTATTCCCGCGATGCAGCCGCTCTTCTGTTTCGTTTACCAATTTGATTCTTCATGCACTATCTTTTTCTGGGGCTGATGCTGGCGGTGTCCCTGCCGGTTCTGGCGCAGTCCGATACACTTTCCAATCAATCAAATCAACACACCGACACGCTGCGAACGGTCGTGATGCTACGCGGCACAGTTGGCGAAACGGTCGATACTAAACGCGTACCGCTCGTCGGGGCTAACGTCTACTGGCTCGGCACGACGGTTGGGGCAGCGACGGACTCGCTGGGGCGGTTTGCCCTGCCGGTGGTCGATTCGGTTCGGCGGCTGGCTATCAGCTACGTTGGTTACCAAGCCGATACATTAACGATTGCCGACCCAACAAGGCCCATAACGGCAACGCTGCGGGCGGAACGGACACTGGCAGCCGTAACCGTTTCGGGGTCGCCGGGGCAGGTCGACCGGATCAACCCCATTCAGACCGAGCTTATTACGCAGCGAACCCTCGCCAAAGCCGCCTGCTGCAACCTGTCGGAGAGTTTCGAGACGAATGCGTCGGTGAGCGTGTCGTTTGCCGATGCCGTGACGGGGGCCAAGCAGATTCAGTTTCTGGGGCTGGGCGGGCAGTATGTGCAAACCAACGTCGAGAATATTCCGACCATTCGCGGACTGGCGACGACCTTTGGGCTGAACTACATTCCCGGCACCTGGATCACGAGCATCGACGTTGGTAAGGGGGCGGGGTCGGTGGTAAACGGCTACGAGAGCATGAGCGGGCAGATGAACATCGAACTGCAAAAGCCCGACTCGCCCGATCGCCTGTTTCTCAACGGTTACGCCAACAGCTTCGGGCGCTTTGAAGGAAACGTTAACTGGTCGCAGCCGATTAACAAGAAGTGGAGTGTCGGGGTGCTGGGCCACGCCAGCACGCAGCGGGCGGAACTCGATCAGAACGGGGACGGCTTCCGCGATCTGCCGCTTTACACCCAGCTCAACGCGATCAACCGCTACAAGTATAGTAGCGACCGGTTTATGGCGCAGTTTGGCGTGAAAGCCCTGTACGACGACCGCGATGGGGGCCAGCTATCGCGGTACGGCCCGACGCGTTACGACTTCGGCAACACGACCAAACGGCTCGAATTCTTCTCAAAAACGGCCATTCTGTTCCCCGACAAGCCGTACAAAGGGCTGGGCCTGATTCTAAACGGACTGACCCACGACCAAACGGCTAACTTCGGTTTCCGGCCATATTCGGGGCAGCAGCGCACGTTCTACGCCAACCTGATTTACCAGAACATCATTGGCAACACCAACCACACCTACAAAGCGGGGCTGAGTTACCTGCTCGATGATTACCGCGAGTCGCTGGCCCCGATTCAGATGAGCCGGACTGAGTCGGTGCCGGGCGTGTTTGCCGAATACACCTACACCGACTCGGATAAGCTGACGCTGGTGCTGGGCGGCCGATTCGATTACCACAACCTGTTCGGCGCGCAGCTAACACCCCGCGCCCACCTCAAATACAACCTCAACGACCACCTGACGTTGCGGGCGTCGGGGGGAAGGGGCTTTCGAGTGCCGAACCTGCTGATCGAGAACTTCGGCTACTTCGTCAGTTCGCGCGCCATCATCAACGACGCGACGCTGCAACCCGAAATCTCGTGGAACTACGGCCTGAGCCTGAGTCAGGATTTTCAGCTGCTGGGTATGAAATCATCGTTCGTGGCCGACTTTCACCGCACGACGTTTGAGAATCAGCTGATCGTTGATGTCGATCATCCCCGCGAAATTTACTTCTACAACCTGAGTAGTCAGGGGCGGGGTGGGCAGTCATACGCCAACAGTTTTCAGGCCGAACTAAACATACAGCCCGCCCGCCGGTTCGATGTCAAGTTGGCGTACCGGTTGTTCGACGTGCAGCAGACGATGGGCGGACCGTTCGGCGAGTCGCGGCTGCTGCCCAAGATGATGGTATCGCGCGACCGGGTGCTGCTGAATGCCGGCTATGCACTGCCGTTCGACAAATGGAAGTTCGACGCGACGCTGCAATGGAACGGTCCCCGCCGGATTCCGTACCTACGCGAAGGTTATGTCCACACCAGCTACGAAAATATGCCTACGGCCTATTCGCCCGGTTTCGCGACGTTGTACGCGCAGGTCAGCCGGGCGTTTCGTAGCGGGTTTGAGCTGTATCTGGGCGGTGAAAACCTAACCGGCTTCCGGCAAACCGACCCAATAATAAGCCCCAACGACCCGTTCAGCACCAGTTTCGATGCTGGTTCGCGCGTGTGGGGACCCATCACGGGGGCTATGGTGTACGTCGGCTTCCGCTTCAAACCCCAACGCTGATGACCACGCTGACAATCCGAAACATGGTGTGCAACCGCTGCAAACGGGTCGTACGCGACGAACTTGAAGCGATGGGCCTGACAGTGGGCCGGGTCGAACTGGGCGAAGTCGAGATCGGCGAACTGCCCCCGTCTGTAACGATGGACGATATCCGGCGTGTATTGCAGGATAATGAATTCGACCTTGTCGACGACCGGCGGCAGTCGCTGGTGGAGCATACGAAAGTCTTGCTCATCAACGAAATTCAGCATCTCAAAGGCGAACGCCTGCCGACCGAAAACATCTCGACCTTTCTGGAGCGTAAGCTGGGCTACGAATACTCGTACCTGAGCAGTCTGTTCTCCGCCAGCGAAGGGCAGAACGTCGAGAAATACGTGATCGCGCTGAAGATCGAGAAAGTAAAGGAATGGCTGCGGTACGGCGAACTGACGCTGAGCGAAATGGCATGGCGGTTAGGCTACAGCAGCGTGCAGCACCTGTCGAACCAGTTCCGGCAGGTCGTCGGCCAAACGCCGGGCCAATTCCGCAAAGCCGCGCAGGTCAACCGACGCAGCCTCGATACGCTGTAGCCCAGTAAATGTAGCCTGGACGTCCACGTCCGGGTGCCCGTCAGGGCAACTACGCAGGCGGCAGCTGCTTGGTCGCTATCGCGCCCACTCGGACGTGGACGTCCAAGCTACAGTTTGTCGTCTGCGCCTTCTAGGTGTGGACGGTCGCGAAGTAGCCAAAATGCCACCGCCCTGAATGGTTGCCTTGGAGCGTCCACCAGACCTAGACCCACGCGTTGGCCGGTCCAAGCTACATGGTCCAGTTGATAACGTCCCGGAATTCTGTAAAAACGGAATTCGTTGTAGCGGGTTATTTTAACAGATCAACGTTGGTCATTAAAACTACCTGACAGCATGGAAGCTATGCAACACGAACACACCCACACCGACACTTGCTTTGATTGCGCTGAAACCTGCGAGCGCTGCGTGACAGCTCTGCTCGAAATGGGCGAGGAAGACAGCAAAGGCCACGACCTGACCGCCTGCATCAAACTCTGCCGCGACTGTGCTGACATCTGCACGCTCTGTGGCCGACTGGAAGCCCGTGGTTCGCAGTTTATGAAGTCGTATATGACCGTCTGCGCCGAAGCTTGTGAAGCGTGCGCGGCCGAGTGCGAAAAACACGCCGATCACGTGGCCCACTGCAAAGCCTGCGCCGAAGCCTGTCGCAAGTGTGCCGAAGAGTGCCGCGCGATGGCAGCATAAAACAGGTTTACGGTTTACAGTTTTCGGTGGTTAGGTGGAATCTCCGATCACCCGTCCCGCATCCGTCCTCACTTTCCATCTGAGAGAAGCCCCTCTCCCGTTTTGGGAGAGGGGTGGGGGGTGAGGGTAATTTACAAATACAACCTATGAAAAACGTTTTCTCAATTCTCCTCTTACTAGCCGTAGCCCCGTTCGCTCAGGCCCAGCACGACCACCATGCCGGGATGAACATGAGCATGGCTAAAGACACCACTATGCCAGGCGAATCCATGCCGGGCATGAATATGCATGGTGCTAACCACGGCCTGACGATGGACACGACGATGGGCAAATCCATGCCGGGCATGACCCATTCGCTGTCCCGGAATCTGCCGATGAACCGCAACGGGTCGGGAACGTCGTGGCACCCCGACAACACACCGATGTATGCCTATATGACGCCAACCACACCGAAAGGCTGGTCGTATATGATGCACTACGCGATCTACCTACGCTACACGGGGCAGAACAGCAACAACCCCGATGGTCGTGGACGGGCGAAGCAGTTCGGCGCACCCAACTGGTTTATGGGGATGGCGCAGCGCAAAGTGGGTCGGAAGGGCTTGTTTCAGGCGCGGGCTATGTTCTCGTTCGACGCGCTGACGGTCGGGAACGGGGGTATCCGCTGTTGTTTCAAACCGGGGAAAGCTACGAAGGGCGGCCCCTGATTGATAAGCAGCACCCACACGATATCGTATCGGAACTGTCGGTTAGCTACAGTCATTCGTTTAACCGCGATATGGACCTGTACGGCTACCTGGGCTACCCCGGCGAACCCACCATTGGCCCGCCCGTATTTATGCACCGCATTTCAGCTTTCGGCATATCCGACGCTCCGCTGAGCCACCACTGGCAGGATGCCACGCACATCACATTCGGCGTCGCGACGGTAGGTTTCCGTTACAAATGGGCGAAGCTCGAAGCGTCGACGTTCAAGGGGCGTGAACCCGATGAGAACCGCTACAATTTCGATCGGCCCCGCTTCGATAGTTACTCGTACCGCCTGTCGGTTAATCCGTCGCCGTCGCTGGCGTTTCAGTTTTCGCAGGGATTCATCAAAAGCCCGGAAGTATTGCACGGCGATGAAGACGTGTTCCGTACGACGGCGTCTGTGCTGCACAGCAAAGGGCTGGGTCCGCAGAGCTATATCACCTCAGCCTTCGTTTTCGGGCTGAACGGACACCCCGGCGAAGCCCACACATCCGGTCGGCCGGAGAACTCGTTTCTGGCGGAAAGCAGCCTGCAACTGAATAAAGTCAATTTCTTTGGCCGCTATGAAAACGTCGGTAAATCGGCGGAAGAGCTGGTGCTGCTAGGAGTTGGCAATTCGCCGACGCCCGATGCTTTCCGCAGCAATCCTGTGCTAACCATCAACAGCCTGACGCTGGGTATGAACTACCGCATCGTGCAATACAAAAATACCGACCTGGTGTTGGGGGCGCAGACGACGCTGAGTATGCCGGATCAATTGTTGCAGTCGGTATACGGAAAAATGCCCGTTTCCGGCGAAATTTACCTGCGTCTATCGCCGAGCCTGATGACGATGGCGTCGATGCGGGGCATGCACAAAATGAACGGCCGCTCCATGAATGGAATGCACCATTGATATAAAAATTGCGTTTAACGTATATCAGGCAAGGCTTGGCCTGCCATCAATATGAATGTTAAACATTGAACTTTAACCGTTAAACTTACTGTCCAATGATTCGTAACCTGTTTCTGACCGTTCTTACATCGCTGATGTTGTTCAGCATCACGTTTGCCGGCCCCCGCGACGACAAAGACAAAGAAGTAAAGATCAAAACGTCGGCCGTATGCGGTATGTGCAAAGCGCGTATCGAGCGGAATCTGGCGTTTGAGAAAGGCGTCAAAGAAGCGAGTCTCGATGTGAAATCGAAAGTCGTCACGATCAAATACAACCCCGCGAAAACCGACGTAGCCAAACTAAAGGCTAACATCAGCAAAACGGGGTACGATGCCGAGGACGTAGTGGCTGATGAAGCAGGCTACAACAAACTACCCAGCTGCTGCAAAAAAGACAGCGAAATGAGCCATCAATAAAGTTGTACAGCACAAATAAGAAAGCGGCTGGTTCTTCCGAACCAGCCGCTTTCTTATTTGTAGCGCGTGTGATGTCAGGTCTGGGAAATGCTAATACGCTTTCAGGCCGTTGTCGAGGAATTTGATGAAGTCATCCGGCTCGTAATCGGCCCCTTGCGGCTGCACCAGTTCCTTGCCGTCGTTGCCAAGCAGCACGTAGTAAGGCTGCGAATTGGTGTTGAATCGGCTGGCCTGTAGATCGCTCCACTGATTGCCAATCGTTTTGATCGTTTTGCCACTGTAGCTCGACACACGCTGCTCAGTGGCGGGCAGTTCAGTTTTGTCGTCGACATACAGCTGAATCAATACGTAGTCATCGCGCAGGCGTTTCAGCACGTCTGGCTTGGGCCATACGGCCATTTCCATCTTCCGGCAGTTGACGCAGGCATGACCCGTAAAGTCGATCATAACCGGCTTGTTCATTTTCTTGGCGTAAGCCATCCCTTCGTCGTAATCGAAAAAAGCGTTCAGGCCCAGCGGAGCTTCAAACAGATCACCATACTTCTTGGCTGGCGTAGTGCCCGTTTCAGCGACCGGCGCAGCGAGCAGCGACCGGGTGTATAGATCAAAATCCTGCGTTTGCTGGGGGGGTAGAAAGGCCGAAACCGATTGCAGTGGAGCGCCCCAGAGACCCGGAATCAGGTAGAGCGCAAAGGCCAGCGAAACGATTGATAGAAACAGCCGGGGCACCGAAATACTGGTCAGCTCACTATCGTGCGAGAAGCGCAGTTTACCCAGCAGGTAAAAGCCCAGCATGCCGAAGATAATGACCCAAAGCACGATGAACACCTCCCGGTCGAACCATTCCCAGTGGTAGGCCAGGTCGACGTTGGAGAGGAATTTCAGGGCCAGTGCCAGCTCCAGAAAGCCCAGTACCACTTTCACCGAGTTGAGCCAGCTACCCGACTTCGGCAGTGACGTCATCCAGGAGGGGAACAGCGAAAACAGCGTGAACGGCAGCGCCAGGGCCAGCGCGAAGCCAAACATGCCAATTGCCGGACCGAGTAGTTCGCCCATCGAAGCCGCCTGAACGAGCAGCGTACCGATGATTGGGCCGGTACAGGAGAAACTCACCAGCGCCAGCGTGGCGGCCATGAAGAAAATGCCTATCAGACCGCCCTGATCGGCTTTAGCGTCCATTTTGTTGGCCCAGCTTGTCGGGAGCATGAGTTCAAACGCGCCGAAAAACGACGCGGCAAAGACGACCAGCAGCAGGAAAAAGGCAAAGTTGAAAATACCGTTGGTCGACAGGTCGTTCAGCGCATCGGCACCGAAAATTACCGTAATCAACAGGCCCAGCGCCACGTAAATGACAATGATCGACGCGCCGTACAGCAGCGCGTTGCGAATGCCCTTCGCCCGTGTGCCCGACTGCTTGGTGAAGAAGCTAATGGTCATGGGCAACAGCGGAAAAATACAGGGCATGAAAATAGCCGCGAAGCCACCGACTAGCCCGGCTAGAAACGTTACCCACAGCGAATCTTTCACCGGTTCAGGCGTTGCCCCGACGGTTGGCACGTCGGCGGGAGCAACGGTACTCGCTGCCGTGTCGATGGTTGCAGCCTGCGGAGTAACGACGGTACTGCTGGTGGGTGCAACGGCGGGCGTCTGCTCAACGGGCGTAAACTCGATATCGGCCGTCGAAACGGTATCCTGCGCCAGAAGTGGCACTGCGGCAAACAGGCTGATAACCAGCCAGAGAAGCGCCAGCCACGCCCGGCTCCCGGCTAGTATCCGAGGGTAATGCATAGTGGTAATGACTTATTTTACGGGGATACTGAACGCAACTTCATCGGGCGGCAAACACTTGTGGTCGTTACAACTCATGTATTCCAGTTTGCCCTTTACCGTAACGGGTCCGTTGCCTTTCAGCTTGACCTTTTGCTGGAAAATCACCGAATTCTCGAAATAGCTCACCTCCATATCGAAGGTCTTCTCCAGTTTGGTGATCGGTTTCGGCTCCTGCGTTTTGCTGACCAGCGCGTAAGCTGGTGACGAATCGAAGGTGAACGACGTTTTGATCGGCCCGCCTTCCTTTACGTTCTGCGAATAGATGTGCCAGCCTTTGTCCATCGTAGCTTTCAAAAAGACAACGGCTTCGGTTGGGCTCGTCTTTTTGGCGGCATAACTCCAGTGAACCGGGTTAATAATCTGCGCCTTCGCCGACACGGTTGCCAGCAGGACGAGGCTGGCCAGAACAAATTTTTTCATGGGGGTGAATAACGGCTCCAAAGGCCATCTGATGAATAGTATACGCTCTTAACCTCTATCAGCCTATATAACGTTCGATTTGGGGCTGATAATCGTCTGACTCCGGCTTTTTCTTCGGGATCCTGAAATAGGTTCATAGCGCCGACCGCAACCTGAAATTCGCGCGAACGCACGGCTATCTTTTCGACAGGTTCAGCAGCAGGCTTTGCAAATCCTGGTTAATTGACCGTACCGACGATTGCAATTGGTTGAGCATATTGGCCCGCGTGTGGAGGTCGTCGGCCCGGTAGGCTCCGCCCGTTCCAAAGTACAACGCCTGGTCGCTGGCCGACGTGCCGGGCAACACATAATCGAGCCACCGCTGCCGCACATTGTAAGCGATGACGTGCTGACTGCTGTTACTGAAGGCTTTCTCGTGAAGCACATACCATACCACCGGCGGATAAGCGGTCGACTGATCTTTTGCCAGCCAGATGTCGGTCAGCAGGTTACGGGCGTGCTGAAACGGTATGCGCCGGTCCGACGAAAAAGCGGCCACACCGCCAAGCCCGGCGCTGACCAGACCACCACTGATAGCAACCGCTTTGTTGGCATTGTCGCCCGCGATGAGTGCCGTTGCAACGGTTGTAATGGCACCGACCACAACCGAGCCGATCGTCAGGCGACGAACACGCTTGGTATCTGCCTGATCGAGGTACGTAGCCAGCTGATCGGCGCGTTCGCCTTCGCAATCAAGCTCAGCGGCCACGCTGGATACCTGTGTCTGGGCCAGCAGCAACCGGGTTTGTATTTGCTGCCGGAGCCGGTCGGCTTCCTGCGTTGTCACCTGCGTGGTTAGTTGCCGGAGCAGTGGAATGATCGCAACGGCATTAGCGATCAGCAGATCGTGGCGGGAGAACTGCTGCGTGAGCGCCGGACTGACGGCCAGAACGGAGTCGAGATTGGCGATCGGGCGGGTCGACGCATCGTACGTGTACGCCAACGGCGGATCGCAGTAGGTACTCGTCGCTCCCGTCTGATTGATTCGGAGCGTAGCCGATGAACAGGCGACCGATAGGGCAGGCAGCAGCAGTAAAGCAAGGCGTGATAGCGGGTGGGTCATGGGCAGAAAAACGACTGAAACGTGGAACGGCCGGGAGTTGCAAACCTACATCGTTCCAAACAAAATCAGTTGGAAACGGTCATGTTATGCATAGCTTGCGGCTACCTTATGACGTACGAAAATACCCTTGCCTTCGCCCGGCACCTCGATCAGACCGACGCGCTGGCTCCGTTCCGGGATCGTTTTTTTATTCCCCAGCGCGACGGGCGCGACCTGATCTACCTGTGTGGTAACTCGCTCGGTCTGCAACCGAAAGCCGCCCGGCAGGCGCTGAATCATGAACTCGATACGTGGCAGAACCTCGGCGTAGAAGGCTGGTTTGAACAGGCCGACGAACGCGAGCGGGAAGGAGCGGGGCGACCCTGGCTGAACTACCACGAGAGCTGCAAACAGGCACTGGCCGAGATCGTTGGTGCAACTGCCGCCGAGGTATGCCCCATGAATGCGCTGACAGTGAACATCCATCTGCTGCTGGCGTCGTTCTACCAGCCTACGGCGACAAAATACAAGATCCTGACCATCAAAGGCGATTTTCCGTCGGATCAGTACGCGCTTGAAACGCACGTGAAGCACCGGGGTTTTTCGCCCGCCGACGCAATCATTGAAGTGGCTCCGCAGGATGACCAGTTGATTCACACGACCGATATTCAGCGGGCTATTGCGGAGCATGCCGACGAACTGGCGGTGATCTGGCTCAGTGGCCTGAATTACTACACCGGGCAGGTTTATAACATGGCTGCCCTGGCGGCAACGGCGCAGCAGCACTGCATTCCGATCGGGCTTGACCTGGCTCACGCTATTGGCAATGTGCCGGTGCGCCTGCACGACTGGGGCGTCGACTTCGCCACCTGGTGCTCGTACAAATACCTCAACAGCGGTCCGGGGGAATTTCGGGGGTGTTTGTTCACGAAAAGCACCACGATCAAAACCTGCCCCGGCTGGCAGGGTGGTGGGGCTACCGCGAAGACGAACGCTTCAGGATGACGCCCGGATTCGTTCCGGCCCCCGGTGCCGACGGCTGGCAAGTCAGTACGCCACCTATCCCGGCGCTGGCGCTGCACCGGGCTGCGCTCAGTGTTACGGCCGAAGCGGGGCTGACGGCCATGCGGCAGAAGAGCGAGCATCTGACGGGCTTTCTAGCCTACATCATTTCGCAGTACGACGCTATTCAGCAACTGACGCCCGATGAATTTAGTCAGCGTGGGTGCCAATTGTCGTTGCTCGTGCGAAAGCAGGGGAAAGCCTTGTTCGATCACCTCACCCACGACGGAATCATCGGCGACTGGCGCGAACCCGATTGTATCCGGCTTGCCCCGACTCCGCTCTACAATTCGTTCGAAGACGTCTGGCGGGTGGGGCAGTCCCTAAAGCGGTTTTTCAGCCCGGTCAGCTAATTCCGCTTCGACCAGCATCCCGACTCCTTTGTAAATCCGGCGCATGGAGTTCTCTATCTGACTCCAGCCCTCTTCAGTACTTAAATCGATGTCGAGAATACTGCGCTTTTGCTGACTCATAAACACCAGAAATGACATGGCACACGTGATGATGGCGGTGAATGGCCGGGCATTCTGAGCGCTCTTTGCGTTCAGGACAGCCGCAATCTGATCGATAGCCTGCCGGAGCATACCGTTTCGCTCATTCGTCAGCGGGTTTTTTGCCAGCTCGTTGCCCATCAGATCAGCCCGCAGAAACTCCAGCATGTAGCCGTCATTTCGCAGAGTCCGGTATTCCCGCAGCGTATGTTCACAGACCGTATCCATGATCTCGGCAATCGACATACGTTTCAGGGCCTCGACGTCGTAGGAGAAGTGGGGCCGGGGCGTTGTTTTGCGTAGATAATACGCCTGGAGCAACCCCTCCATACCGCCGAAATAACGGTATATCAGAATTTTGGTGATGCCCGATTGCCGGGAAACTCGGTTGACACCCACCTGATCGAGGCCATCTTCGGTAATAATCTGCTCGACAGCGTCGAGTAGACGCTGCTCCGTTCTAGTACGATCACGTTGCATAGATAGGTCAATGAAGTTACGTTCATATACTTAATAGGCACAAAGTTGGTATAGCAAGCTCGTATGGCAAATTAAATTTAGGCAGCAGGTAAGTATAATTACTTATTGTGGCGCTTGAGTAATGTCGGGCTGGCTAAAACGCACATTGCGCTTCAACCCGTCCAGCTTGGTTCGTTTAACTGCCGATCGCCGGAAAATTTCGCGGAATACGTCCTCCGTAATCTCTTCCCAATCGGTGCGGCTGAACTGCGCCAGATCAGGGTGCGGATCGAAAGCGGGCGTCTTGTGGGGCGGGAAAAGCGGTTCCAGGGGCATACATCCTGGCAGATGTCGCAGCCAAAAATCCAGTTATCGAACTGCCCCTGCACCTCCGTCGGGATAGCGTCTTTCAGCTCGATCGTGAAATAGGATATGCATTTGCTGCCGTCGACCACGTAGGGCCCGACGATAGCGTTGGTGGGGCAGGCGTCCAGGCAGCGGGTGCAGGTACCGCAGTAGTCGGTGATGGGGCCGTCGGGTTCCAGTTCAAGGTCCAGAATCAGTTCGCCGATAAAAAAGAACGAGCCGATCTGCCTGTTTATCAGGTTGCTGTGTTTGCCAACCCAGCCCGTTCCCGATCGTTGCGCCCAGGCTTTGTCCATGACCGGTGCCGAATCAACAAAAGCGCGTCCGCCGACTTCGCCGATAACGTCACCGATATACGTCATCAGCTCTTTCAGCTTGTCTTTAAGCACAAAGTGGTAGTCGGTGCCGTAGGCGTACTTCGATAGCTTGTAGTCGTCGGGTTGCTGGGGAAGGGGTTCGGCGGGGTAGTAGTTGAGCAGCACCGTTACTACCGACTTGGCCCCGTCGACAAGCAGACGCGGATCGAGCCGTTTGTCGAAATGATTGGCCATGTAGTTCATCTGTCCGTGCATGCCGTTCTTCAGCCAGCTTTCGAGCCGGGGGCTTCCTCTTCCAGAAAGTCGGCCTTCGCGACGCCACAGAAGTCGAAGCCAAGCTCGATTGCCTTGACCTTGATCAGCTGTGTATGGCGTTGTACGGACGAATGCATAATCGATAGGACGAACTTTCGGCATAACACCAACCGGCAGCCAAAAATTCGAGACCCCGCGCTGACCGCCTGACCGGCGTACCGACATATTGGCAGATGTATCGATTTTGGCCGATCTTTTGTACACTGGTCTCCATGAATTTCTGGAAGCGAAACAGATACTCAACCATGACCAATCCCGAACAAACGGACGAGCAGTCCATCCCCAATACACAGCAGCCTGACAACCTGACCAACGACGAGCTAAGCAGCGACGAAGCCGTAACCGTCAACGGTGGCGAAGCCGCTGAAACCACTGGCGCGTCTGACAAAACGTCGGCCGAAATGGCTGAACTGAAAGACAAATACCTGCGGCTCTACGCCGACTTTGAGAACTTCCGTCGCCGGACAGCCCGCGAAAAGCTGGATATGATTAACAGCGCCAACGAAGGGCTGATGAAGTCGCTCCTGCCCGTCATCGACGATTTCGAACGGGCCATGCAATCGATGAACGCCACCGACGATGGTACCGCCGTGAAGCAGGGTGTCGACCTGATTTATACCAAACTGACCAAAACACTGGAAAGTAAGGGCCTGAAACCGATGACGGTGAAAGGCGAACCCTTCGACGCCGATCTGCACGAATCGATCACGCAGTTTCCGGCCCCCAGCCCCGATCTGAAGGGTAAGGTCATCGACGAAGTAGAAAAAGGGTACTATCTCGGCGACCGGGTTCTCCGCTTCGCCAAGGTGATTGTGGGTAATTAATGGCGAAAGAGTGAAAGAGTGAAAGAGCGAAAGCTGTCTATGTCGGCAATCGCTCTTTCGCTCTTTCATTCTTTCACTCTTTATAATATTATGGCAACGAAGCGCGACTATTACGAAGTTCTGGGGGTCGATAAGAACGTCTCGGCAGACGACCTGAAAAAGGCGTACCGCAAGATGGCGATCCAGTTTCACCCGGATAAAAACCCGGACGATCCGTCGGCCGAGGAAAAGTTTAAAGAGGCTGCCGAAGCCTACGACGTTCTGAACGATCCGCAGAAAAAAGCGCGTTACGACCAGTTTGGGCACGCCGGTATGGGCGGTGCGGCCAGCGGTGGCTACGGTGCCGGTGGGCCATCGATGGACGATATTTTCAGCCAGTTTGGCGATGTGTTCGGCGACGATTCTCCGTTCGGCAGCTTCTTCCGGGGCGGTCAGGGGGCGGTGGGCAGCGGCAGCGCGTCCGGCGCGGGTCTGACCTGCGTATCAAGCTGAAACTGAACTTGCAGGAGGTTGCCAACGGCGTCGAGAAAAAGATCAAGGTAAAGCGGCACGTCACCTGTACGACCTGTGGCGGCAACGGTTCCAAAAACGGCACCGCCGTGCAAACCTGCTCGACCTGTAGCGGTACCGGACAGACCCGTAAGGTTGTTAACACGATGCTCGGTCAGATGGTGTCGACCAGCACTTGCCCGACCTGTAACGGCGAAGGCAAGCTCGTCACCGACCGTTGCGACGTTTGCTTCGGCGAAGGTCGCGTGTTGCAGGAAGATGTTATTCCGCTCAAAATTCCGGCGGGTGTTGCCGAAGGCATTCAGCTATCGGTGGGTGGTAAAGGCAACGTGCCGCCCCGTGGTGGTGTTGCCGGTGATCTGCTGATCGTTGTGGAGGAAGAGGAGGATGCCGACCTCAAGCGCGATGGCAACAACGTCGTGTTTGATTTGTACGTCAACTTCGTGGATGCCGCCATTGGTACCAGCGTTGAAGTGCCAACTATCGACGGTAAGGCCCGGATTACGCTCGAACCCGGTACGCAGAGCGGCAAGATTTTGCGGCTGAAAGGAAAGGGTATCAAAGAGCTGAACGGCTACGGCCGGGGCGACGAGCTGGTACACGTCAACGTCTGGACACCCAAACAGCTGTCGTCGGACGAGCGGACGATGCTGGAAAAACTGCGCAACTCGCCGAATTTCCAGCCCAAGCCGAACAAGAACGAAAAGGGCTTCTTCGACAAGATGAAAGACTTTTTTCACGGTTGAATCAAGAACCTGATAAGCCAGTAAATGCGAAGGAGCCCCAGTACGGGGCTTTTTTGCTGTTGGGTAGTTTGTGTCGTAAAATCGCTTCCTTGCCTGTTATCACTTAGTATTGCCGCATGAAAACCCTTGTCTGTACAACCCCCGGTCAGCTCGACTACCGCACCGATGTTATGCCCGCCCCACAGCCTGGCCACGCGCTCGTTCGCATTCGGCGCATCGGCATCTGCGGCACCGATTTGCACGCCTTCGACGGATCGCAGCCGTATTTCAGCTATCCCCGCGTGCTGGGTCATGAACTGGCGGGTGAACTGATATCGGTCGATGGGGATACGGATTGCCGGGTGGGCGAAACGGTGACGATCATGCCATACTTTCACTGCGGCTACTGCGTGGCTTGCCGGGCGGGGAAAACCAACTGCTGCGAACGGCTACAGGTGGCGGGGGTGCATATCGACGGGGGCATGACCGAGTACCTCACCGTACCGACCTATGCGCTGCTGCCCGGCAACGGGCTAAGTCTCGATCAGCTGGCGCTGGTGGAGCCGCTGGCGATTGGCGCGCACGGCATTCGGCGGGCGGACATCCAACCCGGCGAACACGTGCTGGTGATGGGAGCGGGGCCGATCGGGCTGGGGGTGATGACCTTTGCCAAACTGGCCGGGGCCACCGTGACGGCCCTCGATCTGGCCGACAACCGGCTGGCTTTCTGCCGGGACCGGCTGGGCATTCCCCACACGGTAAACGCCCGCGCCGACGATACAATGGAACAGATTCGGGCGATCACCGGGGGCGACATGCCCACCGTTGTGATCGACGCGACGGGGAGCCTACGGGCTATCGAACAGGGGTTTTCGTACCTGGCGCATGGCGGTCGGTATGTGCTGGTGGGGTTGCAGAAAGGTACGATCAGCATTAGCCACCCGGAGTTTCATAAGCGCGAAGCCACCCTGATGAGTAGCCGCAACGCCACCCGCGCTGATTTTGAACAGGTAATGAATGCGCTGAAAACGGGGGCCGTCGATGCCGACGCGTTTATCACCCACCGCGTCGATTTTGATGAAGTAGCCGCCACGTTTACCGGCTGGCTCGACCCTTCGGCCGGGGTGATCAAGGCAATGGTCAGTCTGTCGTAGACGGGCAAACCTTTGGGTATTCTACTGGTTAAGTTGGCTAAGCCGGGATGCCCGGTACGCAACGTCAACTAAACCCAATACAGCAATGGCAACTCAAAAAATTCACGAACGCGACGACGTTAGCCCGACCGAGGGCGAGCATAAATACGGCGACGTCCAGTTTGCTGACCCGACTAACAAAAAGTACCCGATCGATACGCCGGAGCATGTCCGGGCGGCATGGTCATATATAAACCACGAAAAGAACGCTGATAAGTACCAGCCCGGCGAAGTGGAACAAATCAAGGCCCGCATCAGGAAAGCGGCAAAACAACACGGCGTCGACATCGAAACAGATTAGGTTTCAGCACTAGCCGCACAAGCTCTGACAGGCTGTTAAAAAAGCTCTTCAACACAGAGGCACAGAGCGCACAGAAAGTATAAAACTCTGTGTTCTCTGTGCCTCTGTGTTGAAAAACTATGACTACTCTTCGTTCTTCAGCGACTGCATGTCGATGATGTACCGGAAGCGAACATCCTCAGACTTGATTTTATCATACGCATCGTTGATATCCTGCATCTGAATCATCTGTACTTCCGGACGAATGTCGTGTTGGGCGCAGAAATCAAGAATTTCCTGTGTTTCGGCTACCCCGCCAATCAGCGATGCGCCTACGCTCAGCGACCTCTTAGCGACATTCATGTTGTTGGTAGCTTTCGCGTAAGGAGCCAGCAAACCAACCGTAACGATAGAACCCCGACGCTTCAGCAGCGGGATGTATGGGTTGATATCGAACTCGTCGGGGATGGTGCAGAGCAGAAACTCGTAGGTGTTTTCGTGCTCGGTCATTGCGTCTTTATCGGTCGAAATCAGCACATCCGACGCGCCGAGGGCCAGGGCGGCTTCCCGCTTATCTTCTTTCGTCGTGATCGCCGTTACCGTCGCGCCCATCGCTTTCGCAATCTGCACGGCCATGTGGCCCAGCCCACCGATGCCGATGACGCCCACACGGTCGCCCGGTTTAACGCCCCAGTGCTTCAATGGCGAGTAGGTGGTAATGCCCGCGCAGAGGATTGGGGCGGCCACTGATGGGTCGATATTGTCGGGAATGCTGAGGACAAACTTCTCTTTGACAACGATATTGGTCGAATAGCCGCCGTAGGTGTTGAAGTCCGACCCGTCGGGTTTCCAGTAGCCGTTGTACGTCGCCGTCCAGCCCACCGGCCCTTCACAAAACTGCTCTTCGCCTTCCTTGCAGGGGTTGCAGTGCTGGCACGAA
This sequence comes from Spirosoma rhododendri, assembly GCF_012849055.1. Classification (NCBI taxonomy): domain Bacteria; kingdom Pseudomonadati; phylum Bacteroidota; class Cytophagia; order Cytophagales; family Cytophagaceae; genus Spirosoma; species Spirosoma rhododendri. The sequence goes on along the minus strand of NZ_CP051677.1, from coordinate 5,189,528 downwards.
TCGACCATACAGCCCACACCAACGATATCGCCGACTTTGAATTTCGTAACGTCGACACCCGTTTGTACCACCTTACCCACTACCTCGTGGCCCGGTACGCAGGGGTACAGCGTGTTGCCCCAGTCGTTGGCGACCTGATGCACGTCGGAGTGGCATACACCACAGTACAGCACATCGATCAATACTTCGTCGGCTTTGGGGGATGACGATCGAATTCCATTTCTTTCAGCGTTTTACCGCCGATCAGTGCGCCTGAGGCACCGTAGCCCTTTGTTTTAATGCCCTGTTGTGTTTCCGTAGCAACCATGACGTCGAGTTAATTTGTAGAATTGATTGGGTACAATTTCATGTATTAACTCGAATTAAGTGACCGGGTTTGTGAGGTCAGCTACATTTTTAAGGAAACCAATCTATCGGGAATTGGCTAATTGCAACAGTGTCGGTGCTGCTGTTCAACTGGTGGTCAGGCGGTAACGAACCAACCTGTTTTGGCACGATGGACTTACCGCGCTACTTCGATTTTGTACTTCTTTCCCTTCATTTTTTCCTGACTGATTCGGGTCAGCAGTGCCGATACCTTCGTGGTCTTGACGGCGGCAAACGACATGAAATCCTGCACGTCGATACGCCCTAGCTCGCCTTTTTCGAGGGCTCCCTTCTGGGTGAAAAAGCCGACGATATCGACTTTGTTGAGTTTGTTTTTCCGACCGCCACTGATGTACAGCGTCTGAAACTCGGGCGGGGCAGGTAGCGCAAGTTTACCGTCGGATAGCCGGAACTCAGGCAGGTTGTCGGGTAGGTAAGCGGGGTAAGGTTCGTCGGAATGCAATAGCAGGTATACCGTTCCCGACGCGTGCATCCGGGCGGTGCGGCCGTTCCGGTGAACAAACTCCGGCTCGTTGGGCGGCAGATGATAATGAATCACGAACTTCATTTCGGGGATATCCAGTCCACGCGCGGCCAGATCGGTCGTAATCAGATAGCGCACACTGCCATTCCGAAACAGAATCAGGGCGCGTTCGCGGTCGTCCTGCTCCATGCCGCCGTGGTAAGCGCGGGCATAAATGCCCCGGTCGCCCAGCAGGGTACAGGTCCGGTCGGCGGTTTCGCGGTGGTTGCAGAAGATCAGGGCGGGTTCAGAATCGAGCGTACAAAGCAAACTGGTCAGGGCGTCGATTTTGTCTTTGTCCGGCGTATAAACCACTTCCATCGTCAGCGCGCGCGTGGCTGTCTCGTCGGCGGTAAACGTAAGCGTCGTGGGCGACTGAAGCCGCACAAAACCGGGAATGCTGATGCCCGCCGTGGCCGATACCAGCACCCGTCGGCGGAGGTTACGCAGCCCGTCGATGATAAAGGCCATCTCATCCTGAAAACCCAGCGTCAGCGACTTATCGAACTCGTCCAGAATCAGCGTATGTATACCGTCGAGCGCAAACGACCGGCGGGTAATGTGGTCGGCGATGCGGCCGGGCGTACCGATCAGTACGGCTGGTGGGTTGCTCAGGTTACGAATTTCGGTATCGACCGGATGCCCGCCGTAGCAGACGTTGACCTTGTAGCCCGTCGCCATCTTTTTCCAGACCTGCTCAATTTGAATCGCCAGCTCGCGCGACGGTACCAGAATCAGGCACTGCACGGTCGGGCTGTCGGGGGTAAGCAACTGAAGCAGCGGCAGCAGAAACGCTACGGTTTTACCCGAGCCGGTCGGTGCCACCAGAAATGTATCGGTTTTGCCCGGAATGGCAGTCAGAGCGGCTTCCTGCATGGGGTTCAGGGCCGTAATACCCAGACTGGTCAATAGCCGGTCGTGTTGTTGTGTCGCACTCATGCCCCAAAAGTACGCCAAATAGCCGGGGACACCGTCGTCGGTTCCGCCAGCCGACTGTCGTAGACGAGTTAAAAAACGGTATCTACCTCCCGGGTCTGTGTAGACACAGGCCTAAGAATTTTACGTCAACCGAATAATAGTTGTCGTAAACGTGAAATAGTCGTCCCCGGCAGCTTCCAGCTGTCGGAGTCGCGTAAGCGGCTAATCAAGCAATCGCATTTAGCCTGCGGCTCCGACAGCTGGAAGCTGTCGGGGACAACGTAATCACGCAATGCACCAGTTGGCGCAACCGAGCTAGAAACTAACCGTGTCTGGGTTAAGGCCTGAGCCACCGATGTACGGCAACTGATTAATTGTCTGCACATCAGCGTCGGTCAGCGTAAAGTCCAGTACGTCCAGATTTTCGCGGATGCGGTGGGGCGTTACTGATTTGGGTAGTGGGAGCGTACCGGTTTGCAGACACCACCGGATACACACCTGCGCCACCGATTTGCCGTAGTTGGCCGCAATACCGGTCAGTGTTTCATCCGTCAGCATCTTACCCGTTCCCAATGGCGACCATGCCTGCACCAGGATATTGTGGTCGTTGCAGTAATCAACCGTTTCAGTTTGCATGAATCCGGGGTGATATTCAATCTGATTGACCATCGGCGTAACGGTCGCCGTTTTGGCCAGCGCGTCGAGGTGATGGGGCAGGAAATTACTGACACCAATGGCCTTGATACGCCCGTCGTTGTACAGTTTTTCGAATGCCCGCCACGTCTCGGCGTTGATCGTCTGCCAGTCGCTGAACTGCTTTCCGTTGGAGGGCCAGTGAATCAGGTACAGGTCGAGGTAGTCGAGTCCGAGTTTGCCCATCGACTCATCGAACGCCTTCAGAGTCGTGTCGTAGCCGCGCTGCGTGTTCCAGAGTTTGGTCGTGATAAACAGCTCCGACCGGTCGATGCCGCTATCGGCGATGGCCTGCCCGATACTGGCTTCATTGCCATAAGCAGCCGCCGTGTCGATATGGCGGTACCCCGCTTCGAGCGCGGCTTTCACAGAACTGATTGCGGTATCGCCATCGGGTGTTTGCCAGGTGCCGAAACCAATTTGGGGAATCGTAACGCCATTGCTGAGCGTGTACGTGGGGATGGATGTATTCATAACGAGTGAGTTAGTTTGTATGGCTTCAAAAAGAATCTGTCTACCTCTAAATCCCCGGAAGGGCAGGGCTGTTAAGTGCTGGTCCGTTTACCCCCCAGCCCCCTGAAGGGGGAGAAGTTCATTCGCGGAATGCTCCCCCTTCAGGGGGCTGGGGGGTAAACGGACCGAAGGAGATTTGGCTATTGTCAAGACCAGTTTAAAAGCTTAACAGCCCTTCCTTGGAGGGGATTTAGGGATAATCAAAAGCTACTCCGATGAGTCGGTTGGAGTGGGGGTCCCTACAACGTCTTCATATCGATCACGAAGCGGTACCGTACGTCGCCTTTCAGCATCCGTTCGTAAGCCGTTTCGATGTCTTTCATGTCGATCAGTTCGATGTCCGATGTGATGTTGTGCTCGGCGCAGTAGTCGAGCATTTCCTGCGTTTCGGGCAGGCCGCCGATCATCGAACCCGCCAGACTCTTGCGGCCCGGAATCAGGCTGAACGCAACGATCTGCGACGGAGTTGGTGGTGCACCCACGCAGATGTGTACGCCGTCGGTTTTCAGCATACCCAGGTACATGTTGTAGTCGTGCGAGGCCGATACCGAGTCGATGATGAAATCGAAATAGCCCTGCACACCTTTGAGTTGCTCCGGGTCTTTGGTCACCACGAACTTGTGCGCACCCAGCCGTTTGGCGTCATCTTCCTTGCCCGGCGACGTGCTGAGTACCGTTACTTCGGCACCAAACGACGCGGCAAATTTCACGGCCATGTGGCCCAGCCCGCCCAGACCCAGCACGGCTACTTTGTGGCCTTCGCCTACTTTCCAGTGGCGTAGTGGCGAGTAGGTCGTGATACCGGCGCAGAGCAGCGGGGCAACAGCCGCCAGATCGAGCCGCTCATCGACGTGCAGGACGAACGCTTCATCGACGACGATAAAGTTAGAGTACCCGCCGTAAGTCGGTGTTTTGTGGTCCTGCTCGGTACCGTTGTACGTTTGCGAATGGCCGTTGAGGCAGTACTGCTCCAGTCCGTCGGAACAGTTTTCGCAGTGGCGGCACGAATCGACCAGACAGCCGACACCCGCCAGATCGCCCACTTTGAACTTACTGACTTCGCTGCCGACGGCTGTTACGCGACCCACAATTTCGTGGCCGGGTACCATCGGGAAAATTGATCCGCCCCATTCGTCGCGAACCTGGTGGAGGTCGGAGTGGCACACGCCACAGTAGAGGATATCGAATTGTACATCGTGCGGGCCGGGTTCGCGCCGGTCAAAATTAAAGGGACCCAGTGGCGTTTTGGGGTCCTGTGCGGCATAGCCTTTTGCGGCAATCATACGTGGTTGGGTAATTGTGTATAAACAAATTATCAACCCCGTTTTTCCACGAAGTGTTCGTCTGTTTCCCTCCGTGGCGCCGGTCCCGAACGGGCTATGCCCATCAAAAAACGGTTTCTCGACCGAAGCGAACCACCAGTCTGTTTGCTAATCGGTACGCCAGGATAAATCATACAACCGTTCGATCAATTTGTTGATTAGCAAGCGGTTAAGGCTTTTAACGTTGCTCAACAAATAGCACTAACCGGTCATTCTCAGATGGAAACTAACCCAAACAAAGCCTTGTGGGAAAAAGGTGATTTTACCAAACTCGCTGAACTGATGCGAAAAAGCGGGGAAACGTTCGTGGCGACCCTGGGCATTACGCCAACGATGCACGTGCTTGACCTCGGCTGTGGCGACGGAACAACGGCCCTGCCCGAAGCCCGGCTTGGTGCCACGGTGCTGGGTGTCGACATTGCCCGGAATCTGGTCGCTGCGGGTAACGAACGCGTGAAAGCGGAGGGGCTGACCAACTGCACCTTTCAGGAGGGCGACGCCACCGACCTGCACGCGCTGGCCGATGCCTCGTTTGACCTGGTGGTCAGTATGTTCGGAGCCATGTTTGCCCCCAAACCAGTCGACGTTGCGCGGGAAATGGTGCGGGTAACCAAACCGGGTGGCCGCATCGTGATGGGTAACTGGATACCCGGCGACCCAACGCTGGTGGCGCAGATGCTGAAAATTAGTGCGGCCTACTCACCACCGCCACCGGACGGATTTATCAGCCCGATGCTATGGGGTTCGGAAGCCAATGTTGTTGAGCGATTCGGGCAGGCAGGTATACCCAGCGGGAATATCCGTTGCGAGAAAGACACGTTCATCTTCGACGCACCGATGCCACCGTCCGATTTCATTTACCGGTTTAGAAACTACTACGGCCCCAGCATGAACGCGTTCGACGCGGCCGAAAAGAACGGCCGGGTAGACGAACTACAGCAGGAATTAACCGATCTCTTCGCCCGTCAAAACCAGAGTACTGACCCAAACCATACCACGATACCCGCTGCCTTTCTGCGGGTGACAGTAACGCGCTGACCCGACGCTATTTGGCCGCAAAGTCCCGATTCCGACGTTGACAACGGCCGGAATCGGGACTTTGCATTGGTCAGAAACGTAAACGTTCCGGTCGAATCCTACCAATCAGCAGTGACTGGCTCCGGTTCGCTGATGGGCGCAGGAGCCGTATTGTCGTGCAGAATCCGCCGACGATGATTAATCCCCCAGCTGGCCATTTCTTCGATGATTTTTTCCAGCGTCCGGCCGTAGTCGGTCAGCCTGTACGATACCGTTACGGGCTTGGTGTCGTGTACCGTCCGGATTACCAGTTCGTTGTCTTCCAGCTCCTTCAACACCTGCGAGAGCATTTTGGCACCGATGCCATCGACAATGCGCTGCAACTCGCCGAAGCGGCATTCGCCCAGAAAATTTAGTGAGCTGATGACGGCAATGCGCCATTTGCCGCTGACCAGATCAAGCGTGTCGTAGATAGCACGAAGTTGCTCGTGGCAGTGGGGCGTAAATCGAAACTCGTCGGTCTTTTTCTGGTTCATGGGCAGGGTACTTTCTCAGGGGAAACTACTTTCGTTTTGGAAACTACTTTCAAAAGTAAATCAAAGGTAGGTCATTTGTACTAGCAATGTGCGGCCGTTGATTGATGACAGAGCGCACAACTTGATTGTAGGTATTAAAACGAATAGAACCATGATTCTTGTAACCGGAGCTACCGGCCATCTGGGCGGTGCCGTTGTTGATTTTCTGCTTAAAAAAGTAGCTGCCGATCAGGTAGCCGTACTGGTACGGGATGCTGCCAAAGCCGCTGACCTGGCCGAAAAAGGGGTTAGTGTCCGTGTCGGCAATTACCACGACAAAGCGTCGATGGTGCAGGCGTTTCAGGGCGTCGATACGTTGTTGCTTGTCTCGACCAGCGATCTGGACGACCGGGTTGGGCAACACCTCAACGTAATCAATGCCGCGAAGGAAGCGGGCGTAACGCGGGTAGTCTACACGGGCGTAACGATGCAGAACATCGACCAGTCGCCGTTGAAAGACTTCATGGGTGAGCACTTTGAAACCGAAGAAAACCTGAAGAAATCGGGCCTGACGTACACCTTCCTGCGCAACAGCCTGTATGCCGATGTACTGCCGATGTTCTTCGGTCCCGGTGTGCTGGAAACGGGTATTTTCCTGCCAGCAGGGCAGGGGCGCGTGCCGTATGCTACCCGCGAAAACATGGCCGAAGCAGCCGCCAACGTGCTTGCCGGCGACGGACACGACAACCAGACCTACGAGCTTGTCAACACGGAAAGCTGGTCGATGGACGATGCGGCTGCCATCCTGTCGGAACTGGCTGGTAAAAGCATCACCTACACCGACGCGCCAAACGACGTGTATACCAATGTCCTGACGAACGCAGGCGTACCGGAAGGTGCGATCGGGTTCACAATCGGTTTTGCCAATGCCATTGGTAAGAACGATTTCGACCTGCCCGGCGATACACTGACGCAACTGCTCGGCCGGAAACCGGCGTCACTGCGCGACTACCTGCAAACCACGTATTTCGGTGGTAAGTAACGGGTAGCGCACCCAACCGGGTTGTGTATCGGCCCCGCTGTTCAGATCGATGAACGGCGGGGCCGATTTGTGGTTACCTGAATTTACCCCGTTCAGCTGAATACCGGCAAGCTTAATTAAACGACTGCCGAAATTCGACGGGCGACTGACTGGTTTTGCTTTTAAACAGCTTACTGAACGACTGCGGGTGCTCGAAACCCAGCGCGTACGCAATCTCGTTGACCGACAGATCGGTGGTCGATAACTGCGCTTTAGCCCGCTCGATGAGTTTGTTGTGAATGTGCTGCTGCGTGCTTTGGCCGGTCAGGGTTTTGAGCAGGCCGCTCAGGTAGTTGGGCGACACGTTGAGCGCATCCGCCACGTACTGCACCGTCGGCAGGCCGGTTTCGATGAGCAATTCGCGGGCAAAATAAGCATCTAACGTGCTTTCAAGCCGGTCGAGTAGCTTGTTGTTCGTCAGGCTGCGGGTGATAAACTGCCGTTTGTAGAATCGCTCGGCGTACTTGAGCAGCACTTCCAGTTGCGCCACGATAATGTCGCGGCTCAGCGTGTCGATAGCCGACTGGTACTCCTGTTGAATACTGCGAATGATGCCCACCATCGTTTCTTCTTCCTTGTCAGACAGAAACAGCGCTTCATGCACTGCGTAGTCGAAGTAGTCATAGTGCCGGATGGTCCGGGCGAGGGGCGTGTTCCACAAAAAATCCGGGTGAATGAGCATAATCCAGCCCGACGATTTTACGGGGTTAGCCCCCGCCGGTCGATCCGACGCCGGTGCCGGTTCAATGCTGAATACCTGCCCCGGTGCGATAAAAAACAGTACACCTTCGTCGAAATCGTAGGTCTGCTGCCCATATTTCATCTTGCTGTGCGGGTTCCGTTTCAGGGCAATGGAATAGAAATCGAGCACCAGACTAACCGGCTCACAGTCATACGATTTGTCGAGCTGATCGAGATTGATCACGCTAATGAGCGGGTGTTCCGGCCGGGGCAGTTCCCGAACCTGATGGTACTCACTGATGGTGCTGATACGACGCGGCTGCATGGTAGTTAGGCGCTATTTTTTGTGATGCTATTGCTTGTCATCCCGACGTTAGGACCGGGCCGCCGGAGCGGGGATCTTCGGTAAGAACAAATGAAACTACCTGTCAGCGGAGATCCCCGCTCCGGCGGCCCGGTCCTAACGTCGGGATGACAAAAAAATGAAATAATAAGCACTACGACCGGTTGTAAGCGGCTGCGAAGTCGGCGGCAAAATCGTCAAACGTAACGCGCCCAAACGTGGGTTTGTTGCGGTTGTAATCGGCCTGCAACCGACCACTGTGGAGACTGCCGTACAGCTCGACCATGCCCTCGGCGAGATTCGCGGGCAGACCGGCGGCCGTCAGACCTGCCAGCGTTTCGTCGTCGCTGATGAGTACCCATTGCAGGTCCGGCCTGCCGATAGCCGCGCCCAGTTTGGCGGCTGCTTCGTTGCCCGTTATTTCGTCACTGCCGACGTACCGGATTTTCCGGTGTTCGGCGGGCTGTTCAATTTCGTCGGCGATAGCAGCTGCAATGTCGAGCGGGGAAACCATCGGGATCAGGTCGTCGGCTCCGTAGTTGGCCGCGATACGTCCGGTGTATTTGATCTGCCCGATGATGCCGAACAGGTTGTAGTAGAACGAGGTCGGGCGGATGTGCGTGATGGCGACGTCGGTCAGTTCGTTCAGTATGGTTTCGCTGTCGTGCGACCCGACGATAAAGCCGGTACCATGGTCGAGATCGGCACCGAAGCTGCTCAGGTAAATGGCCCGTTTGACGCCCGCCTGCCGGATCGCCTGCGCGTAGGCCGTGGCTGTGTTGCGGTAAAACGGCAGCGGTTCAATGGTTGGGTCGTGGAAGTACGCGGGCGGGGTCATGCAGTACACGAGGTCGGCCCCGGCGAAGGTTTTAGTCAGAAAATCAGCGTCTTGCACCGAGCCGATGGCGGCTGCCGCACCGATGGCTTCGATGTCGGTCTGCCGGTCGGCACTGCTGCTGATAACCGTGACGCTATGCTCATTTTGCACGAGCTGTTGCGTGAGGGGCTTGCTGATATGGCCCAGCGAACCGGTGATAACGATGTTCATGGCGTTGCTTTTTGTTTTTGCAAAGGTCTGCCTTCTGCGCCCGGCTGGCGTAGCCGAATCTACGGTTGTCCTAACTGGATCACGGGTTTGCTCCGTCTAATTATCAATCACCGCACCAGACTAAACAGCCGGGCAAGCCCCTCGTTCAACGACGCCGGTTTGCGGCCCAACAGGGTTTCCAGATCAGGGGTTACGATATCTTCCTGCCCGTTGGCAATGTCGGTGATGAAGCCGGTGATGCGCCGAGCCATGACGTCGGGCAGGCCGCGCCCGATGAGTTGCGCTTCGAAAGCGGCTGGCTCAACGGGGGTGTAGGTAACCGGCCTGCCCGACAGGTCGGTGAGGGCCGCAGCGATGTCGTGGAACGAATACGTTTCCCGGTTGGTAAGCTGGTAGGTTACGCTACCTTCGGGTGGCCGGACCAGAGCGTTGGCCATCGCTTCGCCCATGTCACTCCGCAGGGCAAACGACACCCGACCCTGCCCCGCCGGTACAACGATGCCGCGCTCGAAAACGGCATTGCCCCCAATGAACTGCGGAATGGCGTCCATGTACAGGATGTTTCGAAACAGCGTGTACGTCAGGCCGCTGGCTTTGATGTAATCTTCCGTCTGGAAATGCCCGTCCATCAGCCGATTCACCAGCGTCGTGCGGTCTTTGAGGGCACGGCTTGTGTAGGCAATGCGCTGCACACCCGCCCGTTTGGCCGCGTTGACCACGTTCTGGTGCTGCTGCACGCGCTTTTCTTCATCGGTGCCCGCTACCAGCAGTACCGTGTCGATGCCCTGCATCGCCCGGTCGAGCGAGGCCGTATCGTCGTAGGTACCCACGCGCAGACTTACGCCCAGTTCGCGCAGGGGAGCGGCTTTCTGCTCGTCGCGCACGAAGGCCGCAAGCTGGCTGGCAGGTACTTGTTTCAGTAGGTGGTCGATGACGGCCCCGCCCAGTTGGCCGGTGGCTCCCGTTATTAGTATCATGGTATTCGCTGGTTTGGCTGGTACAAAGGTCCGCCCTTCCCACACCCCCGCCGTAGCCAGATTTACGATTGTTGTAGCCGAATCAATGGTCGTGACCAGTAAATCGGTAAGTAATTTTACTCTGGGTTGCTGGTGGCTGTTTGCGAGCGGATAGGCTAGCTTGCGCGGGGTAGCCGGACAGGTTTATTGGTTTGTCATGCTTGAAAAACGCAGAGATAATCTGCACTTTTGTGTTATCCTTCAATTTCGTCTATGAATAATGCAGAAAATGGCCGCTATGTTGACACGCTGGTGCTCCAGGCCCTTCGGCAGGACGATGAGAAGGCATTGCAGTTTTTGTTTACCACCTACTACAATCCGCTATTCCGGGCCGGGGTGAAATGGTCGCACGACAGCGCCCTCACCGAAGAAGCTATTCAGGGCGTTTTTCAGGACCTGTGGCAGTACCGGCAGACGTTGGGCGACGTAAGCTCGTTCGAGGCTTACCTCAAAGGATCACTGAAAAAGCGGCTGGCGAAGGCCGCTGCTCAGGGGCAACGCACAGCGACCGAACCCCTGACCGACGATTACCTGCCGGTTACGTCGTACGAAGATATTCTGGTGGCGCAGGAGGAAGACGATTCCCGGCGCACCCGGCTGGTGCAGGCCATGAACGAACTGACCACCCGGCAGAAAGAGATTGTCACCCTCAAATACTTTGAAGAACTGTCGTACAAAGAAATTGCGGAGCAGACCGGCCTGCAAATCGACAGTATCTACAAGACCCTGCACGAAGCCCTGAAACGGCTCAAAACTGTGCTGAAACCCATCTGATCGGGCAAGTATAAATTTTCTGCAAAATTTTTTGAAAAAACCGGGAAGATTCTGGCTGTTGGGTTCCTCTGTATGAGTGAATACCAACCGACGTTATCCTGTGAAACCGATTTATCCGCTTGCTACCGACGACCTGCTGACCAACGAAGGCTTTCTGAATTATTACTTTCAGAAAAACGAAGCCGACGTTTGGGAGTGGGACGAATTTCTGGAAGATCACCCCGATCAGCAGCCCACCGTCGATGCGGCCGTGGCCATTCTGGACCGGCTTTCGCTGAAATGGTCGGAAGTGCACATCCGGCAGCAATTTCTCCAGATGCAGGACCGGCTGGTTTCAGCCACGACCGCAGAACCCGAGCCGGTTGTTCGCCCGCTGCATACGTCCATCAACTGGAGCCGCTGGGGGCTGGGGCTGGCGGCATCAGTAGCGCTGATTTTAGGCATCTGGGCCTACAGCCGCACAGCAGTCTCCGAGTCGCTGTATGATCGGCAGGTCAGCCAGAAGGCCCTCATCGAACGGGTGAACCCGGCCAACGAACCGATGCGCGTCGACCTGCCCGATGGGAGTTCGGTCCGGCTGGCCCGCAACAGTCGGCTGAGTTACCCGGCGCAGTTTGCGGGGGCCGTTCGGGAGGTGTATCTCGATGGCGACGGCTTTTTCGACATCACCCGCAATCCCAAGCAGCCCTTTCTGGTCCATGCCGGGGAGGTAGTCACGAAGGTGCTGGGCACCAGCTTTCTGGTCAAAACGAGTACGGCCAGCGATGCGGTGGAGGTAGTTGTCAGGACGGGTAAAGTATCGGTTTACCGCGAAACAGACAGTAATCGCCCCGCCCTCGCCAAAAAATTACAGGGCGTTATCATCACACCCAATCAGCAACTTATCTACAACCGGCAGGCCGACAGTTTCGCCAAAAACATCGTCAGCCAGCCGCTCTTGATTCAGCCCGAAACTGCGGCCGACTTCACGTTTCAGAATACCCCGGCGGCTACGGTTTTCGAGCGGATCGAACGGGCCTACGGTATCCCGATTCTGTACGATGCGGCCCTGATGCGCGACTGCCCCGTTACGGCATCGCTGGCCGACGAGTCGCTTTACGGTAAACTCGATCTGATCTGTCGGGCCATCGAAGCGCAGTACGAAGCCGTCGACGGGCAGATTATCGTGAGCGGGAAAGGTTGCCGCTAAACGCAGTCAGTGAAAAAAAACGGCAGTTCTGCGCCAACAGAACTGCCGAAAGTAAGTGCCCCGGAACCGAGCGCCAACTCTGTTGCGGGGGAATGTTGCCCACTTTTCAGTGGACGCCAGGTTCTCGTTGCCACAACTTAAACCCGTTAAATCTATGTATTTTTTCTCTACGAGGCAGCCCTTACTGCTCAAACTCATGAAATTGAGCTGTGCCCAGTTTCTCCTTGTGATCCTCTTTTCCGGGCTGACCTACGCTACCGAAATCCGGGCGCAGGAAGTGCTGGCCCGCCCCGTAACCTTCCAGTGCCAGAACCAGCAGCTCGACCGGGTACTGGCCCAGCTTGAAACACTCACGCAGGTAAAATTCATTTTTAGCTCCCGGCTGATTCAGAGCGACCGGCTCGTGACACTCAATGCCCGGCAGGAAACGCTCTCCAACGTGCTGAAGCTGCTGCTGCAACCCATGCGCCTGACCTACGAAATCAGCGGCAACAAAATCATCCTGAACCGTTCGGCCGATGCAGGCCCAAACGTACCCAGCCCCGCCGGTATGGAAAAACAGACCGGAAAGGTGACCGACGAGCGGGGCGAAGCGATGCCGGGCGTTAGCGTGGTGGTGAAAGGCACCCAGCGCGGCACCGCCACCAGCCCCGAAGGCACGTTCAGTATCGACGCTAACATCGGCGAAACGCTGATTTTCTCGTACATCGGCTACGTCAGCCGGGAGGTTGCCATCGAAAACAACAACCCCCTCACGGTATCGCTCAAACAGTCGGAAGCCAACCTGTCGGAAGTGGTCGTCGTGGGGTCGCGCTTTGCCCAGCCCCGCACCGACGTCGACCGGCCCGTAGCTATTGATGTGATCAGTGCCAAAGAACTGCAATCGTCGGGACAGGTCGATCTGGGGCAGACGATTACGTTTGCGGCTCCGTCGTTCAACGCCGTTAAGTTCGGTATCAATGATGCCGCCCCCTTCGTCGATCCGGCTACGCTGCGCGGCCTCGGCCCCGATCAGGTGCTGGTATTGGTCAATAACAAACGTCGGCACAAGGTATCGTTCGTCAGTATCAACGACGGCGTGGGTAAAGGGCAGGTCGGTACCGACATCAACGTGGTGCCCTCGCTGTCGCTGAAGCGGGTGGAAGTCCTGCGCGATGGGGCCGCAGCTCAGTACGGTTCCGACGCCATTGCCGGGGTTATCAACCTTGAACTTAACGACGCGGCAAAGGGCGGAGCCATCAACGTATTTACCGGTATCGGCTACTCGAAGCCCAACCTGGACGTAACCGGGCAGATTCCACCGACGCTCATCACCGACGGAGCCACCTATAACCTGAATGCCAATTTCGGCCTGAAGCTGGCACAAAAAGGGTTTGTCAACACCACCGTAACCTACGCACATACCGATGGCTACGACCGGTCGGGTACGTACAAATCGTCGGCGGGTTATTACGTCAAAGACCCCGTGCAGGACGCCCAACTGGTGAAACAAAACAACATCGACCTGAACCGGGCCGTGCTGGGGTCGGCCCGCAATACCACTTACGGCATTTTTATCAACGCTGGTCTGCCGGTGGGCAAAAACTGGCAGCTATACGGTTTCGGCGGCTACACCCACAAACACGTCGTAACGGGTGTGTTCACCCGCGCCCCAACGAACACGCGCCGGTCGGACCTGACGATTTTTCCGAACGGCTACAACCCCGAAGCCCCCGCGAATTTGCAGGACGTCTCGCTGACGGCCGGCCTGAAAGGAAAACTCGGTGAGTGGAACGCGGATTTCAGCGTGTCGCAGGGCATGAATCAGGTTGACTGGTACGTGCGCAATACGGTGAACCCGAGCCTGGGCGCTCAGTCGCCGACCTCGTTTTACGTGGGGCAGACCCGCAACACGCAGTCGCTCTTCAACGCCGATGTGGCCCGCACTTACCGGCAGGGCAGCTACCCGAATTTCAACCTGGGGGCCGGTACCGAGATCCGCTATGAAACCTACCGCCTGCGCTCGGGCGACCCGGCGTCCTACGAAGCGGGGCCGCTGCGCCTGACGAAAGACATCGGTTCGTTGGGTCGGGAAGGGTTCAGCAACTGGGCTGCCGGGCAGTGGGGCCGGACCAACGTTGGGGTGTACGTAGAAGGCGAAAGCGACCTGACCGCCAAGCTGCTGGTGGGCGCGGCTGCCCGGTTTGAGAACTACAGCGACTTCGGTTCCAACATGTCGTACAAAATCAATTCGCGCTACAAAATTGCCGAGCCGTTTGCCGTGCGGGCGTCATTCAGCCGGGGCTTCCGCGCCCCGTCGGTCACGCAGGCCTACTACAGTAACTACGTCAACATCTCGTTCGACAACGCGGGCAATTCGATCATCAACCCCATTATCCCGGCTGAGTCGGCACTGGCTGAACTGCTGGGTATCGACGGGCTGAAGCAGGAAATCTCGCGCGACTACTCGGCGGGGATCACCTCGAAAATCGGGCAGTATTTCACGTTGACCGCCGACCTCTACCAGATCGATGTCGATAACCGCATCATGCTGTCGGGCAACATCGACGTGTCGAAGATTCCGCAGTTCGTGGCGGCTGGCTTCCCGCAAACGGCTAACGTATTTGTCAACGCCATCGACACCCGCACCCGTGGTTTCGAGCTGGTCACGACCTACAACCGGCCATTGACGACGAAAAGTAAAATCGGCATCAACCTGGCGTATTCGTCGATGAACACGAGCCTGCGCGCCAACCGTAAAACGGCGACGGGCATCGAAGTAGCCGATCAGGTGGCGACCCTGTACATCACCGATGGTCTGCCGCGAGACAAATTTATCGGTACGGTCAACTACGACTACGGCAAATTCGGCCTGATGGTGCGCGGCTCGCGCTTCGGGCAGGTATCGGACCCGCTGGCTACGCTGGCCGTGAAACCAACCGATGTCAGCGCGCCGACCTATCAGGTGTTCAGCGCCAGAACGTTGTTCGACGCGTCGGTGACGTTCCGCCCCGTTCGGAAGCTGTCTGTTATCGGCATGGTCAACAACGTTTTCGACGTATACCCCGATCTGCTTCAGGTGCCCCAAACGAATAGTGAAGTCGTTTTCTCGCGCCGGACCAACCAGTTCGGTATGCAGGGCCGCTTCCTGAATTTGACGGTGAACTACGCTTTTTAAGGGGTTGGCGTTGACCTCGGACAATGACCTCACCCCCGGCCCCTCTACTAAAACAGGAGAGGGGTGACTAGCCCCTTCGGTTTCTATCGATCAACTAGGTGTGACCATCGACATCATCATAAAACGAATACCAGTTAGTCTTTAAAACCTCCCCTCTCCTGTTTTAGGAGAGGGGCCGGGGGTGAGGTCAGCCGCCAGCGGGAGATCAACGCCACACAATTTTTAGTACACCTTATTTGATTCCTACTCGAACTCAACCACTCATGAATACAACCCAACAGAACAACCTTTCTAGTGTCGACGTGCTGATTGTCGGCAGTGGCAGTGCGGCTTTGTGTGCGGGCATATCAGCCCTCGAAAACGGAGCCAGCGTGCTGATCGTCGAGAAAGCCGATGAAGCGGAGTGGGGTGGCAACAGCCGGTACACCGCCGGGGCCATGCGCTTCGCCTTCGATTCGGCCGACGAGATTCGCCCGCTCATCCGCGACAAGAGCGACGAACGGCTACCCATCACCGATTTCGGCAGTTACCCGAAAAGCCAGTTTCTGGCCGATCTGCAACATTTCAATCTGGGCGAACCACCCACCGAACTCCAACGGTTTCTGGTCGACGAAAGCCTGTCGGTGATGCAGTGGCTGGCGAGTCATAACGTCCGGTTCGACCCCAGCTACGCCCGGCAAAGTTTTCTGAAAGACGGGCGACATACGTTCTGGGGCGGCCTGGCCCTCGATGTGGAAGGTGAAGGCGATGGGCTGGTGCGGGCCGAACGGGCCGAGTTTGAGCGGCTGGGCGGCACGATCCTGTACAACTGCGCGGCTGAGGAAATCGACGTGCAGGATGGCGAGATTCAGGGCGTGCTGTGCAATCGGGATGGGGTTACGACCTGGATTCCGTGCCGCGCCGTGGTGCTGGCCTGCGGTGGGTTTGAAGCCAGCAAAGAACTCAGAACGAAGTTTCTGGGCGAAGAATGGGCCGACGCTAAAGTGCGCGGCACCCGCCACAACACGGGCAAAGGACTGGAACTGGCGTCCCGTCTGGGAGCCGGGCTGCGCGGTAATTTCGGCGGTTGCCACGCTGTACCGATGGACAAGCACATGCCCGATTACGGCAACACCGACCTGCCCCACAACGAGCGCAAGCACTACCGGAAAATCTCGTACCTGTACGGCCTGATGCTCAACGCCGATGGGCAACGCTTTGTCGATGAGGGCCTTGATATGCGCAACTACACTTACGCCCAGTTTGGTAAAGCTATCATCGAACAACCCGGCAACGTGGCCTGGCAACTGTTCGACGCCAGTGCCGAGCCGTACCTCTATGCCGACTACCGCTTCCGATTTACGAGCATGGTCGAAGCCGATACCCTGCCCGGCCTGATTGCCAAACTCGACGGTATCGATCAGGCAACCGCTTTGGCTACCGTCGACGCCTACAACAAGGCTACCGAAGTCAGCCGCGACGTACCGTTTGACCCTACCCGCAAAGACGGCAAACGCACCGAAGGACTTTCGCCCGAAAAAACCAACTGGGCCAACCCCCTCGCGACCCCGCCGTTTCGGGCTTATCCCGTCACCTGCGGCATTACGTTCACCTACGGCGGGTTAGCCGTTAATCAGAACGGGGAAGTGCTGACGCCCGACGAAGAACCCATTCCCGGCCTGTTTGCCTGTGGCGAAATGGTTGGGGGCGTTTTCTTTCATGGCTACCCCGGCGGTTCGGGTCTCACTTCCGGGGCGGTGTTTGGGCGGCACGCGGGGCAGTCGGCAGCGCAGTTTAGTGTACACGAATCATCCACATTGAACCAATGAACCGTTTCGCTCTGATTCTGATCGGGTTGGCCTATGCGCTGACCAGTCCGCTGGCTTCGCTGGCGCAGTCTTCTCCCGCACCCGCCAACGCCATCCCGTGCGTGTTCATGCGCGGGGGCACATCGCGGGGGCCGTTTCTGGACCTGCGCGACCTGCCCCGCAACCGCGCCCAGCGCGACTCGATTATTCTGCGGATTATGGGGTCGCCCGATGCGCGGCAGATCGACGGGCTTGGCGGGGCCGAAACTGTGACAAGCAAAGTTGTGATGGCGCAACCTTCGACCCGCCCCGGTATCGACGTCGATTACCTGTTCGCGCAGGTCGATCTGGAAAATCCGCTGGTCGACACGCTGCCGCCCTGTGGCAACATGATGGCGGGGGTGGGGCCGTTTGCCATTGAAAAAGGCTGGGTGAAAGCGACCAGCCCCGAAACGAAGGTGATGATCTACAACATCAACACCAACTCCGTGATTGAAGAGGTGATACAGACGCCCAACGGCCGGGTGCAATACAGCGGCAACGCGCATATCGATGGTGTGCCCGGTACAGCCGCCCCCGTGCTGATGAACCTCTTCGATCAGGTCGGCGGTAAAACCAAGAAACTCCTACCAACCGGTCAGCGAAAAGAGAAAATCGATGGGCTGGACGTGTCGATTCTGGACGCGGGCACGGTGATGGTGCTGCTCCGGGCCGATGCCTTGGGCCTGACCGGGGGGGAAGACGAAGCCTTTTTCAAGAACAACAAAGCCCTGATGGAACGGCTGGAGCGCATTCGCCGGGAAGCGGGTAAGCGGGCCGGACTGGGCGACGTATCGAACAGCGTACTGCCTAAGATCGGAATTCTGTCGAAGGCGCAGGGGGCGGACCATAACATCCGGTCGCGCTACCTGACTCCGCACGCCCTGCACCCCAGCCACGCCGTAACGGGGGCTATCTGCATCGGCACGGCTCTGAAAATTGGCAATACGGTAGCGAGTGAAGTAGGCCGGGAAAACGGTAAACCTACCGAACTGGTCGTGATCGAGCACCCGTCGGGCGTGATTGAAATCAATATCGAACTCGACGGGCAGGGCGATCAGATTCAGGTACGTAAAGTTGGCACCATGCGGACGGCCCGTAAGCTCATGCAGGGGTATGTCTTTTACTAGCCGCGCCGACCGATACGGAGTGAGCCGGGCCGTGCAGTACATGCTCCTCAGCACGTTCTGCTTCACGGCCATGCAGTCGCTGGTGAAGCTGCTGCCGCAGTTCGGCTACGCGCAGCACATCTTTTTTCGGTCGGTGATTGGCTGGGGACTGAGCGTGGGCTGCCTGCTGTGGGCGGGAGTGTCGCTGCGGGGCCGCAACCAGACCATGCTGGTGGTACGGGGGTTGGTGGGGTCGCTGTCGATGTTTTCGTTTTTCTACATCCTCACCCACATTCCGTTTGGGTCGGCGGTGGCGTTCAAATACCTGTCGCCCATTGCCACGGCGGGGTTTGCGGTGGTGATGCTGGGCGAAAAGGTGGCGCGTCGGCAATGGCTGTTCTACGGCATCACGTTCGTGGGGGTGTTGCTGCTGAAAGGCTTCGATCCGCGCATCAGCCTCTTCGACATGGGCATCGGGCTGCTGTCGGCGGTGTCGGGCGGGTTGCTGGCCGTCATCATCCGGCGCATCGGCGACGACGATCATCCGCTGGTCATTCTGCACTACTTTATGGCCATTTCGGCCGGGCTGGGCGGGGTCATCATGCTACCCGACTGGCAGACGCCCACGTTGGCTGATACCGGGTGGCTACTGCTGACCGGGCTGGTGGGCTTCTGGGCGCAGAACCTGATGACCAAAGCCATTCAGGCCCCCACCGAAGCGGTTAGTTTTCTGGCCATTATCCGCTATTCGGAAGTCATTTTCGCCCTCATCATCGGCTACGTCGTTTTCGATGAGGGCTACACCCGGCAAAGTATTCTGGGTATCATCCTGGTGTTTACGGGGCTGCTGCTCTCGTTTCGCCGACGGCAAAAACAAACTATCCCTACTAAACCTCAACCTGTTACCTCATGAAGAAACGTTATCAGCTTATTCTGGTCTTCGTCGTTTTTGCGATCATCACCTACCTCGACCGCAACTCGATTTCCTCCGTTGGCGACGACATTACCCGCGAACTTGGGCTGTCGGATCAGCAGTGGGGCCTGATCCTGTCGGCGTTTTCGCTGGCCTACGGTGCCTTTGAAATTCCCACCGGTCTGCTCGTCGACAAGGTGGGACCGCGCAAAACCCTGTTCCGTATCGTGCTGTGGTGGTCGGTGTTTACCCTGCTGACGGGCCTGGCAACGGGCTTCTATTTTCTGCTGATCGTCCGGTTTCTATTCGGCGCGGGCGAAGCGGGGGCGTTCCCAACGGTATCGGTGGCCATTGCCCGCTGGTTTCCATCAATTGAGCGGGGCCGAATTCAGTCGATTGTCTGGATGGGTAGCCGGATGGGGGGCGCAATGGCACCGATCATGTCGATCCAACTGGCCGAGAGCTTCGGCTGGCGCGGAGTGTTCTACCTGTTCGGCGGGCTGGGCCTGATGTGGGCGGCTTACTGGTTCTGGTGGTTTCGCGACGAACCCCGCGACATCAGAGGCATTCAGGCCGATGAGGTAGAACTGATCGAAAGCGGCCGGAGCATCAAGCACACATCGCACAAACTGCTGGCGTGGAAAACCGTGTTCGGCAACTCCAGCATCTGGGCCTTGATGGGCATGTACCACTGCCTGCTCTACGGCGCGTATTTTTATATGTCGTGGATGCCCAAATACCTGCAAAACGGGCGCGGTATTCCCAAGTCGCAGCTCGGCTGGATGGTGTCGCTGCCGTTTGTGCTGGGCATGGCGGGATGCCTGATCGGCGGCTTTGCGTCCGATTATTTCGTCAAAAAACGGGGTATAACCTTCGGGCGTCGTTACGTCGGGATGTTCGGGCTGGTGATGGCGGGTATCTGTATGATTGCCGGTTCGCTGATCCCTGACACCAGCATAGCCATCATTTTTCTGGGGCTGGGACTAGCCTTTAAAGACTTCACCCTGCCCGTAGCGTGGTCGGCCGCAACCGACATCGGCGGTCAGCATGCCGGGGCCGTATCGGGCACGATGGGTCTGGCCGGGCAACTGGGATCGGCCATTATGGCAACGGCTTTTGGCTACATCCTCCAGGCCACCGGCAGCTACGAACTCCCCGTGCGGCTCATCGGCGGTATCGTGATTCTGGGCGGCCTGCTCTGGTTCAAAATCGACGCCAGCCAGCAACTCCGCGACGAAACCGACCAGCCCCAACCCGCCACCGAACTGACGGTCTGATAGCGTTTTGATGTTTCTGTAGTAAGCGCCCACAACCAATTGGCCGCTCGATAGTGATTCATTTGCCCCACCGTGCCGATGAATTGCTGTTGAGCGGCCAATTCGTTGTGGGCTTTTTCGTTCCCGGAGTCTGGTTGCGTTGGGGCTGGTTGTTATTCCGCATTTCGGCTACAAATCCCCGCAATTTGCCTACAGCGCCGGAATCACAGCCCCTGACCTTTGTCGTGTCATTAATCAATCATTCATCATGACACAGCAACAGGACACTACTAATGCACAGCCGATCACGAATACAGCGGCTAAAGTTTGGTTTATTACTGGTACGTCGCGCGGGTTTGGCCGCGTCTGGGCCGAAGCCGCTCTCCGGCGTGGCGACAAGGTAGCTGCCACCGCCCGCAGCCTCGACAGTATCGCCGACCTGACCGAAACCTACGGCGACAACGTGCTGACGCTCGCCCTCGATGTCACGCAGCCCGATCAGGTAAAAACTGCCGTGGAGCAGGCGCACGCGCATTTCGGGCGGCTGGATATCGTGTTCAACAACGCGGGCTATTCGCTGGTAGGCACCATCGAGGAAGCCAGCGCGGATGATATTCGCGCGCTCTACGAAACGAATGTTCTCGGCCCGGTTTCCGTTATTCAGGCGGCTTTGCCACTGTTGCGGGCGCAGGGGGGCGGGCATATTCTGGGTACGTCGAGCAATCTGGGTCATGTAACGCTGCCGGTGATCGGATACTACTGTTCGTCGAAATGGGCGTTTGAAGCGATTCACGAAAGTTTGGCGGCCGAGGTCAAACCGTTCGGGATCAACGTAACGATTATCGAGCCGGGGGCCTACGCGACTGAGTTTGGCAGTCAGGAATCGCTGAAGTTCGCGCAGCCGCTTGATTTGTACGCGGGTTTCAAAGACCAGTTTTTCCAGGGCCTACGAACCATGGAACGGGGCGACCCGGCCGCGACACCGGAGGCCTTATTCAGCGTTGTCGACACCGAAAACCCACCGCTGCGGTTCTTTCTGGGTAGTCACAACTTACCCTGGGTGCGTGCTGCCTATGCCGAGCGGATGGCAACCTGGGAAGCGTGGGAGGCTATTTCCAATGCTGCGCAGGGTGGGGCAAAGTAAAGCCTCACCTGCCGCATGGCTGAACCAGAACTAATTTAGTTTTTGGCATGCTGAGGGACGAAGCATCTTTGATAGTAACTGGTTCTTCAGATACCGAAGATGCTTCGTCCCTCAGCATGACAAACCGGTTATTCCAAAAACTGGCGTTATCAATCACTCACGTTAGTCCAGTAAGCAACACATGAAAAAAGACGACGACAGCCCGCTCAGAATGAACTCCCTGACCGAGGTGCACCGGGCCTTCGGATTGCCCAAACCAGCTCATCCGCTGATCAGCCTGCTCAACGGAACCGTCGCGCAGATCGACCCGGGAAGACTCCCCAAAGCGCATGTGCTCGGTTTCTACAAAATATCGTACAAGCCAAGACTCGGCGGCCGGTTAAAGTACGGGCAGAGTTACTACGACTTCGACGAGGGCGGTTTGCTGTTTGCTTCGCCGGGGCAGATCATCGGCAGCAACGACAACGACGCCAGTGTATGTTCGGAATACACGCTGCTGATTCATCCCGATTTTCTGCTGGGCTACCCGCTGGCGAAAACCATCCGGCAGTACGGTTTCTTTTCGTACGCTACCAACGAAACGCTGCACCTGTCTGACGCGGAAAAAACCGCGATTATGGGTGTCTTCGGGATGATCGAAACGGAACTGACCAGCCGGATCGACGAGTTCAGCCAGGATGTGGTTATCTCCCAGATCGAGTTGCTGATGAACTACGCCAACCGGTTCTACAATCGGCAGTTCATTACCCGCAAGGCGGTCAGTCACGAGCTGCTGCAAAAACTGGATGATCTGCTGGATCGGTATTTTACGGATAACACGTCGGCGAGTCAGGGCCTGCCAACGGTCGGGTATCTGGCCGAGCACGTGAACCTGTCGCCTAGCTACCTGAGCGATATGCTACGGGCGCAGATCGGCCAGAACGCCCAGCAGTACATTCACAACAAGCTGATCGAACGGGCAAAAGAACAGCTGTCGACTACCAACGTGTCGGTGGGCGAGGTGTCGTTTGCACTGGGTTTCGAGCACTCGCAGTCGTTCAGCAAATTCTTCAAGACGAAAACTAACCTGTCGCCCCTTGAATTCCGGCGGTCGTTCAACTGACCTTTATCAGCTTTTCTGAGTACGTTCCCGATGGGCTACACCCTCGGTTGGTGGCTTTACACAGCGTGTACAACGTCGTCATGATTGGTATTTGCTGATGCCGCTCGGCAGTTTGCCTCCAAACAATCTCACAGAGGGCGTGGGGTAGTTGAGCGTCGACGCAGCCTTTAAGTCAGTAATCGACGAATTATGCTGACAAGAAGACATCTGCTGAAAGGAATGGCGGGCGCTGTACCTGCCTGGTATCTGTCCAGACTGGAAGGACTGGCGCACCCCAAGGCCCCGCTGGTGGCTGGCGAACCCATGGCTACCGGTAAATTCAAACCCACCTGGGAATCGCTGGCTCAGTACCAGGTACCCAACTGGTACAGCGATGCCAAATTCGGTATCTGGGCGCACTGGGGGGCACAGTGCCAGCCCGAAGACGGCGACTGGTATGCCCGCGAGATGTATGACGAGGGTAGCGGAAAGTACAAATTCCACCTACAGAAATACGGTCTTCAGTCCAAATTCGGCTTCAAGGATGTGATTCACGAATGGAAAGCCGATAAGTGGAATCCCGATCAGTTGCTGAACCTGTACCAGAAGGCTGGGGCGGAATACTTCGTCGCCATGGCGAATCACCACGATAATTTCGACAACTACGACAGCAAGTACCAATCCTGGAATTCGACCCGGCTGGGGCCGAAAAAAGACCTGATTGGCGGCTGGGCCAAAGCGGCCAAAAAACACGGTCTACGCTTCGGCGTCAGCATCCACGCAGCGCACGCCTGGAGCTGGTACGAAACGGCGCAGCGTTCCGACAAAGCTGGCCCTTACGCCGGTGTTCCGTACGACGGGAAGCTAACCAAAGCCGACGGCAAAGGCACCTGGTGGGAAGGCTACGATCCGCAGGAGTTGTATGCCCAGAACCACGCCCTGAGCGAAGGCAGCGCCAATACATCGAGTATTCATAAGCAGTGGGAGTGGGGCAACGGCGCCAGTGTACCGTCGAAGGAATACTGCGAGAAATTCTACAACCGCACGGTCGATCTGATTAACAAATACGGGCCGGATCTGGTGTATTTCGACGATACGGCGTTACCGCTCTGGCCCATCAGCGATGCTGGTCTGCGGATCGCGGCCCACCTGTACAACAGTAATATGAAGCGGCACGGGGGGAAACTGGAAGCGGTACTGAACGGAAAAGTCCTGACGCCCGAGCAGCAGAAATGCATGGTGTGGGACATTGAACGCGGTCAGTCGAACCAGATCGAGCCTTACGTCTGGCAAACCGATACGTGCATTGGGAGCTGGCACTACAACCGGCAGATCTACGACAAAAACGAGTACAAAACGCCCAAAACCGTCATTCACACGCTAGCCGACGTGGTGAGCAAAAACGGTAACCTGCTGCTAAGCGTGCCGGTGCGGGGCGACGGCTCCATCGACGAGAAGGAAACCGCCATTGTGGAAGGCATTGCCAGCTGGATGGCAGTGAACAGAGAAAGCATCTTCGGCACACGGCCGTGGAGCGTATTCGGCGAAGGACCAGCAATCGAGTCAGCCGCTCCGCTGAACGCGCAGGGGTTCAACGAAGGGAAGGGCAAACCGTTTGGGGCAGAAGATGTTCGCTTCACCACGAAAGACAACGCGCTCTACGCCATCGTGATGGGTTGGCCTACAGACGGAAAAGTGCGGATCAAAACGCTGCGTTCGGGCAACACCGCCCTGAAACACACCGTCAACAAGGTAGAACTGCTCGGCCAATCGGGCGGTCTGTCCTTTACCCCGACGGGCGAGGCTCTTGAAGTCACGCTCCCCGATCGCAAACCCACTGACTACGCTCACTGCCTGAAAATCACTTAGAGGTTGTTTGGGGAAGGAATTTTTGTCATCCCTCCTGCGTCGGGATGACAAAAAAGGCGATTCTAGGACCCTGAAATCGTTCCCCAAACAACCTCTTAAGGGCTAACCGTCGGCGGCTGCGCCAGCAGAGGTAGACGATCCTGAATCCTGCGCCATCGTGCTAAAAACAATTTACTGGCTGGGAGGCTTAAACGGTAACGCTGCACAAAGCGGCAGCTTGTAGTTCATAATCGCTCAATCATGAAAATAGGAATTATTGGGGCTGGCTTTATCGGCAGTGCGCTTGCCGTGAGGCTCACCAGTCTCGGCCACTCAGTATTAATTGCCAACTCGCGCGGCCCTGAAACGCTGGGAGAGGTGGCCCAAAAAACCGGCGCTACCCCGGCCACGGCTTACGAAGCAGCTCGTTATGGGGAAATTACGGTGGTAACCATTCCGCTGAAAAACATTCCTGAGTTGCCCAAAGACTTGTTCGAAGGCGTATCTGCTGGCGTGCCGGTAATTGACACCAGCAACTACTATCCCATGCTACGCGATGGTCAGATACCCGAACTGGAGAGCGGTGACTTGACCGAAAGCGAGTGGGTTCAGGCACACCTGGGTCGGCCCGTAGTGAAGGTGTTCAACAACATTCTGGCCGATGACCTCGAAAAATTGGGGAAGCCCGCCGGTACGCCCGGCCGCATTGCGCTGCCTGTTGCCGGAGACGAAGCTGTTGCCAAGCAGCAGGTAATGGCGCTGGTTGAGGAGCTGGGCTTTGATACAGTGGATGGCGGCAACCTGCACGAGTCGTGGCGGCAGCAGCCCGGCACGCCGTGCTACCTGGCCAACATGCCCGCTGCCGAATTACAGCAGCAATTGGCTAGTCTGGGCACGGTGCGGACGGATGCGCAACACGCGCAGTTCCTGGCTAACCACGCTGCGCAGGAAAAGCAAATGGCCGCACAGGGTATCAAACTGTAACAGTAAACACAACTCATCCCGAATGAGCCCCGTTCACTCACGGAGGCTCATTCGGGATGAGTTGTGTTTGCTTAGCAGGTCAGCAACTTGTCGATCAGGTCGGGTGAGCTGTTTTATGCCTTTTCACTGATCATAAAGCTTCGTTCGCTGAAGGCAGGGAACGATACCGCGCTGTCATAGAAGTAGTCTACTTCATCGGTTGGACCCATTAACCCCAGGCTGTAGAGAATGGGCACAAAGTGGTCGGGCGTTGGAGCCGCCAGCTTGCCAAGCTTATGGCTGGTTGCGTAATTGATAATAGCGCTGATATTCCTGTCCTCAATCTGTGTTTTAATCCAGGCATCATAATCAGCTTCCCACCCGAAGGGTGTCATATCGCCACTTCTGAACTTTTGGCCGGCCAGCGGGATGTTGTGGATGATCGAACCGCTGCCAATGATCAGTACGCCTTTCTCGCGCAACGCTTTTAGCTGCCTGCCTAATTCATAGTGATAATCCGGTTTGGCATCGTAATAAATGCTCATCTGAAAAACGGGAATGTCAGCGCCGGGGAACAGGTGCATAAGCATCGGCCAGGCACCGTGGTCCAGTCCCCAGTCGGTTGTTTCTACAGCAGACGGAACAAGTTTCTTTACCTCCCGTGCGATGTCCGGAGCCCCATTGGCCTGGTATTTCACCGTGTAGTATTCCTGTGGAAACCCGTAGTAATCGTAGAGCTGAGTTTGTTTGGGAGCGATGTTCACGAACGTCCCGCTTGTACACCAATGAGCCGAAACGATCAGGGCCGCTTTTATCTCGTATTGATGCTGAAGGCCTTTCCCCAATTCGTACAGGGAATTCCAGAAAGGTTTTTCCTCTTTGGAAAGCGGAATATCCATCGGGTTCCCGTGTGAGGTAAACAGCACTGGCATCCGCTTAGCCTGAGTTGGAAGCGTATCCGTGAATTGTTTAAAAGTGCTTAGTGAGCTCATTGCTGACAAGGCTACTGTTTGATTTATAAACTCCCTGCGATCCATTGATCAGTTGAAATAGACCGGTGCTTTTTTGGCCCTGCCCCAGGCGACCAGACAGGCAAGCGCGCCTAGTACCAGGCTAGGAGCGATCATGGTTACTTCGCCCCGTATCAGGTGAAATCCAGCGGCCAGAACCATCACCAGGGTTAATCCACTGGCGGCTAAACCAGTCAGTGAAGGTCGGATACGGGTTAGCATTGGTACGATCAAACCCAGCGCCCCGGCCAGTTCGGCCCCGCCAATAAATCGAACTAACCCTGCGGGTACCTCCGTCGTCCAGGGCATCTGTTTGGCTAATTCGGCAATCGGTGCGGTAAGTTTCATAAAGCCAGCCATGCCAAAAGCCAAAGCCAGTATTACTTGTAAAACCCAGAGGGCTATGTGCCAGCCCTTCGATGGTGCCTGCTTACTCATGATGCGTGTTTCCATGTTTTTTTTGATACAAAGGTCTCAACGCGTGCCCTGACGCGCCTTAATGTAGATTAAGAAATACTCCCTGTATCTTAGCGGTTCACGCTGCTGACTTATGCAATCGTTTTTAGATCTTATTCCCCAGGGCAAGCTTTCGGATGAAGCGTATCACGCGTTGGCATCGCGGATCATTACCCGGCGGGTGGCTAAAGGGGAAATCCTGCTTAGGAAAGGCGATAAAATGAGAAAGCACTATTTTGTAAAATCCGGCCTGCTACGTAGCTATACCCTGGATGACAATGGGAAGGAGCATATTTTTATGTTTGCTCCAGAGGGTTGGATTATCAGTGATATTGGCTGGCAGGTACCGGGTAAGGAAGCGGATCTGTATATCGACGCCGTTGAAAGTTCGGAAGTAGAAGTAGTGGAAGACGGTCTGATTTCCCCAACAGATCAACCCAGCGAGGAAGCCATTCAGCGGTTGACCAATCGAATCTACGTGCTCCAGAAGCGGATTATTCTCCTGATGAGTGCAAGCCTGCGCGAGCGCTACCTTGATTTCCTGGCCACCTACCCGGCTATCGCGCAGCGGGTACCCCAAAAAATGATAGCCTCCTATTTGGGCGTTACCCCGGAAGCGCTGAGTAAGATACGCGGTGATCTTACCAAACAGGACAGACACCAGTAGCTCACTACTTCTTTTCCAATCTCGTAAACCCGCTCTCGTAGAAACCTAACTCATCCCGAATGAGCCCCGTTTACTCACGGAGGCCACATTCGGGATGAGTTGTGTTGGCTTAGGAGATCAGTAACTTATCGATCAGGTCGGGTGAGCCGACGAACAGAACTGACCGCTGGTGTAGCTCTGTCGGGTCGACGTCGAGGGTGAGCTGCCGCCCGTCGGTGGCGCGCCCACCGGCCTGTTCGGCGATGAACGCCATCGGAAAGCACTCGTACAGCAGCCGGAGTTTGCCGCCCGGCGACTGGCGGGTGGGCGGGTACAAGTAGATGCCGCCTTTGATGAGATTACGGTGAAAATCAGCCACGAGCGAACCAATGTACCGGCCCGTCATCCGGTGCTGCCGACAACTGGTCAGGTACGTCTGCACATAGTCCGGGTAGTCGGCTACGTTGCCGTCGTTGCACGAAAAGATCGAGCCGGTGTGCGGCTGGCGCATGTTGGTGTGCGACAGGATGTACTCACCCAGCGACTGATCGAGCGTGAAGCCGTTGACGCCCTGCCCGGTCGTGAAAACCAGAATCGTCGACGAGCCATACAGCACGTAGCCAGCCGCTGCCTGCTTTCGCCCCCCTTGCAGAAAATCGGCCATCGTAGCCTCCGAACCAATAGGCGACACCCGTCGGTAGATGGAGAAAATGGTCCCAATCGATACGTTGACGTCGATATTGGACGAACCGTCGAGCGGGTCGATGGCGACCACATACTTGCCGTTGGGATTGCCCGTCAGAATCATCTCGTCGTCCTCTTCCGAGATAATCGCGCAGACTTCTCCGCCGTTTTTCAGGGCGCGGATGAACCGGATGTTGGCAATAACATCGAGTTTCTGCTGCGATTCGCCCTGAATATTATCGGTACCGGCCGCGCCCGTCACGTCGATCAGCCCCGCTCGGTTGATCTCCAGATTTATGATTTTGCTGGCCAGCGCAATGTCGCGCAGCAACTGCGAGAGTTCGCCCGTAGCAAAGGGGAATGCACTCTGTTCACGCAGAATAAAGCGGTCGAGGGTGGTACCGACAGGGAGAGCAAGGTTCGGCTGGCCGGATTGTGTCGTTGCGGGTAGGGGCATATCAACGAAGGTAATCATACGGTGACAGATGTAGCGCTGGTGAGCGATGCCCGTTTATCCACAAATAAGCTGTTCAGGTGGTTTGCCTTGGCGTCGTACGCCATCGGGTCGGCCCAGGTCTGGCGCGGGTCCAGGATGGGGGCTGGTACGTCGGGGCAGGCGGTCGGCATGGCAAGGTTGAAAACGGGGTGCATCACAAACGGACCTTCGGCGAGCTGGCCCGTCAGGGCGGCCCGGATGAGCGAGCGGGTGTGGCTCAGTTTCATGCGTTGCCCAACGCCGAAGCCGCCACCCGTCCAGCCGGTATTCACGAGCCAGACATTGACCCCGTGCTGCCGGATTTTGTCGCCGAGCATCCGGGCGTATTCGCTGACGTGCAGCGGCATGAAAGCGGCTCCAAAACAGGCCGAAAACGTGGCCTGTGGCTCGGTAACGCCCATTTCCGTACCGGCTACCCTCGCCGTGTAGCCCAGCACGAAGTAATCCATTGCCTGCTCGGTCGTCAGCCGGGCGATGGGCGGCAATACGCCAAAAGCGTCGCAGGTCAGGAAGAAGATGTTGCGTGGATGGGTACCCACCGACGGTTCAACGGCGTTGCCGATAAACGAAATGGGGTAGGAGGTACGCGTATTCTCCGTCAGGGTCGTATCGGTGTAATCGACGGTGCGCGAGTTACGGATCATCCGGGTGTTTTCCACGATAGAGCCGTAGCGGATGGCGTCGAAAATCTGCGGTTCGCGCTCGCGGGTCAGGTCGATAACTTTGGCGTAGCAGCCCCCTTCAAAATTGAAGATGCCTTCGTCGCTCCAGCCGTGCTCATCGTCGCCAATCAGTCCCCGTTCCGGGTCGGCCGAGAGGGTCGTTTTGCCCGTTCCCGACAGGCCGAAAAACAACGCTACATCGGTGGAATTGTTCAGGTCGACGTTGGCCGAGCAGTGCATGGGCATGACGTTCTTTTGCGGCAGCAGGAAGTTGAGCGCCGAGAAAACGCCCTTCTTGATTTCACCCGCGTAGCCCGTTCCGCCAACCAGAATGACCCGTTTCGAGAGGTTCAGAATGGCAAAATTGGTGCCCCGCGTCTGGTCTTCGGCCGGATTGGCCAGAAAGTCGGGGACGGCCAGGATCGTGAAATCGGGTTCAAAATCGGTCAGTTCGTCGGCCGTTGGGCGCAGGAACATATTCGTGCAGAACAGGTTCTGCCAGGCCGAAGTCGTCAGAATACACAGTTTCAATTGATGGGCCGGGTCAGCACCAGCCAGCGCGTAGCGGACAAAAACGGGGTGGTATTCCACGTAGTGCCGCATCCGGCGGTGAAGCTGCTCGAAACGGGCTTCGTCGTACGGGATATTGACATTTCCCCAGTCGACCCGCCCCTCGGTCAGGCTGTCGCGCACGATGTAACGGTCTTTCGGCGACCGACCCGTGTAGCGACCGGTGGCGCACATGAGCGCCCCCGTTTCGGTTAACGCCCCCTCGCCCCGGCGCAGCGCATGCTCGACAAGTTCGGTGGGCGACAGTTGAAAATACACATCCTTGCTGGTGCGAACGCCCAGAAAATTCAGTGCGGCTTCTTCAGGTAATTCTTGCACAAATCGGGGATTACGGACGACTTCGGCTACCATGGCAGACTGTGTTTGAGGTGAACTGATTGGTGACTTCACAAATGTAGTTAGCGATTATGAATAAAAAAGCGAACGTTCGCTAAAAAGATAGAAATCGCTAAAATTCTTAATTTGCTTACTGAGATTCTTGGAAATGTTATTTTTGTGGCATGACGTCAGACCGGGAAAAAGTGCGGCTCATTTTTGGGCTGAAAATCAAGCAGCTACGTGGGGAGCTTGGCTTGTCGACCTACGACCTCGCCGACAAAACGGGCCTGTCGCCGTCGTATCTCAATGAGATCGAGAAAGGAAAAAAATATCCCAAGACCGAAAAGGTGTTTGCGCTGGCCAAAGCCCTCAACAGCACCTACGATACGCTGGTGTCGTTGCAGGTCAATAAAGCGCTGGAGCCGGTTGTAGAGTTGCTTAACTCAAACATCCTGAACGAGTTGCCACTCGACCTGTTCGGTATTGAGCCGACGTATTTTCTGGAAGTGATGGCGAATGCACCCGCCAAGCTGAGTGCGTTTATCAACACGCTGATTGAGATTGGCCGCAACTACGACCTGAGCGTCGAGCAGTTTTATTTCTCTGTGTTGCGGACGTATCAGGCCATGCACCACAATTATTTCGAGGAACTCGAAGCGCAGGCCGATGCTTTCCTGACCGACAATCCGCTGCCGCAACTGCCCGAACAACGCACCGACTGGCTAATAAGCATTCTGAACCAAACGTATCAATGCACGGTCGAGTTTTACGACGAAACCACCCAGCCAGCCCTGCTGTCGCTGCGGTCGGTGTATTTGCCGGAGCAAAGTAAATTGTTGGTAAATAACAAGTTATCGACAGAGCAGCGGGTGTTTACGCTGGCGCGGGAAGTGGGGTATCACCGACTGAACCAGACGGTTCGCCCGCTGGAATCGTCGGTGCTGGAAGCCCGTTCATTCGATGAGGTGCTGCATAATTTTCAGGCGTCGTACTTCGCCCGCTGTATCCTGATTCCCCGGTCGCGGCTGCTTGACGAACTGCGGACGCTGGTGCAGCAACCGAACTGGAGCAACGACCGGATGCTGGGGATGCTGGCGGAGGCTGCCGTGACGCCGGAAATGTTTCTGTTGCGCGTAACCAACCTGCTGTCGGGCTATTTCGAGTTGAACGACCTGTTCTTTCTGCGGTTCAATCAACTCGCCAGCGGCCGGTTTCTACTGGCGAAAGAATTGCACTTAAGCAAGCTGCACACCCCGCACGGTGTCGCCCGTGATGAACACTATTGCCGTCGGCAGGTATCGGTCACGATCCTGAACGAACTCCGGCAGCTTCAGCAGTCGGGGCAGTGGGACGGGCAACCCATTTGCCGGGCGCAGCGCATCTCGTTTGCCACCAACGACACGACGTATTTCGTGTTTTCCATCGCCAAATCGTCGCCCCCCACCACCGACAACAGCAGCGTCAACATCGGTTTTCCCATCACCGATACCCTGCTCGAACGGTTACCTTTCATCGGCGACCCCAGCCTGCCCACTACGCCCGTGGGAGAAACTTGCGAACGCTGCCCAATTGCCGATTGTACGGTCCGGGCCGCTCCGCCTACCGAACTGAATCAGCAGCAGCGAACCGCCCATATTCAGCAGACCATTGCCCAGTTACGGGCGGGTAATCAACCAGCGTAAGGTAGCCCCCTGCCGTAACAGCGTGTACAAACTCAAAATAGGTTTGTAAATAGTAATAGTTATTCGGTAAATAGTGATATGTGGGCAATATCGATACCTTTGCCCTGCTACATCCGTAAACCGTTCTGCTCATGGCATCCGTATCGTCGACAGGCTACCGTCAGTACATTGACGAACAGCTTGTAACCGCGCTTAGCACCGGCGACCGGAATGCCTTTGCCGAAGTGTACGAGCGGTACTGGAATCCGCTTTACCGGGTGGCTTACCAGAAGGTGCGGTCGCGGGAAGTGGCCGAGGAACTGGTGCAGAATCTGTTTGTGAGTTTGTGGGTAAAGCGGGAGCAGCATACCATCCGCGAATTGCGCCCGTACTTGTTTACGGCCCTGCGGTTTTCCATCATCAACCACATCGAGTCGGAGCAGGTACACGAACGGTTTATCGCGTATTACGAATCGTTTTTGCAGCAAACCGAAGCCCGCCCGGTCGATGACGAACTGGCCCTGCGCGACCTCACCGAAGCCATCGAACGTAGCCTGCATACGCTGCCCGAACAAACCCAGCAGGTGTTCCGGCTCAGCCGCTTCGACTGCCTGACCATCCCCGAAATTGCTGCCCGGCTCAACCTGTCGGAGAAAACGATTCAGTACCATCTGGCCAAAGCCCTGCGCGTCGTCCGGGAAAACCTGCACGGCCTGGGTACACTACTGGCCGTAACGTTTGCTGAGTATTTATAACTATTCGTGGATATTTTTGGTCGATAGCTATCCTGAGTATAAACTTTCAGGGAAATACTGATTTTATTCAGGGTAATGACCGGGTTTGCCTGACTTACACTATGAACGGTAGCTAACGCCGTTCACTGACTCATGAACCCGTTCGAATTCCGTCTGCTGCTGCGTCGCTACCGGCTTGGGCAAACTACCGACGAAGAATCGGCCCGGCTGGAAGGCTGGTACGATGAACTGGGCGCTGATGCCGTTGGGCAGGCTGCTGACGAGCCAAATAAGACGCAGCAACAGCGGATGTGGGCCCGGATTCAGGCCGATACGTTCAGCGAACCGATGGTGCGGCCCATGCCCGTTTACCGGCAAAGCTGGTTTCGCGTGGCAGCTACGGTACTGCTGCTGATGGGGCTGGTTGGCTACGGGCTCTGGCAATGGCCGGGGCAGCGGTCCGGGCAGGTTGAGCTGATGTCGGTGCGGATGAATAATACGCAGCAGCCCATGCCGATCCGGCTCGACGACGGTAGTCAGGTCACGCTGGCACCGGGCAGTTTTCTGCGCTACCCCGACCGGTTTGCCGCCAACAAACGCGAAGTATTCCTGACCGGCGACGCTTTTTTCAATGTGACGCGCCAACCCGAACGGCCGTTTCTGGTCGTGACCGACCGGGTGGTAACGCGGGTGCTGGGAACGAGTTTTCGGGTAAACACCCTCGGCGACCGCTCGAATGTGTCGGTTACGGTGCGGACCGGGAAAGTATCGGTATTTAGCCGGGCCGCGCCGAATTCGGGAGGGAAAGAATTCTCGAATGCGGTGGTGCTGGTGCCGAATCAGCGGGCAGTGTTCTACGCGGCCGATGCCCGGCTGGTGAAAACGCTGGCCGAGAATCCGGTGCTGCTGACGCCCGCGAGCGAGAAGCCGGATTTCAACTTTGTAGATACGCCCTTGCCAGTGGTATTCGCCCGGCTGGAAAAAGCCTACGGGGTTGATTTTGTGTACGATGCCGACGTCCTGTCGCGCTGCACG
This sequence comes from Spirosoma rhododendri, assembly GCF_012849055.1. NCBI lineage: Bacteria > Pseudomonadati > Bacteroidota > Cytophagia > Cytophagales > Cytophagaceae > Spirosoma > Spirosoma rhododendri. The sequence continues at coordinate 5,155,960 of NZ_CP051677.1, read as the reverse complement.
CTCACGGCCCGGTTAACAAACGAATCGCTTTACGACAAGCTGACGCTCATTAGCGAGGTGACCCACGCCCGGCACGAAATTATCGATGGGCAGGTGGTTATCGATAGTCGGGGGTGCGTACCTGCTCAACCTGTTACCAGTCCATAAACCTGATTCACCGATGAAAAACAAGTACTGACCTACCCGTTTTCGCGTAAAAAAGCCGGTGATGTGCCACCATCACCGGCTTTGACTCCCCAATTTTTTCGAGCTGCGAACCGCCCGTTTACCGGGCGAGGGGACTCGTTTTGTCCAGATTTCTCAAACCCGTTCCAAAACCACTTAAAAGTATGCATCGACAGCCAACTTTACCAGCATTGCTGCGGGCTATTATGAAAATCACCGTCTGCCAGTTCCTTCTCGCCATTCTGTTTGTCAGCATCGCCGTTGCCCGCGAAGGTCGGGCGCAGGAAGTGCTTGGCCGACGAATCACGCTGACGGCAGTGGGTCAACCTGCCCGGTCAGTACTCAGTCGCCTGGAGCAGCAGGCCGACATCCGGTTTATGTACAGTGCCGAAGTGATTCAGGCCGACCGGGCCGTGTCGATTTCGGTACAGGAACAGCGGCTCGATAACGTGCTGAATCAACTGCTTAGCCCGCTCCGCATTACGTACCGGGTTGTGGGGCAGCAGATTGTGCTGAACCTTGACGAAGCCTCCGCCAAGTCAGAACTACAGATGCCTGCGGCAGCTCCGACCATATCGGGAAAGGTGACGGCCAAAAACGGGGAAGCGCTGCCGGGGGTGAACGTAACCATAAAAGGAAAAACGCGCGGTGCCTCGACCGACGCGCAGGGGCAGTTTAAACTCGAAGCCGACGCGGGTGAAACGCTGGTCTTCTCGTTTATCGGGTATAAAAATCAGGAGGTAGCCCTGACCGGGCAAACCACCGTCGACGTGGTACTCGAAGAAAGCTCGGCTACGTTACAGGAGGTTGCCGTGGTGGGGTCGCGCTCGAACGTAGCCCGTACCGACGTTGAGCGGCCCGTGCCGGTCGACGTGTTGACGGCCAAGGAGTTGCAGTCGACGGGGCAGACCGAACTGAGCCAGCAGGTGCAGTTTACGTCGCCTTCGTTCAACTCGGCCAAAAACGGAATCAACGGCGTGGCCAGCTACGCCGATCCTTCGTCGCTCAAGGGCTTGTCGCCTGATCAGATGCTGGTGCTGGTTGACGGAAAGCGTCGGCACCAGTTTGGAGCCGTTAACCTGAACGTGACGGTGGGTAAAGGTACCGTTGTGACCGACATGAACGCCGTGCCATCGCTGGCGGTGGAGCGGCTGGAAATCCTGCGCGACGGAGCCGCTGCTCAGTACGGTTCCGACGCCATTGCGGGTATCGTTAACCTGAACCTGAAAAAATCGGTCGGGGTGGGTAGTGCGCTGGTGCAGTACGGCGTCACGAGTCAGGGCGACGGTGGTGGCTATACGGTAGGCGTGAACTACGGCTTCCGGCTCGCCAAAACGGGTTACCTCAACGTAACGGGTAGCTATCAGGACGCGGCCGGTACCGACCGTTCGGACCCGTACAACCCGCAGCCCGTAGCGGGTGGTGCCTACACGGGCGCATACACGACCAACAGAACCACCGATGAGTCGACCCGGGAAGCGCGGGGCGTGTATGGTCAGTACGGTACCTTCAAGGTAACACAGTACGGCAGCAGCGCGCTCAAATCAGGGCAGTTGTTTTATAACGCCGGAATTCCGCTGACCAACAACTGGTCGCTGTACTCGTTCGGCGGGTACTCACGCAAGCGGGTCAATGCACTGGGCTTTTTCCGCACGGCCATTCCGACCGTCGGCACCACGAACCCATCCATTTACCCCGACGGATTCACCCCGCAACTGCCCGGCAGCGTGCAGGATTACTCGGTCGTGGTGGGGATTCGGAAGAAAGTGCTGACCGGCTGGAACTTCGACTTCAGCACCGGCTACGGCTACAACTACCTCGATCAGAACGTAACCAACTCGACCAATGCCTCGCTGGGAGCTGCGTCGCCGAAGGATTTTTACGTGGGCCGTATCACGTTCGGGCAAAGTGTGAGCGAAGCCAACCTTAACAAAACGATGTTTGGCGTGGCTGGTACCAAAACGCTTAGCCTGGCTTTGGGCGCGCAGTACCGCGTCGACCGGTTTCAGCTGATGGCGGGCGACCCGGCCAGTTTTCAGGTGGGCCCACTAGCCGCTACCAACAACAAGATTCCCGGTTCGCAGGGGCGCGTCGGTATCAGCACCGACGACGAAACCAACCGGACCCGTTCGAACGTGGGCATCTACGCCGACGTTGAGAGCGACCTGACCGACAAGCTGCTGGTGGCGGCTGCGCTGCGGTACGAAAACTATAGCGATTTTGGCAGCAACCTGTCGGGTAAGCTGGCAACGCGCCTGAAGCTAAACGACAATTTCTCGATTCGCGGCTCCATCAACCGCGGCTTCCGGGCTCCGCTGCTTCAGCAGGTTGCTAACGCCGTAACCACATCGACGGTACAGAACGGCGTCGTAACCTCGACTAAGGAGATTCCCAACAGCGACCCACGTCTGGCTCAAATTGGTATCGAAGACCCCAAAGCGGAAACGTCGTGGAACTACAACATTGGTCTGACGGCAAAAGCGGCCCGCAACAAACTGCTGTTTACGCTCGACGCTTACCAGATCGACATCCGCGACCGGATTATCATCACCGAAAACCTGCGCGTTGCCAACATTGCCGCGCTGAAACCGCTGTTCCCCAACTTGCAGGAGATTACGTTCTTCACCAATCAGGTCAATACGCAGACGCGGGGCGTTGATTTCGTGACGTCGTTCCGGCAGACGCTCCGGCGCAGCAACGTCTTCACGGCGAGCGTAGCCCTGACGGTCAACAAAACGAGCATTGTCGGTACGAAGGGTACACCCGCTCAGTTGCAGGCTGGCACCGCCACCCCGATTCTGCTGATCGACACGGTAAGCCGCGCCCTGATTGAAACCAGTCAGCCGCACACGAAAGTGATGGTATCGCTTGGCTATCAGGTGGGTAAATTGACGGTGACGCTGCGGTCGAGTTACTTCGGTGCTGTAACGGCCTGGGAAAAGCCGAGCGGCCTGCCCCACCGTGCTCAGACCTTCGGCGGCAAAAACCTGTTCGATCTGTCGGCGGTGTATGCCCTCAACAAAATGTTTTCCCTTACGCTTGGCGGTAACAACATCACGAACGTGTACCCGGATCGGGTCTTTACCAATTACGCATCGTACAGTAACGGGCAGGTGCCATTTACCCGAAACGCCAACCAGTTTGGCTTCAACGGGTCGTACTACTACGCCAATCTGATGATTAATTTTTAAAGGGATGAAAGTACCCCCGTCCCCCTGAAGGGGGTGAGGACTCATCTCAAAAACTTCCGTGGACGTCCTCACCCCCTTCAGGGGGACGGGGGGTACTTACGAGATAATCGATGCTAAACGTCGTACTGCTGCTGGTTTGTCTTATTGTAGGTGTTGTGCTGCGGCAGATAAAACTGGTGCCGGACGATGCGCACCTGACGATCAATCAGTTGCTGGTGGCGGTGTTTATCCCGGCCCTGACGCTCCTCTACATTCCCGATATGCACCTGACCCGGCAGTTCTGGTTGCCGGTACTGGTACCCTGGCTCGTGTTTCTGATTGGGTTGCTCGTGTTCGGGCTGTTCAGCCGGTTTGGTACCCAACTCGACCGCTCGTCGCTGGGGAGCCTGCAACTGACGGGTGGCATCAGCAGCGTATCGTTCGTCGGTTTTCCGCTGTTCGAACTGCTCTACGGCAAGGCGGGGCTGGCGGTGGGTATCGTGATGAGTCAGGCCGGTACGTTTCTGGTGGCCATGACAGTGGGCGTGGCGCTGGCAAGCTGGCATTTGGCAAAGCAGTCTCCGTCGGGTCAACAGCCGTCAGGTCGGCCATCGGTGAAGCTGATACTAGGTAACATGCTCCGGTTTCCGCCCTTCCCGGTGTTTCTGGTGGCGGTGGTGGCCAATCTGGCTGGATACCGGCACCCGGCGCTGGTGCGCGAACTGCTCGAAAAAATCAGCAGTCCGTTTTCGGTGCTGGCGCTGCTGTCGGTCGGGTTGCAACTGCGGCTGCGGGTTAGTCCCGAACAGCAGCCCAACCTGCTGCTGGGGCTATCCTACAAGCTGCTGCTGGCTCCACTGCTGGTGTTTGTGCTGTGCCGACTGTGGCTGGGGCGGCACGATTACGTGGCTGACCTGTGCATATTGGGTTCGGCCATCGGGCCGATGAATACGGCGGCTATTCTGGCGCAACGGTACGGCCTTAACGCCCCGCTGGCCGCGCAGATGGTCGGGCTGGGCATTCCGCTTTCGTTTCCTGTTCTCTTTTTACTCTACTACCTGATGGAACACTGATTTTTATGAAAAAAATAGTCACAAATCTCACCTTCTGGGTCCTGACTGCTATCGTGTCGGGCGCATTGCTTGGTCACTTCGCCCCGGCCACCGCCGTGAAGATGGAGTTTCTGGGCAAGTGGTTTATCAGTGTCGTTAAGCTCTTTATCAACCCTATCATCTTCCTGACCATTACGCTGGGAATCAGCAGTATGGGCGACCTCAAAAAGGTAGGCCGGGTAGGGGGAAAGGCCCTGCTGTACTTCGAAATCGTTACGACCGTAGCGTTGCTGATTGGGGTGCTGGTGGCGAAACTGATCCGGCCCGGCGAAGGCGTTGATACGGGTAATCTCAACGGCGGGGCCATCAGCCAGTATACGGAGCGGGCCGAAGCGTTTTCGTGGCTTAAGTTTCTGGCCGACAACGTAACCCTTCAGGTACTGCTGGTGTCGATTGTGGTTGGGATTGTGCTGAGCCGGTACGAAGGGCGCGAACGGGTGCTGGGCTGGCTGTCGGCTGCGTCGAAATGGGTGTTCAAAGGGCTGCATCTGGTGATGCGGTTTGCGCCCATCGGGGCGTTCGGCGGTATGGCGTTCACCATCGGAAAATACGGTATTGCCACGCTGATTCCGCTTGCCAAGCTGATGACGACGGTCTACGCAACGATGTTCCTGTTCGTGTTTGTGGTGCTCAACGCCATTCTGCGGTACTACAAAGTCAGCCTGTGGTCGTTCCTGAAATACATCCGGGAAGAACTGCTGATTGTACTCGGTACGTCGTCGTCGGAAGCTGCGCTGCCCGCCCTGATGGAAAAGCTCGAGCGCATGGGTTGCGCCAAACCCGTTGTGGGACTGGTGGTTCCGGCGGGGTATTCGTTCAACCTCGACGGTACCACGATTTACCTCTCGCTGGCCACGCTCTTTCTGGCGCAGGTGTTCGGCGTCGACCTGACGGTTTCCCAGATTCTGACCATTATCGGCATCCTGATGGTGACGTCCAAGGGCGCAGCGGGCGTTACGGGCAGCGGCTTCGTAGTGCTGGCCAGTACGCTGACAGCCATCCGGGTGATTCCGGTGGAAGGGCTGGCCCTGCTGCTGGGTGTCGACCGGTTTATGTCGGAAGCGCGCTCGATTACCAACTTCATCGGAAACGCCGTCGCGACGATCTTCCTGGCTAACAACGAAAAAGCGTTCGACCGTTCGATGATGGAGCAGGCGTTCGACCCGCAGACTCCTCCGCCCAGCGTACCCGACCTGCCCCAGCCCGAGCTGACGATTTGACACAGCTTGTCCGGATTGTAGTGCTTACATGACGGAAGCAGGATGGTTAGTATGACGTTGCTCGCTGATGGGCGTTCGCAGTGTATTCCCGGCGTTATTTGCTCAACTTTCGCAGCTGATTACGGGTTTATAGGTAAACAGTCAATCAACTACGAGCATGAACGCAACGGAACAAGAACCGACGGCCGACCATAGCGCCAACCCATACTATTCCCGCACCGACCACCACCACCTCGACGTATCGAATCAGGAGTGGAAGCAGATACTACCCCGCGACCTGTACGCGGTTGCGCGGGAGCAGGGCACGGAGCGGGCCTTTACCGGTAAATACTGGAACACCCATGAACTTGGCACCTACTACTGCGCCGTGTGCGGCAACAAGCTGTTCCGCTCCGACGCCAAATTCGCCAGCAGCTGCGGGTGGCCCAGCTTTTTTCAGGCCGACCGCCCCGACAGCGTCGTTTATCACCACGACAATTCGTACGGGATGCGCCGGGTTGAAGTGGTGTGTGGTCGTTGCGACTCGCACCTGGGCCACATCTTCAATGACGGACCCGCGCCAACCGGCCAACGCTACTGTATGAACTCCGTTTCGCTTGACTTCGAGCCGGATAGTTCGGCGGAGTAAGCGAAAGCCGGACTTTGCCCGGCACAGTGTAAGATTTATAGTCGCTGAACTTGTACGCATAAGACAAGTTCAGCGACTTTTTCGTACAATGGTATTTTGAGTTTCGTAGCCACTGTTTTGTATGCAGCACCTGGAAATTGAATCGCCTGAAGCCTTACGAAGCCTCATCAAATGCTTTTGGTACACCAGCATTGAGTTTGCAGATGGGCAATCGAATTTTGAGGTCGTGCCAGATGGGTACGCCGAACTGATTTTTCACTTCGGGAGTCCTTGCAGTATCGGGTCTGATACAGGGTTAAAACCCCTGCCGTCGCCGTTTCTGGTAGGGCTGCTCAACCAGCCGATTCATTTTTATTCGCAGAATCGGCTGGAAATTATAGGCGTTCGCTGCTTCCCCTGGACTGTGTTCGATCTGCTCGGCCTGCCGTCGGGAAAAGATGGAGTTCGCACGGTCGAGCACCCCGTGGCCCGGCTTCAGGCTACCCTCGCCGAGCTTGTCCGGGTGGGGAATATCGACGAAGCACTGGCGCAGGTGGCCGCGTATTTTCTGGCCATGCAGTCGCCGACGAGCGACGACAAAACGCTGAACAAGGCAGGGGCTGCGATGCGGCAGGCCAACGGTACGCTGCCGGTGAGTCAGGTAGCAGCAGCCGCGCACGCCACCGTCCGTACGCTGGAACGGAAGTTCAGGCAGGCGGCCGGCCACACCGTGAAAGACGTGTCGGCGCTGATCCGCTTCGAGCAGGTACGCGACAGTCTGTGGCACGACCCCGACACCAAACTTGCCGGGCTGGCCCATGAACTGGGCTATACCGATCAGGCGCACCTAAGCCGGGAATTTAAACGCTACACCGGCACAACGCCCGGCGCGTTTGCCCGTAAAACCAAGCGGGCAAGGGAGGCATTGGGCAGCGATTTTGTCGTGTTTGTACAATCCTGACGGGCCCGGATTCCGGAATTTTGTGTGCTTAACAACCAAACGAGCATCGGAACATGGAATCAGCAAACGGAAAAAGTGTCCTTATTTCGGGGTCGAGCATCGCCGGTCTGTCGGCGGCTTACTGGATGAACCGGCTGGGCTACAGCGTGACGGTTATTGAACGGGCCAACGAGGTGCGGACGGTTGGCGGGGCTGTCGACATCCGCGACGAGGCCGTCGATGTGGCGAAGCGGATGGGTATTTTCGAGCCGCTAACCGCCAATCGACTGACGGTCGACCGGGTCGAGTTTAAAAACGCTGACGACTCCACGGCCGGCACGATGGAACTCACAGCCGAAGGCGAGTCCACGCCGGGCGATGCGTCACCCGGCGATGTGTTACCCGGTGAGGACATCGAAATCGAGCGGGACATATTCGCGGCTATCCTGCTTGAACAGCTACAGGGCCGGGTAACCTTCATCTTCAACGACAGCATCACCGCCCTGGCCGAAGCCGACGACGCGGTACTTGTCACGTTCAAACAGGGCAAGCAGCAGACCTTCAATTTGGTGCTGGGCTGCGACGGTATTCACTCGGCCGTCAGAAACTGCTGGTTCGGCCCCGAAGCGGCCTATTCCCATTTTCTCGATGCTTATTTCTCGATTTCGATTGTCAAAAAATCGCTGGTAAGACCCCGAACGATGCAGATGTATAATGTGCCCGGTAAGGCTATTATGCTGAATGCGTACAAGAATAAAACCGACATTATTTTCTGCTTTTCTTCGGAGAAAGAAATCCCGTACGACTACCGAAATGTGGAGCAACAGCGAGCCATTATTCTGAATCAGTTTGCCGGAGGAGATTGGCGAACCGAAGCGCTGCTGGACGAGATAAAACAGTCGACAAATTTTTACTTCGACAAATTCTGCCAGATAAAAATGCCGACCTGGACAAAAGGCCGGGTGGCGTTGATTGGCGATGCTGGCTACTGTGCTTCGCCCGCTGCGGGCATGGGAGCTTCCCTATCGATGATTGGTGCCGCTACCCTGGCCGATGCGCTGGAAAAACACGACGGTGATGTTGAAGCCGCCTTCCAGGACTATAACCAGAACCTGCGCCCATTTATCGAGCAGGTACAGGCGCGGGCCGCGACAAATGTGAAGGAAAACTTCATCCCCGAAACCGCCGAAGCAATTCACAAACGGAACACACAGACAATCGCATTTTGAGGGGCTGGATGAACAGGCTGTTTGTCCCCGGCAGCTTCCAGCTGTCGGAGCCGTCAGGCTAAATGGTAGAGACTTGTTAGCCGCTATCGCGGCTCCGACAGCTGGAAGCTGCCGGGGACAACCAATATCACCGCTAAATTCCGTGTCATTAGCGACCCTCGCCCGACTGTCCCCTTCGGCTAATATGGCGCTTAAATCCCCACTGGTTTTGTCGCGTTTATACAAGCTTGCCCCCGCTTCGCGCCAGACATTTGTAGGGTAGTTCACGCATTGATCTACACAACACGATGCTACTGAATCAAAAGAAAGTCGCTATTCTCGGGGCGGGTCCCGTCGGGCTGACAACCGCAAAATTGCTACAACAGGCGGGCGTCGACGTGACGGTGTACGAACGCGACAAAGACGCCAACGCCCGAATCTGGGGCGGCACTCTCGACCTGCACGAATCGTCGGGGCAGGAAGCCATGAAACGGGCCGGGCTGCTGGACCAGTATTTCGCCGAAGCGGTACCGATGGGCCGGATTATTGCCGACGAACAGGCCAACGTGCTGTTTGTCAAAGAAGAAGCCGTCGACAATCCCGAAATTAACCGAAACGAACTGCGGACGTTGCTACTGAACAGTCTAACGGAGGGCACCGTGGTGTGGGACGGTAAATGCACCCAGCTCGACGCCCACGACGGCAAATGGTTGCTGCATTTCGACAACGGCATACAGACCACCGCCGACCTGGTTATTGGGGCCAACGGAGGTATGTCGACGGTGCGGAAATACATCACCGATGCGGCCGTCGAGTACACCGGCACGATTTTCATACAGGGCGAAGTCGCCGAGCCGCAACTTGCCTGCCCGGAGTTTTACGAGCTATGTACTGGAAACATTCTGATGGCGTCGTACAAGGGAAATCTGTTTGGGGCGAATCCGAGGAACAACGGCATCCTGACCTACAATGTCATTCTCAGCGAGTCGGAACAGTGGGTACACGAACACCTCAATTTTGAGGATGCCGCCAGTGTGGCCCGGATTCTTTCCGACCGGTTTGCCGACTGGAATGCGGTGTACCACCAGTTGTTTCAGGCCACCGATTTGTTCCGGGCGTTGCCGATTAAGAAACTGCCGCTAACGAAACCCTGGGCGCAGGACCGTCCGCTGCCCATCACGGTCATTGGCGACGCGGCCCACCTGATGCAGCCCTTCGCCGGTCAGGGTGTCAACACCGGACTGGTCGATGCCCTGACGTTGTCCGATAATCTCACCAATGGGAACTTCACGACTATACAGGCGGCTATCAGCGATTACGAACAGAAAATGCTGATTTACGCAACCGCAGCCCAGCTTGAATCAAGCCAGAACGAGTTGGCCCTGCGCCACCCCGATTTCTCGTTCAAAAACCTGTTTCACCGCGCTGTTCAGGAGTAATTTACGCTGTTCAGGGTTACGGATTGAGTGTACCGGTCGGGCTTGATTCCCTGCCCCGGCCACTGATAATCCTATCAGTACGGGTACTGCGCGGTAACTATCCCGCCTGTTTCCCCGTTGAAAAGAATAAGACGCTACCACAGGCAGGGTATGTTGCCCGGCCCGGCAGTAGCGCATTAGTCAACGTTAGTATGGATAAAGTAGCCCTTGTTGTGGGTGTAAGTGGCATTGCCGGAAGTAATCTGGCTACGGAACTGGTCGCTCAGGGATGGACCACCTACGGCCTTGCCCGCAACCCAAACCCCGGCATCGAGCATGTGCGGCCCCTCGCGGCTGACCTGCTCGACCCCGCCAGCCTTGAGACTGCCCTGGCGGGTGTCTCGCCGACGCACGTCTTTTTTACAACCTGGATGCGGCAGGAAACCGAAGTCGACAACATCAGGGTCAACAGCGCGATGGTCCGTAATCTGCTGGCTGTGTTGCGGCCTAAAAACTCGGTACAGCACGTCGCGCTGGTAACGGGTCTCAAACATTATCTGGGACCTTTCGACGCGTACGCCAAAGCGGGTTCTCTGCCCCAGACACCCTTGCGCGAGGACCAGCCCCGGTTAGCCATCGATAACTTTTACTACGCGCAGGAGGATGAGGTCTATGCGGCTGCCGCGCAGGCGGGGTTCTCGTGGAGCATCCACCGTCCACACACCATCATCGGCAAAGCGGTGGGCAACATGATGAACATGGGCACGACGCTGGCCGTTTACGCCACAATTTGCCGGGAGCGGGGGCAACCCTTTCGCTGGCCGGGTTCCAAAGCGCAGTGGGAAGGCATTTCCGACGTGACCGATGCGCGGGTACTGGCGAAACAGTTGATTTGGGCTGCCAATACCGAAGCGGCTCACAATATGGCGTTTAACATCACCAACGGCGATTTCTTCCGGTGGAGTTGGTTATGGCCACAGCTAGCCAGCTATTTTGGTGTCGAAGCCGCTGGTTTCGACGGGACCATTCACCCGCTTGAAGCCACGATGGCCGACGATGACGCGGTCTGGCGCGAAATCGCAACGGCGCATAACCTAATCGAGCCCTCGCTAACCCGACTGGCTTCGCCCTGGCACACAGACCTTGACCTGGGACGGCCCATCGAAGTCATGACGGATATGTCGCGAAGCCGGGAGCTAGGCTTCTCCGTGTACCAACGAACCGACCAATCCTTTTTCGACCTGTTCAACCAGCTACAGGCCGACCGAATCATTCCGGCTGTAACTCGCTAGACAACAGGTTCAAATCACCGCGCCCGTTTGCCGACTCTATGATAAAGTCGGCAAGCGGGCGCAGGGTTTTTTTACGACATTTTCTGTATGACAATGGACAGGGTTCGGATGCGTTGGCCGGTGGTTGTTAAATCTGCTGTTCACGCTTAGGCCGTACTGAGTTCTTTTTCGAATTATTCTTTGCCCTGATAGCACCCATTACCTTTCTGAAATCAGTAAGATCCTCCTCTGTCCAAGGTTTCGATTTTATGGAGAAATCGACGTCTAGTGGTTCTCTGATAAGTCCCATATATTCATGAATTGTAATAGCGAATGATAAGGCGATAATCGTTAGCCTATTCTCTATTCCGAGCATGTCGCTCTGCTCTGACGGCTTCAACTTCTGCTGTGATTTCTTCCATGGTTAAATCAGGCAAGCCGTGATTCCGTATCTTATTGATGCACTTCTCAAGTTTTTGACGGCTCAATTCTTTTTCGACAATCACGACCAGTTCAGCGAAACTTAGATTGCCTGTCACGAATCCAAACTTGTCAAAGTCAGACTCATCGATTGAAATGCTTATAGTTCTCATTTTAATTAAAAACACTCACTCCTGTGTCAGAATTAACGACAATGAGTTGGATCAATATATCTAGATGTAGCAATGATTATCTCATTTCCATTACACCTTTGGGTTTCTTGTGAGCACAGTAAACTTCGATGCCGAATTTGAGAATTAATGCGGTTATGGATGCCGCAATCATTTTAATTCCCACACCTAGACCTGCAAGTGTACTAACTACAGCTCCAGTAATATATTTCTTAGAAAGAAGAGAGTTCACGCCATTAGTGAACCAAGCTTTATAAATATCGCTCTCTGGGTCACATAAAGACTTGTATATAGTTCTTTTAAAAGAGGAAAATATTGTTTCTCCAACTTTGTCGTCTTGTATCTGTTCGGTTGGGCTAGGTAATTTTAGTTTCTCAGCAGAAGATAACTGATTTTTTGAAAAACTGTCTATTTGCAAGATTGAGGTCACTACGTTAGAAGGTGTAGCATTCCCTATAGATTTCAAAAGCTCGTCTTTACCCTTCTCCAATAATTTTTGAGCTTGGGTTGTAATTTCTTCAACGTCTAGAACCTCATCTCCGAGCCCTTTCAAAGATGAGAGAGAAACTTCTTCATTAAATCTTTAAATAATTGATTTTCTGAATTCTGTCCTCTTCTTCTCTGATTTTATTACTTTATCGTTTGTCAGTACTTCTTTTACAAATGGTTCTGCCTTGTCAATCGCATTACTTCTTAGATGGGCGATGGCTAATAAAGCTGTCGCTTCAAGATGTACTCTAGTGTTTTTGTTTGTTTTTTGCTTTATAATTTTGAGTCCCTCTATAGCCAATGGATAGTCACCTGCTTCTATACTTGCTTCGTACAGCCAGTTTTTTGCCTGCATTAACCGTGTTTCATATCCATGTGGTCTGAGGAGCGTCTTAATGTCTTGGATTAAATCCTTCGCAGCTTTCAGATTACCATTGTATGCGGCAACTTGGAGTTTAGTCTCGAGTCGTTTGAGCGCGCCGTTTTGACTATCACTCAGTTTTTGCAAGCTCATTTTATGTAGTGGTAGTGGTTCGAATCGACATAAATATAAAAATGAAAATGTAGAAAAACTCCGCTGCCGCTACCTTTGTAAAGATGGCAGCAGCGGAGCTAAATTGAATCGCGACGGCTTACACCTGCTTGTGCATGACCTTGTCGGTTGTAATGAGCAGGGTGCCGATGCGATTAGGAGAGTTGGAAGAGTATCTTCAGTTTGCTGTTTGAGTCCTGTATATCGCTGGTTGAAAGCCGACCCAGTAAGCCTTCGCTTTTAGCCAGCGATTTGTCCAGCGTAGCGATTTTGCTGGTTCGGATCAGTGATTGCTTTTTCAGTCCGTTTCCGGGCGTCGGTAATAACAGCACGTCCGTTGATTCCTGCCAGTCGATTTGCGAGGTGATAAAGCAGACTGTTAGGTCAAGGTCTGTTGTGGTCAAAACAACCGCCGGACGTAGTTTGCTGCCGCTGAGATCGGTGAATGGAAACGTAATCAGTACGATGTCGCCCTTATTCATTGTGTGGTACTTTCAGATCATCCACAGAATAAATGTCATCGTCGTCTTGTAAGAAGCTAAATGCCTGACTTTCTGCCATTGCTGTTTGTAAGCCGGCCGTCAACTGTTGCTCTTCGTAACGTTTGCTGATGAATTCGACGAAATCTGAAATTTCTGCTGCTTTATCGTCCGGGAGTTGACTTATCGCTTTGACTGTTCGGTCTATGATTGCCTGTTTAGTCATGTCAGATTCAATTTAGTTCATAATGCAAAAACTCCGCTGCTGCGACCTTCGTAAAGATAGCGACAGCGGAGTGAAGTTGATATGCGATGGTTTACACCAGCTTCTGCATGACCTTGTCGGGGGTGATGGGCAGGGTGCGGATGCGTTGGCCGGTGGCGTTGAAGACCGCGTTGGCGACGGCAGCGGCAAAGCCAATCAGCGCAATTTCGCCCATACCTTTCGCGCCCATCGGGTTGATGTACGGGTCGGGCTTGTCGATGACGATGGTCTCCGTGTGGGGAACGTCGGCGTTGACGGCAACGTGGTAGTCGGCGAGGTTGTTGTTGACGTAGCGGCCGTAGCGGTGGTCAATGACGGCTTCTTCGGTCAGGGCCATGCCAATACCACCCGCGACGCCCCCAATCATCTGACTGGCGGCCGTTTTGGGACTGACAATCCGGCCTGAATCGGCGACGCTCACGGCTTTCGACACGCGCACAACGCCCGTAACGGGGTTGACGCGCACTTGTACGAAATGCACCGAGAACGAATACATCGAGTACTTCTCCTGCTCCGGCCCGCCCTTCGACTGTAGCGTTTTGTCGATGGTCGACTGGTTGTTGCTGCGCATCAGGTCGGCCACGGCGACTTTCTTACCGGTGTCGTTGCTGGCCGACAACATACCATCGGCAAGGGTCAGGCTATTGGGTGCGACGCCCGCGAGGGGAGAGCCGGACTTGGTCGCCATCTCGGCGAGGGCGGTTTTGACGGCCGTACAAACATCGTGGACTGCCGAACCAACCGTCGAGGTGATGGTTGAGCCACCCTGCATCGGCGCGTTGGGCAATGACGTGTCGCCGTATTCGACTTTTATTTTCTCAACCGGAACGCCCAGTACGTTGTGGGCGATCATGGCCATGGCCGTTCCCGTTCCCGGCCCGATGTCGGTAACGCCACATTGCACCTTCAGCGAACCGTCGGCGTTCAGGATGGCGCGGGCGGTGGCTTGTCCCCGGCTGGCGTTGAACACCCCCGAACTCATGCCGTAGCCCACGAGCCAGTCGCCGTCGCGGTTGTTGCCGGGCTGATTACTGCGTTTGGTCCAGCCGATAGCATCGGCCCCGCGCTGATAGGCTTCCTTCAGGTTTTTGTCTGAATAAGGCCGGTTGTGTTCGGGGTCGGTTTCGGTGTAGTTGAGCAGGCGGAACTGGATCGGGTCGAGGTTGAGCTTGTGGGCCATCTCGTCCATCGCCGATTCAAGGGCGTAGGCCCCCGTCGCTTCGCCCGGTCCGCGCATCCAGATGGGTACGCCCCGGTCGAGCGGCACAATTTTGTAGCGCGTGCTCACGTTCGGGCAGTCGTACATAAACTTGGTCATGCCGACAGTGCCTTCCGTAAAATCCTCGTAACTGGCCGTTTCGCCGGTAGCCGCGTGGGCGATACCGATGAGTTTGCCGTTTTTGTCAGCCCCCAGGTTAATCGTCTGCACCGTGTATGGGCGGTGGCCCACCAGCGTAAACATCTGCGAGCGGGTCATGACCAGTTTTACCGGCCGGCCGACTTTCTTCGCGATGGCGACGACGGCCGTTTCCTGCGGCCACGTGCGCAGGGCCATACCAAAGCCACCACCCATGAACTCGGTATGGACGTGAATGCCGTCCGGGGCTATTTTGAACGCCTGGGCCATCGCCCGCTGTGTGGCTTTCACACCCTGCGTTTTGGCGTAGATCATTATCTTGTCGTCGCCGGTCCAATGCGCCAGAATGCCGTGCATTTCCATCGGGTTATGCACCTCGGTGGGCAGCGTATATTCGGCTTCCAGCGTCACCGGGGCCGTTTTGTAGCCGTCGGCGGTACCGCGCACGTAGTCGGCAGAGCGCTCACCCTTGGGCGTTACACCCTTCGCCAGATTCTTTTCTAAATCCGTTTTGGGCGTCTGCTTGTTGTAGGTCGCTTTTACCAGCGAAGCCGCGTAAGTGGCCCGCTCGAAGGTATCGGCAATGACCATTGCAATCGGCTGACCGTCGAACAGAATTTCCTTTGTGTGCAGAATCCGGTACTTCTCCCCACCCGACGGCGGGCCCGGTGGTGGTCCGTTGCCATTTCCCTGCGCGGGCGCGTCCCAACCCGGAATGGGGGGCATATTCTGGTGGGTAAATACCCCGACGACGCCCGGTGCGTTCTCCGCCTTTTTGGTGTCGATGCTGGCGATGGTGCCCCGCGCAATGTCGCTGCCGACGATGACGCAGTAGGTCATATTCGGCATCTCAAACTCGGCGAAGTACTTGGCCCCGCCGGTCACTTTCATCCGCCCGTCGACCCGGTCGATGGGCGGGTTTTTCGTGTCTTTGGTCATGGTCAGGCGGTTTTAGTAGCGGTTTTCAGGGCTTCCACAATCGAGTTGGGGGCCATCGTCAGTTTGAAATCGTTCTCGCCGTAGCCTTTCGCACCCTTCATCGCCAGCGCTGCCGCCTGTTTGAAATTGGCTTCCGTAGCCGGTTTGCCTTTCAGAAACTGCTCGGCAGCGGTCAGCCGCCAGGGTTTGTGCGCTACGCCACCCATCGCCAGCCGAACGTCCTGAATCGTGTTACCTTTCATCGAAACACCCGCCCCGACCGAAATCAGCGCGAAGGCATACGACGCCCGGTCACGGACTTTCAGGTAGTGCGAATTCTCGGCGAAGCTGTTCATCGGCAAATCGACTGACATAATCAGTTCGCCGGGTTGCAGCGTGTTGTCTTTCTGTGGCATGTCGCCTGGCAGGCGGTGGAAGTCGATGAATGGAATTTTACGGTCGCCTTTCGGCCCCGACACGTTCACCGTCGCGTCCAGTGCCACCAGCGCGATACACATATCGCTGGGGTGAACGGCAATACACTTTTCAGATCGGTCCGACGCTTCGGTGCCGAAAATGGCGTGCATCCGGTTGTAGCCGCCAATGGCTCCGCAACCCGTTGGGCCGTTGGGTTCGCCTTTGTCGGGGCCGGCCTGCACGGGACTGCGCTTGTTGCAGGGCATGGTGTTGTCGTAGAAATACGAGCACCGCGTGCGCTGCATCATGTTGCCACCCACGGTCGCCATGTTGCGCAACTGCGCCGACGCCCCCGCATTCAGGGCCTGCGACAGCAGCGGGAAGTTCTTCTTCACCAGCTCGTTTTCGGCTACGGTCGAGTTTTTGGCCATCGCGCCGATACGCAGTCCGGTCGCCGTTTTTTCAATCGTCGCCAGCGGCAGCTTGTTGATGTCGACCAGCCGTTCGGGAACGATGACTTCCCGCTTCATCAGGTCGATGAGGTTGGTGCCGCCCGCCAGAAAGTAGGTGCCGCTTTCTTTGGTAACTGCCGAAATCGCGGCTTTGGGGGTCGTAACCCGCGTAAATTGAAACGGATTCATACCTTTTGCCCTCCCTGTTTTACGTCCATAATCGCGTCGACAATGTTGGAATACGCGCCACACCGGCAGATGTTGCCACTCATGTACTCGCGGATTTCGTCGGGGCCGTCGGCGTGCCCCTCGCGGATGCAGGCGACGGCCGACATAATCTGACCGGGCGTGCAGTAGCCGCACTGAAAGCCGTCGTGCTTGATAAACGCTTCCTGCATTGGGTGAAGCTGATCGCCGTCGGCCAGTCCTTCGATGGTCGTGACTTTGCAGCCTTCAGTGGTCATGGCCAGCGTCAGGCACGAGTTAACCCGCGTACCGTCGACGTGGACTGTGCAGGCTCCGCATTGGCCGTGGTCGCAGCCTTTCTTGGTGCCGGTCAGGTTGAGTTGTTCGCGGAGCAGGTCGAGGAGCGTTACGCGGGGTTCGATGTTGAGTTGCTGGGCCGTGCCGTTGATCGTAACCCGGAGCGGCATCTGCTCGAAGCGGGTCGCCACACGTTCGTGTAACCCCTTCTCGACGGCTGTTACGGCGGCCGGGGGCGTCATGGCGAAAGCCGCCATTATCGACGACTGCTTGAGGAAATCCCGGCGCGAGGCACCCGAATTTTCCGCTGATTCGTCAGGGTGTTGTTGATCTGTCATTTCTTGTGTTGAGTTGATACATCCAAGTTACACATTATAACCCGCTGTGTCGGCAAATTGTCATTGACTAATTACTCTATAAACGTGCAGGGCCACTATTTTTCTGTCATCCCGACGTTAGGAGGGATCTTCGCTAATAGGCAGTTTTTTCGCTCCTAGCGAACCGGGCCGCCGGAGCGGATCCCTCCTGGCGTCGGGATGACAAATGGTCTACAATAACTATTTGTTAATCAAGTATTTAACTATAGGTCTATCTCAAAGCGTCTTGACAACCTTCGCCGGAACGCCTGCTACGACCGTGTTGGGCGGTACGTCGCGGCTAACGACAGCACCGGCGGCTACGATGGCGTTTTCGCCCACCGTTACGCCCGGCAGAATGGTAGCCCCGGCACCAATCCAGGCGTTTCGCTTAATCACAATGGGCTGGAGAAGCAGCGTTTTGCGGTCTGCTGGATCGAGGGGGTGGTTCTCCGATGTCAGGTTGACACGCGGACCAATCTGCACGTCGTCTTCAATCGTAATACCGCCTATGTCTAAAAATGAACACGCGTGGTTGATGAAGACGTTTTTACCCAATCGAATAAACCGTCCGAAGTTGGTGTGGAACGGCGGGAAGATAGCCGTCGACGGGTCGATTGCCTGCCCCGTTATCTCGCTCAACCGATGCCGCATCTCATCGACTTCCGTAACTGTGGCGTTCATCGCAACACAGAGCCGGATGGTGCGGGCTACGATTTCACTAAATTGGGCGTATTCGGGGTCGTCTTTGCGGAGCGGTTCTCCGGCGGCAAGGCGTTCGAGAATGTTACCGGGGCGAGGGGTCATTTTGTGTCGTTTAGTTTCCTGAACAGCAAAGGCATCGTGGCCGGGTCTAGCGCGGTCATGTCGATCAGTTTCAGCGACTTCACCATCGGCAGCGTCGTGGTTTTGTATTTCTGGAAGTGGGGCGATTTGATATGAGACTCATACGCGGCCCGATTGGCGTAGATTTCCAGAATCCGTATCGACGTGGGGTTTTCGTTCTGATACATCGGGTAGATCGCCACGACGCCCGGCTCCAGTTTGACGGATGCCGCCGACTCTTCGGCCAGAATCGCTTTGTACTGCTCCAGATCAGCCGGGGCGATTTCGATCTCCGACAGCCGCACCATCATGCCCGGCTGTTGCGCCGACGCGGTTTGAAAACCTACGGTCATGAGCAGGAACAGAAGAAAGGCGGGGAGCAGACTGACTATGTTGATTCGGTTCATGGCAGGATACGTTTGTGTGGGTTAATTGGCTATTTCTGGCCTGCGTACTCAGCATCTGTCACCTGCTTAAACCAGATGGTTTTGCCTTTCTGCGTGGGCGTCGTTGCAATGTAGGTAACGCCAGTTGTGGGCGTAGCTCCGTGCCAGTGCTCCACGCCCGGCTGGCATTTGATAACCTCGCCCTTGCGGACGGTTTGCCGGGGTTTGCCGCGCTCCTGGTAGTAGCCCACGCCGTCGGTAAAGAGCAGAATCTGCCCGCCCGGATGCGCGTGCCAGTGCAGCCGGGCGTCGGGCGCGAACGTCGCCATCGCAACGGAATAGGTAAACGTGCTGTCGGCCGCGCTTAACTCGTTGAGCCAGATTTGACCGACTTGGTGGGCGGTCTTTGCCTCTTCGCCTTTTGGGAAGATAGTCGTCTCCTGCGCCATCGCCTGCGTCGATAGGACGGCCAGAGCGACGGCCAGCAACGAAGTGAAAAACAAGTGCTTCATGGTGGTTTCTACTTTATCGGTTTATCATGGTCTGCATTTGCTGGGGGTAACGGTCGCCCTGCACGTCGATGGCCGACAGAGCCTCATTGATGGTTGCCAAATCGTTGGTACTAAGGGCGATGGCGGCTGCACCGTTGTTCTCCGTCAGGCGGCTGATTTTGGTCGTTCCCGGAATTGGTACAATCCACGGTTTCTGGGCCAGCAGCCAGGCGAGGGCAATCTGTGCCGGGGTAGCGTTGCGTTCCTGCGCCATCCGACTCAGCAAGTCGACCAGCGCGCTGTTGGCTTTGCGATTCTCTTCCGAAAAACGGGGTACGATGTTGCGGAAATCTGTTTTGTCGAAAGTCGTGGTTTCGTCGATTTTACCGGTTAGAAATCCCCTGCCGAGCGGGCTAAACGGCACAAAGCCGATACCCAGTTCTTCCAGTGTCGGTAGGATAGTCTGCTCCGGTTCGCGCCACCACAGTGAGTATTCACTTTGCAGCGCCGTTACGGGCTGTACGGCATGGGCCTGCCGAATGGTTTCCGCCCCGGCTTCTGATAGGCCGAAGTGCTTTACTTTTCCCTCGCTGATTAGCTGCTTTACCGTCCCGGCCACGTCTTCGATGGGTACGTTCGGGTCGACGCGGTGCTGATAAAACAGGTCGATGACGTCGGTGCGCAGCCGTTTCAGCGACGCTTCCGCAACCGCCCGGATGTTGGAAGGCCGACTGTCGAGTCCCAGGGCGGTTTTCCCTTCGGTAAACCCAAATTTGGTGGCAATCACCACATCATTCCGAAACGGGGCCAGGGCTTCGCCGAGCAATTCTTCGTTGGCATACGGCCCGTAGGCTTCAGCGGTATCGAAGAAAGTGACGCCCTGCTCCACCGCCGAACGGATGAGGGTGATAGCCGCTTCTTTATCGGTTGCGGGTCCGTAGCCGAAGCTAAGCCCCATGCAACCCAGGCCGAGGGCAGATACCTCCAGGCCGCTTTTTCCCAATGTGCGCGTTTCCATGTTTTTCTGCGTTTAGTACGTTGTCGTTAACCCAGACCGGGTTGACACAGTACAAAGGTCAGCCGGATTTGTCGGGTTAATCGTATACAGATTACTGAACTATCTACCACTATTACTGATTTGGCCGGGTAGGCCGTCAAAGCCGATGAGTAGCCGTTATCTTCGTTGTAGATCAGTCAGAAACAGGTATGGAAACGATGGTTCGGTTTGAGTCGGTGGGGCAGTACAATGCGTTCAACAACAACGAGACACGCCACCCATTGGTGAGCGTCGTCGACCTGTCGAAGGCCGATCCCCGGCAGGGTTCGCGGATGTATGTCGGCCTGTACACCATCTTTCTGAAAGACGTAAAATGCGGAGATCTGGTGTATGGCCGGGACACCTACGACTATCAGGAGGGAACGCTGGTGTTTATGGCACCGGGACAGGTCGTAGGCATCAACAGCAACGGCGAGATGTACCAGCCTAAGGGCTACGCGCTCGTGTTTCACCCGGATTTGCTGCTGGGTACCTCGCTATCATCGACCATCCACGACTATTCGTTTTTCGGCTATCAATCGAACGAAGCCCTGCATTTGTCGGAACGGGAGCGGCAGATTGTACTCGACTGTTTCGCCAAAATCGACTACGAGCTTCAACACGCCATCGACAAGCACAGCAAGAAGCTGATTGTGGCCAACATCGAACTGTTTCTGGACTACTGCATGCGCTTCTACGACCGGCAGTTCATCACCCGCGACCACGTGCATCAGGGGGTTCTGGCCCGTCTCGAAACGCTGCTGACGCACTATTTTCAGTCAGAAGCCCCGCAAACGGTCGGCCTGCCTTCGGTCGGGTATTGTGCCGAGCAATTGAATCTGTCGGCCAATTATTTTGGCGATCTGGTGAAGAAAGAAACGGGCCAATCCGCGCACGATTACATTCAGGCGAAGCTGATCGGCGTTGCCAAAGAGCGAATTTTCGACCGGCACAAAACCGTCAGCGAGATTGCTTACGAACTGGGTTTCAAGTACCCGCAACACTTTAGCCGGTTGTTCAAACAGCATGTCGGCCACTCGCCGAATGAATACCGGATGCTGAACTAGCGGGGGGATTTTTATCTGTATTTTTTGTCATCCCGACGTCAGGAGGGATCTTCGCTAACAGGTGATTTTTTTGCTTTCAGCGAAGATCCCTCCTGACGTCGGGATAACAAAAAGCTCAGAAAGCTGTCGTTAAATCCCCGCTACCGCGCGCGGTCTGTACAACTCTTCCAACTGCTTAACCTCATCGTCGGAAAGCTTCACTGAGAGCGCATTGACGGCATCTTCGAGGTGGCCGGGTTTGCTGGCTCCAATGATAGGGGCGGTGATAACTGGTTTTTGCAGCATCCAGGCGAGGGCCACCTGTGACGCCGGAATGCCACGCGCTTCGGCCAGTTGCGTAACGCGGTCGGCAATAGCAAAATCGGCGTCAGTGTAGAGCGATTTGCCAAAGGCGTCGGTCTCAGCCCGTTTGGTTTCGTTTCGCTCTTTGGTGCGCTTACCCGTCAGCAGGCCCCGCGCCAGGGGCGACCACGGAATGACGGCGATTTTCTGGTCTTCACAAAACGGTAGCATCTCGCGCTCCTCCTCCCGATACACCAGATTGTACTGCGGCTGCATCGACACGAAGCGCGTCCAGCCGTGGAGGTCGGCGGTGTACTGCGCTTTAGCAAACTGCCACGCTGCCATCGACGATGCGCCGATATACCGTGCTTTGCCTGCTTTCACGATGTCGTGCAGGGCTTCCATCGTTTCCTCGATAGGCGTATTGTCGTCCCAACGGTGAATCTGGTACAGGTCGACGTAATCGGTACCGAGCCGTTTCAGGCTGGCATCGATGGCGCTCATAATGTGTTTGCGCGACAGACCTTTGTCGTTTGGGCCGGGACCCATCGGATTGAATACTTTAGTGGCCAGCACGATTTCGTCGCGGTTGGTAAAGTCGCGGAGGGCGCGGCCAGTTACTTCTTCGCTGGCACCGTTGGCGTAGATGTCGGCGGTGTCGAAAAAATTGATGCCCAGATCGAGGGCTTTCCTGAAGAAAGGACGGCTGGTCTCTTCGTCCAGCGCCCAGGGCCAGCGGTCGGTCGGCTTGCCGTAGGTCATGCACCCCAGACACAGTTTCGACACGGTCATCCCCGTATTTCCAAATCGTACGAATTCCATAACAGTAGTTGCTTGCTGTCTGATTAACCCCTGTTTCCGGTATACGGTTTACAGTTTGCTGGGTTCAGGAACCGGGTCCGTAGTTGGACTGACAAGGTCAGGCTGTTTCCGACGAGCTTTCTGCCCAACCGCCGGTTTCGATGCTTTGCTACTTTTCGGTTTCGCCGGTTTGGTGTGACGCGATGCGGGTAACGTGTGCTTGTTGAGGATACGCTCCTTCTCGGCTTTACCCGCTTCCGTTTTCCGGGGCTGATGTAATTGCTGTCGTGCTTGCCGGGCCGTCTGCACCGTGTCGATAATAGGAGCGGGGTAATCGATACCCACGTGAAAATGAGCCATCGTTTGCTCCAGGGGTGGCATCGTCCACGGTTCATGGATGTACGCCAGCGGGCAGTTGGCCAGTTCGGGCACCCACTGCCGGATAAACACCCCCGCCGGATCGTGTTCCTGCGATTGCTTGACGGGATTATAAATCCGAACGGTGTTGGTGCCCGTCATACCCGACTGCATCTGGATCTGCGCGTAGTGAATGCCCGGTTCAAAGTCGGTGTAGAGTTGGGCGAGGTGCCAGCCGCCCTCCTGCCAGTGCTGAAGCAGGTGGTGGGTCAGAAACGAAGTCAGCATGGCCCGCATCCGAAAGTTGATGTAGCCTGTCGCCCGTAAGCAGCGCATGCACGCATCGACGAGTGGGTAACCCGTCTGCCCATCCCGCCAGGCTCGGTAGTGATCGACGTTGACCTGCTTCTCGATGGCGTCGAACGCGCGGTTGACGTTGGCAAACTCCATCCGGTCTTCATTCTCAAATTTCTGAATGAAGTGGCAGTGCCAGCGCAGCCGCGACGCAAACGCGATCAACTGCCGACCAATACCGGGTAACGTTGGATACCGGGCCGCTTCACGCTGGGCCTGATACGCCTGCCGGATGCTCAGGCACCCCCAGGCTATGTAGGGCGACAAACGACTACAACCCCGGCGGCTTTCGAGCGGTTTGGAAATGGACTGGGCGTACAGCGCGATGCGTTCGTTCAGAAAACTAACCAGGTAGCGATGCCCATTGCGCTCTCCGCCCGGCTGAAACAGCGGGTGCGGTCGCTGCCAATCGGCGGGTAAGTCGGGACCCCGTTCGGCGTCGTGCCTGGCCGTGTCGATGGGGGCGGGGTACCAGAGCGCGAGGTCGGGGTGCTGCTGCGGAGCCAGCATAGTCTGTTGCCAGTCAGCGGTCCAGGTGTCGCGGTTTTTCAGGCCTCGTATCACGCCGTTGCTCTGAAATTCCTGCCAGTCGATACCCTGCTGCTGGCAAAACCGGGTTACGGCTTTATCCCGTTCGTAGGTTAGGCGAATGCCTGTTTCCTCGTGGGAGTACAGCGTGTGAATGGTAAACTGGCTCTGCAATGCCGCAAGTACGTCGATGACCTCTCGGTGAAAGATCCAGATGACTGGCGACCCGGTGGGTGGGGCAGGAGTTGGCTCGTCGTCGAACTCGAAGGGTAGCCACTCATGCACCAGTTCAACAGAGTTGGTCTGCGCTGACTCGGCGACGGGCGGAAGCTGGGCCAACTGCTGATTCAGATCGGTCAGCGATTCGAGCACGAAACGCCAGTGACGCGTGTCGTAGTTAGGATCGGCAATGAGCGACGGCTCGAAACAGTACATCAGCAGCAACGGGCGCGTCGGCGTACCCCGACCGGCGGTAATAGCGGCCTGTAGGGGCGCGTGGTCGCGGAGCCGTAGATCGCGTTTGAACCAGAGAATGTCCAGACCGGGGCGGTTTTCCATAGATTAGGTAAACCGGTTGTTGGGGCAAATGGATTTAAGCGTCGGCGTAAAAATAGTTTAACACAGAGTCACAGAAAACGCAGAGATATATTGGCAACAATCTGTTGACTATCAGCTAATTAAAACTCCGTGTTCTCTGTGCCTCTGTGTTGAATTACTTTTTATCGGCAACAATGTTGAGTCAAACGGTACCAATGTGTATGCCCGGTGCCAAACGCCAAACGCCCGGATCGAGGTGATCCGGGCGTTTGGCGTTTGGTAGAAACTCGATCAGCCGAAGGCGTTGATGTGCTTCTGGAAGATGGCTTCGTATTTGCTGGCGGCTGCCGTTTGCTTGGCTTCCTTACAGGCTTCGATAATCGTTTGCAGCGTGTACAGGTCCGAATTCGGGCTGCCGAACTGATGGCCGCTCTTGTCGTAGGTCAGCGCCTGATCGGCCCGCATCGCCATGGTATCAGCAATTTCCAGTGCCCGCTTTGGCTCGCCCAGTTCAAACAGGAACCGTACGTAGTTCGACGAAATCTGGTCGTACGGGATGCTCTTGTCGGGGATCGTTTTTAGCGAATAGTTGATCACTTCCAACGCCTTGTCTCTCTTGCCCTCGCGTAGTAACTGATCGGCGAGTCGGAAGAACGCGATCCGGGCCGATACGATAGGCGTGCGGTACGTTTCGTCGTAGTACACGTTCGGGTTGTCGAACTCACGGAAGTACGATTTCTTCATCATGTTGGTATACATGATATCGGAATTGACGTAGCCATCCGACGCGCCCGGCACCCCGACCGGCATCAGGCGGTAGGCATAGCCTTCCAGCTGCATGTGGTCTTTCAGGTTCAGGTAGTTATCGTTGGCCAGCGTGCTCGAAAAGTAAATCGGCCGCTTCCAATTGTTCGTCGCGATCATGTCGAGCATAATCAGATCCGGCTTGTAGAGGTCCTTCTTGCCGATGGTCCATTGCAGCGTGTCGCCGATCATCGGTTTGAGCAGGCCCGGCACAAAATTGGCTTTCTCGACAGCCGACTTATCGATGGGCAGGAACAGCACCGACGAAGGCAATACGCTGGTCATGTCGCCGGTCGATAGCGGTACCTGAATGGCTGGACTATTGGTCTGAACCAGACTGATGTACTGTTTCAGGTCGATGCCGTTTTTCACGCCCGGCACTTCGTAGAACGGAATGACGTCGTTTTTGCCTTTGTTGAAGTTGTCGAACGTCAGCGAGATTGGCAGCGCGTCAGACTCGTAGGTCTTGCGCTTCATCTGCTGAATGTACCACTCCGTACCGAGCAGGCTCAGGTTACACACCCGCACGTCGCGCCGGAAGCCTTCGACCTCCTGCACGTACCAGAGCGGGAATGTATCGTTGTCGCCACCGGTAAACAGAATCGCGTTGGGGGCGCAGGAATTGAGCAGGTTCTTTGCGAAGTCAACCGACTGATACCGTTTGTTGCGGTCGTGGTTGTCCCAGCTTTTGGCACCCATCATCAGCGGCACCAGCAGACATAGCCCGGCCACCAGCCCGTTGCGCATCACATCGGCTTTGACGTACTGCCGCAGTCCTTCGGCAATACCCATCACGCCCAGACCCAGCCAGATCGCGAAGAAGTAGAACGAGCCGACGTAGATGTAATCACGTTCGCGGGGCTCCGATGGGGGCGAGTTCAGGAATACCTGCAATGCGATACCGGTGAAGACGAACAGCAGCAACACGATCAGGAAATCGCGCCGACGGCGGAAGTACTGGAACACGATACCGAACAGGCCCAGCAAAAACGGCAGCATATAGAAGTTGTCGCGGGCTTTATTCGCCACCAGCAGGTCGGGGGCACCGGCGTTGCTCGACCAGGGGAGCAGATAGCCTGCGCCTTCTTCGTCGCTCTCGCGGCCGGTGAAGTTCCACATCAGGTACCGCCACCACATGTGGCCCAACTGGTAGTCGAACAGGAACTTGATGTTATCGCCCATCGTCGGTTTCTGCCCTTCGGCTAAGCCGAGCATCTGTCGATATAATTGTGGGTGATTCTGCTGCGAACTGTAGACGCGGGGAAACAGCATCTCGTCGCCGGGGGCGTAGACGTACTCCGGCTGGTAGTCGAAGATCACGTACTTACTGCCTTCTTTTTTCCAGACAGGTGCGCCTTTCTTGCTGTCGATGGGCCGCGACGTGAAGACCGGGCCGTAGAGCAGCGACCGGCTACCGTACTGCTCCCGACGCAGGTACGACAGGAAGTTCAGCGCGTCGCTGGGGTCGTTTTCGTTGATCGGCGGGTTGAAATCGGCCCGGACCAGCACCTGCATGTACGATGCATAACCGATCAGGACGAACGCCAGTGCCAGCAGTGAGGTGTTGAGCATGACCCGCTTTTGCCGTGCCGACCAGATGATGCCGTACACGACCGCACCGATGAAAATGACGGTGAAGGCGATGGTACCCGAGTTGAACGGCAGGCCCAGCGTGTTGACGAAGAACCGCTCGACGAAGAAGGCCATGCCCGGCAGACCCGGAATGATACCCGAGTTGATAATACCCAGCACGACCATCCCAACCGCAAAGGCCGCTGTACCGCCCCAGAACGTTGGCTTAGCCGTTTTCTTGAAGTAGTAGATCAGGGCCAGCGCGGGCAGCGTAACGAGGTTCAGCAAGTGAACACCGATCGACAGGCCCGTCAGGTAGGCAATGAAAATCAGCCAGCGGTTGGCCGCAGCCGGGTCTTCAACGCGCTCCCAGCGGAAAGCAGCCCACACGACGATAGCCGTAAAAAACGACGACGTGCCGTACACTTCGGCTTCAACGGCCGAGTACCAGAACGTGTCGGAGAAGGTATAGGCCAGCGCGCCGACGGCTCCCGAACCAAGCACCAGCAGCGTATCGGCGGTGGTGTATTCGCTTTCGGGTTTGCCCAGCAGCTTCTGCGCCAGCATCGTGATCGTCCAGCACAAGAACAGGATCGTGGCGGCACTGGCCATTACCGACACCATGTTGATCCAGTAGGCCACGTTGGTCAGGTCGCCCAGCGAGAGCATCGAAAAGAGCCGCCCCGTAAGCAGGAAGAACGGCGCACCGGGCGGGTGAGGAACCTGGAGCTTGAAGGCACACGCAATGAATTCACCACAGTCCCAGAAGCTGGCAGTTCGTTCGACGGTCATCGCAAACGTAATGAGCGCGACGACAAACGTGAACCAGCCGGTGAGGGTGTTCAGGCGTTTAAATGATTGCATAGAGGTGACGGTGCTTTTGTGTAAGTAGCCTCAAAAATACAAAAAGACAGCCCGACCGGGTTGGGTCAGGCTGTTAAAGTTTGTTAAGGTTGCAACCCGCCGGGCGTTACACGTAATGACCGAAATACATACCTTAGCCCGCGTATTCTATTCTGTTTCAGCATGAAAGCGTTGCTGTTGCTCATCGGGTTGGCCTGGGCATGGGCGGTGCCGTCTGCGCGGGCGCAATGGCGGCTATTTTACCAGAGTCAGGATCTTTTTCGGAGAGCTGTGCCCTCTGTTCCGTCCGATAACGCCGATCCTATCGTGCTGATCGAACCCCGTGGCGAACTCAGTAAGTACCTCATCGTGCGGTACGCGCACAGCAAACGGGCGTTGGTGCTCAAAAAAAGTGTGTGGGGTTTTTCCGATAGTACGAATGTCATCTGGCGGGTGTATCGAAACGACCTGTGCCGGGTAACGAAATACAACGATACATGGGTCGAATACGGCCTCTATCGCAGCCGAAGCACTCGTGGCGGTCTATCGATCTGGTATGAACCAGGCTTCAGCCGTGGGCTTGACGGCAAAATCTGGAGCCGCTGGTCGGAAGCTATGGCTGATGCACCACCGGGACACATTGTGCCGTAATAATCAGGCTGGATTCTCAATTATCAGAACCCCGTGCCGGTAACATTTTGTGTGATGAGTGACTGCCCGCTTGCTGCCTGAACACGCCAGTTGGTCATCGTGACGTTTCGGGCGTTTTGCAAAACCAAGCCCGTCTGCGCGCTGATCTGAACCGCCGAGAGCGTCAGGTTTTGAATCAGACTGTTGGTGAGTCCCACCATATTACCCGCGCTTTTCGCCCCGGTCGCGGTCAGCTGACTGATCGTGATGTTGCCAACGGCGGGTACGTCGGTCGGGTAGCTGTTATTGGCGTTCAGCGCGTAAGCCAGATCGATAATCAACGGATTGGTAACGTCGGTCATCGTGATCTGACTGTAAGCCAGGTTCTGCACGGATCCACCCAGCCCTGTTTGCGATTTGATTCGAATCCCGTTGGTCGTACCGGTAAACGTGCAATTGCTCACCGCCACATCGGCTACCCCGCTCGACGCTTCGCTGCCCACCGACAGGCCGTGTCCGTGTAAAAAGCGGCAGTTACTAATCTGAATATCCCGGCAGGGCTGCGCGATCTGCCCGCTGACACGCCCACCTTTGATCGCGATATTATCGTCGCCCGTGTCGATGGTGCAGTTCTGAATCACGACGTGGGTACAGTTGGCGGGGTCGATGCCATCGGTGTTCGGCGAGGTAGCGGGGGCGGTGATCGTCAGGTTTTTAATAGTAACGTTCTGGCACTGATACGGTACGAGGTGAAACGACGGCGAATTGGTCAGCGTCAGACTATCGACGGTCAGGTTGCTTGAGCGGGTGATGTAGATCAGTCGCGGACGGTTCAGTGTCTTGCCGCTATCCAGATAGCGCTGCCACCAGATTGCACCGTTCCCGTCGATAGTGCCCTGCCCGGTTAGGGATGCGTTCGTCAGCGAGTCGCCGTTGATGAGGTTGCTCAGTTTACCGCTATAGTCGGCTGCGTTGGTGCTGGCGAGCAGCGTTGCCCCGGCCGATAGTTGTAGCGTCACCTGACTGCGGAGCGTGATCGGGCTGATGAGGTACGTACCAGCCGGAATGACTAACGTGCCACCCCCCGCTGCCCCGCAGGAGTCGATCGCCCGTTGCAGCGGCTTTGTCTGATTAGTAATTCCGTCGCCGATCAACGCCAACACACCCGCAGATGGCGTAGGCGTGACGCTTTGACCGGCGGAATGACAGGCAGCCGTTTCAATAAGCAAGCCCAGTATGAATAGCCAACGGACGTTGGCAATAAGGCGATTAGCAAGGGAATAAGTCAGCACAGCGAGAGGTGGTAAAACAGGACGGCAAAGTATAGACAGACGCGGTTTGACCGATGAACTACGGGTTA
Source organism: Spirosoma rhododendri (assembly GCF_012849055.1). NCBI lineage: Bacteria > Pseudomonadati > Bacteroidota > Cytophagia > Cytophagales > Cytophagaceae > Spirosoma > Spirosoma rhododendri. Next base: position 5,126,617 of record NZ_CP051677.1, on the reverse strand, counting down.
AAACTCACGGCTGTATCTGCATTACCATAACGGCTACAGCCCCCTGAAGGGGGAGAGGTTCATTTGCGGGAGGCTCCCCCTTCAGGGGGGCTGGGGGGTAAGTCTGCTGGCCCTCACTAACTCCCATTTAAGACGCTAACAACACTACGTTTAACGATACGGCTTAAACGCCAACAGCCGGACCCACACGAGTCCGGCTGTTGACGATTGCTGCTCAACTTATATTTACTGCGCTGGATAGCCCGGATTCTGCTTTAGATTCGGGTTGGCGGCTAACTGACGCTGCGGAATCGGGAAGATATTCTTGTTCGGGTCGCTGGGCTGATGGTCCCACCACGACGCGCGGGTAAAGGCGCCTGCCCGGATCATATCGGAGCGTCGCTTACCCTCAAAAATGAACTCCCGGCCCCGCTCGGCCAGCAGTTCAGTCAGCGTCAGCGTCGTTGGCGTGTAGGCTTCTTTTACGAAGTTAGCCTCGCTGAAAGCCCGTTTCCGGCAACTGTTTACCAGATCGACGGCTTCGGCCGGGGCCGTGCCGCCGTTTTTCCGCATCAGCGCTTCGGCCTTGTTGAAGTAGATTTCCGTCAGTCGGTAGACCATCCAGTCGTTGCTCCAGTACTTAGCCTCCGACTGACGACCGGGGCGGTATTTGTTGAACCGGGCACCGCTGTTTTCTTCCCCGTCGATCATGGTCGAACTGGTTTTGTTTTCGCTCGCCCGACGGATTTCCTTTACAAACACCAGCGGCTTGTCGCGGTACTCCTCGGTGCCTAGTACCGGCTGACTGGGGTTCGCTGCCTGATACTGCGGACCGATAAGCATCCAGGTCGATTTCCGCAGGTCGGTATCGCTGAACGCATCGTACGCACTCGGAATCACAACCACACCATTATTGCCGTTGGCGTCGCCGTCGTAGATCAGTCGCTGTGCGAAGTGGTAGAAATCGCTGTTCCAGCCGCAGCGCGTGGGTGTGGCCTGGTAGTCGTAGGTCAGTTGAAACAGGGCTTCCTTCGAGATGTCGTTGGTGTTGTTGAACGTCGAGATCAGGTCGGTATCGAGGGCCGGTGCGCCGTTCAGACCACCCGTTTCACCCCGGATAATCTTGTCGCAGGCGGCAATGCACTCGTCCCATTTGGCCGTGCCGAGCCACACTTCGGCGTTCAGGTACAGTTCGGCCAGCATGGCGTATCCGGCTGCTTTGGTGATGCGGCCGATCTGCTGTTTGCTTAGATTGGGTAGCAGGTCGACGTTTTCCTTCAATTCCTTTTCCACGAAGGCAAACACCTCCGCACGCGGGGCAGTGGGCGGACTCAGGGGCGTACCAACCGTCGTGACGATGGGAATATTGCCGTACAGATCCATCAGTTTCATGTAGTGGAACGCCCGGAACACCTTCAGCTCGGCGATAAACGCGGCCTTTTCGGTGTCGTTCACGCCCGCACGGGCAAAGTCGACCTGGTTGAAATCGCCTAGCGCACTGTTGCAGAAGCCAACGCCGGTAAACAGCAGCGACCAGGAGTTCCAGATGTTGTTTTCGGTGAACACCCAGCTGTGGCCGTGCAGGCGAATCCACTGCGCGTCGTCGTAGCCGTGCCGCCCTTTCTGGGGCCACGCCAGCTGATCGGCCGAGAGTTCGTTCATCCGCCAATAGCCTTGCTGACCCGTGGGAGCGACCCAGGCGTTGGCGTGTGTGTAGGGGCGTAGCACCGCCGATAGTATTTCCTGCCGGTTGTTGTAAAACTGGCTGGAGTTGATCTGACTGTATAGGGTTTCGTCGAGATTGGTGCAACCGTTCAGACCCGACAACGTCAGAAGCCCGGCCAGTCCCAGACTGATATGTATTCGTTTCATGCGTGTTGAGTTAGAAGCCAAAGTTTAAACCGGCGGTAAACGAGCGGGTGCGGGGGTAGAAGCCCCGGCCGTCGATGCCCGGTGCCAGACCCGTATCGTCCACTTCGGGATCCTGGCCCCGGTATTTGGTGAAGGTCAGTAGGTTGCGACCGGTCAGGTAGACGCGCAGGTTGCGGATCAGGGGCGTGTTGAACTTGAAATTGTAGCCCAGCGTCACGTTGTCGAGCTTCACGAACCCGCCCGGTTCGAGGTAGTAATCCGAGAATTGTAGGGCGTCGTTGATCTGATTGTTGCGCGTAATGGCATCCTGCAACACGTTGTTGGGCAGGTAGATTTTGTTGCCAAAAAACACCTGTTGCAGGTTCAGAATATCGTAGCCGAACTTACCCCGGAAAAACAGCGTCAGGTCCAGATTTTTGTACTGAAACCGGTTCGTCCACGACGCGTAAACCTTCGGTACGCCATTGCCGATGTAGGCGTAATCGTCGTTCGGTACGATCTTGTCGGCCGTGACGGCTTCCCCAGTGGCTTTGTAGAACAACCACCGACCTTCGGGCGTAAACCCGGCGAACCGCTTGCCGTAGAAGCTGCCCAGCGGACCGCCTTCGATGGTGCGGATGGCTGGTCCGAGCGCACCGAACCCGCCGATGTCGCCGAAGGTCAGGAACGTCACTTTGAAGACGTCGTCGGAGAACGATACCAGCTTGTTCGATTGGGTGCTGGCCGCTACGTCCATACCCCAGCTGAAATTTTCCTTCTTCAGTACCGAACCGCTCAGCGTCAGTTCGACGCCTTTATTCTGAATCACCCCGACATTAGTAAACAGAGTCGACTGCACGAAGGGCGGCAACTGCGTGTTGAAGCTGCCCAGCAGGTCGGAGGTGCGACGCTGGTACAGATCGAGCGCACCCGTCAGCCGACCGTTGAAGAGCGCGAAGTCGAAGCCGAGGTTAACCTCCTGCTTGCGTTCCCAGCGCAGGTTGGGGTTGGGGTTGTTGCTGGGGCCGTAGGTTTGCCGCCATACCCCGTCGTCGTTGAGGTACTGGTTACCCGTGCTGAGTCGCACCACCGACTGGTAATTTGGGATGCCCTGATTCCCCGTCACGCCGTAACCGATCCGCAGTTTCAAGTCGTTGATGAACGTCAGTTTGCTCATAAACGGCTCCTTACTGATGGTCCAGCCCGCCGATACGGCCGGGAAATAACCGTACTTGTAGTTGGCCCCAAAGCGCGACGAACCTTCCCGGCGCAGAATGGCCTGAGCGATGTACTTGTCTTTGTAGGCGTAGTTGAGCCGCCCGAAAAAGGCGATCAGCGTGTTGTCTTCCTTGTTGCTGGCCAGCGACGACTTGCCCAGTTGCAGGAAGTTACCGGCACCCAGGTTGTTTTCCTGAAAAATGTCGTTCAGGAAGCCGCTGTTTGCCCCCGAAAACTCTTCGAAGACGAAGTACTGGTAGGAGTACCCGGCCAGCGCTTTCAGGCTATGGTCCTGATTGATGGTCCGGTTGTATTCGAGCGTCGATTCAAAGGTCGAACTGGTCGACAGGTAGTTGTATTTGCGGGCGTAACCAGTCTTGCGGACAGGGGTTCCGTTGAGCGTACCGATGTCTGAGAAGCGGGACTGTGTCGAGCGGTACTCGTTGTCGTTCCACGTATCCCGAATGATGGCTCCGAAGGCCGACGCCCGTAGGCCGGGGATGGGTTCGAGCGTGAAGCGGGCATCGGCCGACGTGGTTTGCTGCGAGCGCAGGTTTTTCTCCTGATTCAGCCGACCAATGGGGTTCGTTGTCGAGCCTTCTTCAAAGTACGTCCCGTTAGGATTAAATACCGGCTGCGTTGGGTTGCGGCCGAGGGCGTTCTCAAAGTCACCGGCATTGCCGCCGAGCAGATTTGCCCGGCTGAAATTAGTGGCCAGGTTGACCTGCGCAGTGAGCATATCGCCCAGGCCGCGCTGATTGAAACTCAGCCGACCGCCAAACTGCCGACGCCAGTTCTGAATCGTGATGGGGTCGGCACCGTTGTAGTACATCGACGCGCGGTAGCTGCCTTTTTCGCCCCCACCCGACAGGGCCAGGTTGTGGTACTGACTCAGGTTGCCTTTGTTCAGTAGTAGGTCGTAAAAGTCCGTCGACGCACCCAAGTCCTGCATCTGCCCGGCTTTCTGATTGGTCGGGTCATTGCGGTAGGCCCGCCATTCCTCGGGCGTCAGGAAGCGGGGTCGTTTGGCAACCGATTCGTGCTGCGTGTACGTCGAGTAATCGAACCGGGCCGGACCTGCTTTGCCTTTCTTTGTCGTAATCAGAATAACCCCGGCGTTGCCTCGCGTACCATAGATGGCAGCCGCCGAACCATCTTTCAGCACGTCGAACGACGCAATATCGTCTTGCTGCAATAGGTCCAGGTTACCGCCGGGAATGCCGTCGATCACGATCAGTGGCGATAAACTACCGTTTACCGATACGATCCCGCGCAACTGCACGGCCGGGCTGGCGTTGGGGTTATTGCCCTGCGTCCGAGTGATTTGCAGACCCGCCACTTTACCCTGCACCAGATCGAGGGCGCTACGCGTGCCGCCCTGGTTGAAGTCCTCTGATTTCACTGTCGCCACCGCCGACGTTACCTCCGCCCGGCGTTGCGTACCGTACCCCACCACAACCACTTCATTGAGCGATTTGACGTCGGTCTTGAGCGTAATATCGATTGACGACCGGTTATCGATGGGTACCTCCAGCGCCGAAAACCCAATCGACGATACGATGAGCGTACCCGTACCATTGGGTACGGTCAGCGTATACGTACCATTGGCATCGGTCACGGTTCCCGTACTCGACGTACCTTTCAGTAATACCGTCGACCCCGGAATGGGTTTGCCCAACTCATCGAGTACCCGGCCTTTGATAGTGATCGGGGGCGGAGTCTGCTTGTTGGTCAGCGCGATAGGCTGTGCCGGACTAAGCGCGTATACGGTACCGGGCCGGGGGGCACTGGTAAAGCGCGCGTCCGGGCGGTTGGGACTGGCAGCGGCTGGTGCTGCTGATAAGGCGGAGAGGGTACCGCCGGTGAGCCATAAGCCCAGAACGAATGGGTTGGCTGAACCACAGCGTAACCGCCGTCTTCCAGCTACTGAATTGTACAATTGACTTGTCATTCAGAGAAAGATTAAGTGAAACAGGTTGTATTTGGTTGTGCAACGAATTGCCGGGTTTGGGGAGCGTACCAGCAGGACACGCTCGAAATACTTGCAATAGCGGAAGGGGCGGTGCGGACAGGGAATGAAGCGGCTCTCTAAGTAGTGTAGAGTACGTAATTATACTTACTCTATAGATATACTTATTAAAAAGAAAATGCTTTCTTTAATTTTTTATAAATGTCTCTTTAATGTGCATTCTACTTTCGCCAGATCAAAAAAAGGGGATTGCAGGCGGCAAAGTTATGCGCATCACTACCGCTTCACGAGGATATAGTACGATAGATATCTAATTATCAATAGGTTAATGATTATCTCTGGGCAGGTAAAATTTTCAGTGTCGACGTTCAAAAAAAGAGGGCGATTCACACACGTGAATCGCCCTGATCAATCTTATGCATGTCTTGTATCAATACACCTCACTACGCGCAGCTTTGAGCGTATTCTGCATCAGCTAACAACACCGGTACTCACCAAGGATAGTGGCACGGATAGGCGTACAGCAGTACCTAGAATACTGCTTTTGTAGGAAAACGAGTATCGGCAGCGTTTATCCTCTCCTTACTATTGGGCTATGTCTAAACTCTTACTGATCATCAGACTAACACTACTTATGGCAACGCTATTTTCTACTGTGCTTGCCAAGCCAAGACCGGATTTTCTAAAGCCATATACCTATAGTAAACAACTCGGCACGTATTACCTGGTTTACCAGCAGCGTCATTGTGGCTTACTGGATTCTGTGGGGCGTTTGATCGTAGCCTGCCAATTTGATGACATTGACAAATTCTATGATGGTATGGCCGAGGTGGTATTGAATGGCAAGCACGGGTATGTAAATCAACAGGGTAGGTTAGTCGTGCCAATGCTATATGTGCGCGCCAATCCCTACCATAACGGCGAAGCCCTTGTCGTAAGCACTGAGGGCAAGTTCGGGTACCTGAATACAAAAGGTCAGCTCGTGAAACCTTTTAGTCAACTTGCTCATGCTTATATAATAGGAAACTATGTAAAAAGCTGGGTCTGTCAGCCATACGTCAAATGCTTTCGTGAAGGAGCGGGTGAGTTTTATATAGGCTCAGGCGGGGCTGTAGATTACATACCACAACATCTCTCTAGAGGGCAGACTTACCGCGAAGATGGGTTGACGGTCCTTGTCAGTGGCAGTGGAAAAGACCGGCGGTACGGGTTCTCGGATTCGGTTGGGCACATCGTCTGGCCCCTAGTCTTTGAGGAAGCTGATGAGATAACCTATGCCTGGAAAGACTGGGTTCGTGTTCGAAAATATGGGCGTTATGGATTCCTGAATCGCCGGTCCGGAAAAATGATGGTGCCCCTCATCTACGAGGATTCGCGACCATCTGCCCTTGCTCGTATCTGGGTAAAACGAAGTGAAAAATGGGGGATGGTTGACCGCACGGGAAAAACAGTAATTCCGTTTCAGTACACAGCCGTATCCACGTATTGCGAAAATCGGGCGCTAGTAAGAGCTGGCACCCGGTTGGGATACGTGGATACAACCGGTAAGCTAATTACACCTATTCAGTTTGACAAAGCATCCTATTTTAAAGATGGTCGAGCTAAAGTATATCAGGGTAACAAATGGTTCGAAATTAATTCACAAGGGCGGGTAATAGATAGCGGAATTCAGATGGATGTTTTCTGGACTTGGGTCCGCTACGGCGGACTGTTTACCGGAATACTCTTCTTTGTTATTTGCGTTTGTCGCTATCGCATAGCCCTGATTAAATGACTTTACGCAAATAATCAATACACTTCCCCCCTTGCGGCTTTAAGCGTATTCTGCATTAGTGAGCAGATCGTCATCAGGCCGACGCCACCGGGGACGGGGGTAATGTAGCTGGTCTTCGGGGCTACCTCGTCAAACTTTACATCGCCTTTCAGGGCAAAACCGCTCTTCTTGCTGGCATCCGGTACGCGCTCCAGACCCACATCGATCACGACGGCTCCTTCCTTCACCATGTCGCCGGTGACGAATTCGGGCTTGCCGAGGGCCGCTACCAGAATGTCGGCGGTGCGGCAGATCTCGGCCAGATTCGTCGTGCGCGAGTGGGTCAGCGTAACGGTGCAGTTGCCGGGGTAGGTGTTGCGTTGCATCAGAATCGACATGGGCAAACCCACGATCTGACTCCGGCCTACCACCACGCAGTGCTTGCCACTTGTTTCGATGTTGTAGCGTTTCAGCATTTCGAGAACGCCCTGTGGCGTTGCCGATACGTAGGCGGGGAGGCCCTTCGCCATCCGGCCGATGTTGATCGGATGGAAGCCGTCGACATCTTTGGCGGGGGCGATGGTTTCCATGATCCGGTCGGGGTTGATATGGCCGGGGAGAGGGAGTTGCACGATCAGCCCGTCCATGTCGGGGTTGTCGTTGACTTCCTGAACGGCGGCAAGCAACTCGGCCTCCGTAACGGTCGGCTCGAAGCGGATCAGCGTCGATTTCATGCCGACTTCCTCGCAGTTCTTCATCTTCGACGCGACGTACGTTTCCGATGCGCCGTTGGTGCCGACGAGGATCGCGACGAGGTGCGGAATCTTGCCACCCTGTTCGCGTATCTGCGCGACTTCAGCCGCTATTTCCTGTTTGATCTGTGCCGAAAGAAACTTACCGTCAAGAAGCTGCATACAATCAGTTTAAAGTTTTCAGTTCAAGGTGCAAAGTTGGGCGACCTCAAACCGGGGGCAAAATTACGGAAAGATCAGCCGTACTGCGCCTGCCAGTCTTTTTTCATCCGCTTGTAGTCGGGGTCTTCGCGCGCTTCGAGGTATTTGGCGTAGAAAATCCGGGCCGATTCCGCTTTTACGGGGTCTTCTTCGCGGGGTAGCTGATCGCGGCCGTGTGCGCCCGACCGCCCTTTTTGATCGTCGGGCACGGGCCCATCGTATTTTTTTCCCGTTCTGTGATTTGCATACCGCCTTGCTCTGGTAACTCCCATTTGCAAAAACTTACGAGCCATGTCCATACCGACGAAATCACCTTGCGCCTTGTAGTCGAGGAATAGCTGGTAGATTTTTTCCGATGACTCGCGGGCAATATCCGGGGTCTTGAAGCGCCAGTACGGGACGATTTCGGATTTGTAAGGCTGCACCAGCAAAACGCCCTGCTCGCCCTTACCAACCCGGTAGAGGTCGGGCTGCTCGCGCAGGTCCAGGGTTCGGTAATCGAGCGAATAATCGAATGGCGTTGGCATCGCGTATAGGGTAAAGGTGAGTGTAGGTAATAAACTGACTGAATCGAATGTGGTTAATCAATAAGCTGCGATTCAGACAAACCCGAACTGGTCGCGCTGATTTACCATGAATTCATGTACCAAATGATCCGTCATCTACTCGTTATAAGCTGTTGGCTACTAAGCCTGACTGGATCGCATGGGCAGCGTACCGGACAGGATTCGTCGGCGGCAACGGGGAACGAGCGACCCCAAAAAGCACGGTTTATCGCCGAACTCGACCAGCGGTTTTTCTATTTCAAAGACCGTCGTCAACCGCTGTTCTCCAACTCGACAAGCGTGTGGGGCGGCCGGGCGGGATTCCTGCTGCCCAGCAATATCAAAGTTGGACTGGGGTATTATTTCACAAACCACGACGTCGACGAGCCGTGGGATGGGCATCAGACTATCCGCCGACGGCTCAACTACGCAACTGCCTACGTCGAGCCGTATTTGTTCCGGCGAACTTATTGGGAGCTCAGTGTGCCAATTGAAGCGGGGGTCGGATCGGTACGATACCGGTTCGAGGATGCGGACGCAACCCTGTCGCGCACGGTGCAGACCACGGTAATTCCGCTGAGCGTGGGCGTGTCGGTGTCCCTCAAATTTCCAGTGGTGTTCAATATCAGACCCATCCGCTGGTTCGGGGTCAACCTGATTACCGGCTATCGATACACACTTTACGACGAAGCCCCGACGCAGCGCGTGACGCTCAATGGCCTGTATTACTCCGTCAGTCCCGCCATTTTTCTGGACCGGATTTATGCCGATTATGAGGTGTGGCGCAAAAAACACCGGGCGCGAAAGGCAAAGTGATCGCCGTTTACTCAAATGAGTATCGTTCCGTTAATGTCTTGAAACGCAACTAGATAAGTTTACTTAACTTGGCTGAAACCTCCTCATAATCAGCCATGAACATGCTCTTTCCTCCGCCCGCCCCGTCGGTTCGTACGGAATCGTATCAGCCGACTGCCAGCGGTCAGCGTATCCCGTCGCTCGACTTGCTGCGGGGGGTAGCGTTGCTGGGTATTCTACTCATGAACATTCTGGCGTTCGGCAAGACCGAAGCGAGCGTGTACCAGGTCGTTCGGGGGCACACGGGGTAGACTACTGGGTTGTCGTCGTTATCCACGCGCTGTTTGCCAACAAGATGCGGGCCTTGTTTTCGATGCTGTTTGGCGCGGGCATTATTCTGTTTCTCACCCGCAAGCGCGACGGGGCGGGGATGGCACCCCCGGAACTGTTTATCCGGCGGCAACTGTGGCTGATCGGTTATGGGCTGGTCAACGCGCTGGTGCTGCTGTGGCCCTACGATATCCTGTTTCACTACGGCATTGTCGGGATCCTGCTGTTTCCGTTCGTGCGGCTCCCGGCCCGGTCGCTGCTGATCGGCGCGGTCGTAGCGGGGCTGATCTACGGTGGGAAAGCGTACTGGAACGGGGTCGAGGAGCAACAGAAATATGCCAAGTACCAAACGGTCGTCGCGTTTGAGAAAGCGCACAAAAAAGCCAAACTCACCGACGAGCAGAAGGACGATAAGTCGGGCTGGGAAGGGCTGGTAAAAAGCCAGAAATTCGACCCGAAAGCCGACAAAGCCGACGTGGTTGCCATGCGCTCCGACTACGCAACGGTCTGGACTCAGTTGCTGCCCAAAATTCAGCAAATGGAAGCCCCTATGTTTTACCGTACACTGCTGTGGGATATTGTGTCGATGCTGCTGCTGGGGATGGCGCTGTTTAGATGGGGCTTCTTTTCCAACGAGCTTACGACCCGGCGTTATGGGCTGCTCTGCGTGGCCGGGCTGGGTATCGGGCAGGGTATTGCCTGGCTGACGATGCCGTACGCAGAGACTAAAATCACGGATTTTACCCAGTACGTCAGTCGGCATACACTGCCGCTGGATGAGATGCTGCTGCCGTTCGAGCGGGGTTTTTCGGCCGTCGGCTGGGCGAGTCTGGTGCTGTTGCTGTACCGGGCCAACGTGCTGACGTGGCTGTGGAAAGCGGTCGGGGCGGTTGGGCAAATGGCGTTCACCAATTATCTGATGCAGTCGGTGATCTGTACGCTGCTTTTCTACGGATACGGCTTCGGCTACTTCGGCGACCTGCGCATTCATCAACTCTACTACATCGTTGCCGAAGTATGGCTGATCCAACTGGTATTCAGCGTTGTCTGGCTGCACTATTTCCGCTTCGGGCCGCTGGAATGGCTCTGGCGGTCGCTGACCTACGGCTACCAGCAACCCATGGCACTACCCACCGCCACAACAGGCCCTTCGGCCACAGCAGTCCTTTCCTGATTCGTTTCCTCTCCACTAACCAATCACGCCATGATAACGTCTTTATCACCCATTCATTCGGCCGGTGAGTCGGATGACACGCTGCGAATTGATCCGGCAATCGATCGCGCTACCGGGCCGCAGCCCGTTGCCAAAGTCGACCGGATTCAGACGATTGACATGATCCGGGGGCTGGCTCTGCTGGGTATCCTGATGATGAACATTCCCGGCTTCGGCTATCTCTGGTCGATGCTGCCCATCGCGCTGAAGACGCCCGGTAGTGCCGACTATTACGCCTTCACGATCGTCGGTACGGCCTTCGAGGGGACCATGCGCGGCCTGTTTTCGATGCTGTTCGGGGCTGGTATGGTGCTGTTTACAATGAATAAGCGTGAGTCGGAAACGGGTCCGACCGTGGCCGAGTACTACTATCGGCGTCTGCTGTGGCTGGTGCTGTTCGGCGTTATCAATGCCTACATACTCATGTGGCGGGGCGACATCCTGTTTTTCTACGGCCTGCTGGGCATGACGCTGTACCCGTTTCGCCACGCCAAACCCGTCTGGCTGCTGGGGCTGGCCGTGATCTGTATGGGTATCGGTATGTTTCGCACGGAGCTATGGTACGGCGACCTGCGCGCCAACCGGGCTGGGTATCTGGAATCGGTCAGGCTGGAGAAGGCTAAGAAGAAGCCATCGGCTGAGCAGATGAAGCAGAAAACCGCGTGGGAAGGGTTTATGAAAAACCGCAAACCGGACGCCAAAAAACAGGCAAAGGAACTGCGTGAGATGCGGGGCAGCTACGCGACGGTGTTTGCTCACCTGCTGCCCCGCAACAGCGAGAGCGAAACCTATGGGATGTACTTCGGCGGGTGGGATATGCTGATGATGATGTTTATCGGGATGGCTCTGCTGCAATGGGGCTTCTTTTCCAACAAACTGCCCAACGCTGCCTACGCCCTGACGCTGCTGATCGGCTATGGCGTAGGACTACCCCTGAGTTGGTTCTACGTAAAAGCGGAACTGGGCTGGGTACTGAATCCCGCCACTATTGTCGATACGTACCGCACCGTTCCGTTTCAGGTGTACGACATCCGCCGGGTGTTACTGGCTCTGGGCCACGCGAGCCTGCTCATGCTGGTGTACCGGGCTGCGATCGTACCTTGGCTGACGCGCGCCCTGACGGCGGTCGGGCAGATGGCGTTTACCAACTACCTCATGCAATCAATTATCTGCACGCTTATTTTTCACGGCTACGGCCTGGGTTACTATGGCAAGCTGGCGTACCATCAGCTTTACTACGTGGTGGCAGGGGTATGGGTGTTTCAGTTGATTCTGTCGCCGATCTGGCTGCGTTATTTTCAGTTTGGGCCGTTCGAGTGGCTCTGGCGAAGCCTGACCTACTGGCAACCGCAACCCATGCGTCGGGTGCAACAGGAAACTTCGGTCGTATCTTTGGCGGGTTGACGGCCAACTATACTCCGTTTCATGTCTGAACAACAAAACAACCCCCTGCACGGCAAGACGCTGGAAGCCATCGTAACCGAACTTGTCGATCGCTACGGATGGGCCGAACTGGCTAAGCGCATCCCGATCAACTGCTTCAAAAGCAATCCCAGCATAAAGTCGAGTCTGACGTTTCTACGAAAGACCGCCTGGGCGCGCGAACAGGTCGAAACTTTGTATGTCAAAGGGTTGAAACGATAATTGCCTAGCCAGGGGCTGTGTAGTCATAGCCCCTGGCGTACTTGCCAAAAAAGCTATCTACGGCGCCAGCCAGCTCATTTTCGACACGGGTTCGTACTGGAAGCGGGCGCGGGTCTGCCCCTGTTTGCTCAGATGGAGGTATTCCATGCACAGCACCCGGCACTCGATAGCCGCGAAATTCTGTCGGCCAAACGCGCGGTCCTCCGGAGTCAGTTCACCCTGCCTAACGTGGTCGGGGAAGCCGGGATAGGGGCCAGGCTGTTCGGTGCCGGGTCTGTACTCAGACAGATACGACCGAATACTACCGTCGTGCAACTTATCCCACTGTTCATCGGCGAGGTAATCGTCGGTGTGCAGGCGGGTTTCAACCACTAGCCGAAGCTGAATCTGCTGCTTTTCGTCCCAGAACAATAATGTCGCCTGCGGAAACGCTTCCAGTTGCAGCACTTTCTCCGACCGGGCGTCGGTGTGAAACCAAACGTATTTGTGGGCCACATCGACATGGCGCAGCACCACAACGCGCGCATCGGCCCCCGAACTGGTGCAGGTTGCCACGGTCAGGTTGCGGAAACCGGCATCCGATGATTTGTCGGAGCTGGCACTCTGGGCCAGCTGTTGCCAGCAGCGTTGGTCAAGGTCGGGCAGGCGGGTAGCCTGGGATATGGAATCGGTGGACGCGGGGGCGGAATTTGCAGAGGGCATAAAGCGGACGGGTTGATAACCGACGCTGGCATAACCGCCCGTCTATTTTGATTGTTTACCCATCAGCAACCCCCAAACCCTATGTGCTTTCATAAATCTCTCAACGTCACGGCTCCGCAACTGGAAGAACGATTTGGCGCGACTGTGCCCCAATCGGCCGATATCAAACCTGTCTACCACGCCAACGCGTACCAGCTACCGCAGTGGCCCATCCTGACGCATCAGCGCCCCGACCGGTTCGAGCTGATGACGTGGGGGCTGATTCCGCATTGGGCAAAGACCGCAGTCAGCGCGTCCGAACTGCGCACTGCGACGATCAATGCCCGCTCCGAAACGATCTACGAGAAGCCGTCGTTCCGGTCGGCGGCACGGGCCGGCAATCGGTGTCTGATTCCGGTAACGGGCTTTTTTGAATGGCATACCGAAGGGCGCAACAAATACCCGTTCTACATCACGCCCACCGACCGGAAAATTATCTCGATCGCGGGTTTGTGGGACGAGTGGGCTGACCCCGACACGGGCGAAGTGACCCGAACCTATACGCTGCTGACAACCGACGCCAACCCGCTGCTGGCGGCCATCCACAATGCAAAAAAGCGAATGCCCTGCCTGCTCTCACCCGATGATGAGCAGAAATGGCTGCACGATGACCTGACCGAAAAGCAGGCACTCACCCTACTGGCCGATCAGTACGCCGACCGTAATCTGCACAGCTATAGCATTAGCAAGCGCATCACCTCGCGCTCCGAAGCGACCGATGTGCCTGCCGTGCTCGATCCGTTCACGTATCCAGAGCTGGCAAAACAGGCTGATCTGTTTGCCTGAGTCGCGTTGTCCGTTTGTCCGGGTTAGTTTCCGTTTGTGTAGTATTCCAGCCGGAACGCCGATTTAGACGAACTTTGAGGTTGCTTAATTGTCTTTTTCCGTGAACCCGCTTTCAAAGGGGTTCTTCAGAAGACAAGCATACAACCGCAATCAACGCAATGAAACACAGTTTACCACTCCTGCTCGCAGGCGTCTGTCTGGCCGTTACGGTGCAGGCTCAACAACCGGCCGCTGCCCCGTCGCAGCCAGCCGCTGCAACGGCAGACTCCCCGCGCGGTGCTGCCCGCCTGACGGGTACGATCGTCGATTCAACGTCGGGCAAACCCGTTGAATTTGCCAGTATCGCCCTGATTGATCCGCAGACGAAAAAGCCGCTCGACGGAGCCGTGGCGAACGAGAAAGGGCTGTTTACCATCGAGAAAGTGCCCGCCGGTCAGTTTAACCTCCTGATCTCGTTTGTTGGTTATCGCAACAAGACGATCAGCAATGTCCGACCCGGCAGTCAGGGAACGACCAGCTTGGGGACGATCCGGTTGATGGCCGATGTGAAAACGCTGAGCGAAGTAAACGTAGTGGGGCAGGCGGCCATCGTCGAAGAAAAAGTCGACCGGATCGTGTACAATGCCGAGCGCGACATCACTAACAAAGGCGGAGACGCCAGCGACGTGATGCGGAAAGTGCCGCTGCTGACGGTCGATATGGACGGGAACGTCAGCCTGCGGGGCAGCAGCAACGTGCGGGTACTCATCAACAACAAGCCCAGCACGATCGTGGCCAGTAGCGTGGCCGATGCGTTGAAGCAGATTCCGGCCGACATGATCAAGACGGTTGAGGTGATTACCAGCCCCTCGGCCAAGTACGACGCGGAAGGTTCGGCGGGGATTATCAATATCATCACCAAAAAATCGAGTCTGGCCGGGTTTACGCTGAACGTCGATTCGGGCGTGGGCAACCGGGGGCAAACCTGGGACTGAACGGCAACCTACGAACGGGCAAAATGGGTTTCAGCCTGAGCGGGTTCGGCCGGGGCAACTACAACGTGCGCGGCCAGTTCGACAACACCCAGCAGACGTTCGGCACCAACGGCTCGACGACCCGGCAAACCGCCGATACGCGCAACAACGGCCTTTTCGGGCAATATACGCTGGGCTGGGATTACGACATCAGCAAGACCAGCGCCCTGACGGCCAGCCTGCGCTACGGTGCCCGCAACAACTATCAGTATCAGGATAATTTCATCACCCGCACCGTCAGCAATCAGGGATATTTCCCGTCGCTGAACGCCCGCAACGTACTGACCAGCGATCTGTCGGGCACGGTCGACGCCAACCTCGACTACACCAAGACCTACAAGCCGCAGCAGGAATTGAGTGCGTCGGTGCAGTACAGCCGGAACAACCGCACCAACGATTTTACAGCCGATATTCTGAACGGAGCGGACAACTTCATGACCATCGCCAACCGGCAGCAGAACCTCAACCAGAGCCACAATCAGGAAACGACCGTACGGGTCGATTACCAGACGCCCGTCGGCCCTAACCAGCTGCTGGAGTTTGGCGGGAAAGGCATTTTCCGGCAGGTCGAAAGCGCGTATCAGTACAACCTGGCTACCGGCCCGACGGGTGGGTTTGTGACGGATTACAGCCGGGCGGCCAACACGCTCAACTACGATCAGAACATCGCGGCCGGCTACGTGTCGTACACGCTGACAACCAAAAACAAGTACACGATCAAGGCCGGTACGCGCTACGAATACACGACGATCAGGGCCTTCTTCGACCAGTCGCAGGGAGGGGAGCAGGCCGGGCAGCGGCTACCCATTCCGAACTACGGCAATCTGGTGCCTAGCATCAATATCTCGAAAGTGCTGAAGGGTGGCAAGACGATCAAGCTGGCCTACAACCGCCGGTTGCAGCGACCGGGGATTCAGTTTCTGAACCCCAACCCCAACGCAGCAAACCCGTTGAACATTGTTGAAGGAAACCCGCTGCTGTCGCCCGAACTGACCGATAACTTCGAGTTGGGTAGTAGCACCAACATCAAGTCGGTGTACCTCAACGCGACCTTGTTTGCCCGCACTACCAACAACTCGATCACCAGCGTGCGCGACACCAATACGTCGGCTATTGGTACCATCGTCAACCCCGTGCTGGGTCAGGCTCTCCGCACGACGTACTTCAACATCGGTAAGGAAGATGCGTATGGTGTCAACCTGTTTGCCAACGCGACGCTGTTCTCGAAGTTGCAGGTCGGTGGTGGCATCGACGCCTACTACTCGTTCCTGACCAATAACAGCACCAACGAAGTCTACCGGGCCACGAACTCCGGCTTCGTCATCTCCGGGCGGCTGTTTACCAGTCTGACGCTGAAAAATGGCTGGGGTGTGCAGGGCTTTGCGTTCGCGCGGGGCAAGCAGGTACAGCTACAGGGCTATCAGGGTGGTTTTGGCTTCTACAGTCTGGGCGTGAAGAAAGACCTGAAAAACAAGCGGGCCAGCTTCGGTATCGCGGGTGAAAACTTCTTCAATTACCCAATGCGTATCCGGTCGGAGTCGAGTTCGGTGCTGTTTGCCCAGCAAAGCGTGACGAGCCTGTACAATGCCGGTATCCGCGTCAATTTCAGCTACAAGTTTGGCAAGCTTAGCTTCGATCAGCAGCCCAAACGCCAGCGCAGCAAGGGCGGCAACGACGACCTGAAAGACGAAGGCGGCAACGACGCAAACGGCGGTGGTGGAGGCCAGCCTGCACCTGCTGCTGGCGGGGGCGGTGGAGCCCGCCCGGCAGGGGGCGCCCGGCCGAAGTAAGGCGTAGCTCGGCCCTAAGGCCCTCACCCCAACCCCTCTCCCAAAACGGGAGAGGGGCTTTTTTTTACAGTTTAGGTGACTGTTGAGTGATTTGAACTTCTTTAAGCCACACCATAACTGATATTGACTATGAGGGGCGCATCGAGTACGTCTTCGATGAAAGAATTGCGTCGTGAGTTGAGACAGCGGCAAACAGAAGCGGAGACGATATTGTGGGGCTTACTGCGTGATAGAAAAGTAGTCGGAGCGAAGTTTCGAAGACAGCACAGTTTCGGATACTTCATCGTTGACTTCTATTGTCAAGCGTACCGGCTAGTTATCGAGTTAGACGGATCGGTACATAATTCGCCCGAAGCTCGGCTTGCAGATGAAGAACGGGAAGGTGTATTACGTGATTTAGGGGTATTAGTCATCCGCTTTTCAAACGATGAGGTACTGTACGATGTAAATCACGTTCTGGAAAAGATTCGCGAGATCCTTGTGTAAAAAAAGCCCCTCTCCCGTTTTGGGAGAGGGGTTGGGACGGTCGGCCGCTGCCGTGAGGGTATTTACCCCGAAAACCTACAACATAGCTGCGCCGAAGACACCTGCGCTGTCGCCCAGTTTGGGTTTCAGGAAACGAGTGTTGACTTCGCCACTGTTGAAAATGTATTTCTTGATGCGTTCAACGCCTTCGGTGTACAGCAGGTCTATATTGCCGAGCCCACCACCCAGCACGATAGCGTCGGGGTCGAGGACGTTGATGATCGCTGACATCGACTTGGCGAAGTACTCCAGCAACCGGTTAACGGTCTGACTGGCGAACAGATCGCTGCCTGCGTGATAACGCTCCATGATCTCCGGCAGCAGCCGTTCTACACCACTAATCTGATGGTAGTACCGTTGCAGCGCCGGTCCGGAAATAACCTGCTCAACGCAGCCGCGCTTGCCGCAGTAACACGGGTAGCCGTTTTCTTCCACCACGTTGTGGCCCCATTCGCCCCCAATACCCTGTAGGCCATTCAGCACGATTGTTTGCCCGTCGCGACCGCGCACCGCGACGCCACCACCGACGCCCGTGCCCATGATGACACCGAACACCGTCTGATAATCGGGTACAACGTCGGGAACGATACCCATCGTCGCTTCCGACAGTACGAAGCAGTTAGCGTCGTTGGCAACTTCGACCGGTAGGCCCAGCAGGTTGGCTAAGTCCTGCTTCATCGGCTTTCCGTTGAGCACGGTCGTGTTGCAGTTTTTCATGGTCTGCCGAACGGGGTCGAACGTGCCCGGTGTACCGAAGCCGATCCGTTCGGGCGTAAGGCCCGTTTCGGCTTTTACCTGTTCGATGAGTGTTTTGGCCTGATTCAGGATATGCTCGTACCCTTTGCTGGCTTCAGTTTCGATACGTTTGCGGATTACGACGCTATCGAGCGAGGGAAGCGTACCGATTTCAGTTTGGAGAACGGCACACTCAATTTTGGTGCCGCCCAGATCAATGCCCCAGTAAGACTGCATAGTTGGGATAGGTGATAAAGGACCACGAAGTACGATTTTATTAACCAATGAACGTACTTTTGCCCCCATAAATAATTGAATTTTCATTCTCGGTCACTACTCCGTTATGCTCACGCCAGGTCAGCACGCACCATCTTTTTCGCTGTACAACACCGAAAAAAAGCAGGTGTCGCTAAGCGATTTTTCCGGCAAGAATCTCATTATGCTGTTCTTCCCGATGGCCTTTACCAGCACCTGCACGGCGGAACTTTGCCAGATGCGCGACGACATCGCTACCTACGCCGGTATGAACGCCGACGTAGTCGGTATCTCGGTCGATTCGCCCTGGACGCTGGCCAAATTCCGCGAGGAGCAGCACCTGCCGTTCGATCTGCTGTCGGACTTCAACAAAGAAGTGTCCCGCGCCTACGAGACCATTTACGAAACGTATCAGCTCGATCTCAAAGGTGTCAGCAAGCGGTCGGCGTTCGTGATCGACGGAGACGGTATCGTTCGTTACGCCGAAGTACTCGAAAGCGTGAAAGACGTCCCCAGCTTCGCCAATATCCAGCAAGTGCTCAGCACATTGTCCAATGGTTGAATGATAGAGTGACAGAATGATTGAATAGCTCGCGCAAGCATTTTTCAATCACTCTGTGCGCTACAGCATTCAATCACTCATTCACTCAATCGCTCATTCACTAATTGGCTTGGTATCATAATTTCTTTCATGGGCTGCCGCAGCTGGCCTGGAAAGCGGCCCAAACCGACGAACAGACGCAGCTTGACCTGGAGCTGATCGTCGACTCGCTCGACTTCGGCCCCGGCGACCGATTGCTTGATGTGTTCTGCGGCTACGGTCGGCACGCGCTGCCGCTGGCCCGAATGGGGGCGCACGTTACGGGCGTCGATATTGCGGCCGACTATATCGCGGAATTGACCGATGCGGCCCGACGCCAGAAACTGCCGGTTATGGCTATCGAGGGGGATATTCTGACACTGCCGACAGACGATGTTCAGGCCAGCGCGGGCGCGACCGGGCAGTTCGACGCGGCCTACTGTATGGGAAACAGTTTCAGCTTTTTCCCCCGCCCCGACTTGCAGCAACTCCTGACCCGGCTGGCCAACTGGTTGCGACCCGGCGGGCGACTGCTTATTCATTCGCAGATGGTGGCTGAATCTGTGCTGCCCGACTACCAGCCGCGTAACTGGCAACCGATTGAGCTGGGCGACGGATCGACGCTGTTATTTATGGTCGAAAACGAATACCACCCCCTCGATGGTCGTATCGATTCGCACCTGACCTACGTACACGGCGCGGAAACACAAACCCGCACGGCTCAGCACTACGTCTACACCCTCGCTGAGCTGGGTCAGTTGTTTCGGGCGGCTGGCCTGCCGATTATCGATGTGTACGGTACGGAGCAGGGAGACGCTTACGCCGTGGGCGATGCCGACGCCTGGCTGCTTGCGGAAAAGATCACGGGCTGATACGTTGTACGGCTACTCAGCGATTGGTAACTGTTTCTGTTTTCCGACAGGTGATAGACGACCAATATACGTTTTCTTCGGCGATCGTTTCAACGGCAGAAACAGCCTTACGAACGTGTAACCAGGTTGTTATAATTATTCGGATAAAGTAAAAACTTATAGGTAGTATCGGTATAAACCCGTAGTTTTCAGGCATATTAACACCGTTAACTGTTTTACCGCTAACCTACCGAAATGGACGTTTTAGAACGCAAACCACGAGCACATGAGCAAGTTCGGGCAGGCATCATCACTACCGCCCGCAAAATAGCGCGTCAGGAAGGCTGGCAGGCCGTTTCAATCCGTAAGATCGCCGATGCTATCGAATACAGTGCCCCCGTCGTTTACGAATACTTTGATGGCAAAGATGTGCTGTTCAGCGCTATTCGGGAAGAAGGGTTCGACTACCTGCACGAGCAATATCACCGGATCATGAAGCTGTACCGGGACCCGGAAAAGCGACTCTACGAAATTTCCCTCATTCAATGGGAGTTCGGACGTCGCCAGCCTGAATTGTATCAGGTCATGTACAATCTGGAAGGAGCCTATTGCAGTATACCCGGCCATCAGTCGGAGAAATTACAGGCGATCAGTGATACGGTTTGCGAAATTATTTTTGCGTTTATTCCCAAAGCGAAAGAAAGTATTCGCCGGCTTTATTTTGAATGGTGGGCCCTATCGCATGGCATGATTTCGCTGGCTATGACCATGCAGGACAGCCAGTTGATGGAGCAATCGGAGCAGACCTACCGCGAATCGATGCGGCAGTTTGTGCGACGGCTGCGGTAGAGCAGCGACCGTTTTAAAAACATTTAAATTCCATTGTGGGTAGTAAAGCAGCGATGACCAACCGGTTGTCGCTGTTTTGGTATTTACTATGCAACAGTCAGCAGATACCGGGTCGATGCACCTGGTTCATGACGATCTTCTTTTTATGCGTTGGGTATACGACCTGCCAACCTGGCTGTTTGGTTTGCTTACCGTCGGGGTATTTGTTGGGGCAGCTGTGCTGGGCCTACGCCTTACACACAGCCGACTGAACCGAAGTTCGATGGCGACTCTGATCGATAACGGTACGGTTGGCTGGTTCTTTTCGGGGGTATCGCTGCTGTACGGCCTGTTGCTGGGCTTGCTGACCGTAGCGACCTGGAGTAGTTTTACGCAGGCGAGCAGTCTGGCGTCGCAGGAAGCTTCTATCATCGCCGTATTGTACCGCGACCTGTCGGGTTATCCCCATCCTATTCGAGACACGTTGCAGGGCGATGTAAAGGAATACACCCATTTTGTGATCGAAAAAGCGTGGCCCGCACAGCGAAAAGGGTATATCTACGAAACTGGTTTGCTGACTCAGTTTCAGAATCACCTGTTGCCGTTCGAACCACGCACTAAAGCGCAGGAAGTACTCCACGGCGAAACGCTGGTAACGTTTAACCGGTTGGTGGAAACCCGACGGCTGCGCATCGAATCCGTCAAGGGCAGCGTACCGAGTGTGCTCTGGAGCGTCGTGATGCTGGGCGCAATCGCCACCATTGTATTTTCGTATCTGTTCGTGGTGAGCAGCTATCGGCTCCATGCCCTGCTGACGGGTATTATGGCGGGAATGGTCGGTCTGCTGGTCTTTCTGATCGCGGCCCTCGACCATCCATATTGGGGGGAAGTGAGCGTATCCGCTGATGCGTACCAGTTGGTGCTCGACCGGGTTATCAATCAGAAAATAGGGCTGCAACCTATCGATTGACAAATACTAGTGCATGGGTAAGAGCTTGATCTTGCCGCCCGTAACGTCGTCGACGCTGTGCTGAATGATGAACGCTTTCTCATCGACACCGTACACCAGCGTGCGTAACCGGCTGATTTCGAGTCGGGTCAGCACAACGTACAGCACGATCGTCTCCTGCTGACTATGCCCTTTTTTGCCATATCCCTGCTGCCCGGTCAGGACCGTGATGCCCCAGCCGTTGTCGATGATCTGCCGTTGAATGGCTTCGTGCTGTTCCGAAACGATTAGCACTGCCGTGTATTCTTCGACGCCGTGCAGAATGAAATCGATCGTTTTCGATGCTGCGAAGTAAGTAATCATCGAGTACAGCGCCAGATTGACGCTCAGAAAGAAGGCAGCTGCTCCAAAGATCAGCACGTTCATGACCAGAATTACGTCGCTGACTTTTAGTATCGGACGGCTGCGGCTGATGAGCAGAGCCGCAATTTCGGTACCGTCGAGCACGGCACCG
Organism: Spirosoma rhododendri; assembly: GCF_012849055.1. NCBI lineage: Bacteria > Pseudomonadati > Bacteroidota > Cytophagia > Cytophagales > Cytophagaceae > Spirosoma > Spirosoma rhododendri. The sequence continues at coordinate 5,104,800 of NZ_CP051677.1, read as the reverse complement.
CCCCGAATTGCCATGCCGATACCTGCCCCGATGAAGAAGCCCCCAAAGACCGACGTAAGCAGCAGATCGCGGGTTACGTCGGGGTAGGGAATCACGAGCAGCGACAGCGACAGCCCGGCGATGGCCAACGTACTGCGCAGCGCAAACAACCGACCAAACCGGCGGTAACCAAGCGCGATGAACGGCAGGTTGATAACCAGCAGCAGGATCGCGAGTGGTACGTTCAGCAGCTGAGACAGCAGCATGGAAATACCCGTAACGCCCCCATCAATGAATTGACTCGACAACAGGAAACCTTTCAGACCCATACCAGCACTGAGCACACCCGCGACGATAAACGTGGTGTCTTTTATGAGTCGAAAGGCCGAGTTGTTTTTAGACATAGGGAGGGGGCGTTTGATGCATGTAGTATACGGTTTTCGATGGCGCTGGTCAACTGGCCAGACGCTGTAAACGGGGCCAGAAACCCGACTCAGTACAACCCATCTACCGAGAGATAGCGCTCGCCGGTGTCATAGCAGAACGTCAGGATACGACTGCCCACGCGAAACTGAGATAGTTTTTTCGCTACAGCCGCCAGCGATGCTCCCGACGAGATACCAATGAAGATGCCTTCCTCGCGGGCCGCGCGTTCGGCCCAGGTAAAGGCTTCTTCCTTGCTGACGGTGATAGTACCGTCTATGGTGTCGGTGTGCAGATTTTGCGGAATAAAGCCCGCGCCAATACCCTGAATGGGGTGCGGACCGGGCATACCGCCACTAATGACCGACGATAATTCCGGTTCGACGGCGAAGGTATGCATGGCCGGAAACTGCTCTTTCAGCACTTCCGATACACCCGTAATATGCCCTCCCGTGCCGACACCCGTAATGAGTGCGTCGAAACCGTTGGGAAAGTCGGCCAGGATCTCGCGGGCGGTGGTTGCTTTGTGAATGGCGATGTTGGCGGGGTTGTCGAACTGCTGCGGCATCCACGAGTTGGGCGTTTCGAGCAGTAGCGCGTGGGCCCGTTCGATAGCCCCTTTCATGCCCCGTTCGCGGGGAGTGAGATCAAACTGAGCGCCGTAAGCCGCCATGATCCGTCGACGCTCAATACTCATCGACTCCGGCATCACCAGAATCAGCTTGTAGCCTTTTACGGCCGCCACCATCGCCAGCCCGATGCCGGTATTTCCCGACGTGGGTTCGATAATCGTACTGCCGGGTTTAAGGAGCCCCTTCGCTTCGGCATCGTCGACCATCGCCAGGGCTATACGATCTTTTATGCTGGCGCCGGGATTGGCCCGCTCCAGCTTCATCCAGACTTCGTGATTCGGAAATAACCGGCTTAGCCGGACGTGGGGCGTCTGCCCAATGGTATCGAGAATACTGTTTGCTTTCATATCGGATAGGGTTTAAGGTTCAAGGTCTAACGTTCAAGGCTGCTACTGAGACAACCTTAAACGTTAGACCTTAAACTTTAAACTCAAATAACAAAATTGATTGGTTCGGGCGACTCCAGCGACTTGAGCCGGATGTCGGTCTGGTGCTGATGGAAAACCAGCGAATGGGGTTCTACACTCTGCGTCAGCCAGACGTTGCCGCCAATGATCGAGTCGTGCCCAACGACGGTATAGCCGCCCAGGATCGTGGCATTGGCGTAGATTACCACGTTGTTTTCAATCGTCGGGTGCCGCTTTTTCTGCGCCATCGACTTGGCTACGTAGGTCGCCCCGAGCGTCACACCCTGGTAAATTTTGACATTGTCGCCAATGACCGTCGTTTCGCCGATGACGACGCCCGTGCCGTGATCGATGAAAAACGACCGGCCAATCTGCGCACCGGGGTGAATGTCGATACCCGTCTGCCCGTGGGCATACTCGGTGAGCATACGGGGCAGCAGCGGCACGTTCATCCGCATCAGTTCGTGGGCAATCCGGTAGACGGAAATGGCGTAAAAACCGGGATACACTGCCACGACTTCCTCCATGCCGACAGCCGCCGGATCGTTGTCGGCGATGGCGTGGGCGTCGAACAGCAGGTTGTCATAAATGACCGGCAGCCTGTCGAACAGCTGATTGGCCAGCGCTTCGGGCGTATCCGGCAAGTTGGTGTCTAACGGGCACAGCAGGTTGACAAGCTGCGTATTGAGCGACTGGTATGACTCGTCGATATTTTGCGAAAACGCCTGACAGTCCTGCGTGACGGGAAAGAGCAGGCGCATCAACTGGTCGATGAACTGCCCGGCCGCCGGACGCGACGGTAGTTTATAACGGTACTGGGCGCGTTGCGCCAGCAGATGATCGAGAAAAGGAGCGTTGGCAACCGTCATAGCGATAACCCGAGTGGCTTAGATTGATAGTGGAAAACCTGCCCCGCTGTGAGGAACGCAGCCAACAGCCGCCAGGACTGAGCGGGCATCTGTTCGTCGTTGGGGCGGCTAATATCTCATTTTTCAACTCGATACGGCTCTGTTAAGTTCGAGAGACGGGTTTGGCGTCAGCTTTGCAAACAACCTGCCAACTCTTCGTTATAAGTTATGTCTATTAAAGCAATAACCCCCTTCGGCATCTGCCTGCTGGCAACAGCAGGCTTTGCGTGGCTAGCAAATACATTTATTCAACCAACCGGTGTCAACGGTACCGCGCCGGTTGAGCAGGCATCTATGCTGCCTTCGTTCACTAGTAAATCCGGCAAGCTAAAACCGTCATCTGCCGTGCCAAAAGCCGCCGTCAACGTCGTTAACGCATACCCCAAGCTCACGTTCGATGCACCCGTCGAATACACATATGCGCAGGACGGCACCAACCGGGTGTTTGTGGTAGAGCAGGCCGGGCGCATCCGGTCGTTTGACAACAGTGTCAACGCCACGTCAGCACCGGTTTATCTGGACATCCGCAACAAAGTAGGGTACGGTGGCGAGATGGGGTTGCTGGGTCTGGCTTTCCACCCGAAGTTTCGCGAGAACGGCTATTTCTACGTCAACTACACCAAAAATAATCCGCGCGAAACCATTATCAGCCGATTTAAAGCCGCATCGCCATCGGCCACGACGATTGACCCGGCTACCGAGGTCGTCCTGATTCGGTTCAACCAGCCCTACGCCAACCACAATGGCGGTAAGGTGCTGTTCGGACCTGATGGATACCTGTATATCTCAACGGGTGACGGCGGCAGCGGGGGCGACCCACAAAACAACGCGCAAAATCGCCAGAGCTGGCTGGGTAAAGTGCTGCGTATTGACGTGAACAGCACCGAAAAAGGCCACTACGGTATTCCCGCCGACAATCCGTTTGCGAAGGATGCCAAGGCTCGACCTGAGATTTTCGCGTATGGCCTCCGTAACCCGTGGCGCATCAGTTTCGACGACAAAAACCGGCTTTGGGCGGGTGACGTCGGACAAAATGAGCTTGAAGAAGTCGACATTCTAACGAAAGGGGGCAATTACGGCTGGCGCATTGAAGAAGGTCGTCAGCCATACAAGGAGCCGGATGGCAAGAAACCTGATAACCTGATTGAGCCGATTTGGCAGTACAAACACGATGATGGCAACGTTTCGATCACCGGTGGCACTGTGTATCAGGGCAGTGCGGTTCCGTCGCTGAAAGGCAAATATATCTACGCCGACTTCGCCAGTGGACGCGTCTGGGCACTGACCACGACCGACGGCAAGAAAGTGACGAACCAGGAAATTGTTGCCCGTGCCGGTTCGATTTCAGCTTTCGGTGAAGACCAGAAAAAAGAGCTATACCTCTGCGACCTGTCTTCCGGCAAGATCCTGCGACTTGGCCGCTGATTTATCTTGAACTGTGATTTTTATGATTTTATGATTTCATGATTTCATTGATTGCAGGAAAAGGAAATCGTAATCCATTAGAGAAGTCAACCGAATCACAGTTCAAGATTGTCTGAACTATGATTCGGTTGACTTTTTGATTTCACTGATTACAAGAGAAAAAAATCATAGTTCATCCGCGTAATCAGATGAATCACAGTTCAAGACAATCTTGAACTGTGATTCATCTGATTTTTTGATTTCACTGATTACAAGAAGAAATCATAGTCCATCAGAGAAATCAGCGACAATCACAGTTCAGACAATCCTGAAGAAAAATCATAGTCCATCCGCGTAATCATAAAAATCACAGTTCAAGACATACCGCTTAATCAAAACACAACGCATGGCGTAATCTACATGTGTATGTTGCTGACCGTTTATTAGTCAACTACCCACCGTATACATCATGTTTCGTCGTTTACAGTCGCTGGTCAGCGACTATTTCCGTGTATCGTACCACGAAGGACGCGGTATTCTGGCTCTCTTGGCGTTCGTACTAATTGCCCTGCTGACGACCGTTTTGTATAAACGGCTGATGCCTACCCGCCCGGTCGACACGTCGGTTACGGATCAGAAAAAACTGGATAGCTTGCTGACGCTGATGCAGGACGAAGAAGCGACTCAGCCACGTTACGGTCGTAGTGAAGACCATGACCGCACCGACGCGGAACGATTTTCTCCCCACACCCGTCGCGCTGCCGAACGGTTTTTATTCAATCCAAACACCGTCAGTGTTGCCGATTGGGAGCGGTTGGGCGTACCGCAATGGATGGCCGAACGAATCGATAAGTATCGGAGTAAGGGCGGGCAGTTCAGGCAGAAAACCGATCTGCTGAAAATCTATAATTTCCCGCCAACGCTGTACGCTGAGCTAGAACCGTACATCACATTACCCCAAAACAATGCGTCGGCAGCTAACGGGGGTACACGTCAGTACGAGAATCGTCCGGCATCGTTTAGTTACGCGTCTGGCAATCGCTACCCCGACCGGCCTCGTACCGAACGGGCTGTGCTGCAACCGTTCGACATCAACACCGTCGATAGTGCGCAACTTGTCGCACTCAACGGCATTGGCCCCGCGTCGGCGAGCCGGATTCTGAAATTCAGGAATGCACTAGGGGGCTTTGTCTCGTCGGCACAGTTTGCCGATATCTACGGGCTAGATTCCATGGGGCGGGTCGAACTGACGCGGCTGGGACAGGTTCGCTCAGCCCCACGACGAATTTCCATCAACACCGCCAGCGCGACCGATCTGGATAAGCACCCGTTTCTGTCGCGTCGTCAGGCCGAGGTTATCGTCCGGTATCGCGAGCAGCACGGTGCCTACACGTCCGCCGAATCGCTGAAGCCAATCCGTATTCTCGACGCACCGACGATCGAAAAAATCGCACCGTATTTAGAATTTTGAATGACGGAGCGATAGAATGATTGAATCGATTTAGAATATATTCAATCATTCTATCACTCCGTCATTCTATCATTTCCTTAAAAGTTCGGCTTCAGCAGGTACTTCGTGTAGAAGTCATCGATGGCTTTTACGGCGTCTTCGGGGGTGTCGACAATCGTAATCAGCTTCATGTCTTCGGGGTTGATATTGTGTTCCTGCCCCAGCATGACCTCTGTGATCCAGTCGATCAGGCCCTGCCAGTACGTGCGGCCGACGAGCACGATCGGGAAACGCGCGATTTTCTTGGTTTGAATCAGCGTCAACGCTTCAAACAGTTCATCGAGCGTACCCATCCCGCCGGGCATTACGACGAAGCCCTGCGCGTATTTGACGAACATCACCTTGCGGACGAAGAAAAAGTCGAAGTTGATGCTTTTGTCGGCGTCTATGTAAATGTTGCTATGCTGTTCAAACGGGAGCTTGATGTTCAGACCGACCGATTTGCCGCCCTGCTCATACGCCCCTTTGTTGCCCGCTTCCATGATGCCGGGGCCACCGCCCGTAATGACGCCGTAGCCGTGCCGTACCAGTTTGGCCGCAATTTCTTCGGTCATCTTGTAGAACGGGTTGTCGGCTTTGGTGCGGGCCGACCCGAAGATCGACACGCAGGGACCGATCTTGGCCAGCTTGTCGAAGCCTTCGACGAACTCGGCCATCACTTTAAAAATAACCCACGAGTCGGCGGTTTTTATCTCGTTCCAGTTGTGATCCTGAAAGGCTTCTTTGATGCGTTGCTCGTCGGGGGTGAGCAGTAATTCGTCGCGTTTGGGTAAGTCCTGCGTTATGCGTTCGGTGCTCTGTGTTTCGGAGCGCTGAACATTTTCTTTCGTTGTTTCCATACTAATTCTTAACAGGCAGTGAGGGTGACTGACGGGCACATAATTGATTGATTCTTACTACACTTTGCAAATTGTCGAGTCTGTCTGTCAGCCATGCCAGTCAGATTAATTGCAGAGGGGATTGTAATAACGGATATTTTTGGAAAAACGTTTTGTTTTCGCGCTGTAATACGAGCCAACTGCCCATGCCTCAATCCATTGCCATCGGTGCCGATCACGCCGGATTTATGTATAAGGAAGCCATCAAAACCTGGCTGATCGACCACGACTACACGGTCGAAGATTTTGGTACGTACTCAGCCGATTCCGCCGACTACGCTGACTTTGCTCACCCCGTCGCCAATGCTGTTGAATCAGGAAAGGCCGAGCGGGGTATTCTGGTGTGTGGGAGTGGGGAAGGCGTATCAATGACGGCCAACAAGCACCAGGGCATTCGGGCCGCGCTCGTCTGGCGTCCTGATCTGGCGCAGGTAACCCGGCAGCATAACGACGCCAATATTCTGTGCCTGCCCGAACGATTTATTGATCTCGATACGGCCTACGCCTGCATCGATGCGTTTCTAAACACCGAGTTTGAGGGCGGTCGTCATCAGCGCCGGGTCGATAAAATGAGCTGCTGATTCGTAGAGACGCAATCCTTTGCGTCTCTGCACCCGGATGGTTGTTACACCGGATGAACTGGCTGATACGTTGTCCCCGGCAGCATCCTGCTGTCGGAGCCGACAGGCTAATTGGTAGGGACCCTTTTAGCCGCTAACGCGTCTCCGACAGCAGGATGCTGTCGGAGACAGCCTTGTCGCTCTACTCAAGCGTGTTGGATCGTGACCCCAACACCACACCATATACCGTTATTTCCGGCGGCTTTCCAGGAAGGCTTCGATGCGGTCCATGGCGATGGTTAACTCATCGACCGAGGGCAGGCAAACGACGCGGAAATGACCGTCGTTGGTGAAGTTGAAGCCCGTTCCGGCCACGACCAGTACTTTTTGTTCCGTCAGCAGATCGTACACAAACTCGTTGTCGTCGGCGATGCGGAACTGACTCAGGTCAATTTTGGGGAATACGTACAGCGCGCCCTTTGGCTTGACGCAGGTTATACCGGGAATGGCAACCAGCCGGTTATAAGCCAGCATGATCTGCTTGTAAAGCCGCCCCATTGGCATTACCAAGTCGTTGATGCTCTGGTAGCCACCGAGGGCCGTCTGAATAGCGTACTGCGTCGGAACGTTGGCGCAAAGCCGCAGACTCGCCAGCAGGGTCAGCCCTTCGATGTACGATTTGGCCTGCTGCCGTGCGCCACTCAGAATCAGCCAGCCACCCCGAAAACCTGCCGCCCGGTAGTTTTTCGACAGGCCACCCATCGAAATACAAAGCGTGTCGTGAACGAAACGGGCCATGTGGTGATGCACGGATCCGTCGTACAGGATGCGGTCGTAAATCTCATCGGCAAAGACGATCAGGCTGTGCCGCTCGGCGATACGAGCGATGCCCTCTAGTATGGCCTGATCGTAAACGGCACCCGTCGGATTGTTGGGGTTGATAACGACGACAGCCCGCGTCCGGTCAGTGATTTTGCTTTCGATATCGGCCAGATCGGGGTTCCAGTTGTTGACTTCGTCGCAGTGGTAGTGAATGGGCTTACCCCCGCAAAGGGCTACCGATGTGGTCCAGAGCGGATAGTCGGGCGAGGGGACCAGTACTTCGTCGCCCTCGTTGATGAGCGCCTGCATCGACAGCAGAATCAGCTCGCTCACCCCGTTGCCAATGTACACGTCGTTGATCGTAACGCCCGGCAGTCCGAGCGTCTGCGTGTAGTGCATGACCGCTTTACGGGCCGCAAACAGCCCCCGCGAGTCAGAATACCCCTGCGCGTTGCGGATGTTGAGGATGATGTCGTGAACGATCTCGTCGGGTGCATCGAAACCAAACGGAGCCGGATTCCCGATGTTCAGACTGATGATTTTGTACCCCTGACTCTCCAGTTCGAGGGCTTTTTCGTAGACCGGGCCACGGATGTCATATTTCAGATGCGTCAGTCGTTCACTCTTGCGTATTTCCCGGTCGGTACGTTCCATGCCGCAAAAGTACGGAAAGCCCTAGTGAAACACCATAGGCCGCCCTTCCTGCGGAACGATGAAGCGGCTGGCCGGCAGGTTCCGGTTCAGCAAAGCCTGTTTCAGATCAGCCGCCGGTTCGTACAAACCATCGTCTCCCTGTTGAAATGTGCCAAAGTGAATGCCCACTGCCTGAGGTACTTTCAGATCGAGCATCGTCTGTACGGCCCCGGCGGGCGACATATGGACGGGGGCCATAAACCACTCCGGCCGGTAGGAGCCAATGGGTAGCAGGGCGAGTTTGATCGGCCCCGCCTGCTCGCTTAGCCGCTTGTAATGCGGTCCGTAGGCGCTGTCGCCACAGAAAAACAGGGTGCCAAACGAGGTATGCAGCAAGTAGCCCGCCCACAACGTTTGGTTGCGGTCGAACAGACCCCGATTGCTGAAGTGCTGGGCCTGCGTGCAGGTCAGCGACAGCTTGTCGTTGACGCGGAGGGTGTCGTTCCAGTCGAGTTCTTTACTCACGCGACCACCCGCTCCCTTCGGCAAATACGATACGCCCAACGGTGTGACAAACAGCGGGTTGTACGCCTTGACGAGTTTTTTGATCGTGGGCAGGTCGAGGTGGTCGTAATGGTTGTGGCTCAACAGCACGACGTCGATAGGGGGTAATTCCTCAAAGCGCAGTCCCGGTGGCCGCTTGCGCTTGATACCCAGCCACGACGTTGGCCCGACGCGCTCCGACCAGACGGGGTCGGTCAGGATGTTCAGTCCGTTGGTTTGAATCAGAAACGTCGAGTGGTTAACGAATGTCAGCACAACGCTGTCGCCTTCCACGCGGGTTTGTGGTTTGCTGCCTACATACGCGTCGGGCTGTTCGGGCCACGGGCCTTTGTCGCGGTGCAGCAGCCATTCGAACACACTACCCGCCGATTGCTTTGGCTGACCGGGGTTGACGAATTGCTTGCCGTTGAAGTGATCCGTTTTCGGGCCCCGGTAGCGGGGGCGCAGCCCGGCAGTTGAAACAGCATAAAACAGGCGAAAACCAGTAAAAAATAGCGTTGCATCGATGGGGTAGAAACCGGTCGGGGTAGTGTCGTTATTGTTCAACTACGGATGTGCGGTCAGGGTTATGTTGCCGAAACGAAACGGTTAGACAGCGTCGCCACCCAGTAGGTTCTCCAAATCCTGTAAGTCCTGAGGGCGGGCCAGTGCACGTTTGTTTCGAATCAAGTCTGGCAGGCTGATAACGTTCGTGGGGATACCGTTGATTGGTAGAACAATGCGGTTTGCGTAACATTCCTCAAACGTCACGCCCAGTGTGAACGTCATCAAATCAATCCATTCATCGTATCGGCTGAACGATAAGTAGTTAGGGACTGTCGTAAAGTCCGCTAGTTCGAATTCGCTATCTGTATATCCGTAGCGATGCAGGGCACGTAATAACCGCTCCGCATTTTCGGTAGACGGTTTTACAAAAATATCGATGTCTCCTGTTGTCCTCACATAACCATGAGCAATAACAGCATGGCCCCCAGCACGACGTATTCAACGCTTTCTTCGTTGAATAGGCTTATTAGATTTAAGTACCTGTCCTCCATTGCCGAGTGGCGGGTTTGCCGGGTTTGCGTAGTAAATGGCTTTAGCCCGGCGGATGAGTTTCAGAGCCGCGTCGAGCCGTTCCTGCGGTGTTTTCGACCACCAGTATGCCTTGTCGTATTTCGGAATATCGTCGGGATTGCTGGATTTATAAATCTTCGCCATAGCCTGATAACAAGTCGCGATGCCTGATCGGTTTATGCATACTTACCGAAAAGTTGGCCGATTGCCAAACCTTACGCCAGAACAGCTACTTATACCGGCTCGACATATGCGTTTATGGAAACCAAAGAAAAGCTTAGTCCCCACGAGTTCAATAAGATCAAAAAGAATATTCAGGACATCAAACTGGCCCTGCTGACGACCCAGTTGCCGGATGGTAGCCTGCGTAGCCGCCCCATGCTGACGCGCCAGCTTGACCCCGACGGAACGATGTGGTTTTACACCCGCAAAAATTCAGATAAAGTCGCCCAGATCGAACAGCATCCTGCCATTGCCCTCGGCTTTTCCAGCCCCGAAAAACAAGTGACAGTCAGCACATCGGGAACGGCGGAGGTGGTAAGCGATCAGGCGAAAGTCGATGAATTGTGGGACGACAATGTGCAGGAATGGTTTCCCGAAGGCAAAGATGACCCGAATATCGTACTGTTACGCATTACGACGCTGGCCGGAGAGTGCTGGTCAGATGAAAAGTAGCGTCAGCCAAGTAGCGTAATTAGCATTGCTCCAGCAACCATAATGCCCGCGCCCAGCAGTTTGCGGGCAATATGTTGTTCCCGGAAAAAATGGTAGCCCAGCCCCACGCTGACCAGTGCCGATAGTTGAAACAGGGCCAGCGTATAACCGACTGACATTCGGGACAAAACGATGTTACTGGTAAACTGCGTCAGCCCGACCAGCACACATAGCCCGGCAAGTTGACCTTTGTGAGACATCAGGGCGGTGAACTGGGGTTGCCAGCCGCGCCGGGCGGTCAGGCTTATCCAGCCGAGGGTAAAGGCGAAGCTTAGTCCACACCAGTAAAAGAAAGCCACGAAGGGTGTCGATTCCAGAATAGCTTTTTTCAGAAACGCACCGTCGGCGGCTGAAAAAACGAGTGCCAGCAGCCGCAACCGTACTTCGGGTCGTTGCAGCGTATCCCACGACAGCGGTTCATGCCGGTTGGTAATGACGACGTAACTGCCCGCGATGATAAGCAGCATACCGACCATGCCCCAGCCGTTCGGTACTTCGTGGAGCAGCAGCACGCCTAACAGCAACCCAACGACCGATTTATAGGCGTTGATTGGCCCCAGCACCGACAGATCACCGACACGCAGTGCCCGCACCAGAAACACGTTGCCCAGCACCGCAAACAGGCTGGTTAGTACCATGTTCAGCCAGAACGTGTCGGACAGGCCAGCGAACATCAGTTGCTGCCATCCGGTTAGACAAGCTACTGTAAGCAGCCCAAACGTGGCACTTGTAAGAATCAACGGATCGATGGCGCGGTGGGTCAGTTGTTTCTGAAGAACGTTTGCCAACGGGTTGGCCAGAATCCGCACCAGCACGGCAAAGCCCGTCAGCGAAAATAGCGTCGTCTCCATCGAGGTAACTGGTGAAGGTTTGTTACTACCAAAGTAACCGGTTTTTTGATGGGAGAATGACCAGACAGTTTCCCGTGTCTGCGAAGACACCGCGCCACGGAGGCAGACACCTTCCCGGTAGGTTGCGGATGGCTGACGCATAGGTGTCTTCCTCCGTGGCGCGGTGAGGACACAGACACAGGAGAATCAGTACGTTGCTAAGAACGAGTAACCCACCAATAAAAAAGCCCCGGCTTTGCGTGCCGGGGCTGATTATCAATAGTTCTTATCGTTGCTGAAATCGAGGTATCGACTGTTGCCCGTACCCCGGCTCGGCTTTTCATCGCCGTCGCGGTTTGGCCGTCCCGACTGATTCGGGTGTCCATCGCGTCGACTGTTGCTTTGTGGCTGACTGTTACTGTTGCGGCTGTCGCGCCGGTCGTTTGATTGACCATTGCGGTTGTCCCGCCCTGATTCTGACCGGCCCCCGGCAGGACCGCCCTGCCCAGAGCGACCCTGACCAGACGAGGGGCGGCTGTTCGATTGAGACCGCTGACCCGATGGGGCGTCTGACCGCTGCTCGTTGCTCCGGCTTTGCTGCCCCGATGGACGGTTGCCATTGCCGCTGCGTTGTTGCTGTGGCCGTTGACCACGACCCTGCCCACGCTGCTGTTGCGGAGCTTTCGGCGTTACCGTCGATGCATCGATGTTGAGCACGTACGGGTGTTCTTCGATGACGGGCACCTTCTTGCCAATCAGCTTGTGAATGTCGCGCAGGTACTCGGTTTCTTCCTCATCGCAGAACGACAGCGCAATACCGTCATGCCCCGCCCGGCCCGTCCGCCCGATGCGGTGAACGTAAGTTTCGGGGATGTTCGGCAACTCGTAGTTAATCACGTGCGACAGTTCATCGACGTCGATACCACGGGCTGCAATGTCGGTCGCAACCAGCACCCGGGTTTCGCGGCTTTTGAAATTGGTCAGGGCGCGTTGCCGGGCGTTCTGCGACTTGTTGCCGTGAATGGCTTCGGCCTGAATACCAGCCTTTACCAGATCTTTGGCAACCCGGTCTGCACCGTGTTTCGTCCGGGCAAATACCAGCACCGATTTGATGCGGCTATCTTCCAGAATATGTGTCAGCAGTTTCCGCTTGTCGTCTTTGCTGACGAAATACATGGCCTGCTGAATCGTGTCGGCGGTCGACGAAACGGGGGTTACTTCAACCTTCGCCGGATTGTTCAGAATCGTATCGGCCAGTTTCGCCACATCGGGCGGCATCGTTGCCGAGAAAAACAGCGACTGCCGACGCTCCGGCAACTTGGCAATTACCCGCTTTACATCGTGGATAAAGCCCATGTCGAGCATGCGGTCGGCCTCGTCCAACACGAAGTATTGAACGTCGCGCAGGTTGATAATGCCCTGGTTCATCAGGTCGAGCAGACGACCCGGTGTTGCCACCAGAATATCGATACCCGACCGGATGGTGTTGACCTGGCTGTGTTGCGAAACGCCACCGAAGATAACGGTGTGCTTCATGTTCAGGTGACGGCCGTAGGCAGCAAAACTCTCGTCGATCTGAATAGCCAGTTCGCGCGTTGGGGTCAGCACCAGCGTTTTGATTCGCCGGGGCGCGTTTGCCTGCTTTGCCTTGTCGGCGGTGAGCAGTTGCAGAATGGGAATGGCAAAAGCGGCTGTTTTACCGGTGCCGGTCTGGGCGCAGCCGAGCAGGTCCCGGCGGTTGAGCAACAGGGGAATTGCCTGCTGCTGAATGGGTGTGGGTGATGAGTACCCTTCTTCGGTCAAAGCCGCCAGAATAGGGTCAATCAGTTCTAAATCAGTAAATTGCATGAATGAAGTGGACGTCGGCAGGCAAGGGTGACATACCCGCTTTGGGTATTTACAATCACCGGCATCCAACGTCGGAAAGTGAATTATGTCCTTATAACCCGGTATCTGCAAAGAAAGTGCCACGATAGATCGGGCGGTCTCTACTCGTAGATGCTACCCGCTGTCGTTTCAACCAAACCTTTGGGTAGCAGCCAGGCCATAAGTTTACCCAGCTTGTTGAGGGCGCCCGTAACCAGTTCGGCCTGCCCCGATAGCGTAGCCGCAACCGCCTGCCGCGCTACCTCGGCCGGTGTCATGTTTACTTTTTCCGCTGCTTTCCGTCCTTTCTCGCCGATCTGCGCCCGGTCGACAAAGTTGGTATCGGTAGCGCCGGGGCAGACGCAGGTAACGCTGACTCCCGTTTTCTTCAGCTCCTGCCGCAGGCCACGGCTGAATTGCAGGACAAATGATTTGGAAGCAGCATACAGACTCAGGCGGGGAATCGCCTGATAAGCTGCCGAACTGCCGATGTTCAGCACGTAGGCGCGGGATTGCTGCTTGAGTTGGGGTAGGAACAGATAGGTCAGCTCGACCAGCGTAGTCATGTTGACCTGCATCATCGCGAGGTGTTCGCCCAGCCGGTGCTGCTCAAACAGTCCGCTCAGCCCGTAGCCCGCATTGTTAACCAGCAACTGCACGGTGTATTGCCGTTGCTGGCACCAATCGAATACCCGCTGGGCTGCACCCGTTTCGGCCAGATCAACCGCCAGCGTATCGGTCTTGATACCATACGTCGACGCCAAACGAGCGGCTTCTTTCGTCAGCAGATCGCCCGAACGGGCTACCAGTAGCAGATCGTACTTACGCCGGGCTAATTCGTCGGCGATGGCCAGACCAATACCTTTGCTGGCACCGGTGATGAGGGCGTAGGGCATTTATAAGTTGTAAAGTTATAAGGTTGTAAAGTTGAAGAGTTGCTAACGCCAGTACTAAACGTAACAGACGTTGGGTGCTGGAAGGCGCCAAAAAGCAAAGAGTTGTAAGGTTGTAGGTTACACTGGAGGCAACGTTACAACCTTACAACTCTATGACTTTACAACTCAATTAGATATTGACCTTCGAGATAAACCGGTGGTAGAACGGCGTTTTGCTGTGCTCGTTCTTCGGCATGTACTTACCCGTCACGACCGGTACGTACATTACCCGACGGCGACTTGCTTCGCCGACATGGGGCGACTGCTGCGCCCGGTGCCACAACCGACCGTCGTGTACCGACAGGTCGCCCGCGTTTATATCGAAACCAATTTCTTTCTTGTCGGGGTCGTTATCGACGAAATACTTTTTGCGGAACAGCATTTTCAGGATGCCCTGCTTGTGCGTACCCGGAATTACGCGCAGACCACCGTTTTCGTAGGGCGTAGCGTTGAGGTGAATACCCACGTTCAGCATTGGCATGATCCGCTGACCCAGGAAGATATCGCGGGGGCTGTCGGTGTGCCAACCCATCTGCGAGAACTTGCTGTTGGGCGTTTTGATGTAGTGGTTCAGGATCAGCCCGTCTTTCTCGATTTCGGCGATGCGGCCTTCGTACGGCTGCAACAGGTCAACAACGGCCTGTAGACGGGGGTCCTGCAAAAATTCATGCAGGGCACTGCTATGCTGCGAAAGGAAACACATTCGCTGAATCATCGGGTTTCCACCCTCATCCTGCCCAAATTTCAGCGGAACACCGTTAACCTTGTCGCGGCCTTCGGCCAGCCACTCTTTTTCAATACGGTCAACTTCGCTGATGAATAATTTTACCGTTTCGGGATTGATAAAATTTCGAAAAACGATTACACCATGTTTGTTGAAAAACTGACGTTGTTCGGACGTAATCGTTTCGCCCAGTGTGAAGGGCGGTAAGTCTATTTTGCTCATATCGGTGGTTTACAATTCGGGGTCTCCGCGTTCGATGCCAACCGTTGCCGGGCGCTGTTGTGTACGCCAGGCTCAATGGTTTTGTAAAGCCCCAAATCTACAAAATTTACAATTTTAGGAATACGTAGACTGAATTTAATTAATGTGACTTTAACTATTTTCAGGCTGTTTATACCCCTCATTTAGACCGATTAACGGTTTAATTTACTACTAATCAACGGGTTGTTTTGATTTTTCGGGGATTTGACCGTTTTGTACAATTTATCTCCCTGACCGGGTAAACCCGTAATTTTTAAAATAGGTTTGCCTCAATCAGGCCTTGTATCGACCTGATTCCAGCCCGACAGCGCCAGTTTTTTGCCCAGCCAATACAGCGGATACGTAAAGACGAAAGCGCCGATAACGTCGATTGTATAGTGTACGTGCTGAACCAGTAACAACCCCCCGACGATCAGCGAGCCGACAAAGGCAAAAAGTCGGTCGCCGGGTCGGCGCAGGCAGAGAAACATCAGGAAAATCGTCGATGTGTGCCCGGAATAAAACAAATCTTTGGTGATGTACGACTTGCCGTAGAAGGCATTGCTGATCGGGTCAATGAGCGGAATAAGACCAACGGGCGGGTTGAGCGGTACCAGGTTGATACTGAGCATTCGTGACAGACTAACGATCAGGTAGCCATAGATAAACAGCATGAATATGGCCGGGCTGCGTCGGGCACGGACAACCAGAATGGCGGCTGTGGCCCAGATCAGCAGGAAGATGGCGATGGAGACGTCGCGGGGTGGCAGTTGAGCCAGCACCCAGTCGCTCAGGACGGGGCCGGTATGCTTTTCGATTGTCTGGAAGAACAGCGGAAACGTCAGCAGTAATGTAATAACCCCGATCAGTCCAAGTATGAATTTCCAACGGAAAGTTGTCGATTGCCAGGCGACTCGCCAGGCCAGATCTCCCGTCGGATCTGGTGTAAGTATACCCATGTAATATACGCTGCAAAAGGCGGCAAAGGTACGAACCGATGCGCCACGATGCTAACGGGTCGAATATGATACTTGACAGACGTACTACACGGTCGTGTGTACTATTTATTTGCTATGTATAATACAAATGTAATAGTCTGTCATTACTTTTGCTCAGCGACCCAAACCAATACGTGCAGCACGTGTCGGTTTATTTACCTGACTATCATGGCAAACAAAAAGAAACAGCTGTTGCGGATTATATTCGATGTGCTTGACAGCATGAACCAGCATATTTTACTTAACGTAGACCGGTCTATCGCGGCTGCCGACCCCGACGAAGCTATCGATATGGCTTACGATGAAATGCAGCGGCAGTTCAAGGGAGCTGATATCCGGCTGACACGCGTTCGTATCGGCTTCTCTGCTGCATAACGCAGGGTAGCCTGGCAAACAGCATCTTGCTGTTTGGATGTATGTGTAGTTTAAGCAAACAGCATCTTGCTGTTTGAGACAATCGGTCAGACCATCAGCAGCCGCCAGATGCCGGAGAGCAGGAGCAGGAGCAAACCGGCGGGAGTGAGCACTTTCCAGCACAGAAACATCATCTGATCGACGCGGACGCGCGGTAACGTCCAGCGAACCCACATCTGCACCAGCACGGCCAGAAAGACTTTGCTTAGCAGCCAGAACGCCCCGTGACGTTGCCCCAAATGGTGCCGGGCGCTCCGCTTGTCCAGTCGGCGAGCCGGACGGGCCCCAGGTTGGGTAGGGGCGTATTCCAGCTACCCAGAAACAATACCGCGCCCAGAAACGACACGAGCAGCATCATGGCGTATTCTGACAGGTAGAGCAGGGCAAACCGCATCCCCGAATACTCGGTGTGAAAACCGCCCACAATCTCGGATTCACCTTCGGGCAGGTCGAACGGGGCTCGGTTGCTTTCGGCCAGGGTGCAGATGAAAAAGATGACGTAAGCAACGATCAGGAAGGGGTTGCGAACGATATTCCAGCTAAAAATACCGCCCCAGTGCGTCACGTCGATGCCCAGCGATTTCAGGCCAAAGAGGTAATTCGTGTCTGTGGTAAAAATGCCCTGCTGTGCGCTGATAGTCTGTAAATCAAGCGTCTGGCAAATCATGACGACGCACAGGATCGTCAGGCCGAGGGGGATTTCGTAGGAGATGATCTGCGCCACCGACCGCATGGCGCCGAACAGCGAATACTTGTTGTTGGAGCCCCAGCCCGCCATCAGAATACCGACGACATCGAACGACACGATGGCCATGAGGTAGAACACACCCACGGCCGCGCCCGATCCCTGTAAGTCGGGGGTGAGGGGCAGCACGGCAAAACCGGCAAAGACCGACGCGAAGATAACCGCCGGGGCCAGCAGAAACAGCCGCTTATCGGCTGCCGTCGGTACGATGTCTTCCTTTTGCAGCAGCTTCAGCAAATCGGCGAAGAGTTGCAGCAGTCCCCACTTCCCCGTCTCCATCGGCCCCAAACGGTCCTGCATAAACGCCGAGATTTTTCGCTCGGTATACACACCGACGACGACAAAGCCAGACGACAACGCAAGAAAGATTGGGAGGGCAAGGAGCATGCTGCGCGGGTTTAATGTTTAAGGTTTGTAGTTCAAGGTTTGGCTGATTACATCAACTTTAAACGTTAAACAACAAACCTTAAACGCAACGATTAAAATTCTGCCTGTTTGGGGGCGCGGGGGAAGGGGATAACGTCGCGGATGTTGCCCATGCCCGTTACGAACAGCACCAGCCGCTCGAAGCCCAGTCCGAAACCAGCGTGCGGAGCCGAACCAAACCGGCGCGTGTCGAGGTACCACCACAGTGCGTCGGGCTCGATACCGACTTCTTCCATGCGGGCCACCAGCTTGTCGTAGTTGTCTTCGCGCTGCGAACCGCCGATGATTTCGCCGATACCCGGAAAGAGCACGTCCATCGCCCGAACGGTGGGGCCAAATACCTGCCCCCGGTCATTGGTGGCGGGTTCGTCGTCCTGCTTCATGTAGAACGCCTTGATCGCGCGGGGGTAGTTGGTCAGGATAACGGGCTTCTTGAAATGCTTCTCGACCAGATACCGCTCGTGCTCCGATTGCAGGTCGACACCCCAGCTAACCTCATACTGGAACTGCCCTTTCTTGGCTGGTTTCGAGTTGAGCAGAATCTCGATGGCGTCGGTGTAGGTCAGCTTTTGAAACTCGTTGTCGACCACAAACCGCAGCTTTTCCAGTAAGCTCAGTTCGCTTTGCTCTTCTTTCTTCTTCGTTTTTTCTTCCTCCTTGAGCCGGTTGTCCAGAAAAGCCAGATCGTCGGCGCAGTTGTCAAGGGCGTAGCGAATGACAGTTTTAACGAAGTCTTCGGCGAGCGCCATGTTGTCTTCTAGTTCGTGGAAGGCCATTTCCGGCTCAATCATCCAGAACTCGGCTAGGTGGCGGGTCGTGTTGGAGTTCTCAGCGCGGAAAGTCGGGCCGAAGGTGTAGATCTTGCCCAATGCCATCGCCCCCAGTTCGCCTTCCAATTGACCCGATACGGTCAGGTTGGTTTCGCGCCCAAAAAAGTCCTGACTGTAGTCGACCTTGCCTTCCTCGGTAAGGGGTGGTTTGGTCGCGTCGAGGGTTGTTACGCGAAACATTTCGCCGGCTCCTTCGGCATCAGACGCCGTAATAATCGGCGTGTTGAGGTAATAGAACCCGTTGTCGTTGAAGTACTTATGTACGGCAAACGCCAGCGCGTGGCGAACGCGCAGGATAGCACTGAAGGTGTTGGTGCGGGGCCGCAGGTGGGCGATCTCGCGCAGAAACTCCAGCGAGTGCCGCTTGGGCTGTAGCGGGTATTTGTCGGGGTCGGCGGGGCCGTAGACGAGCACGTCGCTGATTTTCAGTTCGACCGCTTGCCCCGAACCCTGCGACTCGACCAGTTCGCCCGTAACCGACAGGCAGGCACCCGTCGTGATGAGCCGCAACAGATCGTCGGACAGTTGGTCCGGCTGGGCTACGGCCTGAATGGTATTGATGGTGGAGCCGTCGTTGAGGGCGATAAATACGGCGTTTTTACTTTCGCGTTTGGTACGCACCCAGCCTTTCACGGTAACGACCGTGCCGACAGGGGCGGTCTTCAATAACTGCTGTATGGATTGATAAGGCATAGAATCAACGGAAACCGGCTTGCATTCGATGCGCAAAAATAGGCATTGTCGACCGAACCGCCGAGCCCGGACGTAAGTTGAGCGTTGCTTCCACAAAACAGTCCTTTTCGACGTATATACTAACCTGTACCTTATACGCAACGTATAGCCATGTTTGTTTGGCGATGGTAGGGGTAACCTTAAACAGGCTGGTAACGACTTGACCAGCCCGGATGGACTAGCAGTCAGTATCAATCAGTTATCGAACCAGTGATGGCGGTCGAGAGACTGGGCCAGAAAACTAAATTCCGACCGGTGAACATCGACTTGTACCCGCAGCGGAAAAGCCGTATCCCAGCGCCACCACTCCGGGACTTCCGCCAGACCGAACTGAATTTCAAACGTGAGTAAGTCACTGTCAATTGGCGTGAGCCTGCGGGCCAGTTGCAGCGGTTCGGGGAGCAGAATATCGTCGTCAGCGCCATTCAACAGCCATTGTTGCAGCAGATCAACGTCGTCTGGCGTGAAGAAGGTGCTGAACGGAACACTCGGTCGGACGGCTTCGTACTGCGGATTTGTCGAGCCACGGGGCCACACCGTTCCCTGCAACTGTACCTGATTTTTGCGGGGGTACAGGCCAAAAGACAACGTACAGGTATCTCCTTCGAAGCGCATGTTGCTTTTAGCCCGGTACGGGCGGGTTGATTCGTTCAGTGCGAATGATTTCGCTATACACACTACCAGAAATTACCGAATCTGTTTAACCAAGTCAAGACAAAACCAGTAACGTTAGCTTGGTTAAAGTCAAAATTGAGGGACTACCCGGCTATTGATTGACGGGCATGTTGGTACTTTTGCAGCCAAAGAATCCCGCAAACAGACACTATGACACGTACCTTGTACATCGTTCGCCACGCAAAAGCCGAGGATCGGGCTACTTTCATGAGCGACCATGATCGCGAACTGATTTCAGAAGGCATCATGGCGGCTGCTCGCATCGGACGGTTTCTGCATGACAAATCGGTTCAGCCCGATCAGGTGATCAGCAGCACGGCCCCCCGCGCCCGTGACACGGCAAAAGTTATCGCCGAGCAGATTGGATTCGACCGGGAGCAAATACAGCTCGATGAAGCGTTGTTCGAGGGTGGGCCGAAGGCTTATTTAGCGGCTGTCAATGGCTTGCCCGATTCAACACAGTCGGCTATGATCGTGGGGCATAATCCTGACGTATCGTACTTCGCGGAGTTTCTGACGCATCAGTCCGTTGGTTCGATGAGTAAAGGGGCGGTAGTAGCGGTGCAGTTCGATGGACTGAACTGGGCGGAAGTCTCCGGCCGGACGGGGTCGATTTTATTTACCATCGCGCCGAAAGAGCTGCGCCAAAGCTAGTTTTTAGTTCAACGTCTAACGTTTAAGGTTTAACGTTGACGCACACGCCAGTAGTCGTAACTTAGCAACGTTAGACATTGAACCACAAACATTAAACTCACTAATGAACCGCAACCGACGCATCTTTATCGTGGTTTTCGTCGTCTTCACGACTATTGTTGCCCTGCTCGCTATCGACATGGGCCGCCGGACGACAGCCCCCTGGAACAAGCGACGGGAGGCTGAACGTGCGTTTGATGGGACGAACAAAACCAAAAAAGACGTTACGCAGGTCGACACCCTGGGCGATACCCTGCTGACTCCCTAGCCTATGTCATTCCTACAAGCCCTTCACCACGTCGCCATTATCTGCGCCGACTATGAGCGGTCGAAGCGATTCTACACCGAGACGCTGGGCCTGACCGTTGTGCAGGAAACCTACCGCGCCGAACGGCAGTCGTACAAGCTGGATCTGGCCGTCAACGGTCATTACCAGATCGAGCTGTTTTCGTTTCCGAATCCACCCGCCCGCCCGTCGCGGCCCGAAGCATTGGGCCTGCGCCATCTGGCGTTTGCCGTAACGGACATCGATGCCGCGATAGCCGACCTGAACAGCAAAGGCGTTGAGACGGAACCAGTTCGCACTGATGAACTGACGGGGAAACGATTCACGTTTTTCGCCGACCCCGACGGGCTGCCGCTCGAATTGTATGCGGCATAAAACACGGACGTCATTCTGTCTAGCTAGTTTTCGTGCTAGGTAGAACGACGTCCGTGTTTAACTGATTTTTCGAGTATTATCGCAGCGCAATGTGTAGCGCGTCGACCAGTGCTTGTGCATCCTCAGGCGTATTGTAGAGGTGCGGGGCAATGCGCAGCACACCCGACCGGGCCGACACGGATACCTGCCGTTCGTGCAGTACCTGCGCCACCGTCATCGGATCGGCCTGTTCCGGCAACCACAACCCAACGAGGTGATGAGCGCGCCCAACCGTGCCGTCGACGGGGTCGACGTGGCAACCCAGCGTTTCCAGTTCGGACCAGACAGGGGCCATCAACGCTTCGGTATACTCCTGAATCCGGGCCGGTTGCCAGTCAAGCAACTGTGTCAGAGCCGCGTCGAGCATCGGCATCTGGATAAAGTGCGTTTGTTCACCCACGTTGTAGCGGTACGCTTTGGGGCGGTACGCCGACTGGTAATCCATCAGCCGGTGAAACTGATTGCTGTCGAGTCGGTTCATCCAGCTTTCTTCCAGGGGAATACCGTCGTCAAACGCAGGGCCGAAGCAGGCCAGCCCCATCGAATACGGCCCCATTAGCCATTTGTAGCCCGCGCAGATGAGTACGTCGGGCTGTACCGCCTGCCAGTCGAACGGGAGTGCCCCGACCGACTGCGTACCGTCGACGGCCAGCCATGCCCCGACCTCCCGTGCCCGCTGCCCAACCGCGACCAGGTCGAAGCGGGTACCGTACATCCAGTGGGCGGGCGGCACCACAACCAGCGCCGTATCGGGCGTAATGGCGTCGAGCAATTGCTCGTTCCAGCGCGGGCCTTTCGGGAAACCGGTGGGCATCGGCACCGTACGTATGGTCAGTCCCAGTTCTGCTGTGACTCGGTCCCACGCGTAAACGTCGCTGGGAAATTCATCGCCCACCAGCACGATCTGCTGCCCCGCCCGGATACCCGGCTTGCGCGACAGGTTACGGGCCACAATCGCCATCCCGTACGACACCGATGGAATCAGGGCCACCCGCTCCGGGTCGGGCAGGTTGATGAGCTGGGCGAACTTATCCCGTACTGATGCGCTGCCGTCGAAAAAGTCGTCGGGGCGCAGACCGAAGGGGTTCGCATGGCGCGTCAGCGCGTCGTGTCCCGCCTGCTCAACCGCCTGACTAGATGGCGACCGTGTGGCGCAGTTGATGTAGTGAACACCGTCGGGCAGGCGAAACAGGTGTTTCTGGCAGGGGAGGAGGGTAGACTGGACCATGAAAACAGGTGATAACGAATGTCTCAAACAGCAAGATACCGATCGGCGCTCCGATGTTTGAGGCATTTTGAGTATAACTAAGTACCAGGTCAAAAACAGTTTAACACAGAGGCACAGAAAACGCAGAGATAGATTGACAGTAATGCGCTAATTGTCAGCTAACTAAACTTCTGTGTTCTCTCTGCCTCTGTGTTGAATAATTTATGACCTATCACTTACTACTTCACCCGAACGTAGCGCTCGATGTTCAGCCGGTCAATTCCTGCGTCGGGTATTTTCTCGACGCCCTGCTGAACGAGGGTATCGTTCTTAATCGTGATGGCAAACGGAAAGGTGTGGCCTTCCCACTGCCGGTCGGTGCAGTAGTCGAGGTGTTCGGTATAGGTGCTGTCGGCAAGTGTGTAGGTTCCTCCGCCGGAGTTGTAGCTGGGCGATGGGCCTTTGCCGTGCGTCAGGTCGTGGTTGAAAAACGCGAAGTGTGAATCGTTGATGATCTTAATAAACGACGCGTCTTTGGTGTAGTCGGTTGTGGTCGTGTCGCCCTTCTCGATGAGCGTGCTCGATAGGAGTCTCCACGTACCGACGATGGGTAGCGACGCTGATTTTTCGTCGGTGGTCTGATTGGGCTTCGATTGGCAACCGATAAACAGGGTAGTGAGTAGAAGTAGTTTTTTCATGGCACTTTGTCATTCCGACGATAGGAGGAATCTTCGGAAAATTGAAATTTAGTTGACAACTACCGAAGATTCCTCCTATCGTCGGAATGACAACCGGGAAAAAGCATCTCGTTAAAAATCAATGTCCGTCAGCTCGAAATTCTGTTTGAGCGGGATGAGGCCGCCCTCTTCGGCGCCGGGATGGTAGATGATCGTTTCGGGCTGAATACCTTTCTGTACGTTGCCGATGTCGCGCCGTCGATTGCCGTTGGCGTCGACAACCAGCCGGACCCGGTAACGACCGGGTTTTAGCCGGGCAAAGCTGTACGATTTCGCGCCGTATGCCGACCGAATGAGGTTGTATTTGTCATCCAGCAGTTCAACGATGAATTTGTCGTCGGGGCGGTTGACGCGCCCGGCGATCAGGCCAAAACTCTCGTCGTCGGCCAGCCGGTATTTCGAGAAAAAACGGGGCAACGTATCGCCCTGTACACTGATGAATGATCCCTTTTCGAGCAACAGTATCAGACTATCACGCAGGTTGGTTTTCTGCTTGATGTTCAGGCGCGAATAGCTGTTGCTCCAGCGTAGCATGCTGGTGTCGAGTTTGATTGGCTTTGTGCTGTCTGGGCCGATGATGATCGAGGGCAGCGCGTACCGTAAGACGGGCTTGTTGAACGTCAGTATAAAATCAAGATCGTTGTCGATAGGGTCGCCATTGGTGGGGGTTACCTGCACAGACAGTGGTTTGCGGTCGCGGGCGCGGGTTTTTAGTGGTGAAAAGTAAACCCGTTCTTTTAGATCGGTGCTGTTACCAACGGAGTCGACGGCCGTAATGCCGATGTTGATAGTGTCGCCGGCGGCCCGGTTGGCGGGTCGGTAAATGCGAATCAGTTTGGGCGATTCCAGAAACGAAATCAGACTGTCGCTGGCCGTTGTCGATGCGGGTTTCGTGACTTTAAGCGTGTAGCTGGCGATGCCGCTGCTGAGTTCAAGCCCCAGTGTTTCGTCGGTCCGTTCGCGTCGGGTAACGCGGGGTTTGCCATAGCCCCGAAACGCCACCAAGTTAATATCGGTATAGTCGCGATTGAGATTCAGCACACTGTCGCGGAAGGCCACGCGTTCGCCGGGTGTGTTGTTCACCAGATTCAAATCCTTGTCGTCGAACCCGTACACTTTGTACTTGCCCGCCCGGACGTTTTCGATGCGGAAATTGCCGGTGCTGTCAGTACGGTCGAAATACTGCGGGCGTTTGCGGTTGATCGGCAGCGTATCGGTGGGGGCAAACAACCCGACCACAAACCCCAGAATAGGCAGCCGACTTTCGTCGTCAATTACCGTTCCTGTCAGGTAGAGCGAGTCGATAGACGGGCCGGTGCTGAACACGATTTTGGCATCTTTCGCGATGTTATTTTCGGTAATGTCCTTGATGCCGTCGGAAAAATCGATCGTATAGGTGGTGTTCGGCTGGAACGGTTTGGCGAAGGTCAGCCGGACGCCTTCGGGCAGCGATTTAACGAGGTACGTATTACTATCCTGGGGCGTTACGGTGATTTTCTGCTGAATATTTTCCGTCTTGACGTACTCGTTGAAATACAGCTCCACCGTCTTGCCATCGTAGTTCAACTGCCGCATCGTCGGGACGGAAGCAACAACCTGCGGGGCCAGCGAATCTTTCTTGCCGCCCGGCGGCTGCGCCACCTGCGCGCAGTTCTGAAGCAGGAAAGGAAGCGTAATCAGGACAAACAGAACCAGCCAGCGAAGCACTTTATACACGGGTCCAACCGCAGAAAAGGGATATGGAATCAGGCTTTCGCTCTTTCGCTCTTTCACTCTCTCACTCATTAAGTACGTCCACAAAGGTAAACGCCCGTTTATCGTTAAACCGTACCGGCCGACATAAAATGGGGGGTTGCTTCGTTACGTTTACTAGAAATTTAAGAAAATTTAAGCGTTGCCGGTAGCCTTGCGGTCAACCCGCTAGTTTTGCCAGTACGTAATCCCGTGCCATTCCCACCTAATTACCCACGAATGACCCGTATTTCTGTTTATCTGTCGGCCCTGCTGCTGGCGTCGGTCTGTGGGCTGTGCGGCTGTTCCAGCCCCGCCGACGACCTCGACGGGCAGGTGTCCGACGCCCTCAGCGACAACGCCATCGACGTGTCGGAAGCCGACGCCCTGCGCGTGTACATCGGTCGCGAAAACCGCGAACTTGGTAAGGACGACAAAACCAAAGCCATCGTCCTGCCCGACGGTACGGTCGACAACGCGGCTTTACTGGCGTTCGTGAAGCGCAACAAAACGTACCGCAAGCTGGCGCGTGAGGGCAAAACGCCGAGCATCGCGCTGTCGGGCGGAGCCGTGGCAACGACGAAACCGATCAGCCTGAAACTGTACCTTGAAGCCAGCGGGAGCATGTTTCCCTACGACGCGCCGGGTGGCAACGGCACGTTCAAACGCACGCTTAACGATGTGCTGACCGAGTTCGACGCGACCAATGCCGGGCAGGGCAAAATCTACGTCGTCAACACCGAAGTAAATCCGCTGGGGCTGTCGCTGTCGCAGTTTTTCAAGGAGCGCAACATCTTTACCGTCGCCAAAACGAAGGGCAAAACGACCAGTACCGATTTCGAAAAAATCTTCAAAACGATTCTGTCGGAAACGTCGGGCAACGACCTGAGTGTGCTGGCGTCGGACCTGATTTACTCGGACCCGGCCCTGACGGGGATGAGCGCGCAGAAGACCCTCGACGCGGCCAGTTCGCTGCTCTCGACGGTGTTCAACCCCTACGTTGACACCCATTCGATGTTGGTACTCAAGCTCGACGCCGACTTCGACGGAACGTATTATAGCTGGAACAACGCCAAGCACCCGTACAAAGGCGACCGGCCGTACTACCTCTGCCTGATTGGCCGCAACGAGGTGATGCAGCAGTTGTACACCAGCCCGGTTTACGCGCAGATTCGCCGGTTCGATCAGTTGCCGGGCTTCGCTGATTCGTGGTTCTTCGGCAAAACAAACGGCTCAGCCGCACCCGCTTATACGGTGCTTGTGAACGACCCCGCGAAGAAAGGCCGGTTCAAACGCTCGGCCGACGAAGTGCGCGAACGGGCTAAAGTCGTCCACGCCCTAATCGATGTGCAGCCCGACGTTGCCGATAAAAACCTGACGATCCCTGTCGCTGTCGACCTGTCGGCCCTGCACCTGCCCGCGTCCGTCCTGACCGACGCCAGTCAGTATGTCGTAGATGGTAAGGACAATTTCAAGGTATCGTCGGTGCAGCCGTATCAGGGAGCCAACGGCATGACCCATAAGTTGCTGCTGACCACCACCCGCCCATCGCGGGGCGACCGTACGGCGAGTATCCGGCTGCGTCGGCAGTTTCCGCCCCGCTGGATCGCCAACACGACCACGACCAACGACACAAAACCCGACGCCAACTCGACTTTCGGCCTGGAAAACCTCCTGCAAGGCGTCGACCGCGCCTACAACCCCAACAACCAACCTGAATATTTCACGCTAACGATCAATTTAGAATGATTGAGTGATGGAATGATAGAATGGTTTGCGCCAGCCCTATTCACTCATTCCATCACTCTATCATTCACTCATTGCAAAAACATGGAAGAATCGCTCTATAATTTTTACAACCTGTTTGTCAACAGCGCACTGCTGGAGGATCTGTATCAGGAAGAACTGCTGTCACCCCTGACGTGGACAGCCATCGGAATCGCCTTCGTCGTGGCGTTTGCCTTTTATATCTGGCCGTTCAATAAGGTCAGTTTCAGTGGTATGGGTCATTGGTTGCTGATGATGGGCGTCAGTGCCGCGACGGTGTTCGTGATCTCGCTGGTGACGCTCTACCAGAAAGCCGGTCAGGAAATCCCGCGCGACGAAGCCGATCTGGAGCAGGGCAACCTGTTCGACGAGGGCGTCAGCGTGTTCCTGAGCTATTCGTTTACGATGGCCCTGCTGACGGCGGTTATCTTCTTCATCATCTCCCTCATCCTCAAAAACTTCAGCAAAAACGCCCGGCATCGCCCCATGCTCTGGCCTTCCAAATAAGGGTTGACCGTTGACCTCACCCCCGGCCCCTCTCCTAAAACAGGAGAGGGGTGACTAGCGGTAAAGTAGCCTTCGGCTATTTTTCTGGTGTCTGTTCTGTATTGAGTACGTAACGAACTACTGTTTGTCTCTGACGACACCCCTCTCCTGTTTTAGGAGAGGGGCTGGGGGTGAGGTCAACCCCTTACTCCCACAAAACTGAAAACTATGTCTAAACTATTTGTCTTTGCGATTGGCGGGACGGGTTCGCGGGTGCTGAAGGCACTGACGATGCTGCTGGCGTCGGGCGTGAGCCTGAAAAATACCGACGAGGTTATCCCCATCGTGCTCGATCCCCACGCAACCAACGACGACCTGTTGCGGACCAAGGAACTGCTGCGCGAATACGGCAATATCCGGGCGGGGCTGCAAACCAAACCGACGTCGGGCTTTTTCGGGACGGAGATCAAGACGCTGAACCGCTCCATCGGCGGCAATGCGACCATCGCCGATACCTACGTGTTTGAGTTGCAGGGCGTGCAGCAGGAGAAATTCCGCGACTACATCAACTACGAAGGACTCGACGCGCCGAGCAAGGCGTTCGCCAGCCTCCTGTTTTCGGAGGAAAATCTGGAAACGAAGATGGACATCGGCTTCGTCGGTAACCCCAACATCGGTAGTACGGTGCTGAATCAGTTTCGGTATTCCGACGTGTTTCAGGCGTTTGCCGAGAACTTCGGTGCCAACGACCGCATCTTCATCATCAGCTCTATCTTCGGCGGGACGGGCGCGGCTGGCTTCCCGATTCTGCTGAAAAACATCCGGGGGGCGCAGGCCATCGGGCAGATTCCGAACCCGGCCTTCCTGCGCGATGCCAAAATCGGGGCCGTTACGGTGATGCCGTATTTCAGCCTGACCACCAACGACAACAAGCTGATCGATCCGGCTTCGTTTATCGCCAAAACCAAGGCTGCGCTCAACTATTATCAGAAGGGCGTCAACCCGTCGGTGAATGCGCTGTACTACATCGGCGACGATCAGACGAAGGCGTACACGTACGACCCCGGCGCGGGTGGACAGAAAAACGAAGCGCACTTCGTGGAACTGGCGTCGGCATTGGCGATTGTCGATTTTATGAATATCGACGACAGCAGCCTGAGCGTGTCGAACGGGCGACCAACAAGCCCGGTGTATAAGGAGTTCGGCGTGGAGCAGGACGGCACGACGCTGCAACTGGGCAACCTCGCCAGTGCGACGAAAGAGCAGATTAACCTGCCGCTGACCAAGATGGCCCTGTTCAGCACGTACCTCAGCCAGCGGCTCAAGTCGGCGGCAGGCACGGTGCAGTGGGCTAAGGCTAACCCGCCCATTTCGAGTTCGTTCGTCAACTCCGGCTTTTTCAACAGCGTCAAAAACTTCGATACGGGCTTTCGGCAGTGGCTGTCGGAGATGAGCGCCAACAAACGTTCGTTCGATGCGTTTGTGCTCGACGCCAGTAATCTGGGCCACACGGTGCGGGGCTTCGAGCCGAAAAAGCGCGGCCTGTTCGGCGGTGAATCGGACGTCAAGCTTGACATCGTGGACGACTTCGACCAAACGCTCAACAAAACCGCCGAGGGTAAAGCGTACCCCAGCGAAGCCGATAAATTTATCCAGCTATTCTCCGAAGGCACCGACCGCTTCACCCGCGACAAACTGCCGAAGGTGATGGATTATTAGTTCAAGGTTCAAGGTCTAATGTTCAACGTTGGCTACCGCCTGCTCACAGCTACTGCGCGTAGACATGAACATTAAACCTTGACCCTTAGACCTTAAACCACCTATATGCCTACAACATTCAGCTTACATAATCCGACGCCGGGGCTGCACTGGTACGTCAGCAAGCCGCTCGGTACGGATCAGATTGCCGCCATCCGCGACCCGCAGGGAGGGCAGACCGTGAAGCAGCCGACGTCGATTCCGAGTCCGTTTGCGCGGGTCGATTTAGTACGCTCGGCCTTCCTGAACCTGGCCCTGCGCCCCGACCTCAACGGCACCGTCAACGATCAGCGCGTTGTGTCGGATGCGCTCGACGTGGGCGAACTGTTTTTCAACTACGACAAGCTCAAAACCTACGTCACGATTACGCCCTTCGACGTCCGCACCGACCTCGATCGGCTGCGTAACTCAGCAAACACCGGACACCGGCGGTTGGGCGACGCGCTCAAACTGTTTCTCGATCAGGACGCGGCTGAGTACAACTTCAACGAGATCAACCGGCTATTCATCCTCAGCTACCGGGGGCGGGTTGTCGGTGGAACATCGCCCAAAACGCTGTTTTTCAGCGGGGGCAACGATCTGAGCTGGGTCGACGTGTCGATTGGCAACGACCGGCTGTTCGATCAGTCGACTACCCCGTTGTATCAGCGCGACATCGAATACCAGAAATTCTGGTACGCGATCAAGCTGTTCATGCCCAACTTCCGGGAGCGGTTCCGTGAGGTCGACGATTACCTGAACCGGAGCCGGACGCTCCTGCAACAGCAAAACCCAACGCTGTTTTACCAGCACATCGAAGCGCAGAACGGGCAGTCGCTGCTGACGCGCGAACAGTTCGACAACGAATTCGAAGAGCTTACCACCGGCCCCGGCGACATC
This sequence comes from Spirosoma rhododendri, assembly GCF_012849055.1. Classification (NCBI taxonomy): domain Bacteria; kingdom Pseudomonadati; phylum Bacteroidota; class Cytophagia; order Cytophagales; family Cytophagaceae; genus Spirosoma; species Spirosoma rhododendri. The sequence goes on along the minus strand of NZ_CP051677.1, from coordinate 5,074,937 downwards.
GTGGAGGTGCTGGGCTTTCCGCTCCGCAAGAAGAAATCCGACTCGCGGGCTATCGCGCAGGTCAGCGATTTTATCATCAAATCCGACAAGTACAACCGGATTTACGGTAGCAGTTTGCCGCGCCCGATGGTGCTGCAAAACCGCTTCTTCCGGCAATTCACCTACGTGCCGCAGGCGCAGTGGAACCCCAACACGCCCGTGCCGTACTATGTCCGCGAGTCGTGGCGCGACAATGCGCGGTCGCTGCCCGGCCAGCCCGGAAACTATCCCTGGCTCACCGTCAGCGACTTCCTGGAGCCGTACCTGATTCGCCTGCCGTACCCCACCGATCGGGGCCGTTTTTACGATGGCAACCTGCAAACCCCGGCGACCGACAAAGGCTTTTTGTTGCCGTTGAAACGCGATTTCTTTGATTTCTTCGACGTCGACGATCTGCTGACGGGCCGCGTTCGGCTCAAGATGGTGCCGCAGGGCGGGGGCATTCAGGTCACGCTCGACATCCCCGTTACGGCCCCCGGTCAGCCCGGTAATCAGTTCGTGACCTTTGAGCGACTCTACAGCCCCGCCGTGGGGCAGTCGGCCGCGCCGAACGAAACGACCAACGAGGGGATCATTCTCGAAAACTCGTTCACCGTCAACATCTATCCGTTCGTGCGGTCGGGTTCGGTGACGGTGCCTGCCGATTACCGCGTGCAACTGATCGAGTCAGGTTTCGACAGCCAGAATCAGTACAAGCTGACCTACTATAAGCAGCAGGACAACGCCGACGTCGTGCCCGAATCGACGCATCAGCGCACGGCCCGGCAGCAGAACACCGACGGGTCGAGCGTGTACGACGTGCTGCGGCAGGAGTTTGACTACGTGCAGACAAACATTCGGGCCGATGGTCGCGAACTGAACGGCCTGCTCATCCCACGCTGGCAGGTGTACAATGGCGGCAGCAAGCAGTTTGCCTTTTCGGTGGACTTTGGTACGACCAACACGCACATCGAATACAGCGTCGACGGCGGCACACCCCGCCCGTTCGACGTGGCCGAGGTCACTCCGCAGGTTGCGACGCTGGTAGCTCCGGCGCAGTACAACCCGGCCCTGTTCGAGCTGTTCCTGCTCTACGATCTGGAGTTTGTGCCGCCCACGATTGGCCCCGGCCGTCCCGACAGCTTCCCGACGCGCACCGCCATTGCTGAGCCGCTGAACCTGAGTTTCAACCAGCAGACGCAGGCCCTGGCCGACTTCAACATTCCGTTCTACGTCGAGCGGCAACCGGCCGGATCGAACCGCATCACGACCAACCTGAAATGGGCCAAAAACAACGATCAGACCGAACGGCGGGTCGAGGCTTTTCTGGAAGAACTGCTGATGCTGATCAAAAACAAGGTGCTGACCGAAGGCGGCAATCTGTCGCAGACGACGGTATTCTGGTTCTTCCCGGCTAGTATGACCCCCGGCCGCGTCAGCCAACTTCGCGCCGACTGGCAGACGCTCTACGACCGCTACATCGGCGGTTCGCAGGGACGGTTGCGCGAGGTGTCGGAGTCGGTGGCCCCGTTCTACTACTACAAGCAGAACCCCACGCTGAGCGCGTCGGCCCGGCCGGTTATCAACGTCGACATTGGCGGGGGAACTTCGGACGTGGTGGTCTACGAACGCAACGAACCGCGTCTGCTGACGTCGTTCCGCTTCGCCGGTAACGCCATCTACGGCGATGCTTTCAGCGAGTACGGTGCCGCCACGCACAACGGCTTTGTTCGCAAATATCAGGACCGGATTCAGACGCTGCTCGACAGCCAAAGCCTCGGTAACCTGAGCGATAACAACCGCCGGATGCTCGATACCAACCGCTCGGAAGACATTCTGGCGTTCTGGTTTTCGATTGAAAAGAGCAACGACGTGAAGGCCAAGAGTATGCTGTCGTTCAACGGGATGCTGGCCAAAGACGAAGACCTGAAAGTGGTGTTTGTGCTGTTTTACACGGCCCTGATTTACCACATCGCGCAGTTGATGAAGCACAAAGGCATCGGCTTGCCGGGGGCCATCACGTTCAGCGGTACCGGCTCGAAACTGCTCACCATCATCAGTACCGACGATCAGACGCTGGGTAAACTGGCCCGTATTATTTTCGAGAAGGTGTACGACCAAACCTACGACGCGAGCGGCCTGACGCTGTTCTACGAGCGTAAAGGCCCGAAGGAAGTGACCTGCAAGGGGGCGCTGATGCAGCCCGCCAACAGCCGCCCGGTCGATACTGAAGCGATCAGCTACGTCTACCCGGCCACGTTCCAGGATGAATATGCATCGTTGACCTACGCCGACCTGCGCAAGCCGGAGGTGACGAATTCGCTGCTGAAAGAAACAGCTGCGTTCATCGATTTCTTCTTCGAGTTGAACCAGCAGTTCAGCTTCGCGCGGAACCTGAACGTATCGGCGCGGTCGCTGTCGATTGCCCAGCAGGAGCTACGGACGCACCTCGATACGTCGCTCATGGATGGTATTCAGCGGAAGGAAAGCGAAGTAGCGGCCGAGTTCAGCGGTATGTCCGACGCGCTGGCGTCGCCTATTGAGGAAACGCTGTTTTTCTACCCGCTAATCGGCGCGATCAACAAACTGGCAAACGCTTTGGCTTAATTGGTGTCGCTACAAAAAATGGCTGTGTGCAAAGGTAATGTGGTGTCAGGTCAGGGGCCTGACACCACGTCTACCACATCTGTAATTGGTACGGTGTAACCAAACTAGGTATGCGAACGAAATTTCTTTTTCTGGCTCTACTAACCAGCACCGCGACCCTGTCCGCGCTGGCGCAGACGCCGAATGATAATCAGGCGGCTGTCGATACGCTGACGAAAGAGGTGGCGAAAGCCGTTTTTTCGACGATCAATCAGCCCAAAGCGCAGGAGATTTACAGTCAGCTGCTGACCTGTGGCGATGGCTGCGATGCCCGCGACATCATCCGAACCGTGGGTAGCTGGGATCAGGTGGGGCAGCGAATCGAAGACCTGAGTACGCTGAAAAACACGAAGAATTTCGTGAGTATGGCCCCGGCCGACGCCAACGCGGCTATCCGGCAGCAGCTGGCGCAGTTCTACCAGAAAAATAAGCCGTACGCCAGCTACGCCAAGGCCCTGCCGCCCGCTGTTCAGCAGGGTATCCTCGCAAAAATAGACGTCATGCTTCCTCCCAACGCCACGGCGACTACTGCTGACGATGATACACCGCCCAGCGATGACCCGGCGGTGGAAGATGCGCAGTCGCCGGGTGTAACGAGTGGTGAGACGGGCGGGGACAACATCAGTGGCTCCGCTATGCAAGTCAGCAAACTGGAGCGGGATCTAAACGAGGCAAAAGACAAACAAATGTGGATGTTGCTGGGTGGCCTGCTGGCCGGATTGATCGTCGGGGCAGGGGGGATGTATATGCTGGCGAAAAAGCGGTACAGTGACGAGTCAGATGCGTACGACCGAGAAATTCGCCAGTTGTCGGCTGAACTGGATAGTGAGCGCAGAAAGGCGAAACCAGCACCCTCGACCAGCCGTACAAATCCTGCCCGCGAAACGGTAACCCAACAGACCGTGCCCCGCCCGACCGCTTCGGCTATTCCACCGACGCCATCGACCGAAGCGCAGCCGCCAATTGATCTGTCGAAACCCGCGCGGTCGGGCGATGTGAGCATGGGTGATGAGCCAGCACTGGTGCAGTTTGTTCCCGAACCAGCCATGCCCGTGTCGTCGCAGCAGTCGCAGTCGTTCAGTGCACCCCTGCGCCTGAACCTGCGCGCAGTCAGGTTTTCTACTGCCCGCCCCCGGACCCGAACGGGCAGTTCGACCCCAGTCAGCGAACGGATATGTTGTCGCCCGAATCGGCCTATCGGTTCAGTATCGATGCTGCTCAGCCTGACGCGGCTACGTTTCGTTTTGAAGCGGAACCCGGCCGACTGGCGCGGTTGCTCACATACCGCAACTACATGATCGAACCGGCCTGCGACAGCGAAAACACCTATGCAACAGGCCACACCCGCGTCGCGATGCGTCGGGATGGGGTGGCCGTGCAGGAAAACGGCGTTTGGCGCGTCAAGACGAAGGCGCTGATTCGGTATGAATAACGGTATTCGGTTTACCGTTTGTGGCGGGTCCGCGGTACGTCACAGAAAGACAGTAAATCGTAATAGCTTCTCAACGCGGCATGATGCTTAGTTCCAGATGCGACGGTTGTGTAGCAGAGCGAAAAATACGGTGCGTTGCCTTCTGGAAGTCAGCCTCCGTAGCTGCAAAGATGTTGGGTATATACCGCTGCGGATTTCGGTCGATCAATGGAAACCAGCTGCTTTGTACCTGCACCATAATCCGGTGACCTTTGAGGAACACATGGTCGAGCGAATGCAGGTCGACCGTAAACGTTTCGACTTTGTCGGGCTGTAAGGGCTGCGGTTTTTCGAAGCTTTTGTAGAATCGGCCGCGCAGAATATCGTTGGCGACCATAAATTGATAGCCAGCCATTTTAGGCTCCCTGGGATAGGTTTCCGGGTAAACGTCGATCAGTTTAACTACCCAATCGGCGTCGCTGCCCGTGGTGGCGGCAAACAGTCGGGCCAGTAGGGTGCCTGTTACGGCGACGTCTTCAGACAGCGGTTCGGTTTGCCAACTCAATACATCAGGACGATTTTGCACGAACCGCTGATCCTCGGTCAGCCACGTAAACCAGCGAGAGCCGGGTCCGTACGTCTGTTCAATCGGCCGGGACCGGTACGGCACCGGGTGAGCCGGATCAGAGATGTAATTGTCGACACCAGTCCCAGCAGTAGGTTTTTCAAACGACAGTTGCCCATTCTCCCGCAGATACAGCTTACGTTTGACGGTACCTGCCGGGGGCCATTGGGTGTATGTCTTCCACTGATTCCGGCCCGTTTGAAATGAAGTGACTTCGGGGAAATTACCCTCACCTTTGCCCTTCAGGTGGTGCGCGAACCACGGCGCAAACATACGTTGTCGGAAGTCGACAGCGGTGGTGGTATCGAAGCTGATGTTACCCAGCTTACGGCCATCTCCCCGCGCCCAGCCACCATGATTCCAGGGGCCGACAACCAGGTGATTCTGCCGCTTATCGTCACCTTTCTCCCAAAGCTGGTAGGCCGTAACGGGGCCGTAAAAATCTTCCTGATCCCACCAGCCAGCTACGTTCTGAATCGCTACTTTGGGTTTGCCAATTCGACTGGCAAGCCCCTGTTTACGCCAGAATTCGTCATAGTTGGGGTGACTGACGAAGTCGTTCCAGGTGGGTAGCTTACCATGGAAATACGTTTTGTTGACATTAAGGAGTGCCCCTAGCTTCAAGTACCAGTCGTAGGTATCGTATACACCAAACGGGAAAAGCGTATCGGTTCTGGCGGCTTCTTCCATGAATGCGTACTCAAATCCGTAGCTCAGCCGAAAAGCCCCCTGATGATGAAAATCGTCGCCCAGCCACATATCGGCGGGGCTGGCCTGCTCCGAAATCGCTTTCAGCGCCGGGTGCGGATCAATGGCACCCATTACACTTGTCCAACCGTCGTATGAACCACCATACATGCCCACCTTGCCGTTGTTGTTTGGTGCGTTTTTGAGCAACCACTCAATGGTGTCGTAGGTGTCGGTGCTTTCGTCGATGGCTTTCGGGTCGGCAGGGTTGCGCGAAAACCGCTGCATCTGAAACGTTCCCTCCGATTTGTACCGGCCCCGGATGTCCTGCGCTACGAAAATATAGCCTTCATCGGACAGCGGTCGGGTGTATGCCTGCTGGTCGGGGGCATCTCTGTCGCTTACACCGTAAGGCGTCCGGGTGAGGAGAAGGGGTAGTGGCTCCCCGGCTGTTTTTGGCGTGAAAATGACAGTGTTGAGCCTGACGCCATCGCGCATCGGAATCAGCACTTCCTGCCGGGCGTAGCGGGTTGAGGAAGGCGTCTGGGCAGCGGCCAGTCCGGCGACAATAGTCAGGCAGGTAGCCAGGGTAAGCATTAGAATTTGCTTCATCGCAGGTATCTGGGTTGATTAATACGACCTGGTGGGTCTGTTAGCCGGTTAAAAGGGTTGTTTACCGCAAATACGTAATATAGCAGGGACAGCCCGCTGAAGAAAGAGAAACGGAGAGAAAGCTTCATGATTTTGATGTCGCCGACACTATTCGTTCATATCCGGGCGGTTTCTGGCGTTCGGGATCTGGATAGCGTCTTGCGGGGATGTCCCGTTATCAATACAGTCCCATTCAGCAATAATTCAGGTACGAGCAGGGCGAATACGATCAGAAACCAGAAAAAAGATACGGCCGATTCGGCGCTCATCTGTCGCATGAAAGGTAGGGGCGCAAATACGCGGGAGAGGACGAAAATGAATGTGACACCGTAACTCCGGGCCATCCAGATTTTGTGTAGCTCGATCTGTTTGTTTCGGACTGCCAGCCACGCCACTACGGTCGTTAGCAGCCAGATGGTTGCCTGAACGAGGTTCTCAATCAGAAAATTGATGTTCTTGGGCGGGTAAACGCAGGTGATGGCGAAGGCAAAAGGGGCGGCAAACAGAATGGAGAAGACATACGCTTTTCCCAAACGCCGGTGCAGGGCCATCTTCCGTCGGCGCAGGCGGGTTGAAAACTGAAACGGCCCGACAACAAAGGCTGTAGTCGCAAATAGAATGTGAGGAAACAGGAGCCACTTCATCGACAATAACCTTGTCAGACTGGCCGGTACGTAAAGGGCGAGATATACCTCGTACCCGAATACCAGCAGGGTCATTAATCCCATGATGGCAAACAGCGTCAGCTTGGGGTAATTCCGGGTGGTTGGCGACAGATTCCGTTCAGAGAGATTCATACGTGTTTTGCCGATCAAGGAGAGGATGTGGTTAATAGCTAGAATCACCGGGTGATGGCATAAACGAGGCAGCAGGCTACCCCGTCGGTAGCCTGCTGCCTTAATACCCGCTTATTTCGATGCCTGCGCTGTGGTGGCGCCTTTCACGGCGTATTCGACCAGATAGTACACTTCCTGCCGACTAAACTTGCGGATCTCGTCCAGTTCCCTGAGGTACTGCTTCCGGTCAACGCCCGGCATTGCTTTCTTGAAGGCGTCTTCCATGTTGGGTTCATCCAGCAGGGATTTCATATCTGGAAGCAGAATCATGGAAGAGAAGTTGTACGGAGACTCGTCGGCCGAGGGATACGCCAGAGCTGAGGAAATCCAGGCGAATTCCTTACCCTGATTGACCAAATCCTGGTACATAGGCGTTACCTTGTTGACCCGACTGGCATACTCAGCCTCCTGCCCGTTTTTGACTTTAATGCCGTTTATCACCCATAAGGGTGCCTTGTCTGGCGACAGCGCGCTAGCGGGACCGGCGTATGCTTTTTGCTCCCAGATTTCAAATTTGGCCACTTCCTTTATCTCGCTCATCCGCTTGTAGAGGTCGCTCATCTTGGTCTGGTAGTCTGCGCCCATTACCTTCTCCATTGTCGCTTTTGAGTAGGGGTTATCCATGTATGCGGGGTCGCTGAAGGTGTTGATTGTGATGTAGTCGTATTCTTTGTTGGGATTAGACGTCATATCCAGTGCCAGCATATACCAGCCGCTGATTGATCCCTGGTCGGCCTGGTATTGGTGAATTTTTTTGAATCGCACCGGCGACCCGGTCATTTTCCATCGCACGGGCTTCGGCGAAGGTGTGGCCGGGCTTAATCTTATGGTAGTAAACCGTCGAATACAGCTTCTTCGGGGTCTGCCCAAACCCATTCAACGAGATAGACAGTGCCAGCACAAGGGCGGATAATAAACGGAATGTGGGGGTTGTTTTCATGTTTATACGGACTTGAACAGGGTGAGGAAGTAGACTAATTATTTTTTTGCCTGCTCCGTGGTGGGGGCTTTTACGGCATATTCCATTAAGTGATACTCTTCCTGCCGGACCACGTCGGCGAGGTTATTTAGTTCTTTGAGAACTTGTTTTCGGTCGACACCAGGCATGGCTTTTTTGTAGGCTGCCTCGGCGTTCGAATCATCAATCATCGATTTTCGATTAGCCATTTGAATCACCCAGGCCATATCATATTTTTTCTCGCTGCCCCAGGGAAATGCCAGCCCAGCGAAGGTATAAACACCACCGTCGCCCATGTTGAGTCGCTCCTGCATGTAAGGCTTCAGCTTTTTGACCTGATTGATATACTCCTCGTACTGCCCATTTTTCACCTTCGCATCGGCTATCATCCAGACCGGTAACTTATCAGGCGAAGGAATGGGCGTAATACTTGCTCCGTCGTAAATTTCCCATATCTCGCTTTTAACCAGTTCTATCAGTTCGCGCGACTGTTTGGTAAGTTCGGTGACCTTTTCCTGGTAGTTGTTGCCCCAACCTTTCTTCAGTGCAGCTTCCGGGTACGCGTTATCCATGTAATCAACATCGCTGAAGTTCTTGATCGTGATGTAATTGTATTCTTCATTAGGGTTAGTCGTTGTGTTGAGGGCCAGCATGTACCAGCCGTCAATAGTCCCTTCATTAGTTTGTGCCTGATGTACTTTCTTGAACTCATTCTCGAAGGCGCGGGCTTCGGTGAGGGTGTGGCTGGGCTTGATTTTATAGTAATGCACTTCCGAAAACATCTTTTTCGGAGCCTGCCCGAAAGCGGTGGTAGCCATGAATAATAGCGCCAGCGCAAGGGCGGGCAGGGAGCGGAACGTAGGGTTGGTTTGCATGTGAAATAGAGGAGTTGTGGTTTATTAAAAGATGTGGATAGAAGGCGAAAGCGTTAATGTGCTGGCGTTGCTCTGCGCATGGGCTGGCGTTGCCAGTATGTGAGCGATCGCCAGGCCCATTCGAGCGGACCAAACTGATAGTAGCGCAGCCAGATCGGGCTGATGATGAGTTGCAGCGTCCAGATGGCGGCTACCAGAAAATAGAGCTGGTAGAATTGCCACTCGTCGTATTGATTCAGCCCGTAGCCATAGAAAACGAAGGTGCAGATCAGTGTGTGCATGACGTAGTTGGTGAAGGCCATCTGCCCCACCGCCCCCAACCGGTTGAGTAGCCCCTGCACCGCGCCCGATTTGACCAGTAGAATCACCAGACTGGCGTGGGCCATCACCAGCAGGATACGCTGGAAGGAATAGATTAGCGACGTCCAGATGATCGGGTGCGTTTCCAGATAGGCCAGAAACCGTTCGGAGGTGGGGTAATGCTGATAGCTGTAGTAGAAGCTGAACGTTACCAGTGGCAGACCGAAGCCGTAGCCAAGCAGCATCGTCTGCCAATAGCGTCGGCGGGGTAATTGCCCCGTCACGAAGCCCCATTTGTAAAGCGCCATACCCAGCAGCATCAGGGCCAGCGGATCGGGAATGTAGGGTAGCAGGTAGTTGGTCTGGTAATTCAGCACCTCCTGCCGATACCGGGAAGCTACCGTGAAATAGTTGGGCGATTTCATTAGCCGGGTATGCTCGGCGGCTTCGGCTTTATCGGGGAAAAACTGTTTTTTTGCTTCCTGCCAGGTGGTAATGGCCTGCTGCTGACTGGCGGTTAGTATCTGACCCCGCTGCTGCGCGTTCTCGGCACTCAGAAAGGCCAGTCGTTTGTTACGGATGTCCTGATGGAACTGCACCGTAATCAGCGCGAATCCCACGACCGCGACCAACGGTACACTCAGGGCCAGATAGAGCGGCTTCATCCGGCGAAACCAGAAGGCAATCATGCCGATGATGCCGTAGTAGTAGAGGATGTCACCCATCCACAGCAGCACGTGCGAATCGATCAGGCCGAACAGCACCAGCCAGCCCATACGCCGGAAAAACAAGCCTGTTGCCGACTGCCCTGCCTGTTCCTTTCGGGCCATGAACAGAATGATGCCGACGCCAAAAATCATCGAAAACAGGGCGCGCATCTTGCCTTCAAACAGGATCGTGATGACGGCGTAAACCCAGAAATTGACGTTGGTCGGATCGCTTCGAAAGCTGTCGTCGAAATTATCCCCCAAAGCAAAGAATGGAATGTTCATCAGCAGAATACCCAGCAGGGCCACGCCCCGTAGGATGTCGATGGTCTGGATGCGCTCGGCCTGGGATACGGGTCGGGCGAGAGTTGATGTACTGACAGCGTCAGAAGCGAGAGCGGTGTTCATGAATAGAAGCGTTTTGGGAGAGGAAGATTTGAGCGGTGAAGCGGGTTAGGGGCGCGGTGGAGCCAAAGGTTCGATTACCGGTTCGGAGCGACCAAACAGCCATTTGGTCCGCAGCGGGTCGAGGCCGGGCCAGCCGGTCGAATACAATTGATTGCGGAAGGACCGAAAGGAATTATCGGTCGTTGATACGGGTGGTGGGATAGGGGTCGGTTCATATACGACCGGTGGAGCATGTCGGTTGTCGGGATTGCGAATAGTGCCCAGTAATCGTCGGAGCCAGCCAACTCGGTTTCTGGATACCTGTGTATGGGGGTCCGCCAGCTGGCCTTCCCGCCGGGCCAAGATTGGCATAGCAACCGGATCGACATAATCCGGGTTGCCATGCCGCCTGGCTGGGGAAGAATCGGCTGCTGTCGAATTGTCCTGCCCGTTAGCGGATAGCGTCATACCAATCAGCAACAGGACACCCAGGAGAGCGGTGACAGACATGTTCATAGGGAGTGTGGAAAAAGAGGAAGAGTCCTTACCGACGGTGTACTGGCTTATTTTCTTCCCGCCATTTCGGTCTGCTGCGCACTAGCTTGAAAATCAGGATGCCCAGCCTGCCAGAGGGCGAAGGCGAACATGTTGGCGAAGTTGCGGAAGGTGACGGCCTTATCTTCGGTGAAGTGGCCGTTGTCGTAGTTGACCTGCATCAGCACCGGCTTACCCGACGTGCTGGCGTTTTGCAGCGCAGCGGCAAACTTACCCGGTTGCCAGGTAATCACGCGGGGGTCGTTCATACCGCCTACGCAGATCACGGCCGGATACTTCGTACCATTCTGCACATGCTGCATGGCGTCCATTTCGTAGAGGGCCATACATTCTGTCGAGTCTTTCACGGTGCCAAACTCCGGCGTGTTGACGGGGCCGTTGGGCGAATTTTCTAGGCGCAGGGCATTGTTACACCCCACATTGCTGATGGCAGCGGCAAACAGATCGGGCCGCTCGGTAATGGCCCGGCCGATCAGGATACCGCCCGCGCTGGTGCCCATGCCGATCAGGTGAGTCGGGCTGGTGTACTTGTTGTTGACCAGATACTCCCCGCAGGCGATGAAGTCTTTCCAGGTGTTGGGCTTGGTGGTTTTATAGCCCGCCTTGTACCAGTTCTGGCCTTTTTCGGAGCCGCCCCGGATATGGGTCTGCGCTATGATGACTCCTTTGTTGAGCATCGCCAACGGGAGGGTACTGAAATACGGCGTGGCCGAATAGCCGTAGGCCCCGTAGCCTTCCATGAAGCACACCGCGCTGCCGTCGCGTTTCAGCCCTTTTTTATAGATCAGCGAGAGGGGTACCATCGCGCCGTCGTGACTCGGTACTTCGACTTCTTCCACGACCAGTTCGTCCACGCCCGGATACGTGGCCGGCACGTTGAACACACTAGGAGTCATGGCTTTTGTAACGGGATTATAGGCATAGTACGTAGTCGGCTGTTTCCAGGACGTAACGGCCAGGATCATGTCGTTGCTGCGGGGAGCATCCAGCGTCATCAGCCAGGCTGAGCCCGTCAGGGGTAATTTGACATCCGCCCATTGGTTAGTACGCGGGTCGTATTGCCGAATCTGATCATTGATGCCATCGTTGAGCGTGACAAACAGATAGTCTTTCGATGACACGATGCCGGTGATGTTGAGCTTACCCTGCGGCAGCAGTACTGTGGCGGTGGACGGGTTCGGATTGGCCGCATCGGTCACCAGAATCTGTCCTTTGGGCGTACCCTTCACGCTGTATAGAAACAACTGGCTACCTAATTTAAGAAAGCTGTAGACACTGTCGGTCGGGGCAGCCAGTCGTTTCCACTGAAGCGTAGCGTTCCCCAGGCTGGAGGGATCGGCGATGAACGCGTCCGCCCGGTTATCGACCGACGCTAGGATGCCGTACAGCTTCGTGTAATCGTCTGATAAGTACAGAATAGGAATTTGTTCGGGCCGGATGCCGAGGGTAGGATCATTGGCGCGCGAGAACAGGTCGGGGTCTTGGGACGGCTCTGTTCCGATGCGGTGTAGCCTGGCCTTCATGTCTGTTAGAGCCTTCGGGTCTTTCACATCCATCGAATTTCTGGGTGTGTAGACGAAGCTGCTGTTATCCGGCATCCATTGAACCCAGCCCGCAGCCGTGATCTTTTCGGGCTGGAAAGTACGTGTGGCTACGTTCATAACGTACAGAGTCGACACTTCGGCTCCTCCTTCCTGCAAGGCAATGGTTACCAGTTGCCCATTGGGGCTGGGCGAAAAACTCGATACCGAATAGGTACGGGTCTTGTCATAAGCTATCGGGTCGAAGAGTAGCTTTTCTGGGCCGGTCAACCCTTCGCGGGTGTACAGCTTGCTCACTTTTTCACTGGGGAGCGTTTTGCGGTAGAAATAGCGGTTGCCTCGTTTTTCTATAGCATTGTAGCGTACGGGCTTAAGCTTGTCGTAAGCCACGAAGGTTTCGACGAGTTGGTTGCGGCCCGGAATCTTGTCGAGTACGCTGTTGGTGTAATCGCCCTGTGCCTTGAACCAGTCTTTGGTTTCGGGACTGTTCATGTCCTCCAGCCAGCGGTAATTATCCGTGACGGCCTTGCCGAAATACGTATCGACAACAGGGCGCTTGGGCGTAGACGGTAGCGTCTGGGCTGAAGCCGTCAGGGCGAAGAGAGCAGGGAGAAGTAGTGAAATTTTCATGTGTTGCCGGGCTTGATTGACGTGGTCATTGATTGCTCAAAAATCAGCCAGCCGACACAGGCAGGCATTTAATTTGGGGTCAATTGCATTCAATTTTGGGTCATCGTATCCCGAACGAGTATTAACAGTCCACTTTCGTATGTGAATCGAGCGCCCGGTAGGCCGGTTTTTCGACGTATGAACGCGCCGACGATCAGGCGGGCGATGCGGCTAGGGCCGCTGTTGAGCCAGAAACTCGGAGGGTGTCTGTCGGAAGGTCTGTTTAAAGACCGTTGAGAAATAGCCCGGACTCTCGAAGCCGACGCTGTAGGCCGTTTCGGTGATCGAATGGCCGGCCCGTAGAAACTGAACGGCTCGCTGAAGCCGGTAGTGGCGAATAAAATCGATGGGCGTTAGACTGGTAACGGTCGTCAGCTTACGGTGAAGCGTCCGGCGGCTCATGGCTACGGCCTGCGCCAGCTCGTCGACGCTGAGGGTGGCGTCGTCCAGGCGGCTTTCGATAATCTGCTGCAACTGATCGACAAATGGGCTGGGAACGGGTTCGGCATCAGACGTGTCCTGCCTCGATAGCTGCTGGTAAAGCCGCGTTCGCAGATTGGCCTGGCGGGTCAGCAGGTTAGTCAGCCGCAGGCGCAGTTCATCGACGTGAAACGGTTTGGTCAGGTAATCGTCGGCTCCCCGCTCCAGTCCCTCGACCCGGCTGCGCTGCGCGGCCCGGGCCGTGAGCAGAACCACCGCAATGTGGTTGGTCGTCGGGGTCGATTTGATGCAATTCGTTAGCTGAAAGCCATCCATCCGGGGCATCATCACGTCTGTCAGTACCACATCGGGTAGTTCGCGCTGGCAGATCGCCCAGCCTTCTTCCCCGTCGGTAGCGGTCAGCACCCGATACCGGCCGGTCAGTTCCCCGGCTATGAACGTCCGCAATTCGTCATTGTCATCGACGATCAGCACCAGTGGCGTATCGGTTGTGGTGACGGCAATCGGCTGCTCGGCTGAGGGTGGCTGGGGAGTAGTCTCCGGGACCGCCACCGCCGTGTGTGGGTGCGACAGAGAAAGGAACGGAGCACCGGGCTGGGCCGAGGTGGGCAGGAGCGGCAGGGTCAGCGTAAAGGTCGTGCCGGGGGGATCTTCCGTCCGACTGTCGACCGTAAGCGTGCCACCGAGCAGCTCGGTCAGTTCCTTAGCGAGGGCCAGTCCGATACCGGTGCCTTCGTAGGCACGGGTTTGGGAGGTGTCGACCTGGTAGAACCGGTCGAAAATATGGGGCAGGTGCTCCGTCGGGATGCCGATCCCCGTATCAGACAGGCGGAGTCGTAGCTGGGTGGGCGTTGGCTGGTCGATCGTCAGTAACACCTGCCCACCCGTCGGCGTAAATTTCAGCGCATTGCTGACCAGATTGGTGATAATTTTTTCCCACTTGTCGGCATCGAACAGGTGCGTTTGGTCGGCGTGAGCACCGGGCTGACCAAACGTGTCGACGTGCAGGGTTATGTGCCGGTGGAGCGCCATCGGGAAGAACGGATCGATCAGCCGGTGAATAAACTGAACCGCATCGCCCCGCACCAGCGACACCGCCATCCGGCTCCCTTCCAGCTTGACGAGGTCGAGCAACTGGTTGATAAGGCGCAGGAGTTGTTCGGCGTTCTGATAGATCGAGCGAAGCGACCGGCGGGTTGTCGCGTTCAGGTCCGGCGTTTGTAGCAGCGTCTCGGCGGGCGACAGGATCAGCGTCAGCGGAGTGCGAAATTCGTGGGTGATGTTGGAAAAAAAGCGGGTTTTTACTTCATCGACGGCCCGGAGCTGTTCGGCTTCCCGGCGTTTGAGGATGATCTCCTGCTGCTGCTGTACCTGCCCAATCCGAAACCGGATGAAGCCCAGCACCAGACCGCCAAACGCCAGGGCGTAGAGCAGGTAGGCCCACCAGGTGCGCCACCAGGGGGGCAGAATCACCAGCCGGATCGCGGCACCCTTCTCGTTCCAGACCCCGTCGTTGTTTGAGGCTTTCACCCGGAACACATAATCGCCCGGAGCCAGAAACGAATACGTGGCCGTGCGCTGAGTCCCGCAGTATACCCACCCGCTATTCACGCCGTTGAGCTGATACGCATACCGGGCTTTTTTCGGGGCTATATACGTAAGGCCCACGAAGCTAAACGAGATGATATTGTCGCGGTAAGCCAGCGTTAGGGGGGAATCCGGAAACAGGCGGGTCGAATCCAGCACCTGCGCCTGGGTGATGTACACGGGCGGCTGGTACGGGTTTTCGCCCATTTCCGAGGGGCTGAATACCACCAATCCGTTCGTAGAACCAAACGCCAGTTCGCCCGTGGAGGTGCAGACCCGGGCACCCGTAAAGGTCTGACTCAGCAGCCCATCCTGGGCGTCGAACACCCGAAGTTTGCGCGTGGCGGGGTCCAGTCGGCATAACTCTTTCCCAGTGGCCATCCAGAGCATACCCGTCTGGTCGGCAATCAGGGCCACAACCTGGTTATCCGGCAGGCCGTCATGGCTGGTGAACGTTGAAACGGCGGCTGTTTTTGGATCGATACGAAACACGCCACCGATGTTGGTCGACACCCAGATGGCGCCATCGGCCGTTTCTCCTAGTGTCAGTACGTCCCGGCTGTAAAAAATCTTTCGATTGCCGGCCGGATGCGGGTGGTAACTGGTAAAATGACCGGTGCGGGGGTCTAGTTTGCAGGCACCGACGCCCGCTACGGCTGCCCAGATGTCGCCCGCCCGGCTCACCAGGATGTCGTTGACCTGACCACCACCTTTACCGATGGGGTAATCCTTATCGACCCGGTAAAGCGTGTGCCGGCCGTTGGTGGGGTCGAACTGCGCCAGGATTGACCGGCCACCGACCCACAGCCTTCCCTGCCTGTCCTCACCGATGCTGGTGACGGGAAAGCCGACCCGGTACTGCCGAAGCTGCCCCGTGGCATCCCGGCTTTGCAGGCCCGCCGGGGTCGCCACCCAGACCCGGCCGCTCCGGTCGCCGTGGATGGCCGAAATTACATCGGGGGAGTCGTTGTCGGTGAAGTTTTCGGGTGCAGGCCGCCCCGTTGCGAGCGGCTGTGATGCGTAGCCGGGGTGCGAGGTGTGGTTCGATGGGTCGAGCCGAAACACACCGTCGAGGTGAGAGCGATGGGGGTTGCTGAACCACAGATTGCCCCGTAAATCGGCGGTCAGCATCGTAACGTTGTTCTCAGTCCGGGGCGTCGCGTTGTGGTCTGGAACTGGTTGGTAAAAGGCAAATCGGGGCGTCAGCCCTGAGTAATAGTCGATGCCGTTGGCGGTACCGATCCAGAACGTACCCCGGTTGTCGGCCAGTAGTGCCCACACCTCGTTGTGGCTCAGCGAGTTTGCGACAGTGGGATTTTCCTGGTAGTTGTCGTAATAGCCGGTGGTGGGGTCAAGCCGAAACAGGCCCGACCGCGTGCCAACCATCAGGTTGTGGTGCTGATCTTCCCCCAGCCCCTTCGGCAGTATTTCCTGGTTAGTCAAATAGACCCGACCCGTTGGGGCGTAGGTCGTCGCGGAACTGCTCTGGCCGGATAATCCTTTTTTCGGCAGTAACCGGTGCAGCCCGTTGTATTTGGTGCCCAGCCACAGACTATTGTCGGCCGCGAGATATATCGACTCCACTCGAATTTGCTGCCTGGCCGGGTCGGCCGCGAAATGGAACGGACTGAACTGACCCGTGCGCCGGTTGAGCGTGAACAGCCCGGCAGACGTACCTACCCACAGCGTGCCGAACCGGTCTTCCTGAATCGTCCACACCCGCTGATCGGCGCCCTGCGGAACGGGTATGTTGTAGAGCCGATACTGTTTGGTGTAGGGATTGAATCGGGCTAGTCCGCCTTCCGAGCCAATCCAGAAAAAACCCTGTTTGTCTTCGAACAGGGTGTAGCAGATATCGTAGGGCGCAAACCGATTCGTTCCCGGCTGTTCGACCCGAAAGAAGTTAATCCGGCCGGTTTGTTTGTTGAGTCGATGCAGCCCACCACCCGGCGTGACAAACCAGATGTCGCCCGACCGCGACTCGACCATGTCCCAGATGGTGTTGTGGGCCATGTGGTTGTTGGGGTCGCCGGGGTCGGGCTTATACATGGTGAACGAGTAGCCATCGTAGCGATTGAGACCGTTGCCGGTGCCAAACCACATGAAGCCCTTCCGGTCCTGATAGATGCTGAAAACTCGATTGTGTGACAACCCCTGTTCCGTGCCGAGGTGCTCGAATCCCAGTGGATGCTGCCGCAGTGGATGCTGCCCGCGCGCGAAAGCCGTAATAAATACAGGCAGAACAACGACAAGCAGTCGGCAGCGTTGACGTATGTGTCTAGGCATGGAAATGAGTAGGACCGGACTGTCTGTTGAGACTAATTTTTCAGCATCTGAAAACTATCAAGTTGTTGAATATAAGGCTATTTGGTGGCGATTGCGTCGTAAATCCAAACCTGAACTTATTATTCGGTAGCTGGTCGGTAGCAAAGAGCTACGGGATGATTGGTCTGGTGCGGCCTCAGCGGCCGGCCGAACGCCTGTCAGCCTGATTGCGTTATACGGGCGGTACGATCACATGGATTAAACGATAGGTGCCCGTTCTGGTCAATGACTTATATAGGCACATACATAGGGGAGCGTCGCTACTCCGCTGCTGTGTGCGTAATACCTCGTAAACCAATCTATGCCCTCACAAATGCGCTATTACGTCTGGTTTTGTTTGTTTCTGCTAAGTCAACTGGCGGGCTGTTCCGGCTGCTCGCGGTCGGGTAGTCATCAGCCCCGCCGGCCGAAACGAAACCCGCCAACCGACAGCGTTACGACGCAGGCAACGACGAAACCGACCCTGAAACAGATCGGCGACGGCCCGACGGAAGTCGCGATGCAGAAACGCAACGGCGTGTATCTGGTGCCCGTCACGATCAACGGGCGTGCCATGCAGTTCATCCTCGATACCGGGGCCAGTCTGATTTCGATGTCGACCAGGGAAGCTGAATTGCTTTTCCGGGAGGGAACGATTACCAACCGCGACATCATCGGGCAGTCGGAGTTTCAGGATGCCAACGGTGATATTTCGCCCGGTGCCATCGTGCGGCTGCGCTCGGTCCGGATCGGCGACCGGGTGCTGGAAAACGTCAACGCCAACGTGGTTGGCAATGCGAAGGCACCCCTGCTGCTGGGGCAGTCGGCCCTGTCGAAGTTTGGTCGAATTTCGCTCGATTATCGACGAAATGTCGTGACGTTTGACTGAGTTTGGGTGTTTTGCCGGTATAGGCCGAACTTTGTTGCTACATACTACGACAACCTGTCTACGGGCGTACGTTCCCGACAGGGCGTCCCGGCTGACCCAACCAGACAATGACTGAAACGGAACTCACCGACCAACTGCGCGAACAACTTATTCTGAACGGACCCGATGCCTGGCAGTCGGGCGACTTTTTGTACCGGGCTGATCAACTGGGGTTATCGGATGATGATGCCCGCAAACGCGCCCTTGCCGTTCGGGATGAAGTGCTGGCGAATACCCTGTTGCTGGAACAAATACGCGTCCGGATCAGTCGGCTGATCGAGCCGTCGCGGGTGCATTTGTATGAGCAGGACCTGAGCAAGATTCTCAACGCGGCCGGGTCCGTGGGCCTGTCGGCCGACTTTGTTCGTAACCGCTGGATACCAGCGGAGAA
Source organism: Spirosoma rhododendri (assembly GCF_012849055.1). Classification (NCBI taxonomy): domain Bacteria; kingdom Pseudomonadati; phylum Bacteroidota; class Cytophagia; order Cytophagales; family Cytophagaceae; genus Spirosoma; species Spirosoma rhododendri. The sequence goes on along the minus strand of NZ_CP051677.1, from coordinate 5,056,420 downwards.
AGCTCGTCTGAGTCCGGTGCCGCCGATAGTGCCAATCGAAACTCGCGCCGAATCGGAGCCGCCAACGCCCGAACCTACAGTTGTTGAGCCGTCGCGCCCGGTTTCGGTACCGCCAGTAATCGAGCTGCCACCTTTGGAAGAACCGTTGGCTCCAGTCGTCGTGCCTGAACCCGTAGCTGTAAGGCCGGCGCCGGTTGTTGTGCCCGAGCCGCAGCCTGTCTACAGCGAAAAGGCCGAACCGTCGCCTGGGCCACCGCCGGTTGTGCGGTCGTTTACGGCTACACCCGCCCGTGTGCGGAAAGGACAACCCGTTACGATTGACTGGGACGTTGCCAACGTGCTGGCCGTAACTATCGACGATCTAGGCGAGGGGCTATCGCCAAAGAATCGGGGTGGGTCAAACCGACGAAATCAACGGATTATACCCTGTTTGATGCCAATAACAACCCACTCAGCACCGTACGAATTGAAGTAATCCAGCCCGACCGGAGCGGGCTATACGGTATCCTGTTTGCGCTGGCGCTGCTGGCGGTCATTTACTGGTTTATTCGGTCGACGAACAATCGTCAGCCGCAGGAACGGCAACAAAACCGGCAGGAAGAACCCGACAAACGTTCGACGGACGGATCGGACATGACACCGCAAAACCCGACCGTCGACGAATCTGCCACAGCCCGCATCGATACCATACCGGCCCCGGCAACTGAAACGACGACTACGGCCGAAGCGGTTCAGGAGAAGCCAGCAACCGAAACGGAACCAGTGGCTGAGCAGGCAACAGATACCAAGACCGCCGGAGCCGATAACACACCCGTCACATCAGGCGATGCGCGTCAGGGCCGTTACGAAGAAGCGTTTGGCGATAGTCGATTCGACAAAGTCGAGCTGGGAGAAGACGATCGGGGCTGGCGACGCGCCCGCAAAAATGGCCGCTGGGGTTATATCGATCCAGAGAATAACTGGGTGATTCAACCCCGCTTTGAAGCTATCACCCCCTTTCGCAACGACGTCGCGTCGGCCTTTCTGGATGGGCAGATGCTGAAAATAGACCGTTCCGGCGAACCTGTCCGGCCCTGACTGGTAATTACCGATCTACCCAATCGTCCGGTCCGAGCGTAACGATGAGTTTCTGAAACGACGTCCAGCTTCCGGAACTGCTTACGCCGATGCTGTTGCCGGGCAGTAGCGCAAACACAAACGGACTGCCCCGCACTTCTTGCTGATTGATGTATACGTGCAGGGCTTTCTCGACACGCCGGATAACCAGCTGGTTGCGGTTTGGGGCAACGGAAACGCCCGGCTTAAAATAATCAGCCGTCATCACCGAGTCCGCAGCCTGTCCGTTGGTAAGCCGGGTCAGGGCCATCGTTCCATCGCTCCGTATCAGGAACGCGCACAGGTTCAACGAGTCACGCACACCAAACAACAGACCGCCCGTCGGTACCCGGCCCGAATCGGCTACCACGTCGAGTTTGATTGTGAAATGGGTGGCCAGATTAAGATTCATCTCCGTAGGCAGCGGCACAACGCTGTAGGCCACTTCGCCCGGTGCCGGATTCACGGGGCGGATGTTGTACCTGCCGAAACCGATCTGGTAATGATACCCCCCTTTTCGGCCCCCTTTCCAGCCATTGCGGTTGGTGGCAAAATCACCGGTAAAAGCAGGCCGGTAACGCTGTGGCTGGGCGGGTATACGGCCAACGGGTGGCGCAGAAACAACCGGTGAACGGCCGGGGCCTGCTGAGGGTGTGGCAACCGGCGCCGTTGATGCCGTACTGGTGGACCTTGTTGCGGCCTGCACTGGCGCGGCCTGTATTGGCGCGGTTCTGGGAGAAGTTGCCGTACTAGCCAACGGCGGAGTGACGCGGGAGGCAGACCGGGAGAGTGACACCCGTTGCCAGTCGCTGCTGGCGGATTCAATTTCTTCGACAGGCTGACTACCAACGGGCTGGACTGGCTCCGTCTGGGCGTAACCCGCCGGACTGTACAGACCCAGTAAAATCCCGAAAACGGCCAGATAACGCATAATCAATTCGTCAGAATGTGTACCGGAGTTGAGCGGTTGGTTGCCCTGCCTGCAAACCGGGTCGCACCGTTACGCCCTCTACGCGTAGTGCTCGCTTCTGCTGATTGTTGCGTAAGCCGCGCAGAAACGTTAGCACCACGTCGGCGGCAGCGATAGCGATAGCCCCGCGCGTGGCAATGTAATAACGATGATAATGGTCGTTTGCTGTCTGGTAATACGGTTCGGCGGCTGCACTATTTCGCTGCTGCTGGTAGAGGGCATAGGCATCGTCGGCGTCCCGCTTTTCCTTTAACCCGTAGAGAATCAGGCTGTAGGTCGTTGCGAAGATAATCGGCCGGAAGCCAACACGCGGCCGGGGCGTCTGCACGAAAATATTGCCGATGCCGGGCGCTACCGCCGATAGTAACGCCCAGGCCGGACCCGCGTACCGACCCGATGACCGCTCGACCACAGGGGCCGGTTCGGAGGCTGCGGGTGCGTTCGCAGGAGTATCCGCCACCGAGGTCGTGCTGCCGGGGCTGGATTGGGCTGGTTCGGGCACTGCTGCCGTGACCGGTGTTGCAGCTGGCTTGTCGGCCGGTTCGGTAGCGGCTGGTGAGGCAGGTTGTTCCGGGCTGGGTGCCCGGCGCGAACTGGCCGATGCGGCAACCGGAACGCGCGCCCGGATCAGTACCGACACCTTAATTTCTTCGTTCAGCGTATACCCGTTGGCGCGGGCATTCCAGACAATCTGCCGGTTGGTTCCAGCCGGCACGTTTATGCCAACATCGCCCTGAATCAGTTCGGGCCGAAGGCGCAATCGACCCCGAATCCGGCTTTGAATCTGCACATAAATTGAATCGCCGGGGCGGGTGTTGAACAGGTCGTACTGGATTTCCAGCCGGGCCGAATCGAGGCTACGGAACCGGATGTTATTAATGCGGTTCTGCGCCATTGATGACAGGGCCAGACCGAGAAAGAGAAGCAGATAGAAAAAACGCATGGCCGAAATTAGCGGACGGTAATCTGACGGGTACTGGTAAAGGTATCGTCGCAGGTGTTGACGATGGTGAGCCGGACCGTATAGGTGCCTGCCCGCGCGTAGCTGTACGCCACCCGCGTGCCAACCCGGTTGCTGCCCGACCCGTCGCCGGGGTCCCAGCCTGCCGCGCCAATGTCGCCCTGCGGACTCTCGAGGTAAAACAGCACGTCGAGCCCATCGGTGGTTACGCCGATGGTGGCTGTGGGTTTGGTGCAGGTGGGGAACACCTTCCGGTCGAGATCAAACGGCTGGCAGGCGGTCAGCAGGAGCAGCCCGAAGATGAGAAGCCGGGCGGGGTGAAGTAGGCGGTGTTGGCGCATGGCAGGGTTAGGCGGAGCAGGCTGATGTAAGGACGGGGTAGCCCCGAATCAGGCTTGTCCGTAAGCGATAATTTTTTGTAAATTTAATGGTTTTACGGTCACACCTCCGTGCCCTACCCTTATGCAAAGGTCTTCAAAAACCCAATCGAAACCGCCAGTAACCAGTGAACAGCCGATCCCGCAGCCCGACGTAACGTCGCTGGTTGCTGAACCGGCGCAACAACCCGACCGGCGAACGGTCGATCAGCTGAACCTGATCGGCGTCACGATCGAGCGCGACGGGACACTCACGTATGCTAACCCGTACACGGTTCGGGTAACGGCCTGGCAGGCGGACGAAATCGTCGGCAAAAACTTCTTCGACATATTCATTCCGGCTACCGACCGCGCCCGACTCGAGCTTGATTTCGACGATTTGCTGGTGCGCGGCCGACTGCCCGAAAACCGGGAAATTTCGCTGCTGACCCGTAGCGGTGCCCTGCGCAACGTGCAGCTTAACTCGCTGCTGGTCGAACGGGACGAGCGATCAAGTGAGATCATCACGGCCATTACGCTGATCGGGGAGGATATCACCAACAAACGGCGGGTGGCGTCGGCGCTGTCGAACACCAATGCGCAGTTGCAGGATCTGGTCGACAACACGTCCGATTTGATTCAGCTACTGACCCTCGACGGTAAGTTTATCTTCGTCAACCGGGCGTGGCGCGAAGTGCTGGGCTATGCTTCGAGTGAAATCGCGTCGCTCAACCTGCGTGATGTCTTACACCCCGATTACGTCGACACCACGCTCCGGATGCTCAAACGGATCGAAGGGGGGCGGTGCTGCCGTACTTTGAAACGGTTTTTCGCGACAAATCGGGGAAAACGATTTTCCTGTCGGGGAGCGTCAACTGCCGGTTCGACAACGGGCGCCCCACGGCTTTCCGCTGTATTCTGCACGACACCACCAGCCGGATACGGGCCGAAAAATCGCAGAAGCTGTACTATAGCATCGCTAACTGGACCATCAACACGCCCAACCTCGACGATCTCTACCAGAAGATTCATCAGGAACTGGGCAATATCATCGACGCGCGCAACTTCTTTATCGCGCTCTACGATTCGAGCAAAACCTACCTGTCGTTTCCCTACTACGTCGATGAATACTTCGGCAACAGCATGCGCTTTACGAAGCGTCGGCTGGGCAACGGTCTGACGGAGTACACTATCCAGGCCAACAAACCCTTGTTTCTCTACGAAAGAGACATTCGTCAGCTGGCCGAGGAAAATAAGATTGATCTGTACAACCAACGGCAGCCGCAGGTGATGTTGACGGCCCCGCTGCGCATCGGCGACGAGATCACAGGGATTATCGGCGTGAAATCGTACAACGACGCCCACACCTACGGCCCCCGCGATCTCGAACTGCTCGAATTTATTTCGGGGCAGGTTGCGCTGGCCATCGCCCGGAAGCAGTCGGAGCAGGTGCTCGATAAGCAGAACGCCCGGCTCAACGCCATTTTCGACAGCAGCACCTACCTGATCTGGTCGGTCAACAAAGGGCTGATGCTGACCTCGTCCAACAAAAACTACCTGCGCCTGATCGAGAATCAGACCGGTGAAAAACCCCGCCTGCAAACCAGTGTGTTGCAGAACGGCTGGCGGATGCTCAACGGCGACAGCCGCCGGATGATGGAAGATCACTACCGGCTGGCATTTCGCGGTATCGCCCAGAGTTTTGAACTGAATTTTACGACGGAAAAAGGCGAAACCTACCTCGAAATCCACCTGAACCCGATTCTGCTGACGGGGGGCGTTATCGAAGAAGTATCGGGTATTGCGCGCGACATTACCAACCGGAAACGGGCCGAGCTATCGACGCTGCGCAGCGAAGAAAAATTCCGGGGTATTTTCGAGAACCTACAGGACATCTACGCCCGCGTCGACCGGAAGGGTAAAATCACGATGGTGAGCCCGTCGGTGTTCAAACGCCTGGGCTACACGCCCGACGAGGTGCTGGGGCAGGACGTCACCCAGTATTTCGTCGACAAGAGCGTGATTCATCAGGCCATGATTAAGTTGGGTCGTACCCACAGCCTGCGGAATTTTGAAGTCAGCATGCGCCGGAAAGACGGCACCGAGCGGCAGTTTATGTTCAACATGCTGATGCTTCAGGACGACACCGGGCATTATTCGGTGGTGGCGGTGCTGGCCCGCGACATTACGGAGCTGAAGCGGCAGTCGGCCGAGCTGGTGAAAGCCCGCGACGAAGCCGAACGTTCGCTGAAGGTGAAAGAGCAGTTTCTGGCCAACATGAGCCACGAAATCCGGACGCCTATGAACGGCGTGATCGGTATGATCGACCTGCTCAACGACACGCAGCTCGACGATGAGCAGCGCAGCTACGTCAAGACGGTCAAGCGGTCGTCGGAAACGCTGCTCAATATCCTCAACGACATTCTCGACCTGTCGAAGATCGAAGCGGGTAAGATGGTGCTGCACGAAGCGCCGGTGGCTTTCCGCGAGATTTTCGAGAAGCTGATCGCCTTGTTCGGGCAGCAGGCCAACTCGAAAAACAACGATCTTACCTATCACCTCGCGCCCGATCTGCCGACCTTCGTTATTGCCGATCAGACGCGCCTGCTCCAGATACTGTCGAACCTGACATCGAACGCGATCAAATTTACCGAGAACGGCACAGTTCGGGTCAATGCGTCGCTGGTAAGCAAGCGGGGGAAGTTCAACCGGATTCGGGTGGCGGTCGAGGATTCGGGAATCGGTATTTCGCCCCAGAACATCAACCTGCTGTTCAACTCGTTTAGCCAGGTCGACACGTCGTCGCGCAAATCGTTTGGCGGGACAGGGCTGGGGCTGGCCATCTCGAAAGAACTGGCGCACCTGATGAAAGGCGAGGTGGGCGTCGAGTCGGTAGTAGGGCAGGGGAGCACCTTCTGGTTTATTATCGAACTGAAAGAAACGGCCATCAGCCCGTCGCAGCAGACAACCGAAGCGGCCGAGATTACGCTCGCCAATTTCTTCAGCACCTACCACCCGCAGGTACTACTCGTCGACGACAATGCCGTAAACCGCAAAGTGGCCAGCGAAATCCTGCGCAAATCGGGTTGCGTTGTTACTACGGCCGACAGTGGCCCGGCGGCTATCGCCCAGGTGAGCGAGCGCTTCCAGGCGATCGGACGGGGGGATACCAGCCCGTTCGATGTGATCTTCATGGACATTCAGATGCCCGATATGGACGGCGTCGAAACGACCCGCAACCTGCGCGAACAGTTTGGTAAAAAACTGCCAACCATCGTGGCCATGACGGCTTATTCGATGCGGGAGGACCGCGAACGGTTTATTCAGCAGGGGCTGGACGACTACATCGCCAAGCCGATCCGGGCGCAGAGTCTGATTGCCAAAGTGAAGGAACTCTCCGACGCCAGCCAGGCGCGGCAGCGGGCCGATGTACCTGCTGCGGCACCGGCACCCGTTGCCGTACAGGCGGAGCCGTCGCTGCCGATCATCGACGAGGAAATCGTTGGTCAGCTGCGCGATATTGGCGGGCAGGAACTGGTCGACAGCATCATGGAAGAGTTTGTGACGGAAGCAACCGAACTGGTCAACGGCTCGATCGACGCGTACAAGCTGGGCGACATACCAACCGTAAAAAGCCACCTGCATACGCTGAAAGGTTCGGCCGGAACGATCGGCGTGGCCCGCGTCGCTGACATTGCCCGCACTGCCGAGGGTAAGCTTAAAGTCGCCGACACGAGTGGCCTGTCCGACGCGCTCGACGCCCTGCAAGCCGCCTTCGCCGACTTTGTGGCAGAACGCGAAAAACAGGCGTAACTTTGCGCTGTGCGGATTTGAGACTGTTGTAGCCTGGACGTCCACGTCCGGGTGGACGCGGTAGCGGCCGAAAAAGCTGCCTCCTGCGAGAGTTGGCCTGACGGCCACCCGGACGTGGACGTCCAGGCTATGGCAGCCTTAACCCTTAAACTAAAGAAAATTGACCCTTCCTGCTGACCATATTCGATTGCTGTTTGGTTTGAAACTGCGGCAGTTGCGACTCGACAAAGGGCTGTCGGCCAGCGATCTGGCGCAGAAGTCCGGCCTGTCGGTTTCGTACGTCACCGAAATCGAAAAGGGCCGAAAATACCCGAAGGCGGATAAGATCGCGGCTCTCGCCAGTGCTATGCAGGTCGACTATGACACGCTGGTATCGTTGAAGCTGAGCAAAAAGCTGGAGCCGATTTCCGACCTGCTGCGCTCGAAATTCCTGACCGAAGTACCGCTCGAACTGTTTGGTATCGACCCGTCGGACCTGCTCGAACTGCTGTCTGATGCGCCCGCCAAAGTTAGCGCCATGATCCGCACGTTCATGGATATTGCCCAGACGTACAATATGAGCGTCGAACGGCTGTATCTCACGATGCTGCGGTCGTACCAGGAAATGCACGACAATTATTTCCCGGAAATCGAAGCGGCTGCCGATAGCTTTCTGGGTGAGTTTATGGCACCGGAGCAGGTCGTGTCTGATACGCTGCTGGTCAATCTGCTCAAGACCCGCTACGAAATACAGATCGAGCAGTTCGATCCGGCTGATCAGCCCGAACTAACGGCACTGCGCTCGATATACCGCCCCGAACGGCGCACGCTGCACCTCAACGCCAGCCTGAACACGGCGCAGCGCACATTCATTCTGGCACGGGAAGTGGCTTTTCAGTACATGGGATTGAAAATTCGCCCATATACGTACTCGTGGGTTGAAGCCGAGTCGTTCGAGCAGATTCTGAACAACTACCGGGCGTCGTACTTCGCCGGGGCTATCCTGATCCGACGCGATGTGCTGGTTGCCAAACTAACGGATCTGTTTAACCGAAGCACCTGGAGCAATGAGGCTTTTCTGCAACTGATTCAGGATTTTGGCTCGACACCCGAGCGGTTTTTTTATCGGCTCAGCAACGTATTGCCCAGTCAGTTTGGCATCGATCAGCTGTTCTTCTACCGGTTCAACCACACGGCGGGCGAAACCAACTTCCAGCTGACGAAAGAGATGCACCTGTCGCGGCAGCAGGGTGGCGGACCGCGCGGTATCGTCGATGAGCACTACTGCCGCCGGTGGATAGCCCTGACGATTTTGCAGGAGCTGCATTTTCTCCAGCAGAACAAAGGCATCGACAGTACGCTTTGCCGGGCGCAGTTGTCGGAATACGCCGATTCGGGACAGCAGTACCTGATTATTTCGGTGGCTCATTCGCACCGCCCCGAAGCGCAGCAGAACATGAGTGTGTCGATGTGTTTTGCAGTCAACGATGCCCTGCGCAGCCGAATGAAGTTTATGCAGCAGCCCTCAGCCGATGTGCCTTATCGGTTGGTCAACGAAGCCTGCGAACGCTGTGGCATTTTCGACTGTCGCGAGCGTGTAGCAGCGCCCATCGTCCTCCAGAAAAAACGCCAGTTTGCCGCCATGAAGCAGGCCCTAGGAAAGCTGGCGTAAGGTTTCTTGAACTGTCTTGAACTGTGATTCGTCTGATTTTTTGATTGCACTGATTTCTTTTTTGAATCACAGTCTATCAGCGCAATCAAAAAAATCACAGTTCAAGAATAAATCACAGTCTATCAGCGTAATCAGACGAATCACAGTTCAAGAATGTCTAACCTGTGATCGATTGCAACGGTAACTCCAGGAAATCGGCAGGGGTAATAATTGATATACCTCTAAACGGGTGCAGGCAGAGCAGGTCGAGATCGCCGGTGATTATGTAATCTGCTTCTCCACAGACGGCTGTTTCAAGAAACTTGTTGTCTTTCTTGTCGCGACAATCGTCGATTGTCAGGTGAATGTGTGTCGACAAGGTTACCCCGGCGTAACGACTGATGAATAAGTCAGCTTCGACAGGAGTAAGGTATCGGGAAAATTTGGGGCGGTGAAGGACGTCCGTCAGTTCGGCAAGACAAGCAGCCGAGGTTATCAGCTGACCATGTTGATACGCTTTGTCAAATGCTCGGCGGCTTACTGACTGGGCAAGTAAGGCCGCGCTCACCAATCCATTTGTGTCAAAAACGATAGTAGGACGCATTAGTCAGCAAGCAAATCATCCAATACGTCAGGTGTAAGTCCGCGTTTGTTGGCCTTGAAACTGATATAATCCATAATGTCAAGCAGGTCAGTTGTTTCGGCGACGCTATCGGCAATCAACAGGGTAATTGCCTTCTTCTGCTCATCGGAGAGTTGTTGATATTGCCGGGCCGTCGCTTCGGAAACCGGAATCTGTAGCATAGTCATCTCGATAAGGGGCTGATTAGGTACAATATAGCAACAACCTCAACCCGAAAGCAAAATGCCAGTTGGATTGAGGTTGTTGCCGAAATAAGATCGGAGTAGTATTACTCACCCTTACAGGATTTACCCTTTCTTCTGCTCTTTGGCCCAGCCGTCTTTGAGGGTGACAGTGCGGTTGAAGACAGGGAGTGCGTCGGTGGAGTCCTGATCGAGGATGAAGTAGCCCTTGCGCATGAACTGTACGTTGGTCAGCGAACCGCTACGAGTCGCTTTGACAAGCGCGGGTTCGACGAAGGCGCGGACCGTTTCGAGCGAGTTGGGATTTATCAGCTCCTTGAAGTCGCGGGGCCGGCCCTCCGGGTCGTCGGCGGCTGGGTTCTCGACCGAGAACAGCCGATCGTACAAGCGGACTTCGGCTTCGACGGCGTGCGGCACCGATACCCAGTGAATCGTGCCTTTGACGTTGATGCCCGACGTGTCGGAACCGCTGCGGCTTTCGGGAATGTACGAGCAGCGCAGTTCGATAATCTCCCCGGCGTTGTCTTTCACCACTTCATCGCACTTGATGATGTACGCGCCTTTCAGCCGGACCATACCACCCGGAAACAGCCGGAAGAATTTCTTCGGCGGGTTCTCCATGAAATCGTCACGCTCGATATACACCTCCCGGCTGAACGGCACGTCGCGCGCACCCGCCGACGGGTCTTCGGGGTTGTTTTCGATCTGCATGATCTCCTCGCGGCCCAGCTCGTAGTTGGTAATCACCAGCTTTAGCGGTTTCTCATCGAGCACGGCCATCAGGCGGGGGGCCGTCCGGTTCAGCTCTTCGCGGATGCAGAATTCCAGCAGACCCACATCAATGAGGTTATCGCGCTTGGCGATGCCGATGCGGTCGCAGAACTCACGTATACTGGCCGACGTGTAGCCGCGCCGACGAATACCGGCGATGGTCGGCATCCGGGGGTCGTCCCAGCCACTGACGTGCTTCTCTTCAACCAGTTGCTTCAGCTTCCGCTTGCTCATCACCGTGTACGTCAGGTTGAGCCGGGCGAACTCGATCTGCCGCGACGGAAAGAGGTCCAGCTTCTGAATGAACCATTCGTAGAGGGGGCGGTGAACCTCGAATTCCAGCGTACAGAGCGAATGGGTGATATGCTCGATCGCGTCCGACTGCCCGTGGGCGAAGTCGTACATCGGGTAAATGCACCAGGCGTCGCCCGTGCGGTGGTGGTGCGCGTGTTTGATGCGGTAGATGATCGGGTCGCGCAGCTGCATGTTCGGCGACGCCATATCGACTTTCGCCCGCAGCACTTTTGCCCCGTCGGGGTAGTCGCCCGCGCGCATCCGGCGGAACAGGTCGAGGTTTTCGTCGACGCTCCGGTCACGGTATTGACTGGGACGACCCGGCTCGGTAGGTGTACCTTTCTGCGCGGCAATTTCTTCAGCCGTCGAATCATCGACGTAGGCCAGTCCTTTCTGAATCAGCGATTCAGCGAACTGGTAGATCTGCTCAAAATAATTCGATGCGTAGAACTCGTTTTCCCACTCGAAACCCAGCCAGCGTACATCGTTTTTGATTGAGTCGACGTACTCGGTGTCTTCCGTAACGGGGTTGGTATCGTCGAATCGGAGGTTAGTCTGCCCACCGTATTCATCCGCCAAACCGAAGTTCAGGCAAATGGATTTGGCATGACCAATATGGAGGTAGCCGTTGGGTTCGGGCGGAAAGCGTGTGTGTACGCGGCCACCGTTTTTACCGGCTGCAATGTCTTCGTCAACAATCTGTTCGATGAAATTTAACGAGCGTTCGGCACGTTCGTCGGAGTCGTAGTGGGCATCCGTCATGAGTCGGGGAAACTGGTAAATAAGGCGAAATTTACGGGGAATGGGCGTCTTTGACAAATTGGCCCGTCAATACCCGTATAGACGATTGTAGCAGAATTTTAGCCCCTTGCGAACAAAACGTAGCCGTCTGGTAGTTGATAGATAGTACACAAGATTGACTATCCGGGTCATCGGGCGTGTACTGCTGTTCATTAAGTTATGAAAAAAGGGATTTTTGGGCTTCTCTGTGTGCTGCTAAGTACCCTCGGAAACCCGCTGCTGGCGCAGAAATCAACCGATTCGCTGACCAGACGAGCGTATTTGAACGATTGCCTGTTGTACGCACTGACTAATTATCCAATTGTTCGTCAGTCATTGATCGATCAGGAGATTGCTGACCGCAACATCAAAATTGCGCAGTCGAGCTGGTATCCGCAGCTGACGAGCGGCTATTCACTTATTCACTACCTGAAACTGCCCGTTACCCAGATACCCGACGCTACCACCGGGGAACGCCGGAACGTAACGCTGGGCGCGCAAAACACGTCGGTCGCGTCTTTTTCCCTGTCGCAGAGTATCCTCAGCCGCGACCTGCTGCTTGCCAACCGCACCGCCGACGCCTACCGGGTGCAGGCGGCTCAGACAACAACGCTGAACAAGATCGACGTAGTTGTCAATGTCAGCAAAGCCTATTACGATGCCGTGCTGACGCAACGGCAAGCCGATATTCTCACCGAAGACATTACGCGACTACAGCGCAGCCTGCGAGATGCCTCGAATCAATACCAGAGTGGGGTAGTCGACAAAACCGACCCGCAGCGCGCACAGGTGGCGCTGAACAACGCGCTGGCTCAGCGGAAGCAATACACCGATTTGGTGGGGGCCAAGATTCAGGTGCTCAAACAGTACATGGGCTACCCGCCGGCGCTTAATCTGGGTGTTGCCTACGACACCACACAGCTGGTCCGCGACACGGCGCTCGACACCACCCAGCTGGCTAATCCGGCAAGTCGGGTAGAATATCAACAGCTACGGACGCAGCGCGAATTGCTCGACGCCAACGTACGCTACGCCCGCTGGGCTTACCTGCCGTCGGTGTCGGCCATTGCCAACTACAATTTTCAGTATCAGAACAACACGTTTACCCAGTTGTACAGTCAGGTGTTTCCAAACTCGCTGATCGGGCTGTCGGTGGTGCTGCCCATTTTTCAGGGCGGTCGCCGGGTGCAGCAACTGCGTATCGCTGAGCTTCAGGTAAAGCGGCTCGACTGGGATTTTGTGTCGCTGACCAACAGCGTCGACGCGGAATATGCGCAGGCCCTGTCGGTGTACAAAGGCAATCTGGCGAACTATTACGCGCTGGTAGCCAATCAGCAACTGGCGCAGGACAACTACCGCATTATCAATTTACAGTATCGCTCCGGCGTCCGGGCGTATCTCGACGTGACCGTTGCCGAAGCCGACCTGCGTACCGCGCGACTCAACGTGTTCAACGCCTTGTATCAGGTGCTGGTCAGCCGCGTCGACGTGCTCCGCGCGTTGGGCGAGTATAGATTTTAATAATTGGTTTAAGGTCTACGGTTTACTGTTCAAGGTTTTGGGCAAGAGACGAAACAACCTTAAACGTTGAACTACAAACCTTAAACTCAAAGGTAAATTACGTTATGACAACGGGTAACTATCGATTACTGCTACTAGGAGGGCTCGTAACACTGGCCGGATGCGGGGGTGGTAAAGACGATAAAAAGCAGCAGGCCCCTCCGCCTACGGCAGTATCTGCGGTGGCGGTTACAAAGGGGAACGCAACGTATTACGACGAGTTTCCCGCAACGATTACGGCGTTTCGCGAGGTCGAAATTCAGCCGCAGGTGTCGGGCAACATCACCGGTATTTTCTTTGAAGATGGGCAGCACGTAACGCGCGGGCAGAAGCTCTACAGCATCGATCCGCAGCAGTATCGCGCCGGTTACGATCAGGCGGTGGCCAACCTGAACGTGCAGAAGGCTAACCTCAACCGGGCGCAGAAAGATGCCGACCGCTATGCAACCCTGGAAAAGCAGGACGCCATTGCCCGGCAGGTGGTCGACAATGCCAATGCGTCGCTGGAAGCCACCCGTATGCAGGTAGCAGCGGCTCAGGCAAACATTCAGCAAGTCGCCACAAACCTGAAATACACCACGATTTACGCACCGCTGGACGGCACGATCGGTATTTCGCAGGTGCGGCTCGGCGCGGCCGTGGCCCCCGGCGGTGGATTGCCGCTGAACACGATCTCGGCCGATAACCCGTTGTCGGCCGATGTGCAGATCGATGAGACGCAGATACCGCGTTTTACCGCGTTGCAAAACAGTGCCAGCAAGGGCGGAGACTCGACGTTTTTGCTCATGTTGCCCAACAACGCGCAGTACGCGTATCCCGGCTCCATCCGTATCGTAGACCGGGCCGTCGACCCGCAGACCGGTACCCTGCGTGTACGTATTGCGTTTCCGAACCCGAAGAATCAGCTGAAGGTCGGGCAAAACGTCAACCTGCGGGTGCGGAATCAGACGCCGGGGCAGCAACTGCTGATCCCGTACAAAGCCGTAACCGAGCAGATGAGTGAGTACTTCGTCTACGTCGTGGGCGACAGCAGCAAGGTGACGCAGAAGAAAGTGACGCTGGGTGCCCGGATCAACGATAAGGTCATCGTGAAAAACGGCCTGAACGAAGGCGAAATGATCGTAACGGAAGGCACGCAGAAAGTAAAGGAAGGCGCGAAGGTAAAGGTCACGAACAATCCAAAGAGCGAATGAGTGAAAGAGCGAAAGAGCGGCCATCTGGTGTGACACTCTTTCACTCTTTCAGTCTTTCGCTCTTTCACTCTTTGATTTATGTTTGAAGTATTCATCAACCGACCCGTCACGGCCATTGTGGCGTCCATTGTCATTGTGGCACTGGGCGTGCTGGCCCTGCTGACGCTGCCTGTCAGTCAGTACCCCGACATTACTCCGCCGGTGGTGCAGGTGACGAGTAACTATACCGGGGCCGATGCCCAGACGGTGGAACAGACCGTAGCAACGCCCATCGAAACGCAGGTCAACGGTACGCCGGGTATGGACTACCTGCAAACCAACGCCACCAACGATGGGCGGATGACGATGAACGTGACCTTTAAAGTAGGCACCGACGTAAACATCGCAGCCCTCGACGTGCAGAACCGCGTCGGTATCGCGACGCCCCAGATTCCCGAAGAGGTAACCCGGCTTGGCGTGACGGTGCGGAAGCGTAACCCGTCGCTGTTTATGCTGGTGGCGCTTTATTCGCCCAATGGCACTCACAACGTTTCGTTTCTCGACAACTACGTCAACATTTACATCCGCGACGCTTTGCTGCGGGTGCCGGGCGTGGGCGATATTTTCAGCCGGGCCGACGATTTCAGTATGCGAATCTGGCTCCAGCCCGACAAGCTGGCGCAGCTGGGCATGACCCCGTCTGATGTAACGGCGGCCTTGCAGGAGCAAAACCTACAGGTAGCCGGTGGGTCGGTGGGTGGCCCGCCACAGCCCAGTTCGCAGGCGTTCGAGTACACCGTCTTTACCAACAGCCGACTCAGCAAAGAGAGCGAGTTCCAGCAGATTATTGTCCGTAGCGACCCGAGTAAAGGCGCGCTGGTGCGGCTTGAAGATGTTGCGCGTGTGCAGCTCGGTAAGTTCTCCTACGCCAGCAACTCGTTTGTCGATGGTAAGCGGGCGTCGTACCTGCTGGTGTATCAGTTGCCGGGCAGTAACGCGCTTGAAACGGCGAAAGGGGTATACGCAGCGATGGATCAGCTGAAAAAGACCTTTCCCAAAGACATCAATTACGTAGTGCCGTTTGAGTCGGTATCGGTTATTCAGGTGTCGATTTCGGAAGTGGTCGAAACACTGGTCGAAGCGCTTATTCTGGTCGTACTGGTCGTATTCCTGTTTCTGCAAAGCTGGCGGGCTACGCTCATCACACTGCTGGCTATTCCGGTGTCTATCGTCGGTACGTTCGCGCTGTTCATACCGCTCGGATTCACGATCAACACACTGACACTCTTTGCGTTCGTACTGGCCATTGGTATCGTCGTCGATGATGCCATTGTGGTGGTCGAAGCCGTGCAGGCCAACATTGACCGGGGCAAAACGCCGAAGGAAGCGACGGTGGAGGCCATGCGCGAAATTTCGGCCCCGGTTATCGCCATCGCCCTGATTCTGGCGGCTGTGTTCGTGCCGGTGGGCTTTATTCCGGGTATCGTCGGGCGGTTGTATCAGCAGTTCGCCATTACCATCGCTGTGTCGGTGCTTATCTCGGCATTCGTGGCCCTCTCGCTGACGCCTGCCCTGTGTACACTGCTGCTGAAAGAAGAACGGATCGACGAAAATTCGACGGGTCTGAACAAGTTTTTCTACAAGTTTAACCAGTGGTTTGGGCGGGTATCGGATTCGTACACCAACGGGGTGAAACGGCTCATCAAAGCTACTCCGCTGGTGATTATCGGGCTGATCGCTGTCTATGTCGGTACCGTATTTCTGTTCCGTGCCAAGCCAACAGGCTTTATTCCGACGGAGGATGAAGGTCGTCTGATCGTCACCTACGAAATACCGGAAGCCGCTTCGACCACCCGAAGTCTGGAAGTGCTCAACAAGATGATGGCCACGCTGAAGCAACAGCCGTTCGTCAATCACTTTGCCGCGCTGGGCGGTCTGAACGCCATCACGTTTGCGTCGAAATCGAACAGCGGTACGGTGTTTATGCAGCTTAAGCCGTGGGAAGAACGAACCGAGCGGAACATGCAGGCCGATTCGCTGGTGGTGAAGCTCCAGAAGATTTTTGCCGGCCTGAACGATGCCCGGGTGCAGGTGCTGCAACCCCCGGCTATTCCGGGTTTGGGTCAGTCGTCGGGTTTTACGTTTGAGATACAGCAGCGGCAAACCAACGACGATGTGCAGGCGTTCGACAACGTGACGCAGAACTTCCTGGCGGCCCTTCAGAAGCGGCCGGAGATCGGTCGGGCTTACTCGTACTTCACCGCCAAATCGCCCGCTTACCGCGTCGATGTCGACCGCGACAAGGCGAAAAAGCTGGGCGTCAGTGTGTCTGATGTTTACCGAACCCTGCAAACGTATTTGGGTAGTCAGTACATCAACGACTTCATTATTTACGGTCGTAAGTTCCGGGTTGTGGCGCAGGCCGACACTTCGTTCCGTACCGACGTGCGCGACATCAGCCAGTTTTACGTGCGGAATCAGGCCGGGCAGCTGCTGCCGATGACCGCCGTTGCGAAAACAACGGTGATTGAAAATGCTCCGCTCATCTCGCACTTCAACCTGTTCCGGTCGGTGGAGGTCAACGGTCAGTCGGCACCGGGGTACAGTAGTTCGCAGGCCAACGACGCGCTGCGCGAAGTGGCCGCGCAGACGCTGCCGGAGGGATATGCCTACGACTTTTCGGGCCTGAGCCGCGAGGAGATTAACGCGGGCAGCAGTTCGGTGTACATCTTCGCGCTGAGTGTTGCCTTCGTATTCCTGTTCCTGGCGGCACTCTACGAAAGCTGGTCAGTACCATTCTCCGTTCTGCTGTCGGTGCCGATTGGTGCGCTGGGTGCCATTATCGCGCTGATTCTGTTCCCGTACCTGACCAACAACGTCTACGCGCAGATTGGTCTGATTACGCTGATTGGTCTGGCTGCGAAAAACGCGATCCTGATTGTGGAGTTCGCCAAAGAGCGGGTCGATAAGGGTGAGGATCTGCTGGACTCGACACTCGAAGCGGTCCGGCTCCGACTGCGCCCGATTCTGATGACTTCGCTGGCGTTTATTCTGGGCGTGTTCCCGCTGGCGCTCGCGAGTGGGGCGGGTGGTGTTGCCCGCGCCACCATCGGCCGGACGGTACTGGGTGGTATGCTGGCGGCTACCTCGCTGGCTATCTTCGTCGTGCCGGTGTTGTACGTGGGTATCACGCGGCTGGCTTACGGTAAGAAAGGGCTGGAGGAGCTGAAGAAAAACGCTGAGAAAAAGAAAGCAAACGAAGAGCAGCCCGAAGAGCAACCGCAGATGGTTGACAAGTAACGGCTGGCTCGCCAAACACAAATCCCCTGACTAGTCTCGCTGGTCAGGGGATTTGTGTTTGTAGCCTGTGTAGATGTAGCCTGAACCGGCCACCGCATGGGTCCACGTCCGGGTGCCCGTCAGGGCAATTACTGTAAGCGGAAGCTTTGCAGGCTGCTATCGCGTCCACCCGGACGTAGACCCACGCGGTGGCCGGTCCAGGCTACACAGCGATTAACAGTCAATTAAATAAGCGTAACTGGCTAAACTACCGGGTCGATCGCTCGTCTTACGAAGAAACAACCATCACGATCATGCTTACCAAACTTGCTTACACCGGGCTGCTTTGCGCACTGCTTTCACTGCCATCGCTGGCCCAACAAGCCCCCATGTCGACCGTGCCGCATCAGCAAGGCACCAGACAGGGTCAGAAAATGGCCGACCCCAGCATTCGCGCGCAGAAAATGACCGACCGGATGACGAAAGAACTGGGTCTGGATCAGGCAACGTCGCAGAAAGTCTACGCGGTTGCGCTAACCCGTGCCCAGAAAATCGACGGGATCCAAGCCAGCCCCGACGATAATCGCACCAAAGCGAAAGCACTGAAAGCCAACGCCGACGATTTCAAGGCACAGCTTAAAGGTATCCTGACACCCGATCAGTTCACGAAATACAGCGCCATGAAAGGGCACCGTCGGTCTGGTCGCGGAGGGGCTGCCAGTGCAGACAGCACGGACACTGATCAGATGTAAAGCTGTGCATTGTCTCCGGCAGCATCCCTGCTGTCGAGCCGAAGGCTAAATAGGCGCGACCTCGTGCCAGCCGTTATTGTAGCCCGACAGCAGGGATGCTGCCGGAGACAACAGCAGATCGGAGCCGGGCCGCTATCTTTGGCCATGCCTGATTCCTTACTCGTCCGTGCCCGGTTGCCGGTGATCGTGCTGGCGCAATTTGCCGGAACGTCGCTCTGGTTTGCCGGAAACGCGATTCTTCCCGATCTCCAGCCCTTGCTCAACAGCCCCGGCCTGAACGGCTGGATTACGTCGGCGGTGCAGATTGGCTTTATCAGCGGTACGCTTGTGTACGCCCTGCTGGCGTTGCCCGACCGTTTCCCCACAACGCGGGTGTTTCTGCTGTCGGTGGTGCTGGCAGCTCTGGCTAACGTCGGCTGGCTGTTTGTACCGCTCCGGGCCGAAACCGTGCTGACAAGCCGGGTGCTGACAGGCTTTTTTCTGGCCGGCGTTTACCCCGTCGGGATGAAACTGGCCGCCGACTGGTTTCGGCCGGTGCTGGGCCGGGCGATGGGCTTTCTGGTGGGGGCGCTGGTGCTCGGTACGGCGTTTCCGCATCTGCTGCGTGGGCTGGGTACGACCCTGCCATACCGGAGTTTGATGCTGGCCGTAAGCGGACTGGCCATTGGCGGGGGGCTGCTTCTGTTTCTGGTCGTACCGTCGAAACCCGTGTCGGGGCAGCGCGTTCGGTTTCAGGTCAACACCCTTCGTACACTGTTTCAGCCCTCGGCATTTCGCCCGGCGATGCTGGGCTATTTCGGCCACATGTGGGAGTTGTACACGGTCTGGGCGTTTCTGCCACTGCTCATCGGCCTGTACAACAAATCGCACTCGACCGAGCCGCTGAACGTGCCCATCTGGTCGTTTCTGACGATTGCCGCCGGTATGCTGGGTTGTGTGCTGGGTGGGTTTCGGGCGTTGCAGATCGGGAGTAGCCGGGTGGCTCGCTACCTGCTCATGACGTCGGGGCTGTGCCTGGTACTGCTGCCGCTACTTTCATCGATGCCTCCCGCGTTTTTCGGGGTTTTCCTGCTCATATGGGGAGCCGCTGCCGCTGGCGACTCACCCCAATTTTCGACGCTTGTGGCCAGTCAGACACCGCTCGACAGCCGGGGCAGCACCCTAACGCTCGTTACCAGCGTGGGCTTCCTGATTACCGTCGTATCGATTCAGACAATGGCCTGGCTGGTGTCGCATTACGGTGCATCGCTATGGCTGTTCTGGCTGCTGCTACCGGGGCCGGTGCTGGGTGTGCTGGCTATTCGGGAAAATCAGAACGGGTAACGGCTTTGCTTGTAACGCAAATGATAGGCTGATGGCCACACAAGTTATTTGCCTGAATGCAGTTGCCCTCGGCCTTTATAACCTTTCTCGGTTGGGCTGCGGTGCTTGACCTTTCGGCCTGCATCCTGTCACTTGAAAGCTGCCCACGCGAAGCGAACCGTCTATTTTGAAATGGGCCTATACGTTTTAGTATAATTCTCGTATTTCCATTCCTGCGCAGCGGGCTTGTCGCCGTTTATAGAAACATCCGAAAATTTTACAAGTGTGTAATCTTTAGGATTTAAATTGTCTCTCTGAACAACCTGAAGTGGCAAGTATCTGTCATCTACAATGACTGTGTATGTTAAATTCTTTTCAATACTCAGTTTCTCTAACTTACCGAACCTACTCATCATATAGTTATTCAAAGTGAAACGGAAAGCATTAAACTTTCTGCCGTCTATTATAGTATCAGCCGTTGATTTGTTTGTTGTATCGGACGACAGAATAATTGGTAAAAAAGACTTTAATGTATAGTAAGAGTTAACAAAGGAGGTTTGACTACGAAATGTGTTGTTAGATGGCCTCTTTGTCAACTCAATAGTATGTTTCTTTTTATTGATGTAGAAGTACTCTTCTCCGTTGAAAACGGAGGAATAATCTTTCTCGCTGTCAGTAAAAATCAGACCTAGTAACGGCTCATTCTTGTCAAATTCCATATAGACTTTCTTGTTAACGTATTTATGATAATTCTCAGATAAATAATTTGACTCGATATAATAATCGTACTTCACATGATGTATAGCATTTAATGCTCTTAAAGTGTTTCTAATTATTTTATTTACGGCTGCCGTATCGGAAGTGCTGTTCGCAAGAGTGCTATTAGTTGCGAAAAGTGCAAAAATATAAAGCAACGTTTTCATGAATTTTAGCGTAGATCAAGAGTTAAGAATGGCTACCTAAACAAATTTTGCTCTCGTGGTCGACATAACATGCTAACTTATCTAACAAACTTATACTAGCGTTCGTGATGTCGACCGAAGCTGGAAATGCAGACCTGAAAGATTGTCTGTCAGTCAAGTATAATTTGTCGCAGAAACGCTGGTAATTACGTACTTGTTGTCTTTACACCCAACGTATTGATATATGCAATTATCTCATCAACATCAACGAGTTGATCGAAGGCGTGCTGCTTGATCGCTTGCTGGGGCATTGTGTCGATGCGGGCGGTTTCGGGTTTTTGCACCAATGCCCGGCCCCCCGCCTTCCGAATCGCCAGTAGTCCGTTTGTGCCGTCGCCGTTGGCCCCCGACAGCAGAACGCCAGTCAGGCGGGGGCCGTAGACCGCAGCCGCTGATTCAAACGTTACGTCGATGGCGGGTCGCGTGTAGTTTACTTTCTCGGAATCGTCGAGCGAGAAAATGTGGTCTGCTTCGATCAATAAGTGGTAGTCGGCTGGGGCGAGGTAGATAACGCCCGCTTCGATGGGGTCTTTCTCGTCGACTTCCCGCAGCGGAATTTGCGTGCGATGAGCCAATAGATCGGTGAGGGTGGAGTCGGCGGTGTTTCCGCGATGGACAACGATAATCACGGTGCTGCGCAGTGGGGGTTGAAGCGCTGGCAGCAGCTCCAGCAGCACTTCGATACTACCGCTGGAACCCCCGATGAGAACAACGGGGTGGGCATGGGTCAGCCTATCTTGCGCCATATCTTTTCGTTGTTCAGTTGCCGGTAGCGGGGCTGTAGGGACGAGAATTTCAACGTTTCTTTCGAGCCCAGTGCCAGATAACTGAGTGGTGCCAGGCTTTGGTCGAATAGTGAAAGTACCTGTTCCTGCAACAATTTGTCGAAGTAGATCAGCACGTTACGGCACAGGATAAGGTCGAACTCGTTGAACGACCCGTCGGAAACGAGGTTGTGCGTCGAGAAGACTACCTTTTCGCCCAGCTCACTGCGAAATTTGGCGTAGCCGTAGTGAGCCGTGTAATACGTTGAGAAGTCCTGCGTACCGCCCGACAGCCGGTAATTTTCGGCGTACTGTTTGAGCGGAGCCATCGGGAAAATACCTTTCCGGGCTTTGCTCAGCACTTCAGAATTAAGGTCGGTAGCGTAGAGGAGTGATTTGTGCGCCAGATTGACTTCGCTGAGCAGAATCGCCATCGAGTACACTTCCTCGCCCGTTGAGCAGCCTGCGTGCCAGATACGGATAAATGGCTTGGCCGCCAGCGTGGGCAGCACATCCCGGCGAAGGACCTGATAAAAGAGCGGGTCGCGAAACATCTCCGTGACGTTGACGGTGATGCCCTCCACAAACTGCCCGGCATAGTCGGCGTCACTGCGCAGACGATGTCGCAGGGCCGCAAAACTGAGAAATTTACTTATGTGCCAAAGTCTGTTGACGCGCCGGGTAAGCGACGCCCGCGAATAATGGGTAAAATCGTACCCGTAATGGTCCAGCAGATCGGCTAACAGCAGATCCAGCTCGTCGTTCGTAATCATAGGTCTGTCAAAGGGTCGACAGTAAGGTGACCAGCCGGTCAACATCAATAGGTTTGGAAATATACTCGGTAGCTCCGGCACGCAGGCATTTTTCCCGGTCGCCAACCATTGCCTGCGCCGTTACGGCGTAAATCGGGGCATCGGCATACCCCGGCAGTGCCCGGATGCGCGGAATCGCTTCGTAGCCGTCCATGTCGGGCATCATCATGTCGAGCAGAACGGCGTCGATATGGGGGTCGGTTTGCAACAGCGTGAGTGCATCGGGCGCACTTGTACACGAAACACAGTCGAATGAACGGCTTTTGAGCAGGGCCGTCAGTGCGAAAATATTGCGGGGGTCGTCATCGACCAGCAGCAGTCGTTTCTTAGGCATAGGTTTGTCGGGATTGGGGGATCTAGCTTCGGTCGTACAGCCAGACACGCAGGAGTGAAACGAGCTGATCGATGTCGACGGGCTTGGTAATGTAATCGGAAGCACCAGCCTGAATACACCGGTCGCGGTCACCGGTCATGGCTTTCGCCGTTACGGCAATAACCGGCAGTTTTCGCCACAGCGCGTTTTCCCTAATTCGGGTTGCCGTTTCGTAGCCGTCCATCTGGGGCATCATCATGTCCAGCAACACCACGTCAACAGCTGGGTTTTCCTGTAGTTTTTGCAGGGCTTCTTTGCCATCCAGCGCCGGAATGATGGTCATGTTGTACTGCTCCAGCGCCTTCGTAAGCGAGAAAATGTTCCGCACGTCGTCATCGGCAACCAGCACGGTTCTGCCCGTCAGCACCTGGCTAAGTTCGTTGAGCCGCCTGCCGGTCAGCTGGTTGGCTGCGCCCGCTTTCTGCTCTTCGACCAGGTGCAGGAACAACGACACTTCATCGAGCATCCGCTGGTAGGAGTGCGCCGTTTTGACGATGATCGAATCGGCGTACTTGCGAATCCGCATCTCTTCGGCCATCGACAGGCTCTTTCCGGTGAAAATAATGATCGGCAGTTTCTCCAGCGTCGGGTCTTTGCGTGCTTCGTCGAGGAGGGTGTAGGCTTTGCTGTCTGGAATGCCCATGTCCAGAATAACGCAGTCGATGGCTTCCGTTTTCAGGGCGTCGAGCCCGGCAGACAGGTCGCTTTTCAGTTCCGAGTTGATATTGAACGTCGACAGGTAGTAGGCGAGGGCTTTGGCGTGCTTGGGGTTATCTTCGATGATGAGCACTTTGCGGGCGTCGCGGCTGAGGACGTACTCGATCTTGCTGAACACGTCGTCGAGCTGGTCAAACGCCACCGGTTTGTCGACAAAATCGATCGCTCCTTTCAGCAGGCTTTCTTTTTTGACTTTCATCGACGACATCACATGCACCGGAATGGGCCGGGTCTGCGGGTTGGCTTTCAGGGCATCCATAACATCCCAGCCGCTCATTACGGGTAGCTGCACATCGAGCAGAATCCCGGCGGGCTGGTAGTGCGTGGCCAGTCGTACCCCTTCGTCGCCCCGCACCGCCACCACGCCTTTGTACCCTTTCTGCCGGGTGTAGTCGAGCAGCGAACGGGCAAAATACGGGTCGTCTTCCACAATCAGCATCACCTTATCGGTCGATTCGATCGTGTCCCGATCGTCGGGAATGTCGTTGGGAATGACCGCGCTGATCAGCGGGTCGACCGAGCGGGCCGGAGCGGGCGCTGGTATCGACGGCTGGTGGACAACGGGCAGCTCAGCGGGGGTGGGGGCTGCGTAGTTGCCCTCACCTGATTCCTGACGGAGCGAGGTCGGTACGCACAGCGTAAACACACTGCCCTGACCAAGTTCACTCGTCAGGGTAATTTCGCCACCCAGCAGCCGGGCCAGTTCGCGACTGATGGAAAGGCCAAGCCCCGTACCGCCGAACTTGCGCTTCGTCGAGCCGTCGGCCTGCTGGAAGGCCTCAAAAACCAGCGCCTGCTTGTCGGGAGCGATACCGATGCCCGTGTCTTTCACGCTGAAACAAAGCGAACCGGCTGGCGTAGCGGCCCGGCTGACGGCGAGCGTTACGCTGCCTTGCTGCGTAAACTTCAGCGCGTTGGAAATCAGATTTTTAAGGATTTGCCCGAGCCGGACCCGGTCCGTTTCAAACGTCAGTGGAACGTCGTGGTCGACGTTGACTACAAACGACAGTCCTTTTTCGCGGGCCAGCAACCCGAACAGATTTTGCAGCTCCGCCGTGATTTCCTGCACCGACACGGTCAGGTATTCGAGCGACATCTGGCCCGCTTCGATCTTCGACAAATCCAGAATCTCATCGATCAACCCGAGCAGCCCGTTGCCCGACGACTGGATAACCTGGGCGTATTCAACCTGGTCGTCGTTGAGGTTTTGGTCGGAATTTTCGGCCAGCAGTCGACTCAGCAGCAGAATCGAGTTGAGTGGCGTCCGCAGCTCGTGCGACATATTAGCCAGAAACTCCGATTTGTAGCGCGTCGTCAGCTCCAGCTCGTCGGCCTTCTTCCGAATGTCGTTGTTGCGCTCTTCCAGCAACACCCCCCGTTCTTCGAGTTCGGCGTTGGTTTGCTGTAGTTCTTCCTGCTGCACCCGCAGTTCTTCTTCCGACGCCTGTAGCTTCTGGGTCTGTATTTCCAGTTCGGCGTTCAGCTTTTCGAGCTCATGCTGCTGCGCCTGCAACTCGGTGGCCTGCGCCTGCGATTCGTTGAACAGCTGCTGCAATCGGTTGTACGACAGGGCGGCATTCAGCCCGATGGCAATGGCTTCCCGGCTCGATTCCAGCAGTTCGACAACCTGCGCATCGGGTTTCTGGAAAAAGCCCAGTTCAATAACGCCGATGGTCGTTTCACCCAGCAACAGGGGCGTGACAAGCAAAGCACCTGGCACCGACTCGCCCAGCGACGAGCTAATGCGCAGGTAGCTGGTCGGGAGGTCGTCAATGACAATCGCCTTCTGCTGTTGCAGCGCCTGCCCGACGATGCCTTCGCCCACCGTCAGGGTCAGGGGAGCCTGTTGCGTGGCATAGTGCGCCAGCAGTTCGTAGCTACCCTGTTGATTCAGGTAGAGTGTCGCCAGCGGTGCCCCGACGTACTCGGAAACGGTCGTCAGCAACTGGTTGCCCAGTCTTGAGAGGTTCCTTTGGCCACGCAGCGCATCGCCGATGGCCGCCCGGCCCGTCCGCAGCCAGTTTAGCTGATTCAGGTCCGTGAACGTGCGCTCCAGCGAGTCGGTCATATTGTTCATCGACCGGGCAATGCGCCCCAGATCATCGTCGGCCGAATCGGGATTACGGCTGGTATAGTCGCCCGCAGCAATCAGGTGGGTCATACGCTCCATAACCGTGATGCGCCGGTTTGTTTCGGCGTAATCGGCTTCATCGCGCAGTTGCTTGGCCATCCGGTCGTCAAGCTCCCGTTTGATACGTACGTAAGCGAAAGCGGTTATGATGATCGAAAGCAGCCCCGTAATCAGCAACAGCAACGGCGTGTAACTGATGTACACCTGCTGCCGCGAAATCTGTTCGGCTAACAGCGCGTTTTCCTGCCGCTTGACCCTGTCGACCACGATCCGCACCTTGTCCATGATCAGCTTGCCGCGTTGCATCTCCTGATCGAGGGTTTCGAGCGGTAGTGTGCTGCCCGCCTGAAACAGCCGGACGATACGCTGCATCTGCTGAAACTTGGCCTCGTAAAGCTGCTTCAGCTCCGACATATTCTGCCGCTGATCGGGGTTGTCGATGGTCAGGTTGGTGATCTGATCGTAACTGGCAGCCGTCTTTTCGTAGGCTCCGTTGTACGGCTGCAAAAAGAGCTGGTTGCGCGTGACCAGATAGCCCCGCTGCCCCGTTTCGGCGTCCTTCAGGCTGGCCAGTATATTATCGGCCTGGGTCAATACCTGATTCGTATGATTGATACGCTGCGAATTTTCGATCAGCTGCTGAATGCTGTAATACGAAGCCCCCAGGCTGATGAGCAGCAGTATCGTTGAGGCAATAAAAACAAGTCGAAGCTGCCGGACAACCGGCGTTGAACTGGACATGGATCGAAAGTGAATGAGCGAGTGAGTGAATGAGTGAATGAGCGATAAGTTGCTGACGCAGGCCATCGCTCACTCAGTCTATCACTCTTTCGCTCGTTGACTAATTGGTAAAACAAACGTGAAACAGCTGCCTTCGTTGACCTTGCTCTGGGCCGAGATCAGGCCGTTATGAACACTGACGTTTTTCTGTGCGATGGCCAAACCGATGCCGGTACCTTCGTAGCGCTCCCGACTGTTCAGACGCTGAAAAATGACAAAAATGCGGCTCAGAAACTTGTCCTCGAAGCCGATACCGTTGTCGGAGACGGTAAACCGGTAGTAGTCGCCCGATGGGTCAACGGGGGCGTCGATGGCCCGCTCACCCACACGTTCGGCGCTGATTCTGATGTAGGGGGGGACACCGGGCCGGGCAAACTTCAGGGCGTTGGACAGCAGATTTTGAAAAACCTGCCGAATCCGGGTCGGCATCGCTTCGATCGTAGGCATCGGCCCGATATCGACGGTCGCTTCTTTCTGCCGGATAATGGGTTCGTAGTCGAATCGTAGCGTAGTCAGCAGTTCGTTCAGATCGGTAGTCGTAAACGTTTCGGGGGCCGACAACTGCGAGTAAGCCAGCAGATCGTTGATCATGGTCGACAGCCGGGCCGACGACTGAATCGTGCGGTCGAGGTACATGGTCGCTTCGGCATTGTCGCTCAGGTATTTCTGCTTGACGAGATCGCTCATCAGCTGAATCTTGCGGAGCGGCTCTTTCAGGTCGTGCGAAACCACCCACGTAAACTGTTGCATTTCCTGATTGCTGCGCTCCAGTTCGCTGTTCTTCCGTTGCAGCTCGCTCGTGCGTAGGGCCACCTCTTTTTCGAGTTGCGCGGCTGTTTGTTTCTGGTCCTGAATGTCGGTAAATGTGCCGATCCACCGCACCAGCTGGTCCTGCTGCCGAATCGGAATCACGCGGAGCAGGTGGCAGACGTGTGTGCCCGTGGCCAGCTCTTTCAGGTTGACCTCCCGGCTATAGCCCGCATCGCCCGCCCGAAGAGCTTCCTGCCAGATCGAAGCCATATCGTCGTTGGGGTGTGTTTCGGGCAGCGTCAGCGGGCTTCGGGCGTAGCGCAGCCAGTGCTGATTGACGTACTCCAGCTGCCCGTCGGGCGTGGTTGTGAAGGCCAGCTGGGGCAGCATCGTCAGCATCGCCTGTAGCTCCTGCATCCGAACGGTGAGGGCCTGCTCGGCCTGTTTGCGCACGTCGATCTCCTGCCGCAGCGATGCCTGCGCAACGCGGAGTGTTTGCTGCTGCTCGTATAGCTTGTGCAGGGTTTTTACTTTAAGCACCAGAATATCAGGGTCGACCGGCTTAGTCAGGTAATCGACGCCCCCCGATGTGTAGCCTTTCGTGATGAACTTCTTATCGGTGTTGACGGCCGACAGAAAGATGATCGACGTATGCTTGGCGCGGCCGAATCCGGCAATGGCGGTGGCCACCTCGAAGCCGTCCATATCCGGCATCTGCACGTCCAGAATGATAACAGAGTAGTCTGTTTTGAGCACCTTTTTCAAGGCTTCTTCGCCCGACCCGGCTGTATCGACCGTAAACTGGTGTAAATCGAGGATTTTTTTTAGCGGAAGGATATTCTCGGGTCTGTCATCAACAATGAGAATCATCTATAAGTCAAATTAACAAGAGGGAGAAGGCACATATAAGCCGTTATCACCTACCTACTGGTGGGTTTATGGGCCACAAAACCGGAAATTTTGTGAAGATACACGCTTTGGTGGAGAGCCGCCCAAAACAGTCTGGAATGGTACCAGTCGTCAGACCCTCACCCGTAAAGAAGCCGACCACCATGCCCCGTACATAGTGATCGACTCGAAAACAGAGAAGCCTATCGTCAGGCGGTAAAGGACATAATCTTGTCCGGGGTGATGGGCAGCTCCCGGATACGCTTGCCCGTAGCGTGGTAGATGGCATTGGCAATAGCCGCCACAGACCCCGTAATCCCAATTTCACCGATGCCTTTAACCCCCGCCGGGTTTACGATTTCGTCTTTTTCATCCACGAAAAATGCGTCGATGTCGGGGATGTCGGCATTCACCGGTACGTGGTATTCGGCCAGGTTGGCGTTCATGATTCGGTTGGTACGCGGGTCATGAATGGCATGCTCCAGCAAGGCCATGCTTACCCCCCAGACAATGCCGCCGACAAGCTGACTATGGGCCGTTTTGGCATTGACGATTCGCCCGGCCGCATACGCTCCCGTCAGTTTCGACACCCGGATTTCGCCCAGCGCTTCGTCGATCCGCACTTCGGCAAACTGCGCGCCGTGGGCGTACATCGAATACTTTTCCTTTTCATCGCCCGATTTCGAACTGGTCGACGCTTCCAGCGCGTTGCCGCCGTTACGCTTGAGCAGTGTCGTCAGTAGCTCGCCTTTTTTGGGGTCGCTTTTCAGGAAAAGCCGGCCTTTTTCGACGACCATATCGCTTTCCTTCTGCCCTTTCAAAGGCGACTTGAGATCGTTGAGAGCGAGTTGTTTAGCTTTGAGAATGACGGCTTCCGCGGCCTGTACCACGGCCGAGCCCGCACTGGCAGTCGTGCGTGAACCACCCGACACGGGTGTTTTGGGCTGACGGGTGTCGCCCGCCCGCAGCGTTACTAGATCGGTCGAAATACCGAACGCGTTGGCCGCCAGCTGCGTCATGGCCGTGTAGGAGCCGGTACCGATGTCCTGCGTACCGATGCTGAGCAGCACCGTACCGTCGGCGTTGAATTTGATTTTGGCCGAGGCTTCGTCGCGGATGGTCGGGTAAGTGGCCGTTGCCATGCCCATACCGATCAGGATGTTGCCGTCGCGCATCGAGCGGGGAGCCGCCGTCCGCTTCGACCAGCCAAAGCGTTCGGCACCCTGCTGGTAGCACTCCCGCAGCGATTTGCTGGAAAACGGCAGTTCTTTCTGCTGATCGGTTTCCGCGTAATTTTTCAGTCGCAGCGCAATCGGGTCCATGTTGAGCTGGTACGCCAGTTCGTCGATGGCTGATTCGAGGGCAAACATACCCGGCGCTTCGCCCGGCGCGCGCATGGGCGAGGTGGCGCCGATGTTTGCCCGTATCGACCGGTGCGTCACCTCCTGACTGGGGCATTTGTACAGTACCCGGGTCAGGATACCGGCCGGTTCGGAAAAATCGTCGAACACCGACGTCTGGTTCAGCGACCGGTGCGCCATACCCAGAAAATCGCCACTGCGCGACGCGCCGATTTCGAGCTGCTGAGTCGTGGCCGACCGGGAGCCAACCATGCCAAACATATCGCTGCGCCGGAGTTCGAGCTTCACCGGCCGTTTGACATACTGAGCTGCCATCGCGGCCAGAACGCCGTCGGCCCAGACGGGGCCCTTGCTACCAAATCCACCCCCGACAAACTGGGCGATGACCCGTACGTTTTCGGGCGGCAGGGCGAAGTACTCGGCGATGCGCTCCCGCGACGGGAAGATGCCCTGGGTCGCCTGGTAGATCGTCAGTTGTTTGCCCTCCCATACCGCTACCGACGTATGGGGTTCTAGCGCGTTGTGTATCTGCGTCGGGGTGGTGTACGTCTGTTTAAGCGAGACTTCAGCCGATGCCATTGCTTTCGTCAGATCACCCCGTTGCGTATCGACCGGGTCGTCGGGGCGGGGCAGTTTCTGCGGCCGGAACGGTTCGGCTTTGCTGGTCGGCAGGCCCGGAGCGGGTGTTTTGGGCTGGTACGTAACCCGTACGTGATTAGCTGCATCGACAGCATGCTCGAACGAATCGGCAATGGCCATGGCAATCGGCTGGTTGCTGTAATCGACTTGATTGTCGTGCAGCAAATGCAGCACCCGCCCGAGGGCCGTCGCGCCGGGTTTATTCGCGTCGTAGCCCGGAAGTTTTGGGGTGTTTTTGTGCGTCATGATGGCCAGTACGCCGGGCATCTTCTCCGCGCTGGCGGTATCGATGTCGCGGATGGTACCGTTGGCAATGGTGCTCATCACCAATACGGCATACGCCATTTCCGGCTGTTTAATGTCTGCCGAGTAGCGGGCCCCGCCGGTTACTTTTTGCTTGCCGTCGATACGATCGATCGGGTCGCCAATGAGTTTTGGTTCCATAACTAACTTGTTGGATTGATGGAATGCCGTTTTACGCGGCTACCGTTTGCAGGGCCCGGACAATAGCTGACTGAGCCAGCTCGATTTTAAACGCGTTGTGCTCGAAGCCCTTAGCCCCGGCCACCAGCTGACGGGCAGCTTCGCGAAACGAGGCTTCCGTAGCGGGCTTGCCAATCAACTGCTGCTCGACGCTGGTCAGCCGCCAGGGCTTGTGGGCAACACCGCCCAGCGCCAGCCTGACATCCTGAATCCGGTCGTTTTCGACAACCAGCCGGGTAGCAACCGAGACCAGCGCAAAGGCATACGACGCCCGGTCACGTACTTTCAGGTAGTGTGATTTGCCCGCCCGCTGGGGAGTCGCCAGATCGATCGATGTGATCAGTTCGTTGGGGGCCAGTGTCGTATCCTGCTGCGGTTTGTTGCCCGCCAGCCGGTGAAAATCCCGAATCGGAATAGTGCGCTGACCCCCTGGTCCGCTTACGTTCACCACGGCGTCGAGGGCCGCCAGTGCGACGTTTATGTCGCTGGGATTGGTAGCAATGCACGACTGATTCAGATTGCCCGTTTCCAGCCCCAGGATGGCATGAATGCGATTATAGCCGTCCAGCGCCCCGCACCCGGCCTGCGCAGTCGGACCCTGTCGTTTGTTACAAGGCTGGCTGACGTCGTAGAAATAGTTGCACCGCGTGCGCTGCATCAGGTTGCCACCCAGCGTTGCCATGTTCCGCAACTGGGGCGACGCGCCAGCCAGCAACGCTTCCGAAAGCAGGGGAAATTGCCCCGTTACGAGTGGGTGCTCGGCCATGTCGCTGTTGCGGGCCAGCGCGCCGATGCGTATGCCCGTGGCTGTTTTCTCAATCTTGGCCAGCTCCAGCCGACTGATATCGACCAGCGTGTTGGGCTGCTCAACCGTGTATTTCATCAGGTCGACCAGATTGGTACCACCTGCGATAAATTTCGTGTCTGCGCCAGTGCCGATCTGCTGAATAGCCTGCGCGGGTTGGTTGGCTTCGTTGTATCGAAAATTGTTCATCCTGGTGTTCCTCCTTTCTTAACCGACTGAATAGCAGATACTATACCCGGATAGGCCCCGCACCGGCATATGTTGCCGCTCATCCACTCCCGAATTTCGTCGGCCGAGCCGGTATGTCCCTCTTTGAGCAGGGCCGCCCCCGCCATAAGCTGACCAGGTGTGCAAAAGCCGCACTGAAACCCATCGTGTTCGATAAAAGCAGCCTGTAGTAGGTGCAGCGCCGATTCGGTGCCCAGCCCTTCGATGGTCGTGATATCGCGGCCCTGTTGCATAACCGCCAGCGTCAGGCAGGAGTAGGCCCGTCGCCCGTCGATGTGCACCGTGCAGGCACCACATTGGCCGTGGTCGCAGCCTTTCTTGGAACCCGTGAGGTTAAGCCGTTCCCGCATCAGATCAAGTAGTGTCTCGCGCGGTTCAGCCGTCAGCTTGTACGTCTTCCGGTTGATACGTAGGGTAATAGGCCGGGTGGTTGTATCCGCAGTTGGCGCGGCAGCAGGATGGGCCGATGATGAGGTAGCAAGCGGGGGTAGAAGCAGGGTGCCGGCCAGCGCCGTCGACTGCTTCAGGAACCATCGCCGTCCGGCACCGTCGACCACATAGTTGTCGTTGTCAGTCATAGGTTACGTCGAGTATTAATTTGTTTTTAATAAACTGATCAGGGAAAAAAGTGATTTAAAATCCAGTTCAACGGCCAGGCAAACTACGCTGTCGTACCGCTGTTTTTGTCGTATAAATAATAGTCAATGGTCTGTTAATCAGCTGGTTGAAAAGGGATAAAGCTGAACGATTAAAGATGATGAGACGTTATACTAGTAACCCATTGCTCCCTATATGCCTGACTTCAATCCCAGTCTGATTCTGTATACTGCCGACGCCATCAATCAGCACGGTTCCGACGTGCTGACCCGCTTCCCCGAGGCCGAGACAATGGCAATCCGGCAGCATAATCGTCTGCCGGAACTGGGAATGAATCACTTCAAGATCAAGTCTGATGTGCTGGTGCTGGGTACGCTCAAATCGAAGGAGATTCGCTGGAGCGGGCGCAGCTCGGACTTTATCGCGCCGAGTCTGGCCAACGGTTGTTTTGGGGGCTGTGCCTACTGCTACGTCGACCGGCACAAGAAAGTCAACCCAATTACGCTCTTCACCAATACCGACGAGATACTAACTGCCGTCGATCAACATGTGATGAGCCAACCGTGGCCCAAGCCCGCCAATCAGACCGATCCGGAGTTTTACACCTACGACATTGGCTGTAACTCTGATATTTCGGTTGATTACGAACTGAGCGACGGAATTCAGCAGGCGTTTGCGTTTTACCGCGATCATCCGCGTGCCAAAGCGACGTTCGCAACCAAGTTTGTCAACCCGGCCATGCTTTCGTTTGATCCGCAGCGTAAGGTCAGGATTCGGTTCAGTTTGATGCCCACCGAGATCAGCAAGCTGGTCGATGTGCGTACCGACAGCATTGAGAAGCGCATTGCTGCCATCAACGATTTCTACGAAGCGGGCTATGAGGTGCACGTCAATTTTTCACCAGTAATCGTCTACGGAGGCAAGCAGTGGCGTACCGATTACCGGCGACTGTTTCAGCAACTCGACGCGGCTCTGCGTCCCGAAGTGAAGGCGCAACTGAAGTGCGAAGTGATTTTCCTGACTCATAATCAGCAACAGCATCAGGCGAATCTGGCGATCAACCCGAAGGCGGAAGAATTGCTATGGGTGCCCGAATTGCAGGAAAACAAGGTGAGTCAGTTCGGCGGTTGGAACATTCGGTATCAGCACCAGCTAAAGAGCAAGATGATTACGGTGTTCGAACGGCTGCTGGCGGAGGAAATTCCCTGGTGTCAGGTACGCTACAGCTTTTAGAACCGGCGCTTGCCCAGCCGGGCGTCGAGGCTATACTCGCCCGGACCCAGAATGAGCAATACCAGAAACATGGTAATAAACAGTCCGTTTTTCTCGCCGTCGCCGAACAGCGCGCCCTGATGCGCCATAAACAAGGCTGTCAGCATCGTAATAATCAGCGGTATGGTAGCAAACCGCGTGAACAGGCCGACCAGCAACAGGATGGAACAGCCCAGCTCGGCCGACATCGCCAGCACCAGGGATAGTTTGGGGCCAAGTCCCATAAAACTGACAAACTCGTTCTGCATTTTGTCGAAACCGTTGAGCTTTTGCAGACCGTGTGGAATCATGAGCACGGCAATGCCAATACGCAGCAGCAGCAAGGCCCCGTCGACCATGGTAGCGGTGTAGCGGGTGGAGATGAGCGTGTTCATGGCAGGAGGGGTTTACGAGTGAGGGCTATAAACAAAAAGCGACTATCCCCATCAGAGATAGTCGCTTTCGGCTACTTGGTTCTAGTTGCTGTGGCCACCTTTTGAGCCGCCGGTCGAGCCACCCGCGCTGCTTCCGCCTTTCGACTTCTTGCTGCTTTTGTGCGAAGTTGAGCTGCCACCCGTACCGGTACTACCGTGTCCGGTGCCGTTATCACCACCACCGACCTTCTGGTCTTTGTATTCTTCTTCTACTTTTTCGAGCGTTTTATCTGCCATGACGTTGAGTAATTAGTGAATCATTGTTAGCCCATAGGTAACGTTCTGGGATAGCTGGGTGTTTAAAAATCCTGTTGCGGGAGG